>JBJKQL010000079.1:0-43016 GCA_046705265.1 Ferrovibrionaceae bacterium
GCCTCTTGTAGGCGTTTAGGCCGCTTGTCGGCCCCACTTGGGACTGGTTATACCAGAAGCCCGTCATGAACCGCCGATTGCAGCCACCTGTCCACATGTCTCGTCGGTCCGAGGCGGAGCCTCGCTAGATATTTTCGAAAAATATATGTGAAAATAGCTCGTCCGACGCAGAGAAGGGGTCGATGAGCAACCCAATCTCCTTGCGCCCGAGCGCCGACGATAAGATCAGGCCTTCAGCTGACTGCCATGCGGCGGCGTCCCTTGGGTAGCTCAGCATAACTGTTCGGAAGCCACGGCCACGCAGCGGCTCAAGGAGCTCAGAGATAGACTGGAGGCTATATCTATAGGCTGACTGGGTAGAGAGAAACTCAGAGAGCGCAGGTAACTAAGTCGGTTTTTGGTCTTGGGCCTATCGGATAAAGTTCGACGGATTGATGCCGGTGAGATATGTCGATACTGAGGGATGCAGGGTGAACGTGACTCCTTCACCTTGGAAATACAGAAAAGCCGCGCCAGAAATAAAGCTCGGCGTCCAACATGCGTCAGGAAATAACAGCTTCATTTGCGTTCCGACCCGGGCGCTGTCTCCCCCGCATCGCACACTGATCCAGCTTTAGAGCCGAGTAGCAAGTATAACTGTATTCGCCGCAATACATGAACTTGGTCGCCCGGGCCGGAGAGACTTGCGATTCTTGCTCGGGTAAGGTCCCACAGCACCTCACCCCAGTTGACCTTTACGTAAACGTCACTTTATGATTTCGGGCCTAGTGTCGTGGCTTCGAGGTTCGCCATCCCGTCGATATCGGGCTCCTGGCGAACTTCGAAACCAAAACGACACGCGAAATCACTAAGGTGCTAGTGTCCTTGCAATTCTGAAATTCGCCAGGAAGCCGATAGAGAGATCACGCGAATTTCAGAATCGGGACACTAGGGTACGAGAGGGGGCTGTGGGGCGCTGGCGCCGCGGGGCGGGGCGTATGATCGCCCGCGCGCTGCGGCGGGCGCCCGATTATATGGCGAGAGGAAAAACCGTTGCGTGAGGAATTGACCTATCCCATTGCGAAGGCAGAGCCGGGCGAGCCCCTGGAAATCGCCTCCGGCGTCTTCTGGCTGCGCATGCCGATCCCGATCAAGGGTCTCGATTTCATCAACCTGTGGCTTTTGGCCGATGGTCCGGGCTGGACGATCATCGATTCCGGCCTGGACCGGCCGGAGCTTCGCGGCATCTGGGACAAGGTGTCGGAGCGCCTGTTCGCCGGCGCGGCGCGACCGCCGCGGCGGCTTATCGCCACCCATTTCCACCCCGATCATCTCGGCCTTGCCGGCTGGCTCTGCCGGCGCTTCGACATGCCGCTCTGGATGACCTTCGGCGAATGGAGCTTCGGCCGCATGATCTGGCTCGACGCCAAGGAAACCATGCCCGAGGCGGTGCTCGAGTTCTATGCTCGGCTCGGCTTTCCCGAGGCGGCGCTCGCGGCCCATAGGGGCCGCGGCTTCGACCAATATAAGAGAGCGGTGAGCCCGATCCCGGATTCGTTCCACCGCATCGCGGAGGGCGACACCATCGAGATCGGCCGCCGCACATGGGAGGTGATGGTCGGGCGCGGCCACGCGCCGGAACAAGCCTGCCTCTATTGCGCCGAGCTTGGCCTGCTAATCTCGGGCGATCAGGTGCTGCCGAAGATCAGCCCCCATATCGGCGTCTATCCCAGCGAGCCCGAGGCCGACCCCTTGCGACACTATCTTTCCTCGCTGCCGCGCTTTCGCGATTTGCCGGCCGCGACCCTGGTGCTGCCCTCGCACGGCCGCCCGTTCCAGGGCCTGCATCAGCGGATCGACCAGCTCGAATGGCATCACCGCCGGCGTCTCGCCGCGCTTCTCGCCGCCTGCGCCGAGCCGAAAAAGGTGCTGCAGGTGTTCTCGGCGCTCTATCATCGCCGCATCGAGGAACGCGAAATGGTGCTGGCGACAGGCGAGGCCTTGGCGCATCTTCATTACCTGATCGGCGAGGGATCGCTGATCCGCGAGCTCGGTGCCGACGGCGTGTTCCGCTACCGCCAAAGCCAGCCGATCGCCGACGTGGCCTGAGTTCGGGGAGAAAAACGCGGAGGGCAGGGAGCGCATGAGCGAGGACACCATCGCCGGGGATGTGATCAGGAACGTGGCGGAGGGCATCGCGACCCTCACCTTCAACCGGCCGAAGGCGCTGAACGCGCTGAACGACGGCATCACCGGCGGCATGATCCGCTTCGTCGAGAAAATCGCCCGCGACCCCGCTGTGCGCTGCCTCGTCATCCGCGGCGCCGGTGAGCATTTCATGGCCGGCGGCGATCTTAAGCGCTTCCAGACCTTCCTCGCCATGACGGCGGAGGAACGCCGCCTCATCTTCGAGCGCGAGATTCACGAGGTCCACCGCCTGATCCTGATGCTTCGCCAGATGGCGAAGCCGGTGATCGCGAGCGTCCAGGGCGCCTGCGCCGGGTTCGGCTTGAGCCTCGCCATGGCGACCGATCTCGTCATCGCCGCCGACAACGCCTATTTCACGCTCGCCTATGTCAACATCGGGGCGAGCCCGGACGGCTCGGGCAGCTATTTCCTGCCGCGCCTCGTCGGCTTGAAGAAAGCGATGGAAATCGCGCTCTTGGGCGATCGTTTCGACGCCGCGACGGCGGCATCCCTCGGCATCGTCAATTTCATGGTGCCGGCGGCCGAGCTGGAAGTGGCGACGACGCGGCTTGCCCAGCGCCTCGCGCGCGGGCCCGCGGTCGCCATCGCCCGCACAAAAGCCTTGCTCAACGCCTCGCTCGACCGCAGTCTCGAAACCGAGCTGCAGGCAGAGGCGGAAAGCTTCGCCGCCTGCGCCATGACCGAGGATTGGGCCGAAGGCATCCGCGCCTTCATCGAGAAACGAAAGCCGGCCTTCGCCGGCCGGTGACTTCAAAGGCGGCGCAAAAGAAGACCGCCTGACAAGCCTGGGGAGACCAACGCATGACCTCGCTCAAGGGCAAGACGCTCTTTATCACCGGCGCGAGCCGCGGCATCGGCAAGGCGATCGGCCTGCGCGCCGCGGCCGACGGCGCCAATATCGTCATCGCCGCGAAGACCGACCAGCCGCACCCGAAGCTGCCCGGCACCATCCACACCGCGGCGCAGGAGATGGAACAGGCGGGCGGCCGCGCGCTTCCCGTCGTCGTCGACGTCCGCGACGAGGGCGCGGTGGAGCGGGCGGTGGATAAGGCGGTCGAGGTCTTCGGCGGCATCGACATCCTGGTCAACAACGCCTCCGCCATCAGCCTCACCGGCACGCTTCAAACCGATATGAAGCGCTTTGACCTCATGCACCAGATCAACACCCGCGGCACCTTTCTCTGCAGCCAGAAATGCCTGCCACATCTTGTGAAGGCCGATAATCCGCATATCCTCAATTTGTCGCCGCCCCTGAACATGGAAGAGCGCTGGTTTGCGCCCCATGTCGCCTATACCATGGCGAAGTTCAGCATGAGCCTTTGCGTGCTCGGCATGGCGGGCGAGTTCCGCAAACAGGGCGTCGCGGTCAACGCGCTCTGGCCGCGCACCGTGATCGTGACCGCCGCACTCAACATGCTGGGCGGACCGGAGCTTTTGAAACGCGGCCGCGATCCGGCCATCATGGCCGACGCGGCGCATGTCATCCTGACCAAGGAGGCACGCGGGTTCAGTGGTAATTTCTGCATCGACGAGGACGTTCTGCTTGCCGCCGGCGTCCGCGATTTTTCCAAATACCTCGCGCCCGGCGTCGCGGAAAAGGATCTCGCCCCGGACTTCTTCGTCTAAGCGTCTTGGCTGCGGCTTCGCGTCGGGAGGAAACAATGACGGATCAGCCCTGGCTCGCGCATTATCCCGAAGGCATCGCCTGGGACGCGACGTTCCCCGCCCGCCCGCTGTTCACCCTGCTCGACGACGCGGCGGCGCAGTTCGCTGCCCGCCCGGCAATCGATTTTCTCGATCGCATCTATAACTTCGGCGACCTTGCCGATCTCGCGAACCGCGCCGCCGCCGGCTTCCAGGCAATCGGCGTGAAGAAGGGCGTCCACGTCGGGCTTTTCCTGCCGAACTGCCCGCAGTTCGTCATCGCCTATTTCGGGATCCTGAAGGCCGGCGGCACGGTGGTGAACTACAGCCCCCTCTATTCCGAGCCCGAGATCGAGCGCCAGATCGCCGACAGCGACACCGAGATCATGGTAACGCTCAATCTCAAGGCGCTCTATCCGAAAATGGCGGCGATGCTCTCGCGCGGCCGCATCAAGAAGCTCGTGGTCGGTAATTTGCCCGAGGTGTTGCCATTTCCGAAAAGCCTTCTATTTCGCCTGTTTCGCCGGCGTGCGGTGGCGCCGGTCGCCTGGGGGCCGAACCACGTCCGCTTCAGGCGCCTGCTCGAGCCGCACCAGGCCTTTCTTCCCGTCACCATCGACGCCAAGGAGGACATCGCGGTGCTGCAGTATACCGGCGGCACCACCGGCGTTTCCAAGGGCGCCATGCTGACGCACGCGAACCTTTACGCCAACGCGCTACAGGGCGGCATGTGGTTCCAGGGCCTTGAGGAAGGCGGCGAGCGCGTGCTCGGCGTGCTGCCGCTCTTTCACGTCTTCGCCATGACCTCGGTGATGAATCTCTCGATCCACAAGGGTGCCGAGATCATCATGCATCCGCGCTTCGAACTTGCGGCGGTTTTGAAGGACGTCGATGCCAAGAAGCCGACCTTGATGCCGGGCGTCCCCACCATGTTCACCGCCATCAACCATCATCCCGACATCGCGAAATACGACCTCTCCTCGCTCAAGGCGTGCATCTCGGGCGGCGCGCCGCTGCCGGCCGAGGTCAAGCAGCAGTTCGAGCAGCTCACGGGCTGCAAGCTGGTCGAGGGCTACGGCCTGACCGAAAGCTCGCCAACGGCCGCCTGCAACCCGCTGTTCGGCGTCAACAAGACCGGCTCGATCGGCGTGCCGGTGCCCGGCACCTCGATCGTTATCACCGACCGCGAGGATCCGGACAAGGTGCTGGCGCAGGGCGAGACCGGCGAGATCTGCATCGTTGGACCCCAGGTGATGAAGGGCTATTGGAAGAACCCGGAAGCAACCGAAAAGACCATCCGTCATGGCCGGCTTCACACCGGCGACGTCGGCTACATGGACGAAGAGGGCTATACCTTCATCATCGATCGCATGAAGGATCTGATCCTCTGCGGCGGCTTCAACGTCTATCCGCGCCAGGTGGAGGAAGCGATCTACCAGCATCCCGCCGTGGCCGAGGTGACGGTGATCGGCATTCCGGACGATTACCGCGGCGAGAGTCCCAAGGCGTTCATCAAATTGAAACCCGATCAGCCGGCGCCGACCGTCACCGAGCTGATGGGATTCCTCAAGTCCCGCCTTGGCCGGCATGAGATGCCGCGCGAGATCGAGTTTCGCGCCGAGCTGCCGAAAACCATGATCGGCAAGCTTTCGAAAAAGGAGCTGGTGGCGGAGGAACGCGCAAAATACGAGACGCGGAAAAAGACCGCCGCCCAGGCCAAGTCGTAACGCGGGTCTTGCTAGGCGTCCCAGTCCAGTTCGCGCTGGGCGCTCGCCGGATAGATCACGACCCCGCCCTCGAAACGCGCGAACGGCGTCGGGCTATGCGGCGCGGCGCGGCCTGTCGCCACGATATGCCGCACCGGCCGGTTGCGAAAGGTGAGGGCGTCGCCGATCAGCGACCGGTGGCAGCGCCAGGGCACCGCTTCGGCGCACATCATGACGACGCGCGCCTGTTCCGAAAGCGCCTGAAGGCGGCTGAGCGCGGCGGCGAATTCGGCGCTCGCCATGTAATCGGCAAAACCGCGGAAGCTCGCGTTGCGCCACGCGGTGTTGGGCGAGCGGGCTTGCGGCTTCCTGAGCCCGCCGAGTTCGGGTATGGCGAGATAGCCGATCCCGGCTTCGCGCAAGGCGCCTGGCAACGTATCCTGGTTGAACTGTGGGTTGTGGCGCGAGCGCGGCACGGTGCGGATGTCGACCAAGACTTCCGCCCCATGGTTGGCGAGAAGGTCGATAAAGGCGTGAAGCGCATGGGTCGAATGGCCGATAGTGAGGATCGGCTGAGGTTCGGCATCGGTCTCGCTGGCCGGTTCGTTCATGGCACCCTGAAATATAGCGCGGCGGCACACGGAAATCGCGGGCTTGCGGCGGCCGACTTCGGCTGCGATTCTGGCGTCGTCGGCGTCATGGGCTAAGGCCGCGGCAGGCCGGCGGGAGGGAAGGCATGCTCGATCTTGCCATTCGCGATGCGCTCATTGTCGACGGCACCGGCGCCCCGGCGCGGCCGGGCGCCATCGGCGTTGCCGGCGATCGCATCGTCGCCCTGGACCGCGAGGTCGGCACCGCGCGCGAGACAATCGATGCCAAAGGACTCGCGCTCGCGCCGGGCATCATCGACGGCCATACGCATTACGACGCGCAGCTTACCTGGGATGCCTTCGCCGATCCGTCGCCGGCGCTGGGCGTGACCACGATCATCATCGGCAACTGCGGCTTCACCATCGCGCCTTGCCGGCCCCAGGACCGTGATCTCGTGATCCGCAATCTGACCCATGTCGAAGGCATGTCGCTCAAGGCGCTCGAAGCCGGCATCCGCTGGGACTTCGAAAGCTTCCCGGAATATCTCGATTGTCTGGAGCAGCAGGGCACGGTGCCGAACGTCGGTGCCTTCTTCGGCCATTCCGCGCTCCGCACCTTTGTCATGGGGCGTGATGCGATGACGCGTGCAGCGAGCAAGGGCGAGATCGCCGAGATGCAGGTGTTGATGCGCGAGGCGATGGCGGCGGGCGCCATCGGTTTCGCGTCCTCCACCGCGGAATCGCACAATGGCGAGGGCGGCATGCCGATGCCGTCTCGCCTCGCGGACGCGCGTGAGTTCCGCGCCCTCCTCGGCGCCATGGGTGGCGGCGTCTTCATGCTGACCAAAGGCGCGAACACCACGATCCCGGGCCTCGAGGCCCTCGCCGCCGAAACCGGACGGCCGGTCGTCATCGCCGCGATGTTTCACGATACCGGCATGCCCGATAAGGTGTTCAGCGAGCTCGATCAGGTAAACCAGGCGCGGGCCCGCGGCCATCAACTGGTGGCGCAGGTTTCCTGCTGCCCGGTGATCATGGAGTTCGGGCTCATTTCGGCTTACGTCTTCGAGGACATTCCGGCCTGGCTGCCGGCGATGCAGGTGGAGGCGAAACATCTTGGCGAGGTCTACGGCGAAGCGGGTTTCCGGGTGCGGGTCAAGGCCGATCTCGCCGAGCGGGTCGGCACGCGGCTTTTCAACGGCGATTGGCGACGCATTCGGGTGAGCACGGCGGCACGGCGCGAAAACCGGGTGTTCGAGGGCAAGACCATCGCCGAAGCCGCCGCCGCTGCCAATGCCGAGCCGCTCGATTGGATGCTCGATCTCGGTTTGCGCGAAGAGCTCGAGACGCTGTTCACCGCCGAACTCAAGAACACCGATCAGGCCGCGGTGAGCCGGCTGCTGCGCGATCCCGATACCCATGTCGCGCTATCCGATGCCGGTGCCCATCTCACCTTTTTATGCGACGCGGATTTTGGACTTCATTTGCTCGGCCATTGGTCGCGCGAATTGGGCGTCTTAAGTCTCGAAGAGGCGGTCCGCCGCCTGACTCGGCAGCCGGCGGATCTCTTCGGCCTTCCCGATCGCGGCCGCATTGCGCTCGGCGCCAAGGCGGATCTTCTGCTTTTCGATCCCGCAACCGTTGGACGCGGACGAAAACGTCGGCGTCACGATCTTCCCGCCGGCGCGCCGCGCCTCACCACCGAAGCGACGGGGGTTCACGGTGTTTGGGTCAATGGCAGCCGCGTAGCGGACGAGAGCGGCCGCACAGAAGGCGATCGGCGCCCGGGCCGGCTCTTGCGCCCGTGCCGCGCGGTGGCGGACGGGCCCCCCATGGCGAACGGGTAAACCCCGATGACCGACCATGTGACAAGCCCCTCGGGGCCGCTTCTCGGCGTTCGGGTGCTCGATCTCTCGCGTCTTGTTGCCGGCAACATGGCAACCCATGTCATCGCCGATCTTGGCGCCGACGTGATCAAGATCGAGCATCCGGAAAGGGGCGACGATCTCCGTCGCTGGCGAGTCCAGGGCGTCGAGGTGTTCTGGAAGGTCTATGCCCGGAACAAGCGCAGCGTCGCACTCGACATCAAGAGCGAGGCGGGCCGCGTCGCGCTTTTTACCTTGATCGAGACCGCCGATGCCTTGGTGGAAAACTTCATGCCGGGAACATTGGAGCGGCTCGGCTTCGCGCCGGAGCAACTATTGGCGGCCAACCCGAATCTCGTCGTCGTCCGCCTTTCCGGCTGGGGCCAGACCGGGCCCTACCGCGACCGGCCGGGATTCGGCACCTTGGTCGAGGCCATGTCGGGTTATGCCGAGCTCAACGGCTTTCCTGCCTCGCCGCCGCTCCTGCCGCCGCTCGCCATGGCGGATATGGTGGCAGGCCTTTATGCGGCCGTGGCGCTGCTTTCGGCGCTCCGTGTCGTCGAGGGCGGCGGCACGGGGCAGGTGGTCGACATCTCGCTGTTCGAGCCGATCTTCTCCTTCATCAGCACCGAAGCAGCGCAATACGCGCTCACCGGCAAGCCGACACCCCGCACAGGCAACCAGTCGAGCCACACCGCTCCGCGCAACGCCTTTCTTTGTGCCGACGGGAAATATGTTGCGCTTTCAGCCTCGATGCAAAGCATGGCGGAGCGGCTGTTCCGTGCCATCGGCCGGCCGGATCTGATCGACGATCCGCGTTTTCGCACTAACGACGACCGGGTGCGGAATCGCGACACGCTGGACCAGATAATCGGCGACGTCATTCGCCGACGCACGCGAGAAGAGAATCTTCGCCATTTCGAGGCGGCGGACGTTACGGTGGGCCCGATCTTGAGCGTGGCCGAGCTTCTTAGCCATCCCTTCGCCCGCGGCCGCGGGATTATTGCCGAGATCGGGGCGGATGGGGAAAAGCTGCCGATGCACGGGGTGGTGCCGCGTTTCTCGGTGACACCCGGGCGGATCGCGCGTCCAGCACCGGCCCTCGGCCAGCATACCGAGGAGGTTCTCGGTTTCTTGAAATCCGCGTCGGCAATCGAAGACAACGTCGAGCGGAACGCCAAAGCCGCCGAGGACGAATCGTAAGTCTTTATCGCTGGTCTTCGACCATCCGCGACCTTTGTGGCCTTATGGCCACACCCACTGCCCCGATCACGGCTTGTCATCAAAGAGAAGTGTTCATGACATTCTACTGTCATTGAACCTCCCCATCATCACGGGCTCGAAAGGCGCTCACGCGGCATCTTCGTGTCGTCTCCCCAGGATTATTTCCTGGGGTCACATTTTTTCGGAGGGGAGAAGTATATGCGAAAGATATTGAACAAGGTTGTGCCGGTGTCGGCGGCGGCGGTGCTGGCGGTGGGCTTTGCGGGCGGCGCCCAGGCGGCGACGTTCAAGGTGGGGGGGCAGATCGACCGCGCTTTCACCTACGCCAACAACGGCAAGCAATCGGGCTTTGCGAGCGTCGACAACGACGGTACCGACTCGCGCTTCAACTTTTCTGGCTCCCAGGAGCTGGGCGATAATCTGAAGCTGGGTTTCCTTTATGAAATTGCCGTGCGGCAGGCGCCGTCCTCGAAATGGGACATCGGCAACAATCATGACGTCGCGCCGTCTAATGCTTCCGGCGGCGTGCAGATCGATCCTCGCCACATCGAGGCTTATCTGCAATCCGATGCCGGCACCTTCACCCTCGGCAAGGGCTTCGGTCCGGCCGAATATACAGATACCGTGGACTTGTCCGGCACTACCTTCCTCGGCGGCGGAATCGAGTATACCGATTATGCGGGCGCCCTCAGCTTCACCGATAGTGCTGGGAACGCCAAGCTCACTGTCGGCAACGTAATGAGCAATTTTAATGCATTGGGCCGCACGAATCGCGTCCGCTACGATACCCCAAAGATCGATGGTTTCCAGGGTTCGGCCAGCCTCGACAGTGGCAAGGCCTACGAACTCGGGCTCACCTACGACCTCAAATTGCCCGACCAAGCCCGTTTTGCCGCCGGCGCAGGTTGGGCCGATAGCGAAGACCACAACAATGATCAGAGCCCCGGAACCGGAGTCTTTTCCTCGGCTTCAAGTCGCTTCCGTGTCTTTAACGGCTCGGCTTCCTTGCTCCTCAGCGATGGATTGGTGTTTACCGTTGGTGGCGCATGGGAAAAAACCGTGGACTTCAGCGGCAGTGGTACCGCATCCCAGGTCGGTTATGATGCCAGCGATCTTTTCGGCCAGATTGGCTATAGAATCGGCAAGAATCGCATCGCGGTTAACTACGGCGAGACCCGCGATTTACCGCTCCAAGGCATCGTTGGTCGCCAGATCGGTCTTGCATATCTATACCATTGGAGCGGTGCGGTAAGGTTCTACGCGTCATATCACCGCTATACGGCCTCTCTGCCCGGCTTTGCGCAGACGAAGTACGGTGTCGGCAGTCTGAAGCCGATCAATCAGATCTTCTCTGGCGTGCTGATCAAGTTCATGTAAGCTTCTCGCATCATTCAGCGAGATCAGAGTGCGTATGAAGCTGTTGCTGCTCGGTATGGCCCTATTGCTGGCCGCGGGAGTCACAGGGTGCACATTCCACACCCAGCCCGCGAACGTCAACACCAGGGTCGGTACGGACCATATGCCGAAGGCGCGGGGTCTGTTCGACCGGGATTCTCCCTACGCTACCAACGACGGACTGGTTGTCTACTCAAGCAACCCCAACCAGCCCTCGTTGGTGGGCCCAGGGCGAGCACAGCCGGCGCCAAGCGCTACCACTGCGCCGCGGCCACCAGCCACCACCCTCGCGACGCCGCCCGCTGCAAGCGGCGCGGCACCGCTCTCGCCGCAGGATTACCAGCAGTTCCGCAACTTCCAGGCCTACCAGCGCTTTCTTGCCCTGCCTACCGATTCACCGCAGCGTCTCGAATTCCAGCAATGGCTCGAATGGCAGTATTACCGTCAATGGAAGGCTCGGAACGCCCAATGAGCGTTGTGCGCGCGTCGGCTCCGTCTTTTCGCCCTCTATTTTCTTTTGGTCTTCTGTTTCTGCTTTCTCTGGCCTGTTTCAATGCTCTTTTAGCCTGACGTTGGATTCTCCCGATCTCTCTCGATCGCGTTTTTTTCGACGAAATCTACGCACCCGCAAGGGGGCGTTCTGCCGAGATGCCGCGTTCGACACTCAAAGCCGGGCCTGTGCCCGGCTTTTTTACGGCGGCCGACTGGAGCAGGGGTTTATTCCGGCGGCTGGTGCCGTTAAAATCATTGCTTCCCTTCCGCGCGAGGCTGAATGACCGACATACCGGAGCGGGCTTTCTCAGACGCCGATTTGGGCGAGAGCCTTTGCGACGCACGCCAGCGTACACTTCAACTTCTCGAGGGCCTTGATCCAGAAGAGCATCGTGCCCGCCGTGGCTTGCGTCGCGAAGACGAGGGCCTTACCCCGTTGCAGCTCTCGGTGGTAAATCCTTTGCTCTGGGAAGTCGGCCATGTCGCTTGGTTTCACGAGCGATTTGTGTTGCGGGATCTCGATGGCCGGGCGCCGATCCGGCCAGATGCTGACGCACTCTACCAGTCCGTAGATATGCCGCCTGAGGCGCGGTGGACCCTCGACCTGCCACCGATCGAGCCGACGCTCGCCTACATGACGGCCGTGCAGGAGGAAGTAATCGGGCGGCTTCAGCGCGGACCGTTGAGCGTCCAGGCGCGGGAAATCCAGGAAATCGGCATCCTCCATGAAGACATGCACGACGAAACCCTGGTCTACGGGCGCCAGACGCTCGGCTATCCGGCACCGGTTTTCGCCGCGACGCCAGATCCTGGTCTTGCCGCCGGTCCGTGGCCTGGAGATGCGGAAATTCCCGGCGGGCATTTTTGCCTCGGGGCCGCCCCCGGCCATGGCGGGCTTGTGCTTGACAATGAAAAATGGGCGCATGAAGTCGAAGTCAAACCCTTCCGCATCGCGCGAGCGCCGGTGACCAACGCCCAATTCGCGGCTTTCGTTGCCGATGGGGGCTATCATAGGACGCGTTTCTGGGATGCCGCAGGTTGGCATTGGCGGGCCAGCACCGGCGCGGAGCAGCCGCTTTATTGGATCGCCGATGGTGCCGGCGGCTGGCTTGTCGCTCAGTTCGATCATCTTGTTGCCCTGGCTCCGCATCAGCCGGTGACCCACGTTAGTTGGCACGAAGCGAAAGCATTTTGCCGTTGGGCGGGGCGTCGCCTCCCCACTGAACTCGAATGGGAGGTCGCAGCCGCGGCCGAGCCTGAAGCCGGTGTGTCCAGCCTCATCCCGGTCAAGCGGCGCTATCCCTGGGGTGCGGCAGCGCCGACGCCAGAGTGCGCCAATCTTGACGCCAGGCTTCTCGGCCCAATCGACGTGGCGGCCTTGGCGGCAGGCGATTCCGCTTTCGGCTGCCGACAGATGATTGGCAATGTGTGGGAATGGACGGATTCGGCCTTTCTGCCCTATCCCGGTTTTGTCGCCGGGCCTTATAAAGCCTATTCCGAGCCGTGGTTCGGTACGCCGAAAGTGTTGCGCGGCGGCTGCTTCGCGACCCGAAGCCGGCTCGTGTCCAATCTCTACCGCAACTTCTTTCCGCCCGAGCGCCGCGATCTTTTTGCCGGTCTGCGCACCTGTGCGCTATAACGGCACCGCGACAGCAAGCGTCCGATCCAACGTTTGTCGATTTGGCAATTGTCGAGACATTGATGCGCGTGATGGAAATGCAGCCGCCGTTCGGCGACCGGCTTGAAATTCGTCAGATTCGCGACTCGGTACGGGCGCTTTGCGCACGCTTTCCGGGTGCTTACTGGCGTGGCCTCGACCGCGAGCGTGCGTATCCAACGGAATTCGTGAAGGCGCTGACCGACGCCGGCATGCTTTCGGTGTTGATTCCGGAGGATTACGGCGGCAGCGGTCTTGGCTTGGCGGCGGCCGCGGCGATTCTCGAGGAGATACACAAAAGCGGGGGCAATGGCGCCGCTTGCCACGCGCAGATGTATATCATGGGAACGATCCTTCGCCACGGCAGTGAAACGCAGAAACGCCAATGGCTGCCGGGTATCGCTTCGGGCGCCTTGCGGCTGCAGGCCTTCGGCGTCACTGAGCCCTCCGCCGGTACCGATACGACCGCGATCCGCACGACGGCGATCCGCGATGGCGAACATTATGTCGTGAATGGCCAGAAGGTCTGGACCAGCCGTGCCGAGCATTCCGATCTCCTACTCCTTCTCGCGCGCACCGCGCCTCGCGATCGGGTGGCGAAACGCACCGAGGGACTTTCGGTCTTCGTCGTCAACATGCGCGAGACGGCGGGCCGCGGCCTCACCATCCGGCCGATTCGTACCATGCTGAACCACGCGACGACCGAGGTATTCTTCGACAATGTCGTGGTGCCGGCGGCGAATTTGATCGGCGAGGAAGGCAAGGGCTTCCGCTACATCCTAGACGGCATGAACGCGGAACGGATTCTGATCGCCGCGGAATGTATCGGCGACGCGCGCTGGTTCCTTGCTCGCGCCTCGGATTACGCGCGTTCGCGAGTGGTCTTCGGCCGGCCAATCGGCCAAAACCAGGGTATCCAATTTCCGATCGCCCGCAGCTACATCGAAACGGAGGCGGCGGCGCTGATGATGCAGCGGGCCGCGAGCCTCTTTGAAGCGGGCGAGTCCTGTGGTGCTGAAGCCAACATGGCAAAGCTTCTCTCCGCCGATGCCTCGTGGAAGGCGGGCGATATGTGTCTTCAAACCCACGGCGGCTTCGGCTTTGCCGAGGACTACGATATCGAGCGCAAGTTCCGCGAAACGCGTCTATACCAGGTCGCTCCGATCTCGACCAACCTCATTCTTGGCTACGTGGCCGAGCATGTGCTCGGCCTGCCACGTTCCTATTGAGCCTCCGATGCAATACCGCCATTCCCTGTTCCGGGAGTCATGAAATGAGTGACGTTCCGAGTCCAGCGACAGCTAAATCGCTCGCACATCTCCGGGACTGGATCGGCCGACGCGAGAGTGTCAGCGAAATGCTGGCAGCGGCGCAGGTCGCGAAACTTGCGGCGACCCTTGATCTCGATCATGCGCCGGCAACCGGCGAGCCATTGCCGCCGCTCTGGCATTGGATTTTTTTCAACGCCGTGGCGCGAACCGGTGAAATCGGCCCCGATGGCCATCCGAAACGGGGTGGCTTTCTCCCGCCCGTCCCCTTGCCGCGACGGATGTGGGCGGCGAGTCGGATCAATTTTGAAAAGCCGCTCCGCGTTGGTGAGATGACGACGCGGAGCGGTGAGATCGCTAATGTGGAGATCAAGGACGGCCGCTCAGGCACGCTCGTTTTCGTTACCATCCGCTACCAGATTTGCGGTGATTGCGGGGGCGTCATCGAAGAAGAGAACACGGTGGTCTACCGGGGCACCGCGGCGACGGCGACCGCAGCGGTTGCCGAACCCGCGCCGGCGAATAGCCTCTGGCGGCGTGAGGTTCAGCCGGACCCGGTACTACTCTTCCGCTATTCGGCGGTCACTTTTAATGGCCATCGTATCCATTACGATCACCCCTATGTCACCGCCACAGAGGGCTACCCCGGTCTCGTGGTGCATGGGCCCTTGACGGCGACGTTGCTCGCCGAACATCTCCGTGCCCACTGGCCGGCTTCTCCCATAGGCTTGGCGATCCGCGCGCGGAGCCCGCTATTCGCTCCGGAGTCTTTTACCGTTCATGGCGCACCGGGAACGGACGGCAAGACGGTCGCGCTTTGGGCCGCCAATGCCGCAGGCGGTCTTGCCATGACCATGGACGCGCACTTCTGAATTCGTCAGCGGATTGCCTGCGTCCACTTCGAGTCTAGATTGCGTGTTCCAAGGATGTCGGGATGCCGCGCGAAGCGGTTCTGGTGACGGTCCGGAACGCACCGCCAAAGATTCCTAGCCGGTCCACCGGCTGGCATAGGTCGCGACCGATGTCGATTCAGCGTCGGTCGTGACCAAGGTTTTTTCGTGGATGCGATGGAAGTTGAGGACGAGAAGGAACGCGACGGCGCTCATCATCGTCGAGGGAATCCAGATGATCAAGCCGCCGATGGTCTGGTCCTGAAGCGGCGTGATGCTAGGAAAGAGACGCCCGCAAAGCGCGTAAACCGGATACAGGTCGTAACTCGCGAAGCTTATATAAGCCCCCAGCAGAATCTGCGGCAGCATCACCGAAAAGGCGGCAATGGCTCGGACCGCGAATGAGGTGCGCGCCGGTGGCTTTGGCCGCGGATCGAGCACCAGGAACCAAAACAACAGACCGTCGACCACCATGCTCCAGTTCATCAGATCATAGAGATGTGGATCGATCATGGCGCGGAACTGAACAGGCGGAATAAGCCAGAAATAGACCAGACCGACAAAAAGGAAGGCGGCGATCGCCGGCTGCTGCAGAACGTTCATCGTGCTGCGTACCAGGCGGCTTCGAACCAGACGGCGGAACGGCGGCGGCATGCCGCGCATGATAGTCTCACCGGGGCAGCCGAGCGCGATCAGGAACGGCCCAAGGTGATGCATCACGATATGCTGGATGCGGTTCAGGAAGAACATATGCTGCGTCATGTACTCGAAGCGGGTCTGTAGCACCGCGTAGAGTGACGCCATGCCGAGGACGAAAAAGATCTGGCGCCAGCGCGGCGGTCTGTGCTCGGGTGCTGTGCGCAGCAAGCCGTAGCCGTACCACCAGAGTGTCATCGCGAGGCTCAGGAATTCGACCCAGGAGAAATCCCAAGGTGCCCAAACCGGGAGCTTTGCGGGATAGGCCGCCGAAAGCCAGGAAACGACACTGCTGAAGGCAAGGACGCCGAAAAGGCCAAATCCGTCGGTCCGCGTCAGCTGATCGTTTGGGCCGTGCGCAAGCGACAACGCCCTTCTCTCCTCGTGCGGGACCGCGAGAGGCTAAGTCCGTGGTCGCGCCGTTTGTTTTTGGCTGCGGCCGAGGTTTGATTGGCGCCGCCGCGATCTCGCGCCCTGGCGGTCCCGGTTGCCTTGTGCCGGGGCCCTCCAGCTTCCGGTTGCCGCTAAAACATGGAGGCCAGGACGAGAATCGAACTCGTGTACGCGGATTTGCAGTCCGCTGCGTCACCACTCCGCCACCTGGCCGCCTGCCGGTGTATAGGTCCGCGCCCGATCCGGGTCAACCCCTCCCCAGGCAAAGCCCGGCAGGCCTGCCGTTGCCCTGCTGTTCCCCTTGTTATATAACCGCCCCAGCTCTCACTCGACACTGGTCCGAATATGCATTTCGATCCTGCCATTGCACGCCGCAACATGGTTTTGAGCCAGATCCGGCCGTTTCAGGTCACCGACGAAGCAGTGATCGCGGCCATGTCCAAGGTGCCGCGCGAGCGCTTCGTTGCGCCCGAGCTTGCAGCGCTCGCCTATATCGACGAAGACGTGGCGATAGCACCCGGCCGCGCATTGCTTGCGCCGGCTATTTTCGCCCGCCTTTTGCAAGTCGCTGAGATCGCGCCGAATGACAAGGTGCTCGATATCGGGGCTGCGACCGGCTATAGCGCGGCGGTCCTGTCGGAACTTGCGGGGAAGGTGATCGCGCTTGAGAACGACCCCGAGCTCGCGGTCGCGGCGCGTGGCCTGCTCGGGACCATGGCGCCGACGGTCGAGGTGGTGCAGGGTGCACTTGAGCACGGCGATTCGCAGCATGCGCCTTTCGATGTGATGGTCTTTGAAGGCGCGATTGACGAGATGCCGGGGGCGCTTTTGGGCCAGCTTGCGGATGGCGGGCGGGCGGTTGCCGTGGTCGGCGAGCGCGGTCGGACCAAGGCGACTATCTATCGCCGCCACAAAGGAGAAATCGCCGCCCGATCGCTCTTTGATGCGACGGCGCCGTGTCTTCCGGGCTTCGCCAAGGCGCATCGTTTCGTCTTCTGACGTTCAAAGGCGCGGAGCCGTGTGCACTATCCGTCTCACCTCGCGATCGGGCCCCTCAGGGCTGGCTTTTTCAGCGCGTCTGCCTTAGGTTGAGGGTCAGGGGGGCTGGGTTTGGGGACAAGGAGATGAGCGAGACCAAGGCGCAATCAGAGCCGACGATGGAGGAGATTCTCGCCTCGATCCGGCGGATCATTTCCGACGATGGCGCCGATACCGTGGAGAAGACCGCACAGGCCCAGAAACCTGCCGCTGCGCCGGCAGCGTCAGCCGTGTCGCCTTCGCCTGCCGCGTCCGTAACGGAGACTGCTGCGGCTGACGTCCTCGAACTCACCCAGATGGTCAAGGACGATGGATCGGTGGTGGATTTGGCGGCCGCGCCCGAGGCAGAACATTCACCGGAGCCTGAGGTGGCTGCCTCTGACGAATCCGCCGCGTCATCTCCGCAACCACCGCCGATGGCGGAGCCGCCTTCAGTGGAGCAGGATTGGGCGCCACAGCCGGAGCCCGCGACGGCGCCGGAGCCGCCGCCGCGTCCTTCAGCGCAACAGGAGATGCCCATGGCGTCGGATAACACGCAGGATGAACCCGGCCTGATGTCTCCCTCGCCCGCCGGAACCACAACCTCCGCCTTCGCCGCGCTCGCCGCCGCGGTCGATTCGAGCCGCGGGCTTGCCGTCGGCTCAGGTAACCGGACGCTCGAGGATCTAGTGCGGGAGATGCTGCGCCCGATGTTGCGACAGTGGCTTGACACCAACTTGCCGTCCCTTGTCGGACGTATCGTCGAGCGAGAAGTGGCGAAGCTCGCGGGCCGAGCGGAGGATGACCGCTGGCGTTGAATGCCAGGGGTATCACCGTTTCCGGCACACAGATTTCCACAGGCAAAGCGAGAGTTTTTCGCCAATGTTGCCGAAGACCTATCGACCGGATGAGGTCGAAAGCCGTCTTTACGCTCGATGGGAAGAAAGTGGCGCCTTTGCCTGTGGCCGTCGGCCTGCGGCCGAGCCCTTTTGCATGGTTATCCCGCCACCCAATGTTACCGGCAACCTGCACATGGGCCATGCGCTCAATAACACGCTGCAGGATGTTCTGGTGCGTTTCCAACGCATGCGGGGCCGCGATTGTCTGTGGCAACCCGGCACGGACCACGCCGGCATCGCGACCCAGATGGTGGTGGAACGCCAGCTCGAAGCGGAAGGTAAAAGCCGCATCCGGCTCGGCCGTGCCGCCTTCCTCGACCGCGTGTGGCGCTGGAAGGCAGAGTCAGGCGGCGCGATCACGCGCCAGCTTCGCCGACTCGGGGCCTCCTGCGACTGGAGCCGCGAGCGCTTCACCATGGATCAGGGCCTTTCACAGGCCGTCCGCAAGGTCTTCGTGGAGCTGCATCGCGCCGGCCTGATCTATCGTGACAAGCGGCTCGTCAATTGGGATCCGAAACTGCATACGGCGATCTCTGATCTCGAGGTCGAAGCGCGCGAGGTCAAGGGCCATCTATGGCACATCCGCTATCCCATCGACGGGATGCCGGATTCGTTCATCGTCGTCGCGACCACGCGGCCCGAGACCATGCTCGGTGACACCGCCGTCGCCGTGCATCCCGACGACGAACGCTATAGGCATCTCATTGGACGCTTCGTGGAGTTGCCGCTTGTCGCCCGCAAGATACCGATCGTCGCGGATTCCCACGCTGACCCCGAGCAAGGTTCGGGCGCGGTCAAAATCACGCCGGCGCATGATTTCGATGATTTCGAAGTCGGTCGACGGCATAATCTGCCGCAGATCAACATTTTCGATATTGATGCTCGCTTGAACGGCGCCGTGCCGGAGCGCTATCAAGGCCTCGATCGCTACGTCGCCCGTGAAAAAGTTATCGCCGATCTCGAAGCCGCGAGCCTCCTCGCCAAGACCGAGGACCATGTTCACAAAGTGCCTTATGGCGATCGTTCGGGGGTCGTCATCGAACCCTGGCTCACCGACCAGTGGTATGTGGATGCCGCGCGTTTGGCCGCACCCGCCATCGCAGCGATCGAGCGGGGCGAGACCCGGTTCGTGCCGCAGCAATGGGAAAAGACCTATTTCGAGTGGATGCGCAACATTCAGCCCTGGTGCATCTCCAGGCAGCTCTGGTGGGGTCACCGCATTCCGGCTTGGTACGCGCCTGATGGCAAGATCTTTGTTGCGGAGAGCGAGGAAGAGGCCCTCGCCGAAGCCGAGTCGGATTATGGCACACGGGTCGCGCTGGAACAGGACCCGGACGTGCTCGATACCTGGTTCTCATCCGCGCTTTGGCCCTTCTCGACGCTCGGTTGGCCGGACCAGACGGTCGAGCTTAAGCGCTATTATCCGACCGCCGTGCTTGTCACTGGGTTCGACATCATCTTCTTCTGGGTTGCCCGCATGATGATGATGGGCCTTCAGTTCATGGGCGAGGTGCCGTTTCGTACGGTCTACATCCATGCCCTGGTGCGGGACGAGAAGGGGCAGAAAATGTCGAAGAGCAAGGGGAACGTGCTCGATCCCCTTGTCCTCGTCGACAGCTTCGGTGCCGATGCTCTGCGCTTTACCTTGGCCGCCATGGCGGCGCCGGGACGCGACGTGAAGCTCTCGGAAAGCCGCGTCGAAGGTTACCGCAATTTCGCGACCAAGCTTTGGAACGCGGCTCGTTTCGCCGAGATGAACGAATGCCGGCCAAGGGCCGATTTTCATCCCGGAAATTGCACCGAGGTGGTGAACCGCTGGATTCTGGGCGCGCTGTCCGATACCAGCCGGAGCGTCACGGCCATGCTCGACGGCTTCCGTTTCGACGAGGCGGCGGGCCAAATCTATCACTTCGTCTGGAACGTGTTTTGCGACTGGTATCTCGAATTCATCAAGCCGCTGCTCTCGGGCGAGGATCGCAATGCGCGGGACGAGACGCAGGCGGCTTGCGCCTTTGTGCTCGAGAAGATTCTCCATCTTCTCCATCCCTTCATGCCTTTCGTCACCGAGGAACTATGGCAGCGGCTGGATGAACGCGGCAATGCGCTTCTCATGCTTGCCTCCTGGCCTGGCGACGAATCCATTCCCGCTGATCACGCGGCGATGGCCGAAATGGACTGGGTGGTGGGGCTGATCTCGGCACTTCGCACTGCGCGGGCCGAGATCAACGTGCCGGCTGCGGCGAAGGTCGAGCTTCGCGTACTCGATGCCAATGCGGAAAACCAGCGACGTCTCGATCGTCACGTGGAGGCGGTGCGCCGCTTGGCCAGGGTCGAGACCATTGTTGCAGGCGGTATTGTTCCCGAAGACGCCATGCAGATCGTGCATGACGAGGCAACGCTCGTGGTGCCGCTTCAGGGCGTCATCGATCTCGAGCAAGAGCGGGCGCGGCTATTACGCGAGAAGGAAAAGGTTGCGGTCAACCATAGCCGGCTTGCCGCCAAGCTCGAGCGGGGCGATTTCGTCGCCAAGGCACCGGCCGAGGTGGTGGAGGAAAACCGTGAGCGATTGGCTGAAGCCGCCGCCGTGCTGGCCAAGCTCGATCTCGCGCTCCGTCGTCTCGCCGGCGGGAGCGTCCGGTGAGCAAGGGGTCGCTTGCACCCGCGGACGAGGCGCTGATCGCAGCGGCGAAGGATTTGATCAAGCAACGCTATAAGGAAAACAGGCACCATATCGCAGCGGCGGCACGCAGCCGTTCGGGCGCCATTTTCACCGCCGTTCATCTCGATACTTATGTCGGGCGTGCCTCGGTCTGCGCCGAGGCGATCGCAGTCGGCAAGGCCATGGCGGAAGGCGATGGCGATATCGTCGCTTTGGTCTCCGTGCGCCACCCCCGGCCGCGAGAGGCCAATCAGGAAATACAAGTCGTCTCGCCCTGCGGCATCTGCCGCGAACTGCTCTCGGACTTCGCACCGGACTGCCATGTTCTGATACCGGAAAACGGTAGCATCAAGCCGGTGCCGATCGCAGCCCTTTTGCCGAACAAATATATCCGCAATCCATGACCGCGAATGCCGGTCACGGTGATGGCTGGGCCGCTATTCGGCGGCGCTGGCCGTGACTGGCGGCTTGCGGAAGAGCGCGAGAAGCTCCGCTTCCCTCGTTTTCGCGGCCTTCAGGCTGCGCGCCTTGATGTGGCCGTAACCGCGGATTTGTTCCGGTATCTCCGCGAGTGACACCGCGATCGCGTGATTTTCGGGTGTGAGCTTGGCCGCGAGTTCGTCGGCCAGGCCGAAGTAATCAGCCACGAGCTGCCGCTCCTCACGCCGCTCCGCCGCATAGCCGAAGATATCGAACGGGCTGCCGCGCAGGCCCCGGAGCTTTGTCAAAAGCTTGAACGTGCTGAAGACCCAAGGACCATAGGGACGCTTTTGCAGCTCGCCAGTCGCGGCATCGCGACGAGCGAACAGCGGCGGCGCGAGATGGAACGTCAGCCGATAATCGCCGGCGAATTCAGCCTTCAGCCGTTCAAGGAAGCGGCCATCGGTATAGAGCCGGGCGACCTCGTACTCGTCCTTACAGGCCATCAGCTTGTAGGCATACTTGGCGACGGCGGCGGTGAGCCCGGTCATACCTTTACCGCGCTCGCGCTCCGCCGCTTCCACCCTGGCCACGAGGTCGCGGTAACGCTTGGCATAGGCCGCGTTCTGATAGGCGGTGAGTTCTTTGGCACGATGCTCAATGATCTCCTCCAGCGACTTCGCCGTCCGCGCGGCGTCAAGCCAGGTCGCCGGCCGAATCGCCGCTTCCACCGTCTTCGGATCATGAGCATAGAGGCGGCCCCAGGCGAAGGTACGCTTGTTGCTCTCAACCGCGACCTGATTGAGTTCAATCGCCGCCTCGATCGCCGCGAGGCTGATCGGGATCAGGCCGCGCTGAAAGGCATGGCCGAGAAGGAAGAGATTGGTTGCGATGGCATCGCCCATGAGCGCGGTGGCGATCTGCGTCGCCTCGACGAACTCGGTGACGTTGTCACCGGCGGCGCGGTGGATTACCTCCTTGACCGCGTCCTGTTGCAACGGCGTGTCAGGGTTGAGGGTGAAATCCGCCGTTGGCGTGAAATGGCTGTTGGCGACAACGCGTGTGCCTCCCCGGGTCACGGTGTGGAGCGCCTTGGCGCTCCCCGTCACCACCAGATCGCAGCCGATCAAGACGTCGGCGCCGCCGCTGCCGATGCGGACGGCGTTCAGGTTCTCAGGGGCCGGTGCGAGGCGGATATGGCTGAAGACCGCGCCGCCCTTTTGCGCGAGGCCGGTCATGTCGAGGGTGCTGACGCCGCGGCCCTCGATATGCGCGGCCATGCCGAGAAGCGCGCCAATGGTGATGACGCCGGTGCCGCCAACGCCGGCAACCAGGATGTTGTAGGGCTTATCCAAGGCCACCACGGCCGGCATCGGCAAAGCGGCGAAGTAGTCGCCCTCAACCGGCGAGCGTCCAGCGCTCGCCTTGCGCAAACTGCCGCCCTCGACGGTAACGAAGCTCGGGCAAAAGCCCTTGAGGCAGGAGAAGTCCTTGTTGCACGACGACTGGTTGATGTGCCGCTTGCGGCCGAACTCGGTCTCGGCCGGCTCGACCGAAAGACAGTTCGACGTCGACGAACAATCGCCGCATCCCTCGCACACCGCCTCGTTGATGAAAACGCGCCGGGCGGGATCGGGAAAGGTGCCGCGCTTGCGCCGCCGGCGCTTTTCCGCGGCGCAGGTCTGGTCGTAGACCAGCACCGTCACGCCGGGGATGTCGCGAAGCTCCTTCTGCACCGCATCCAGTTCTTCGCGCGGGCGGACGCGGACGCCCAAGGCGAATTCTGCATTGGCCGGATATTTTTCCGGCTCGTCGGTGACGACGATGACGCGCTTCACGCCTTCGGCCGCCACCTGACGGGTGATTTCCGGCACATTGAGATGACCTTCGACCGGCTGGCCGCCGGTCATCGCCACGGCGTCGTTGAACAGGATTTTGTATGTGATGTTGACATTGGCGGCGACCGCGGCGCGGATCGCCAAGAGCCCGGAATGATAATAGGTGCCATCGCCGATATTGGCGAAGACGTGCTTTTCGTTGGTGAACGGCGCTTGGCCGATCCAAGGCGTCCCTTCGCCCCCCATCTGGGTGAATGTTGCCGTGCGTCGGTTCATCCACTGCGCCATGAAATGGCAGCCGATGCCAGCGAGCGCCCGGCTGCCTTCCGGCACCCGGGTTGAGGTGTTGTGCGGGCAACCAGAGCAGAAATAGGGCGTGCGGATGATCTTCGCCTGCTGGACGGCGAGCGCCCGTTCGCGCGCCTCGATCCGGGCGAGGCGCTCCGCCAGCATCTCGAATCCGGGCTGGCTCTTCAGCCGCGCCGCCAGAACTTCGGCGACTAAGGTCGGCGAAAGCTCGCCTTCCGAGGGCAGCAGCGGTTGGCCCCGGTCATCTGTTTTGCCAATGATGCGCGGTCGCCGATCCGCCGGCCAGTTATAGAGCTGATCCTTGATCTGGGTCTCGATCAGCGTGCGTTTTTCCTCGACCACCAGAATTTCATCGAGCCCTTCGGCGAATTTGCCGATGCCAACGGGCTCCAGCGGCCAGCTCATGCCGACCTTGTAGAGGCGAAGGCCAAGTCGCGCCGCCGTCGCTTCGTCGATGCCGAGGTCTTCCAATGCCTGCCGAAGATCGAGATAGGCCTTGCCGGCGGCGATAAGGCCGATACGGGGCGAGGAACCGCCATCGACGATCAAACGGTCGCACGGGTTGGCGCGGGCGAAGGCCAGGGCGGCTGGAATCTTTTCCTGATAAAGGCGGCGTTCCTGTGCCATCACATCGTCCGGCCAGCGCAGGTTGAGTCCGCCTGCCGGCAGCGAGAAATCGGCCGGCGTCACGAAGCGCAGGCGATCGGGGTGAATCTCGACGGAAGCCGAACTCTCCACGGTCTCGGTCACCGCCTTGAAGGAAATCCAGAGCCCCGCATAGCGCGAAAGAGCAAAACCGAACAGGCCGAAGTCGAGATATTCCTGGACGTTGGCCGGTACCAGAACGGGAATGCCCGCGGCGAGGAAATTGAATTCCGATTGATGCGCCAGGGTCGAGGATTGGGCGCCGTGATCATCGCCCGCAATGACCAGCACGCCACCGTTCTTCGACGGGCCTGCCGAATTACCATGTTTCAGGATGTCGCCAGAACGGTCGACTCCCGGCCCCTTGCCGTACCAGATGGCGAAAACGCCGTCATACCGCGCGCCGTCGAACAGATTGAGCTGCTGGCTGCCCCAGATCGCAGTGGCCGCCAGGTCTTCGTTCACGCCGGGCTGGAAGTGGATGTGGTGGCGCTTGAGGAAGGGCTTGGCCCGCCACAGCGCCTGATCGTAGCCGCCGAGCGGCGAACCGCGGTAACCCGAAATAAAGCCAGCGGTATTGAGGCCGGCGGCAAGGTCTCTTCCGCGCTGCAGCATCGGCAGACGCACCAAGGCTTGCGTCCCGGTAAGAAAAACCCGGCCCGTTTGAAGCGTGTACTTATCGTCGAGGGTTACCGCCGCCAACGTCATCGTTCCTATCCTTTCGCGTCGAAGCCGGCAGACGAAAAAGCCTAATGCGTTCCGCCGCGAATGCCAAATCCGGAATGGCGTGGATGGGCTGCGGTCATCATCTTCGCAACATCACGTCCGCCCTGAGCAACGCGACGCACGATCGGTTTAAGATTGAACATCATCGGCTGTGATTATTACGCGCAGCGGCATCTTCCTTTGGCAGAGGCCGAGCGGCGATTCGATCTTCCCAAGACCTGGGGGGCATGGCGGCTTACGTGATCTCAAAGGCTGCTGTCCTCGAACCCATCTGACCGATACCTGATCAAAGCGGGCAGCCGCGAAAATCCTCGAATTCGGCGGGAGCTATTTGGTGCTTGGCGGAGGGGCGGGGTGCCGTCGCCTTATCGCTCCAAATAATCACGCAATGCCACGGCCTGATTGCGCTCTGTGTCGCGCGCGGAATAAAGCAATGTGACGCGCTTCGCCTTCACCATGGCCCGCAGCATTGCGACAGCCTCGGGCGAACGATCGAGTTCCGCCCAATAGCGTTTGCGGAATTCCATCCACCGTTCCGGCCGATGGCCGAACCATTGACGAAGAACGGTGCTCGGAGCCAAATCCTTTAGCCATAGCGCATCGCCGAGTGCGTCTTTCCGCACCCCTCGCGGCCATATCCGATCGACCAGGACGCGTTGGCCATCGTCCTCTTCCCTCGGTTCATAGATTCGCTTGATGCTCAGCCTCGTCATGGCCTGGCCGCCGACCGTGCTTAAAGCCATTGCCGTCAGTCTACAGGGAAACGGCAGGACCGGGAGACGCGCTTTTCGAATTCGGAACCGAAGATTATCGCCGTTGCCGGTCCGTGGTGTTCGGGCGTAGCATTGCCGGGAAGGAATGACGACGAGATGAATTTCGCGCCGGCCCGCCACAACCGCATCATGCGTTCGGTTTGCCCGCATGACTGCCCCTCGACCTGCGGGCTTGAGGTCGAGCGGAAAGACGCCTTTACCATCGGCCGTATCCACGGCTCGGCATTGAACACCTATACCGCCGGCGTGATCTGCGCCAAGGTCGCGCGCTATGCCGAGCGCGTGCACCATCCCGACCGTCTGGCGCGGCCCCTACAGCGGATCGGCCCCAAGGGTTCGGGGGGGTTCCGGCCGATCTCCTGGGACGACGCCCTTGATCTCACGGCCGAGGCCTTGCGCCGGGCGGCGGCCCGCGACGGCTCGGAAGCGGTCTGGCCCTACTATTATGCCGGCACCATGGGGCTCGTGCAGCGGGATGGCATCAATCGGCTGCGCAATGTCATGCGCTATTCGGGCGAGAAAACGACAATCTGCAGCACGCTGGCGCGAGCCGGTTGGCGCGCCGGCGCGGGCGAGGAGCGCGGCGTCGATCCGCGCGAGATGGCGGATAGCGATCTGATCGTCATCTGGGGCACCAACGCCGTGCATACCCAAGTCAACGTGATGACCCATGCCGCCCGGGCGCGCAAGGGAAACAGCGCCCGAATCGTGGTCGTCGATCCCTACCGCAACGCGACGGCCGAGACGGCGGACATGCATCTCGCGCTTCGGCCTGGCACCGATGGCGCGCTTGCCTGCGCCGTGATGCATGTGTTGTTCCGCGATGGATATGCCGATTGGGACTATCTCCGCCGCTATACAGACGTGCCGGACGAGCTTTGCCGCCACGTCGCGGACCGGCCCCCCGCATGGGCGGCGGCGATCACCGGGCTCGAGGCCGCTGAGATCGAAGCTTTCGCGAAGCTTTATGGGCAGACGAAGCGAAGCTTCCTCCGCCTTGGCTACGGCTTTTCACGCTCGCGGAACGGCGCCGCCAATATGCACGCGGCATCGTGCCTTCCGGCGATCACCGGCGCCTGGGCCCACAAAGGGGGCGGTGCCTTCTTTACTTCGAGCGCGATCTATCGCTGGGACAGCACCTTCGTGCAGGGCTATGAGCGGCGCGATCCGACGATCCGTACCCTCGACATGTCGCGCATCGGCCCGGTGCTGACCGGGGACAAGCGTGACCTGGGGGCCGGTCCGCTAGTGACCGCGATGCTGGTGCAGAATACCAATCCGGCCGTCGTCGCGCCGGAATCGCAACTGGTTCGCACGGGTCTCGCGCGCGACGATCTATTTCTCTGCGTGCACGAGCAGGTCATGACCGAAACCGCCAAGTTCGCCGACATCGTCCTGCCGGCGACGACCTTCCTTGAACATGACGACGTCTATCTCGGTGGCGGCCACCAATATATCCAAGTCGGTCCCAAGGTGATCGAACCTTTTGCCGAATCGCGCTCGAACCATGAGGTGCATTGCGGCCTCGCGAAGCGTCTCGGCGCTGAACACCCGGCTTTCGAGATGACGGCGATGGAGTTGATTGATTATTCGCTCAAAGCCTCGGGTTGGCCCGATGCGGCGACGTTGCTGGAGGCAGGGGGCCACGATTGCCAGCCGGATTTTCAAACCTCGCATTTCCTGAACGGGTTCCCGACGCCGGACGGCAAGTTCCATTTTGCGCCCGATTGGTCGCGGGTCGGCCCCGATCACGTAGTAATGCCGAGGCTTCCCGACCACATGGCGGTAATCGAGGCGCCGAGCGCCGATCATCCCTTTCGCCTCGTCACCGCGCCGGCGCGGAGCTTTCTCAACACCACCTTTAATGAAACCCCGAGCGGGGTGGCGCGCGAACGCCGACCACAGGCAAAGATCCACCCCGACGATCTCGCCGCGCTCGGCGTCGTGGCCGGAGGTTTGGTCCGGCTTGGCAATCGACGCGGTAGCATCGTCGTTCATGCCGAAGCCTTCGATGGCCTGCAGCAGGGCGTCGTGGTGGTCGAAGGGCTCTGGCCCAACGCTGCCTTCATTGAGGGGATCGGCGTCAACTGCCTCGTCGGCGCCGATGCCGCGCCGCCGAACGGCGGTGCGGCGTTTCACGATACGGCGGTGTGGCTCCGTCCGGCCTGAGCGAGCCTTGTACGGCGTTATGCCGCTCGCAGTATGTCGAGAATTTGGCGGTGGAGAGCCGGGGCGGTCGCGATGACCGAAGGGTGGCTCGGCGTTTCAAGATTGTAGAGGAAGCCGGTGCCTTCCTTGGTCGTGCATAAGCCGCCCGCTTCGCGAACGATGAGGTCGGCGGCCGCGATGTCCCAATCGTTCTTCGCCGCCAGCGATATGGCAGCGTCAGCCATGCCGGCCGCGACTTTCGCGAGTCGATAGGCAATCGAGAAGACTTCGGCGAATTCGGCGTCGGGCGCTAATTCGCGCCAGCGATAGCGGGCAATTGTTCGAGGACTCGCGAGAAATTGTCCGCCGGCGAAACTTTTCCGCTTGCTGGCGAAGATCGCCTCGCCGTTCAAGGCAGCGCCGTGGCCGGCCACGGCGTCGAAGAACTCCTCGGTCGCCGGGTTGTAGACCGCGCCGAGCACCGGCGTGCCATCTTCGACTAGCGCCACCGAGACCGCGAATTCCGGCTTGTTCTGCAGGAAGGCGCGGGTGCCGTCGATGGGATCGACGATCCAGACATGGCGGGTCTCGAGCCTCCGGCCATCGTCCTCGGTTTCTTCCGAAAGCCAGCCATAATGCGGCCGCGCTGCGAGGAGACGCGTTTTCAAACTTTGATTGACCGCAAGGTCGGCCTCGCTCACCGGATCGTCGGGATGCTTGTCCCAAGCCTTGGGTTCGTGGCCGAAATAGCGCATGGCGATGGAACCGGCTTCTCGCACCGCCTCGGTGAGGAGTGCGCGATCCGCCGCGGCATCCCTGGCCGCCGTCGCGTCACCGGCGATCTCGCTCATTGGCCCGCCACCGTCATGCCCTCGATCCGGACCGTCGGCGCGTCGGTGCCATATTTGAAAACCAGATCGTTTGCCGCCGATAAGTTGCGGAACATGGCGATCAGGTTGCCGGCGATGGTAATCTCGGAAACGGGATAGACGATCTCGCCGTTTTCGATCCAGAAGCCGCTCGCGCCACGGCTGTAATCGCCGGTCACCGGATTGATGCCGAACCCGATCAACTCGGTGACGTATAGTCCGCGGGTAATGTCCGACATCAGCTCGGCCGGCGTCACCGGACCGGGTTCAAGATAGAAATTGCTTGGGCCCGGCGAGGGGGGCGAGGCCGTGCCCCGGCTCGCGTGACCCGTGGAGCGAAGCCCGAGCTGGCGCGCCGAGGCGGTATCGAGGAGCCAGGTGGTAAGCCTTCCGTCCTCGACCACAATGCGCCGTTCGGTGCGGATCCCTTCTCCGTCAAAGGGCCGCGAGCGGAGACCGCGGCGGCGCCTCGGGTCATCGACAATGTGGATGCCGGGCGCAAAGACGGCATCGCCGAGCTTGTCTTTGAGAAAGCTCGTGCCTCGCGCGACATTCGGGCCGGCGATGGCGGAAGCGAGATGTCCGAGCAGACTGTGGGCGACGCGCGGTGCGAAGACGATCGGGACCCGCGCGCTTTTGATCTTGCGTGGATTAAGACGGCGCACAGCAAGCTCGCCGGCGTGACGACCGATCGCTGCCGGATCGTCGAGATCGGCGAGATGGCGTGTGGACATGAAGTCGTAATCCCGCTCCATGCCGGTATTCGAACCGGCGACGACGCTGACCGCCGTGCTGTGCTGGCTGCCGGTATAGGCGCCGGCAAAACCGCCGCTTGTTGCAAGAGCGACGATGCCGCTTCCCGAATCGGCGCTCGCGCCTTCCGAGTTGGTGACGCCCGGCACCGCGAGCGCGGCCGCTTCGGCAGTCCGGGCGCGGGCGATCAGCTGCTCGGGCGTTGCCGCGGCCGCGTCGGCGAGGTCGAGGTCGGGAAGTTCGGTGGCAAGAAGATCGGTATCGGCAAGGCCGCAATAGGGGTCTTCCGGCGCCGCGCGGGCCATGGCCACGGCGCGCTCGACCGCGGCCTGCAGTGCCTTCTCGCTCACTTCCGACGTTGAGACGAAGGCTTGACGCCGGCCGATCAGGACGCGGAGGCCGAGATCGCGGCCTTCCGAACGTTCCACCTCCTCGGCCTTGCCGAGGCGCCATGACACGCTCTCCGATGTTCCCGACATCGCGACGGCATCCGCCGCTTCGGCGCCAGCCGTCACGGCGAGCGCAATCATGTGTTGGATGCGGTCAAGGACCTCGCGGGCCTCGGCTTCCTGAGATTTGCTGGCAAGGATCATGTCGAACGTTGATGGCGAGAGACTCGGCGCAACACCATACCTTCCCTCCGGCGGCTTCGAGCCGCCGGATATTCTTTCCTATATGGGGATCGAAGGGACGGCTTGAAAGGTGGCGAGGATAACGAAGGATTGCCGACCGAGCCAGGGCCGATTTCGGCCGCAGGCCTTCAGCTAGTCAGGCACGTCCGAGCTTGCCTTCTGCCACCAACCAGTCGAAACAATCCTTGACCATCACTTCGAGCGGCACGATGCGAAACCCAAGTTCGCGCTGCGCCTTGATCGAGGGCACGCTGATACGCCGGATGGTGGAAGCCGCCATTTCAGGCGTTAGCGTCGGCGGCTTGCCTTTCACTGTCGCGAGGGCCGTGTCGAATCGTGCGTAGAGTCGGAGGAACGCCGCTGGCAGAACGCGCTTCGGGATTGGCTTTCGCATGACCCGGCCGATTGTGGTGAAGAGATCGAGGTAGCTCGCATCGGTGCCGGCGAGAAGGTACTTCTCACCTACTGTGCCGCGCTCCGCCGCAGCGATATGGGCCTTCGCCACCTCGCGGACATGGGCGAAGGAGGTGACCCCGGGCGGGATGCCGGGAAGGCGGCCCTTATCAATCAGCCTGAACAGCCGAGCCCAGGTATGGAGATCATAGCGTCCGAGGATGCCGCCCGGGTTCATGATCACGGCCGGAAGGCCTTGGGCGATGCCTTGGCGGACCTTCTCCTCGCCGAGCCATTTCGTGCGCTGGTAGTTGATCCAGGATCGTGCGGCGGCCGAGGGGGTGGTCTCGTCCACGGTACCCCCGATGTCGCCATAGGCAGAAATCGAGGACGTGTGGATCAGACGCTTCGCTCCCGCCCTCAGCGCGGCCTGGACGACGTTGGCGGTACCCTCCACGTTGTCCCGGGTCTGTTCGTCGTTCCGTCGCGACCATTGATTTGTGTTGCCGGCGACATGGAAGACCACGTCGATATCCTGCGGTACTGCGGCGGCAAGCGCCGCCGGATCGATGATGCTGCCGACCACAAGTCGGACCGGAAACCGTTTCAGGTAAGTCAAGTCTGAGGCCGGCCTGTGCAGCGCCGTCACCGTCCAGCCGAGGCCGGTAAGTTCTGCGACCAGGTTCAAGCCGACGAATCCGGTACCGCCGGTGATGAAGGCATGAGGCATGACGCGGCTTACCTTTGGCTCGATGGTAATTACGCAGTCTAGCGGAAAAATCCTTGGTGCGGCTCCTTCGATGGACGGGTATGCCGCATAAGCCCGCAGTTGCCCCGGCAGGTGGCCTGTGCCAGTCTGGCCGCCGATGAACGAGGTTCGATCGCCATCTCTCTCGCCGCCAATTACCTTCAGCGCCAATCCGCTCGACCGTGCTGCCAATCGTCGCCGTGATCAGGCTTGGCTTGCGGCGGCGCTTCGCGACCCGGCGAGCCGTTTCCTGCCGCTTCGCGCGCTGAAGGCGCCGATCCGCTTCGAGCCTCAGGCTCGGCTCGACTGGCGTCCGGAGGCCGAAATCGCCAATCTGATCGCGGATGGCGCAACGCTGGTGTTACTCGGCCTTGGGAACGGCATCGCACATTTTGCCATCGATGCCGGCAAGGCGCCGGCGGCAAGGCTTGCCTTGTGGGGCAAGTTCATTGACGCGCGCTCCATCGCGCCCGATCTAGAGCCGGGGGAAATCGCAGTTTTCGCCCAGGCGCGTTCTTTCGTCGATTGGCATGCCCGGCACGGCTTCTGCGCCGTCTGTGGCAGTCCGTCGATCCTTGCGGCCGCTGGCGCCAGCCGGCGCTGTGCCAACGAGGTGTGTGGTGCCGAGCATTTCCCGCGCACCGACCCGGTGGTAATCATGCTTGTGCTGCACAACGGCCGTTGCCTGATGGGCCGCCAGCCGCGCTTCGCCAGAGGGGTTTATTCGGCGCTCGCTGGCTTTGTCGAGCCCGGCGAGACCATCGAGGAGGCGGTTCGCCGCGAAGTCATGGAGGAAGCCGGCATTCCGATTGGCCGGGTGCGCTATCGGATTTCGCAGCCCTGGCCGTTCCCATCGTCACTGATGCTGGGCTGCATTGCGGAGGCGACTGACGACAGGCTTATTGTCGATTCGACCGAGCTCGAGGAAGCACGGTGGTTCGACCGTGCCGAGGTTGCTGCCATGGTGGCGCGCAGCGAAACCGCCGAAACCCCACGCATGCCGCCGCCCCTCTCGCTTGCCCATCAGCTTGCCAAGGTCTGGCTCGCCGGGTCATGAGCGGGCGGCGGCGCTAAAACTTGCAGCCTTTCACCCAGACGTCATAGACAGGGTTCTGGAGCGCCGATAGCGACGGGCTCGATTTGAACATCCAGCCGGTGAAGATGCGAACGGCGCGGCCATCCTGCTTAATGTCGTCGATCGAAAGAAAGGCGATGTCGTCTGGCGGTTCGGTCGGCGGCCGCTCGACGCAGGTATGAGCGACGATCTGCAGCGTCCCGAAACGCACTGGTTGCCCGATGGGTGCGACGATGGTGGTGACACGGCCCGTGATCTTGTTCAGGCCACGTAGGATGGCTGCAGTCGCCGTCGTAGCGCCCGGCGGCGCGGTCGGCGGGGCGTCCAGGCTTGGTGGTGTGGCGCTGGCCGGCGGCAGCGGGCCCGGCTGGCGGCTGATCGGGGCGCTGGCGGCGGGTAGAGGGCCGCTTGCCACAGTTGTGAGGCGCGCCGCGGCGTTCCGTATCGGCAATGCCGCCGTTGCCGTCATCGCAGCCAAAAGGAAATACGTCAGCCGGGTGTACGGCAGTTGCATGGGCATGCCTTTCCGCGGGCGGTCGGCAAGGCCGGGTATTGGCCAGGCATTCCGCTTGCGCTTACGAGTGCGGCACGGCGAGAGGGGATGCCACCAGACTCCCGCGCGCTACGCCCATTGTGAAGCCGCGAGCGTAGCAGCGTGCCGAACTTGGCCCTGACTGCGACAGCTCCCGGCTCAATCCATTGAGACGAAGAAGGTATAGCGGGCATCGCATTCATCCTTCCAGACCCGGCAAACGGGCGTCTCGCTGGAAACGATCACTTTGTGCCGGCCCCGGGCCCCGCAGGGGTGAGCGAGGGGGGCTGGAGCGAGGGTGCTGGCGACGACGACGGTTGCGCACCGCTGCCCTTGCTACCTCCCTGCGCGCGTCCCGTGGCGCTGAAGATCGCCTGACTGATCAGGTTCATCAGGTCGATCGCCCCCTGGGTATAACGAATCCGCTCGCCGGCCCTGAGATTTTGCTCGCTGCCGCCAGGATCGAGCGATAGGTAATCAGCCCCGAGCAGGCCTTCTGAACTTATTTTCGCGGCGGTATCGACCGGCAGCTTGATGTCGGGGTTGACCGTAAAATGCACGATCGCGGAAAATGTCTTTGGATCGAGGCGCTCGGCGACCACGGTCCCGACCTTGATCCCGCTGATCCGAACGTCGGCGCCGACCTTCAGGGCGCCGATACGATCAAAACGTGCCGACAGTTCATAGCCGCCCTCGGTATTGATTCCCGCCTGTGAATACGCGAAGACCAGAAACAGCGCCGCTATGATGATGACCACGGCGCCGATCAAGGTCTCGAGAACATTACCTTTCATTGCCAGGACTCACTAACAGATTGGAAGCCACCCTCTTGTCAGTGCCGCGGCATGCGGCCTATTCGGGGCGCCACGGCTCGTAGTCGCCGGTGGCCGGGGCGCGGTGGCCGCCACGCTCGAGCGCACCCGGCGGGCGATAGGCGGCCGCCGTTCCAGTGAGGTTCGGGACATGCTCTTTTTGCCATGGCACCGGCGGCCGCTCGTGCGGTAGGTCGTCGACCGTGCGATGCAGCCAAGCGTGCCATTCTGGCGGCACCCGCGATGCCTCGGCCGCGCCGCGATAGAGGACCCAGCGCCGTTTGCCGCCGCCTTTCTCGCGATAATAGCGATTGCCGAGGCTGTCGGTGCCGACGAGCTCGCCGCGCGCCCAGGTGAAAAGACGAGTTCCGATTGTCATGGCGAAGGTTCTGTCCTCGATGGCGGCATCGCGCCGGACTATGACACCGCCGTCCGCTGGCGTCCAGAGGGAGGGGCGGTTTCTGCGCCGTACGGTTGTCACAGCGACCGATCTACCTTCTTGTTGACCGATCCGCGATCCTTAACTACATTTTGTGTTTATCGGTTCCGGGGGCGCTAGATTTCGTCAGCTCTTGAACCGGCGTGCCATGGGGGATAGCGGCACGTAATGAATAAATCAATGAATATGCAAAGAGTTAGAGGGGGGAACTATGCGTTTTGGCCGGCATTTCACCACAGAAGGCGGTTCGCCCTACGATAACATCGCCTTTCGGCACGCGGCGAGCGAGATCCGCAACCCTGACGGGTCGGTGGTTTTTCATATGGACGCCGTCGAGGTGCCGGCCGAATGGTCGCAGGTGGCGTGCGATATTCTGGCGCAAAAATATTTTCGCAAGGCGGGGGTGCCGGCCCGTCTGAAGCCGGTCGAGGAGGCGGGGGTCCCGTCCTGGCTGTGGCGCCGCGTGGCGGACGATTCGGCCTTGGCGACGCTGCCGGACGGCAAGCGCACGACTCGTGAGACCAGTGCGAAGGAAGTCTTCGACCGGCTTGCCGGCACCTGGACCTACTGGGGTTGGAAGGGGGGCTATTTTGCCGCCGAGAGCGACGCCAGCGCATTTTACGACGAAATGCGGGCCATGCTGGCGCTGCAAATCGGGGCCCCCAACTCGCCGCAGTGGTTCAATACTGGGCTCTATTGGGCTTATGGCATCGACGGCCCGGCCCAAGGCCATTTCTACGTCGATCCCTGGACCGGGGAGCTTGTCCAATCGGGCTCGGCCTACGAGCATCCCCAGCCTCATGCCTGCTTCATTCAGGCGGTTGACGACGATCTCGTCAACAGCGGCGGGATTATGGATCTTTGGACCCGCGAGGCGCGGCTGTTCAAATATGGCTCCGGCACGGGGACCAACTTCTCGGTCCTGCGCGGCGAGGGGGAAGCGCTCTCGGGCGGCGGTCGCTCGTCCGGGTTGATGAGCTTCCTCAAGATCGGCGACCGCGCCGCCGGCGCCATCAAGTCGGGCGGGACCACGCGGCGTGCAGCCAAGATGGTCACGGTCGACATTGATCATCCGGATATCGAGGCTTTCATCGACTGGAAGGTGGTGGAGGAGCAGAAGGTGGCGGCAATGGTCACCGGCTCGCGCCTCGCTCATCGCCACCTGAACGCGATCATCGCGGCTTGCCATGCAGCCGGCATCGCCGAAGAAGACCGCTTCGATCCGCGCCGCAATTCCGAGTTGCGAAACGAAATTCGCGCTGCGCGCAAGGCGCTGATCCCGGAAAACTATATCCAACGGGTAATTCGCCTGGCCGAGCAAGGCCACAAGGAAATCGACTTTCGCACCTACGACACCGACTGGCAGAGCGAGGCCTATATCACCGTCTCGGGCCAGAATTCGAACAACTCGGTGCGCGTTTCCGATGCCTTTCTCGAAGCCGTCGAGGCGGATGGTGACTGGAAGCTCACCCGGCGTACCGACGGGAAGGTGCACAAAAGCGTGAAAGCTAGCGCTCTATGGGAGCGCGTCGCTGCCGCGGCCTGGGCCTCGGCCGATCCGGGGGTGCAGTACGACACGACGATCAACGACTGGCATACCTGTCCCATGGACGGGCGGATCAACGCATCGAATCCGTGCTCGGAGTACATGTTCCTCGACGACACGGCGTGCAACCTCGCCTCCCTCAACCTGATGGCCTTCCGCCGTGAGGACCTGAGCTTCGACATCGCCGCCTTTACCCATGCGGTCCGGCTGTGGACGCTGGTGCTCGAGATATCGGTGATGATGGCGCAGTATCCTTCGCGCCGGATCGCCGAGCTCTCATACCGCTTCCGCACCCTTGGCCTCGGATATGCCAACCTTGGCGGCCTTCTGATGTCGCTCGGCCGGCCTTATGATTCGGTTGAAGGGCGTGCGCTTTGCGGCGCCATCACCGCGCTGATGACCGGCACCGCATACCAGACCTCGGCCGAGATGGCGGCGGAGCTTGGGCCGTTTCTGGGTTTCGCCGCTAATCGCGGCGCGATGCTCAAGGTGATTCAAAACCATCGCCGTGCCGCGCACGGTGAGACGGGGGGGTACGAGGGCCTGCATGTTCTACCCGTCGTGCTCGATCACAAAAGCTGCCCCGATTCGGGCTTGGTTGCTGCCGCCGTCGCGGCTTGGGACGCGGCGGCCGCAGCCGGCGAGACCCACGGCTATCGCAACGCCCAGGTATCGGTGATCGCTCCGACCGGCACCATAGGCTTGGTGATGGATTGCGATACCACCGGCATCGAGCCTGATTACGCCATCGTCAAATTCAAGCAACTTGCTGGCGGCGGTAGTTTCAAGATCATCAACCAGCAGGTGCCGCAAGCGCTTGCCGCGCTCGGCTACAGCAACGACGAGATCAGCGAAATCGTCATCTACGCAACCGGCCATGGCAGCTTGGCGGACGCGCCTGGCGTGAACTGGAAGGCGTTGCGGGAGAAAGGCTTTGGTCAGAGCGCGTTTGACTCCCTTGAAGACGCGTTCGCAAACACCTCCCATATCCGCTACGCCTTCAACAAATGGACTCTCGGCGAGGAATTCTGCACCCGCGTTCTCGGTTTCGACGCGGCAGAGCTCGACGAGATCGGCTTCGATATGCTTTCGGCCTTGGGCTTTGGCCGGGCTGAGATCGAAGCCGCGAATATCTACTGCCTTGGTGCCATGACGCTTGAAGGCGCGCCGCGGCTGAAGGCCGAACATCTTCCGGTGTTCGATTGCGCGAGTCCTTGCGGTTACTACGGCAAGCGGGCGCTTTCGGCGGAGAGTCATCTCTACATGATGGCGGCGGCGCAGCCGTTCATCTCGGGCGCGATCTCGAAGACCATCAACATGCCGAACGCCGCGACGATCAAGAATTGCGCCGATGCCTACATGCTGTCGTGGCGGCTCGGGCTCAAGGCGGTGGCGCTCTACCGCGACGGATCGAAGCTTTCACAACCTTTGAGCGCCATCGCCCTCGGCGACGAAGATGGCACTCTGGCGGAGCAGATCGCGGCGGCGCCGGCGGCGGCGCGTGCCAGCATAGTCGCCGAGCGCATCGTCGAGAAATATGTCGCTGGCCGGCGGCGGTTGCCGCAGCGGCGCAAGGGCTATACCCAGAAAGCCGTCGTCGGCGGCCACAAGGTTTATCTTCGCACCGGCGAATATGACGATGGCCGGGTCGGCGAAATCTTTATCGACATGCACAAGGAAGGGGCTGCTTTTCGCAGCCTGATGAACAACTTCGCGATCGCCATCTCGATCGGACTACAATACGGCGTGCCGCTCGAGGAATTCGTCGAAGCATTCACCTTCACCCGGTTTGAACCAAACGGCATGGTTGAAGGCAACGACGCGATCAAGATGTCGACCTCGCTCCTCGATTATGTCTTCCGCGAGCTCGCGATCTCCTATCTCGGACGCACCGACCTTGCTCATGTCCAGCCCGACGATCTGCAACACGACGCGCTCGGCGCCGGCGATGCCCAAGGCGATCTCGAAGGGCACACGCCGCCGGTCGGTGCCACTTGGCCCGAAGTGATGGCCTTGACCTCGAACGGATACGTGCGCTCGAACCTCTATGTTCTGCAAGGGGGCGCCAAGATGGCCCACGTGCAGGACATCGAAGCGCGGGCTTCGCGCGCGTCGGGCGGCGTTGCGGGAGGGATGGCCTTTGCTTCGCCGACGGTCTCGGTCGCCGATAGCCGTCTCAATCAACGTCGCGAAGCGCGGCTTAAGGGATACGAAGGCGATGCCTGTGGCGAATGCGGCAACTTCACGCTCGTTCGCAATGGCACCTGTCTGAAGTGCGAGACCTGCGGCTCCACCAGCGGTTGCTCCTGAGCCGGCTGGTGGACCGGTGGGGGCCCCGGCTTTCGGGGTCAGTATGGTAGAGTTGATTGCGTAACATCGTGGCAATCCTCCCTGTGACCTAGGGCGCGTCCTGAATCTTTGGGGCGCGCCTCTTTTTCGCCGAGGAAGCTTGGACATCGGAGGCATATAGGCTGCCCGGGTTTAGGGCGCAGCACGAGAAACACGACGCCTATGATTTGTGCCGGATTTGCCTTGCCACATACTCGTCTTATGCGGAACGTAAGACTGCGCCTAAGACATATTGATCCGCAAGTCGTGACATACTGGACCGGTGCACGCCCGCCGCCGCCACCCGCCTCGCCGTCGTCAACTGATTCCGCCGGTGCTTTCTCGTGGACTTATGCTCTGTCTCTGGCGGTCTTTATTTGCCAGCGGCTACTCCATCCACGCGGCCGTTTGCATCAACTCTTTGGCTTGAGGGCAAGGCGAATCGAAAGCTCGCGCAGCTGGCGCTCGGAAACATCGCTCGGCGCGCCCATCATTAGATCCTCGGCTTGCTGGTTCATCGGAAACAAGATGACCTCGCGGATGTTGGGCTCGCCAGCGAGGAGCATGACGATGCGATCCACGCCCGGCGCGATACCGCCGTGCGGCGGCGCGCCGTAGCGGAAGGCGTTCAGCATGCCGCCGAAGCGCCGCTCCACTTCCTCGGCCGGATAGCCAGCGATGCGGAAGGCCTCGATCATGATGTCCGGACGGTGATTCCGGATCGCGCCGGACGAAAGCTCGACTCCGTTGCAGACGATGTCGTATTGGTGCGCCAGAATCTCCAAGGGCGGTTTGGTTTGCAGCGCTTCGAGGCCGCCCTGCGGCATGGAAAAAGGATTGTGGCTGAAATCGAGCTTCTTCTCGTCCTCGTTCCACTCGTACATCGGAAAATCGACGACCCAGCAGAAGCGGAAGACGTCTTTTTCAGCGATATCGAGCTCGTCGCCGAGTTTGGTGCGGACCAAACCGGCGAACTTGGCCGCGGCGTCCGGCTTGTCGCAGGCGAAGAAAACGGCATCGCCGTCCTTCAAGCCGGCCGCGGCGCGAAGCGCCTCGATGCGCGCGGGTTCCAGGTTGCGAGCGATCGGCCCCTTGCCGCCGCCCTCGGCGAAGCTGACATAGCCGAGGCCGGCGGCGCCCTCGGCTCGCGCCCATTCGTTGAGCTTGTCGAAGAAGCTGCGCGGTCGTCCGGCCGCCCCCGGCGCTGGAATGGCGCGCACCGTGGCGCCGGCCGCGATCGCCTTAGCGAAAATGCCAAAGCCCGAATCGCGGAACACCTCGGTCACGTCGCAAATCTCGATCGGGTTGCGTAAATCCGGCTTGTCGGTGCCGTAGCGCAGCATCGCATCGCGGTAAGCGATGCGCGGAAAAGGCCGCGCCGCGACCGCGATCGTGGCAAATTTCTCGAACACGCCGTGCAACACTGGCTCGACCGCGGCGAAGACATCGTCCTCGGTGACGAAGCTCATCTCGATGTCGAGTTGGTAGAATTCGCCGGGCGAGCGATCCTTGCGCGCATCCTCATCGCGGAAACATGGCGCGATCTGGAAATAGCGGTCGAAGCCCGCCACCATGATCAATTGCTTGAACTGTTGTGGCGCCTGCGGCAGCGCATAAAACTTGCCCGGGTGCATGCGGCTCGGCACGAGGAAGTCACGCGCGCCCTCGGGCGAGGAGGCCGTGAGAATCGGCGTTTGGAATTCGGTGAAACCCTGCGCCCGCATGCGTTCACGAAGCTCGGCGATGATCGCCGAACGGAGCATGATATTGCCATGAAGGCGCTCGCGCCGAAGGTCGAGATAACGGTGCCGAAGCCGTAAATCCTCGGGATATTCCTGTTCGCCGAATACCGGCACCGGCAATTCTTCGGAGGCCGAGAGAATGGTGAAGGCCTCGATCTTAAGCTCGATCTCGCCGGTCGCGAGCGCGGGATTCACCGTCTCGGGATCCCGCCGTACCACGGGGCCCGTCACCGAGATGACCGATTCGGGTCGCACCCGCTCGAGCGCCGGAAACAGATCGGTATTGTTGACGACCACGCATTGGGTGAGGCCGTAATGGTCGCGGAGATCGAGGAAAAGAAGGTTGCCATGGTCGCGCTTGCGATGGACCCAGCCGGCAAGCCGCACCGTGTCGCCGACATGCGCAGCCCTGAGCTCGCCGCAGGTATGGCTACGATAAGGATGCATGAATCAATGCTCGTGGTTGAAGCGCTTGCCCGTGAAAAGGCACGGCTCCGTTTGCTTTGTCAAGTGTAGGGAATGGGCGCGACGGGAGCCGTGGGATCGTGTATAGAGAGGCACGATGGAGATGATTGCGTCGTTGCAGGGCCTGCAAGACTTGTGTCAGCGTGTCGCCGACTCGCCGATCCTCGCCATCGACACCGAATTCATGCGGGAAAATACCTTCTGGCCGAAGCTCTGCCTGGTTCAGGTGGCGACGGCGAAGGAGGTGGCGGTCATTGATCCGCTCGCTCCGGATATGATCCTTGAGCCGCTTTTCGGTCTCTTGCGCGATCCCGGCGTCCTCAAGGTGTTTCATGCCGCCCGTCAGGACATCGAGATTTTCTATCATCTTCTCGGCGAGGTGCCAGCCCCGGTTTTCGATACCCAGGTTGCCGCCATGGTCCTCGGCTTCGGCGAGCAGGCGGGATACGAGACGTTGGCGGCGAAGCTGGTCGCGGCTGAAATCGATAAAAGTTCGCGCTTCACCGATTGGGCGAGACGTCCGTTGAGCGAACGTCAGCTTCGTTACGCGGTTGCCGATGTTTGGCATCTGCCTGCCATTTACGACAAACTTCGTCAGCGTCTCGCCGAAACCGGCCGTGAGCACTGGCTCAGCGAGGAAATGGCGATCCTTACGGATCCCAAGACTTATACTCAGGAGCCAGAGGAGGCCTGGCGACGCATGCGTGTGCGCAGCGCCAATCCGCGGTTTCTTGGTGTGTTCAAGGAGCTTGCCGCATGGCGCGAACGCGAAGCGCAAAGCCGTAACCTGCCGCGAAGCTGGGTGCTGAAGGATGAAGCGCTGACCGAAATCGCCGGCGACCCTCCGGCAACGGCCACCGAGCTCGCCCGCGTGCGCGGAGTTTCGCTGGCTTTCGCGGAAGGCCGCCACGGTGCTTCGCTTCTTGCCGCCGTGGCCCGGGGCACCGCCCTCGACCCTTCGGCGCTGCCGCGGCTGCCGCGCGCGGTGCCGAGCCGCAATGGTCCGCTGGTCGATCTGCTAAAGGTTCTGCTCAAGGCGAAATGCGAAAGCCATGGCGTTGCCCAGAAACTCGTTGCTTCCTCGGCCGATCTCGAGCGCATCGCGGCCGGCGATACCGAGGTGGCGGCGCTTTGCGGCTGGCGGCGGGAGATTTTCGGCGCTGATGCGTTGGCCTTGAAGGAGGGGCGTCTTGCGCTCTCGGCAAGCCGCAGGCGGGTCAAGCTGATCGCGCTCGATTCCTAAGCAACGCCCACCGAGCGGCCGCTCCCGATTGGGCAAAACCGAAGCGCCCTTTATTGGTTTCAAATGAATGGAGCGCGATTTCGCTCCCAATGGACGCAGACCTGAGGCGACGGCGTTCTAGTAGACCGCTTCCTTGTTCGAATCCTATGGGGGACACGATGGACAAGCAGTTTTTCCTTGTTAAATGCACGTTGTTAAGTCTGACGGAAAATCACTCGAAATGATTGGTTTCAAGGAATCGCTATACTAGTGCCGTTTGGCCGCAGCGGATGGTCGCGCACCCTTGCCCTTCCGATTGCTGCCCGTTTTCAGCTTCTTGATTTTGATTTCGCTCCGAAGCCCGAGGCCGCGGGCAAAGGACTCGAGGCGGCGGGTCGAGGTTTCGGCGACCAGCCTTGTTGCCTTGGGCTGGATCTCGAGGACAAGCGTTCCTTCCTTCTGCGCGAGCCGCATCACGGCAAGCGGCGCTGCGGTGCCACCCGTGATGGTGTGGGCGAAGCGGAGGCCGAGGCCAATGGCTAGCGCGCGACGCGCGGCTTTGTGATCGATCAAGGTACAGCCGGGCAGTTCGCCTGCCCCTTCAAGGGAACCTCGATAGCGCGCGTAGACCGCAAGCGCGACGAAGGCCCGTGCCGAATGATCGAAAGCCGAGAGCGGCGCGAGAAGGATGCGCCGCGAGGCCTGATCGGCGCGATAATCGGGGCTGACACGCCACGAGATGTCGCTCATTAGAGAGGCGGCGAGGCGAAGGCGGCCTTCGGCCTCGCTTTCGTTCGGAAAGGCCGGAGCGAGAAAGCGGAACAGCTTTTCGCCGTGCGGGCCGAAGCGGCTTTCGCGCATCGCGAGCGCGCGGCAGGCGGCGAGAAGGGGATCTTGGCGGCGCTGTTTCGGCGATAGCGCCGCGTACCACAACCCCTCGCGCAATCCATAGGCGGAAAACACCACATTGGAAGGGGCGAGATGTCCGATCAATCGCGACAGGACGAGAGCCGCTGGCGACAAAACCTCGAGGCGTCGCGGTGAGACACCCGTAATGCCGGCCAGAGAGGCCGCGCTCTGGCGCGCCAGGAAGCGGGAAAAGTCCCTGAGTATTGCCGCATCGACCTGATAATGGTGGATGATATGAAGCGGATATCCGGTCTGCGACATGTGGATGCGGGCGATGGCCCGCCACGCGCCGCCGACAAGATAGAGATTGCGGCCGCGTGCTTCCCGGATCCACTCGGCGGCGGAAAGCGCCTCGTCGACGAAATCGGTGCGCTGCTTCGGTGGCAGGCTCGTCATGCGAAATGGTCCAAGCGGGAGCGTCACGGAACGACCGGTGTGACCGTCACCCACTTCGATCAATTCCAGTGAGGCGCCGCCGATATCGCCGACGATCCCGTTCGCCTCGGGAATGCCGGAAAGCGTGCCGAGAGCGGAAATCCGCGCTTCCTCGGCACCGGAGAGGATTTGCACGTCGAGGCCGGCCTGCCGTCGGACCTTGGTGACGAAATCAGGCCCATCCACAGCGTCGCGCACCGCCGCCGTCGCCACCACCTCGAAGTGACCGACCCCCATCTCCCTGGCCAGGGCCGCGAAGCGGGAGAGCACCGCGAGGGCAAGTTCGACCCCCTCCTTGTCAAGCCGGCCCGTGGCATCGAGGCTGCGGCCGAGACCACAGAGCACCTTCTCGTTATATTTCGTCAGCGGTGCTCGCGATGGCCCATCGAAGACCACGAGACGGACCGAGTTCGAACCGATATCGATGACACCGAAGGGGCGTTCGAAATTAGCAGTGTGGATGATGCGGCGGGAAGAGCGGATGTGGCGTGGCATCCGGCGCTCAGGTTCTCCGTGCTTCTTTGGACGCTGTCTGCGTCGCGAGCGCGCGGCCGCGGCCCGACAGGCTGGGATTGGTCATGAAATAGTGTTGGGCGCTGAAGGCATGAGGGCCCGCCGCCGAACGATGATAGACGCCCTCGCCGTCGAGGCTCCAGCTTTGCGCCTCGTCCTTCA
>JBJKQL010000080.1:0-47411 GCA_046705265.1 Ferrovibrionaceae bacterium
GCCGCGTCGGCGACCGGCAAGGCGGCGCAGGAGGTGCTGCAGTCGGCGGGCGAGGTCGGCAAGCAGACCGATCTGTTGAAGCGAGAGGTCGACGAATTCCTGGCCTCCACCCGCGCCGCCTGAGCGCGGGGGGTCGACTGACAACGCCGGCTTCGGGCGCATCATCAATGCCGCACTTTTCTACCTGCCCGCCTGTCTCGTCATCGACGGTCTCGGCGTCCGGTTTGCGCGGTCTCCGTCTGGCACGCCGCTTCTAGGTGACGTTTCGGTACGGGTCGTTGCGGGTTATGGCGGCAGCAGGTCTGCCTGCGCTCTGGCGCGGGCCCATCCACAGCATGACCCCAACTACGGGTCAGCTACAGCGCGCATGGGCTCCGGAAGGTGTCAGTGACGTGCCTCGCCGAAGCGGGGGAAACCCCGCTCCAGCTCATGACTTGGTTTGGTGGGAGCAACGTAAGAATGGCGGAACTTTATAGCGCCACTGCGGAGAGGAAGAAATTGGCGTGCGAAGCGGGCAAACTACTGTTGTCGAGGTACGAAGTGTGGCAAGCCGAGACAAAGGTTTGCCATATTCGGACCCCTAGCCTGGGAAATTGAAGGCTATAGAGACCAAGGTGGTGGGCGATACTGGACTCGAACCAGTGACCCCTGCGATGTGAACACAGTGCTCTACCAACTGAGCTAATCGCCCCGCGCGCCTTCGTATATGTCCCGAGCTCTCCCCGTGTCAAGGCGAAGCGCTGCTTAAGTCCGAGTGAACAAGCCGCCATATGCGTTCAGGCGTTACCGGCATATCCAAGTGACGGATGCCAAAAGGCTTCAGCGCGTCAATCAGGCCATTCATTACGGCCGGCAATGCCCCGACGCAACCGGCTTCGCCACAGCCCTTGATGCCGAGCGGGTTTGAGGTGGCGGGCACCTCAAGAAAAGTGACGTCAAGCACCGGAACGTCGTCGGCGCGGGGCAAGTCGTAATCCATCAGCGAGCCGCTCAAAAGCTGGCCGCTGGCATCGAAGACAGTATGTTCGAGGAGAGCCTGTCCGATACCCTGAACAATGCCGCCGTGGACCTGGCCAGCGGCCAGCAGTGGATTGATGACGCGCCCGAAATCATCGACCACGGTATAGCGGATGAGGGCGATGGTGCCGGTCTCCGGGTCGACCTCGATCTCGGCGACGTGACAGCCGTTGGGGAAAGTGAAGTTTTCCCTCGCATATTGCGCGCTCTCGTCGAGGCCGGGGGTCATGCCTGAAGGCAATCGGCTGGGGTCTCGAGCGAGGTCGGCGAGTGCGGAAATGTCGAGAGCCCGGTCGGTTCCGGCGATGGTGAAACGGCCTTCGTGAAATTCGATATCGTCGACCGCGGCTTCGAGCACATGGGCGGCGAGTGTTTTGCCCTTGGCAATGACCTTGTCCACCGCAAGCACCAGGGCCGAGCCTCCGAGCTGAAGCGAACGCGAACCGCCATGACCGCCGCCGGTGGCAACGTAATCCGTGTCGCCCTGAATCAGGCGGATCTTCTCGAAAGGTACGCCCAGGCGTTCGGCGAGAATCTGGGCATAGGTCGTCGCGTGGCCCTGGCCGTTCGATTGCGTGCCGATGGCGAGACTGACGCCGCCGTCCGATTCAAAATGGATGGCGGCCGCTTCCTGCGGGATGCCAAGGGTTGCCTCGCAATAGCAGGCAAGACCGAGGCCGCGGATGCGGCCACGGCTCTCAGCCTCCGCTTTGCGGGCAGGAAAGCCGGCATGATCGGCGCGCGCGAGCGCACGATCGAGCACAGCGCCGAACTCTCCGGAATCGATTTTCATGCCCATCGCGGTCTGATAGGGCATGGCCGAAGGGCTGATGAAGTTCCGCCGACGTAACGCGATGGCGTCGATGCCGCTCTCGCGTGCCGCCTCCTCAACCAGGCGTTCGATGATGTAGGCGGACTCTGGTCGACCTGCGCCGCGGTAGGCATCGACCGGAACGGTATTGGTGAAAACTCCCTTCACAGAGAAATGAATCGCCGGGATGGTGTAAAGGCCACCCATCACCGAGGCCGACGCATTGGTCGGTATGATCGGTGCGTTCGTCGAGAGATATGCGCCGAGATCGGCCACCACTTCAACCTTGAGTGCCGTAAAGCGGTGCTGGGCGTCGAGCGCGAGGTGCCCACGAATGACGCTTGCGCGGCCATGGGAGTCGCTCAAGAATCCTTCCGAACGCTCGGCGATCCATTTGACCGGCCGGCGGAGCTTCCGTGCCGCCCAAAGGACCAGGGCATATTCAGGATAAAGGAAGTTCTTGGTACCGAAGCCGCCGCCCACATCGGGCGTGACGACGCGAAGTTGATCGGGGGAAATGCGAAATACGCGCTCTGAAAGGAGTCGGCGCAGCGTGTGAACGCCCTGGCCTGCAACCCACAGCGTCAACCGGCCGGTCTCATCGTCTATGAGGCCAATCGCGCCCCTCGTCTCGATCGGATTGACGACGACGCGGTTGTTGACCAGGGTGAGCGAAACGACACGAGCGGCGGCGGCTAACGCCGCATCGGTTGCGGCGCAATCGCCTTTTTCCCAATCGAATGAAAGATTGTCCGGAATGGCATCGAAGAGTCGCGGCGCGCCGGGCTTCAACGCCGTTTCCGCTTCGATGACGGGGGTCAAATGTCTGTAATTGGCGATGATGCGCTCGGCAGCGTCGCGCGCTTGTGCCAGCGTCTCGGCAACAACGAAGGCGACAGGTTCTCCGAGATATCGGACGCGATCCTGCGCCAGCATCGGCCGATCGGGCGTTTTATGCGGTGTGCCGTCACGGCTCTGGATTTGCTGCCCGCAAGGGATAAAGCCGAGCCCTTCCTCGGAGAGTTCTGCGCCTGTGAAGACAGCGAGAACGCCCGGCATTGTCCGAGCGTCGGCTGTCTCGACGGCAATCAATTGAGCGTGAGCGTGCGGCGAGCGCAGGACGTAGCCGTAAGCCATTCCAGGCATGGCGATGTCGTCGATATAGCGCCCCTTGCCCTTGAGAAACCGCGGGTCCTCCATCCGAAGGACCGGTTGTCCAATGCCAAAAGAACTCATATCCCTTTCCTTCCGTACGCTTTGCGAGTCGATGTACCTCGCCCCCGGCAGGTTCTTGTGTCGCGTTTCTCTCAACTTCCTTTGGTTTTCGGCAGCCGCAACGCGAGCGCGCTGATCAGCGTGATCAGTCCCCCGAGCGCGACCGGGGCGAAGGCGACCATTGGAATCCCGGTATCATCCCAAGCAATGCCGCCGATAAGTGGCACGAAGAACGCGAGCCCATAGCCGATCGTGAACATTGCGGCAGACACGCGGTGGACATTGTCCGCCGTGGCGAGGATCGGCGGCAGCGCGAGCGCCAAGACAAGGCACAACGCCGCTGCGAATCCGATGATGCCAGCGGACGCGATCATGCCGGCCGTCGGCAAGGTAACAAAACCGATAGCACTGCCAAGCGCGAGGAATGCCGTCGTGATCAGTGGCCAACGACGACCGACGAAGAGACCAGGCAAGAAGGCGACGATAAATGACCCCGGCCATTGACCGACGTTGAGCGCGGTCAGGCAGGGGCCGACGAGGCCGGGATGGCCGATGGCATGAAGATAATCGGGAATGAAGGCATTGGCGCCGAAGTAGGCTGCCGAGCAGCCGGCTTGCAGGCCGCCGACAACCCAGGTTTGCCGGTCGCTCCAATCCGGCCACCAGTGACGCCGGATGCCGGGCTCCGGGGGCGCGATTTTAGGCGTCAACAGCAGAAACAGAACGGCGGTACCGATGACCGGGACGGACCAAAAAGCAAAATTCAGACCCCAGCTGCCGCCGACGAGAGGCAGCACGAAGGGAAGTGTCAATGAGGCCGCCAGACCTTCTGAGACCACAAGGCCGTTGGCATAAACCGCCGTCGCGAGGCCAACGCGCTGCGGGAACCATTGGTTGACGAGCGACGGTAGGGCCGGCTGGCAGACAGCGACGCCGGCTCCCATCACAAAGGTCATGAAGAACAGGATCGAGACGGAACCGCCGAGACCGCGAAGCGCGGAGCCGATGGCGATGAACAACAGTCCGACGATCAGCGCCCGTCGCGCGTCGAGACGGGCGATCAGAAGAGAGCCTGGAATGGCGGCGGCGGCGAGCAGCAAGACCGGAAGACCGGTCAGCGCGGCGATCCCCGCTTCGTCCAAGTGCAGTGCCTGATGAATCAGGGGCAGAACCGGCGGCACGGCCAGCACGGTGAGACGGAGGTCTATGCCCGCTAACCACATCAAGAGCAACGACAGCCAAAGGGATTGCTCTCCCCACGTGTGAGATTCGGTCGTTGCTGCCATGACGGGTAACAGATCCCTGTTATCGGCGCTTCGGAGCAGATCGCGGAAACCGCCGACGGTGATGACGGTCCGCGAGCAGGCCAGTCTTTCGCCGAGCGTTCTCTTGCATCGAGTCAGTCGGCCAGCGGCAGGGTACCGCCCGGCACCGGCACCTGGAAGACGTTGAGGGTCATCGACACGAGAGTGTAATAGCCGAGAATAGCGACAAGGTCGACCACGCCCGCGTCGCCGAGGACGGCCCTCGCCGTCGCGTAGGTGACGTCGCCGACCTCGTGCTTGGTGTGAAGCTCGGTCGCGAAGGTGTAGACGATCTCTTCGTCACGGTTGACGAAGGACGGCGTCCTCTTGGCCTCGATCGCAGCAATGATTTCCGGTGCCACGCCCGCTTTGAGGGCCATGCGAGCGTGCATGTACCACTCGAATTGGGCGCGCCAAAAGCGGCCCGTGACGAGAATGGCCAGTTCCGAGAGCCGTGACGGAAGCGCGGAGTGAAAGCGGCAGAACTCACCGAGGCTCTGCGCGCGATCGGCGAGGATAGGTGAGTGCAGCCAGGGCAAGAAGGGACCGCCGATACCCCCACGCGGGCCGCCGACGATGCGGTCGTACACTTGGCGTTGCTCGGGGGTCATCGTTTCAGGGGTAAGCTCGGGAAGCCGGCTCATGATCTGCTCCAAGACGAGACAATCCGCTGGGCGGGATGACGATTAGTGCTAAGACCAGGAGAGAACGGGATCAAGTCTGCGCGGATAGGATATCTGCCAGAAAGTGGCCGCACCCATGGCCTAGCGGACGAGGTTGACTCGAAGCGAGCTCGCCGTCCAGCACAATGGCTTGACTGCCGACAAAACCCGGTTCTGCGCTCGTCAGCCGGATGGCCGCTTGCATGCGCAATTCGTGCTTCTTTTCGAGAAATGCGCAAGGCAATCGAATCGTCTTCCTGGTGTCCGTCCCCAAGGCGGGTATGGGCTAAACGGCGCTCCTCGCGCCCACCGCGGCGAGGGCCCTTACGTCTTGTTTACCGGTATCGTCGGCGCCATGTGCCATAGCGGCCATCTTACGTTCCCGTCGCGCCACGCTCTTCCTCCCGATGTGCGGATTTCCTATAATCCATAGAATGCGGCACGCGAGGGGGCAAACTGCCGGTGCCTGCGGCCGGACTTTGTGGGGTCAGTTCTTGGCGGGAGGGTCAACGTCCGATTCCAGCCGCTTGCCCTCAAGATCGTGCTCCAGGCGCTCGCGCTCGTAGCGATTCGTCGAGCGTTCGGAGGGGCTAAGTCCGTGCCGGACCCGGTTCTCGCCGGCCCGTGCGCCATCCCTTCGACGCGAACGTTCCTTGCGGTATTGATTGAGATTGACTACATCCCCCATCACCGACGTCCGCTTTGCTGTTCCGCAGAGAGATGGTACGCCTTGTATAATCGTAAAAGCTTAGCTGATTTCCCGGGCGGCGCAACTAGGCGCGACAACGGCCGGCCGAGGTCCTAGGGGAACGCCCGTGAAAAGGATTGCCATCGGGGTTGGGATTGCGATCGTCGTCGCCGTGGCGGCCGCCCTAGCTGCGCCCTCGTTCATTAACTGGACTCGTTATCGCCATCCGATTGCCGAGCGGATTTCGGCGCTGACGGGACGCGAGGTAAAAATCGGCGGCGCCATCTCGTTCCAGATTCTACCCGAACCGCAACTTATCGTGGGCGACGTCAGCGTTGCCAATCTTCCCGGCGCCCGCGCACCCGATATGGTGCGGATGCAATCGCTGACCGTGCGGGTCTCTCTCTTGCCGCTTCTCAGGGGACGGATCGCGGTGCAGAGCATCACGTTGGTCCGGCCGCTGGTGCGGCTCGAGATTCTTGGCACCGGCCAGGCAAACTGGGTTCTGCATCCAGCGGTGCAGACGGCGAGTGCACAAAGAGGAGCGGCGGCGGCTCTCGGGGCCGTCCGCCTGGATTCGGTCACTGTGCGCGACGGCACCGTGATCTACACCGGGGGGCCCGGAAAGAAACCGCTGCGCTTTGAGATGATTAACGCCGATCTCGGGGCCGTTACTCTGGCCGGGCCCTATCGTCTGCAAGGAAGCATGGTGGCGAGGGGTACGCCATTGTTGTTTCGCGTCGATCTCGGCCGCTGGACCCCCGATCATCAGGCCCCGCTGCTGGCGCATGTCGACTTCACGAAAGACAAGAGTCGCTTGACCGTCGACGGCGTGCTTGTCAGGACTTTCGGAACGGATCGTTTCAACGGCACCGTCAAGGCGGATGGCGACAGTTTTGCGAGAGCTATCGCGGCAGTAAGCGGTTTGTCTGCGCCGCGACTCGACCTTCCCTTCAAACTCGATTTCCAGGCGACCGGCGATACAAAGGAGGTGTCGCTGAACGATATCGGGTTCCAGTTTGGCGGTAATGCGATGAGCGGAGCGGCGACGGTCACGTTTACTTCCACCGGGCCGAACATCGACGCTACAATGGCGATTGGCTATCTCAATCTCGATTCCTTCTTTAGCCGCGCACGAAGCTTGGAAGTTGTGACGAAGGGGTCGGCGTCGGCGGGCGAGGGAGCCGCATCCGCCACGGCGCCGATCATGTTCGTTCCCGGTCAGCTTCCGACCGGTTTCTCCGTTTCACTGGATCTCCGCGTGTCGGTGTCCTCGTTTCACGGGGGTATTCTGCGCGACATGCGGTTCGCCGGCAGCCTGAAGAACGGCCAGCTCGCGATTAACCGATTCGGCGCGCTTTTACCCGGAGCCTCGACCATTGCGCTGACGGGCGCTACGGCCGGATCACCGCAAGCGCCAAAATTCTCTGGCCAAGTCACGCTTGCCTCCGCCGATATGCGCGCCTTTCTTGCTTGGCTCGGGGTCGACACTCATCTTGTCCCGCCGGGCCGGCTCACGATATTCACGGCACATATACCGTTCAGCGCGACCCCCCAGAGCGTGAGCGCCGACCAAATTGACGTTCATCTCGATCAGTCGCACCTCACTGGACAGGGCACGCTGACCTTTGCCCCTCGTCCGACGTTGGGCCTCGACCTCGCTCTTGACCGTATCGATCTCGACGACTATTTGCCGTCGGCCACGGACCAAGGCGGTTCCGCGGCGGCGGCGACAGCCGGACCGGTACCGAGCGCACCCGCGACGCCGGGCGGAGCCGACGCGGGCTCTGAGGCTTGGTCCGCGTCGCTGGCCGCGCTGGCTGCGGCGGATATCAACCTCAATCTCCATGTCGGAGAGGTGATCTACCACGTCGTGCCGATCAATGGCGTCACGCTCAATCTGCAGACGAAAGACGGCGCCATTGATCTCCAGCAGTTCAAGATTGCAAACGCGGGGGGAGGCTCGCTTGTCGTCTCGGGGACTGCCACCGGCCTCGCCGCGAAGCCGAATTATAAAGGAACGCTAGCCCTTCAGGCCCCAGGTATCGGGGTTTTTGCCCGTCTCGGCGGGTTTGCGCCGCCGGTCGCTTGGAACGGACTGCGCGGGTTGAAACTTGCCGCCACGGTGAAAGGAGACGCATCGGGATTCACGCTGAGCGGCCTCGATCTCGCACTTGGTCCCGACCAAGCCGGCGGCGATATCGAGCTTCGGTTTGCGAGCCCGCGGCCGAGCATCCGCGCCAATCTGACGGTGGCCAACCTATCGCTCGATCCCTTTCTTGGCACTGACGCGACGGCGAGTGGATCGACTGCCACGGGAGGCAGTGCATTGACCTCGGGCGCAACCACTTCGCCGTCTGGTAGCGCGTCGGCGGTGGCGCCCGTCTGGTCGGCACGTCCGTTCAATCTCGCGCCGCTTGGTTGGGCCGATGGGATCGCCGCATTGAACGCGAAGGAGATTACGGTTCGTGGCTACCAGATTCGCGACGTCGAGATCACGGCGACGTTGAATAATGGGACGGTGACGCTAAACCCAATCCGCGGTCTCTTGCTGGGGGGGGCTCTTGCCGCCAAGGCGCATCTTTCGTATGGCGGCAATCCGAGTTTTGATGCGAGCTTCGTTTGGAAAGACGTGGACCTGCAACGGCTGTTGTTCGGCATGGCTGGGGTCGGTATGTTTTCGGGGCAGAGTACGCTGAGCGGGACGCTACGAACTAACGGCGCAACCCCTGCCACGGCGATTGGCAACCTTGCGGGGAAGGTTACGGTCGGCATCGATACGGGCGCAATTCAAGGCATCGACGTTGGACGGCTCGGCAGAGATCTTGGTAAGGTAAAAACAGCGAGTGCGTTGATCGCATTGAGTAATGCGGCGACGAGCGGCGGCAGGACGGACATCGTCGCGGCGCAAAGCATCTGGACAATTGCGAAAGGTATCGCCCGCACCAGTGACGCCGAAGCGACATTTCCAGATGGCACCGCGACCATGCAGGGCTGGCTCGATCTGCCATCGTGGTCGATGGTCCTGAAGAGTAAGATCAATATAGCGGGATATGCTAAGGCACCACCGCTCGGCATAGCGCTTTCTGGGGCTATCTCAGATCCGGTGCGGCGCCTGAAGACGGCAGCACTCGAGAAATATGTTGCTGCGTCCGCTGCGGCTTTGGCGAGCGAGCAAGGGACGACAGAAGGACCCGCGCACAAATCGCAAGGCAAGCCGATCGTGCCAATTGGAGAAAAAGCAGCGCCGGAAAAAACGCCCAAGCCGAAACCGGCGTTGCCGAATAGGCCGCTGCCGACGGAACCTAAGAAGATTCCCTCCGGCGCCAAATCCTGATTTACAAAAGTGACAGTTTCCGATTCGACGTTGCGGGAAGAGACCGGCACACGGCAATAGAGGAGGGACTAAGGCTTTTCTTGGTTTGCTGCCGGGTTCCACAACTTGTCGAGAACATAGACGCGGATCGCGCTCGAGAGATTGCCCTTCCGCGTGCGGTCGATTTCGGTGATCAGATCGTTCACGTTTAGATCATGTCGCTCGGCGAGCGCCTGCAAAGCGGTCCAAAACGGTGTTTCGAGCGAAACGCTGGTGCGATGGCCGGCGACGATGACCGAGCGCTTTTTGATTCCCGCCTTGATGCCCGCCATCCCCCTTGCCACCGTTCGTTGCTCCGTGCCGCCGCCCCTCAGCTTCTCGGCGCGACCATCTTCTTCGGATCAACCCAGCGGTCGAAATCCACGCCATTAACCAACCCAAGCTCTTCCGCCGATTGGCGGAGCGTGCAGTTGTTGCTCAACGCGTGCTTGGCAACCTTTGCGGCGGCATCATAGCCGATATGGGGCGATAGGGCGGTGACTAGCATGAGCGAGCGCTGCATCAGCTCCTTGATGCGGGCGCGATCGGGCTCGATGCCGACCACACAATTGTCAGTGAAGCTCACGCAGGCGTCGGCCAAAAGCCGGACGGATTGCAACACATTGTAGATAATGACCGGTTTGAAGACATTGAGTTCGAGATGGCCGCTCATGCCGGCGATGCTCACGGTCTGGTGATTGCCGACCACCTGTGCCGCGACCATAGTCAGCGCTTCGGCCTGCGTCGGATTGACCTTGCCGGGCATGATCGAGGACCCGGGTTCGTTTTCTGGCAAACGGAGCTCGCCCAGACCGGCCCGAGGGCCGGAGCCGAGCAGGCGGATGTCGTTTGCAATCTTCATCGCGCTACAGGCCAACACATTCAGAGCACCTGAAACTTCGACCAGCGCGTCATGGGCAGCCAAGGCTTCGAATTTATTTTCCGCGGTCTTGAATGGCAGGCGGGTCAATTTGGCGATTTCCCGCGCGATCCGTTCCGCGAAGCCGCGCGGCGCATTGAGGCCGGTGCCGACCGCTGTGCCCCCCTGGGCAAGCTGATAGAGCCTTGGAAGCGTCGCCCGCACGCGTTCGATGCCATTGCCAATCTGAGCCGCATAACCCGAAAATTCCTGACCGAGGGTCAGCGGTGTCGCATCTTGTAAATGAGTGCGGCCGATCTTGACGATGCCGCTAAACGCCCGTGCCTTGCGGTCAAGGGCCCGCTTCAGATGGGCGAGCGCCGGTAAGAGGCGGTTGTTGATCTCTTCGGCAGTCGCCACGTGCATGGCGGTTGGAAAAGTGTCGTTCGAGGATTGACTGCAGTTTACATGATCGTTCGGATGCACGGGGCGCTTTGTCCCACGCACGCCGCCAAGAATCTCGATCGCGCGATTGGCGATGACCTCGTTCACGTTCATGTTGGTCTGAGTGCCCGAACCAGTCTGCCAGATCACGAGCGGGAATTCGTCGGCATGCTGCCCGGCCCGCACCTCCTCGGCAGCGCGAATGATGGCGCGGCCAAGCCGTTTCGGCAGTACGCCGAGGTCCATATTCGCTCGCGCGGCCGCGAGCTTGATGGTCGCGAAAGCGCGGATCAGGGGTTCCGGCATACGCTCCCCGCCGATGCGGAAATTATTGCGGCTGCGCTCGGTCTGGGCGCCCCAGTAACGGTTCGCTGGCACCGCCACCTGGCCCATGGAATCGGATTCCATCCGCGTCCGCGCCGTTACTGCCCGGCGGGTATCGGACATTTTTTTTCTGGCCATGCTGTTCTCCACAACCGAACTGCAACGCAGTCTAAGCATTTGGCTCTTATGCCGCCAGACGAGAACGCGAAAGAATGGGTGAAGGGCGGGCGTCGAGTCAAAGGCCAGGGCCGTTGCCGTCAGGGCACCGTTTTGCCGCTTGTCGGCACTCGATTGCCGGCGGCCGCGTCACTCTAATTTCACTTCTTGCGAAATTGTTCGAGGGTGACGACCTCGCCGGTCTTGCGCTCGCCTTCCGATGGGCTGTCCGAGATGCCTTCAAGGTCCTGGGATTGCGGTGGCGTGGACGCGGCTTCCTCCGTTCCTTCCGTTTCGCCTTCCACGGGCCCACGAAATTGCAGACCGAACGGTACGCTAGGATCGGAAAACGCGGTTACGGCAGAGAAAGGGATGCTCAGGCGCTCGTGGCGGCCGTTGAAAGCCAGGGTTACGGCGAAATGGTCCTCCGTCACTTCCAGTCCCCAGAACTGGTGTTGGAGGACGATGGTCATTTCGTCAGGATAACGCTGGCGCAGGAAGTCCGGCAATGTCACACCGTCGGCCCGGGTGAGAAACGAAATATAGAGATAGTGGCTGCCAGGCAGGCCCTGCTCGGCCACGCGCTGGAGTGCCATTTTCGGAACCTGTCGCAAGGCTTCCAGGGCCATATGGGCGTAATCCATCAAATCTGCGCCCATGCTCCACAACTCCTTGATCCCAAAACGGGGCTATGCCCCCGACTCCAATCCTCGAGTAAATCTTAATACATCTTGTCGCCACTGGGCAGGGATTCAGAGAAAAAGCTTCGCGCCGGCCCGCGGCCATCGCAAGCAGAAAGACTGCCACCGGGCATTCGCCTAAGATGTCGTAGGTATTGCGCCTTGCGGTCCGGAACGATAGAGTGCCACCCTGGTACCCAAGAAGGGCTTGCCTTTTTAATAGATTAGTTCGTCTTGGACCCAACAAAGTTTGGAGGCACCATAACCAAAAAGAGAAGTGACGCTCTCGTGCCGGATTGGCCGAAGGCGAGGGATGGAATCCCTGTGTGGCCTCCTAGGGGGCCGGTCAACAAACAAACATTTCGCAACGCCGTCGATCCCTCTGTTAGGGAGAGCTGTGGCGCGAAAGAGTAAAAATTCCGGGAGGAAAATCAAATGACAGACGCAAAGGAAATCGTCACCAGCGTGTCGAAGCGGCGGATCAGCCGTCGTTCGGTTTTGACTTCGGCCGCGGCGGCGGGCGTTGCCGCTGGCGTTGGCCCCCACATCATCAAGGCTCTTGGCGAGACGCCGGTGAAGATCGGCTTCATCGATCCCTTCACGGGGACCTACGCCATGCAGGGCGACAGCGAGCAGGACGGCGCCCGGCTGGCGCTTGCGGAAATCAATGCCAAGGGTGGCATCCTCGGCCGCAAGGTTGAATTGATTGTGCAGGATGACGCCGCCGACGTCGGTAAGGCGACGGTAAAATTCCACGAAGTCGTTGAGAAGGACAAGGTGGACTTTGTTTCGGGATCGGTGTCATCCGCCGTATCCCTCGCGCTCGAGCATGCCGCGAGCCTCAAAGGCATCCTCTACGTCGACACCGGCGGGCACGTCGATTCCGTGACCGGCACCCATTGCAGCTGGACCACGTTCAAGGTCTGCTCCGATACCTGGATGCTTGCCAAGGCTCTGGTGGCCGCGTTGATGCAAAAGTTCGGCAAGAAGTGGTACTTCATCACGCCCGACTATGCCTGGGGACATTTCCTGCATGCCAACTGCCTGAAGATTCTTAAGCAGCAGGGCGGCGAGGAACTCGGCAACGCGCTGCTGCCCTTGGGCACCACCGACTTCACCTCGGCGCTGATTAAGATCCGGGAGGCGAAGCCGAATGTGATTTGCGTGCTGAACGGTGGCGACGACTTCGTCAATACGATGAAGCAAGCAACTCAGTTCGGCATGACCAAGGAGTTCGCTTTCGGCTATCCGTTGGTCGAGTTGGAACCCCTGGCCGCTCTTCCAAAGGTGGCGCGCACGGGTTGGGGCGTCATGGAGTGGTGGTGGCAGCAGCCGGGCAATGCTCATGTCGCGGCGTTCGTTGCCAGCTACCGCAAGCACTTCACCAAGACGCCGAGCGCCCGGAGCTGGTTCGGCTATGTCGGCATGCACACCATCGCGATGGGCACCGCCAGAGCGAAGAGCTTGAATTCGGTCAAGGTTGCTCATGCCATCGAAGGCATGGCCTTGCCTCCCGAGATCGGGCTCGGACCTTATCCTGTACACTGGCGTGCCGCCGATCATCAGTTGCTTATCACCGAGTTTGTCGGCGAGGTGAACGGCAAGGGATCTTATCCGGATCTGTTCGAAGTGAAGGAAACGCTTCCCGGGCCGAAGCTTGCGGAATCGCCGGTGGCCAAGGGCTGTAAGATGACCTACCCGGCGTGAGATTGTTGCGCAGCGTCGACCGATCGAAATCGACCTTTTGGATCTGACGGAGGGTCGTGATCGAAGACGGAAGTCTGTTGGCACCCTGAAAGGCCGCGGGCCTTTTGGGGTGCCGGTAGAACTTTTGCCTAAGAATTTGGCCGTGGCCGGCTCCTGGCGAGCGAATCTGGCATATGGATCGCGGTTAGATAGAGAATGCTCCTGCGGCCGTTAGAGGATCGGTCGCGGGCTACCCGTTGTCGGGCTTCAAGGCCGATGGACATATTCCGGACTGTCGAGTAGAAGTTATCAAATGATCGACTTGCGACGGCCAGCCGCCACCAAATCCAATAATCAAAACTGCTGGCAAAGGGGTATTTGACATTTCCGTTTGGGAGGACGGCCGCGGATGGAAATTTTATTATTCGATGGATTCAATGGGCTGATTCAGGGCGCCTTCTACGCTCTGATGGCATTGGGTCTTTCGCTGATCATCAGCTTGAATTTCGTGATCAATTTCGCCCATGGCGGGTTTATGGTCATTGGCGCGTATCTGGCGTATGCGCTCGCGCCTTATCTTGGTTTTTGGGGTGCATTGATCGTGGGCCCGCTGCTGGCCGGAGTTATCGGCATTATCGTCGAGCGTGTCCTTGTGCGGTATATGTATGGGCGGCCCGACCCGGTCTACAGCCTGCTCCTAACCTTTGGCCTTGTTCTCATCATAGAAGATACGGTCCGGAGCATCTGGGGCGCGACGGGTGTGCCCTTCGCCATTCCCAACGCGATGATTTCCCCGTTGAGTTCGGTCTATTTCTTTTTGAACGGCTACCGGCTCTTCGTTCTCGGCTCGATCGCTTTTGCTACCGTCGCGCTGTTTGCCTTTTTGCGTTTCTCGCGCTTCGGCGTTCGCATCCGGGCTGGCATTCTCGATCTGGAGACGGTTTCCACCTTGGGCGTGAACGTGTACCTGTTGCGCGCGGTCAATTTCGCGATCGGCATCACCCTTGCGGGTTTTGCCGGCGTCCTCGCCGCCGGTGTGCTGCAGCTTTCGCCGACAATGGGTGACGACGTGATCATGGCGACTTTCGTCGCGGTTGTCGTCGGCGGCATCGGCAGCCTGTTCGGCAGCGTGCTTGGCGGCCTGATCATCGGGCTTGCCGCAGGGATAACCAGTGCCTATTACCCAGTTGCGAGCGACGTGATCATCTACGTCATCATGGCCTTGGTATTAATTGTGCGGCCTCGCGGGCTGCTTGGCCAGGAGGGGCTGTTTGAATGACCAGGCGCATTTACGCCAATATCGTCATATGGCTTCTTTTGTTGACGGTGCCGTTTTGGATGCCGCTGGTCGGCGGCTATACCGCGCTTGGCAGCCGTATCCTGATCTTCGCCCTTTGCACCATGGGTCTAAATGTCTTGCTCGGATTTACCGGCATGATGTCGTTCGGGCAGGCCGCGTATTTCGGGCTTGGCGGTTACGGCGCCGGGGAGATTCTGGTGCATTTGACGCATAGCATGTGGGTCGCCGTTCTCGCCGGTACGCTTCTCGGCGGCGTTGCCGCGCTTCTTATCGGTCCTATCCTGATGAAGAAGCGAGGCATCTACTTCGCCATGATCACGGTCGCAATCGGGCAGATTTTCTATTTCGTCGCCGAGCGCTGGGACAGTTTCACAGGCGGCCAGGACGGACTTACCGGGTTCTCTCGGATGCCGCTTCACTTCGGCAGCGTGACTGTGCCTTTGACGGCGGTGCCGTTCTATTATTTCGTATTGCTTTTCTTTGCGATCGGCGCCGGGGTCATCGCCGTATTGCTGAACTCGCCCCTCGGCCATACCTTCGTCGCTATTCGCGAAAATCGCAGGCGCGCCATGTTTCTTGGCATCCATGTGGAGCGCTATGTGTGGGCGTCCTTTGCCATCGCAGGCTTCATCTCCGGGTTGGCCGGAGCACTTAATGCGCTTCAGAACAACTTCATTTCGCCCATGGATTTGTACTGGATTGCGTCAGGCAACTTCGTGATCATGGCGGTTATGGGCGGAATGCGAAGCTTCTGGGGGCCACTGGTCGGCGCCATCATCTTTGTCGGATTCCAGGACTACGTGAGTTCCCTTTTCCCGAATAACTGGGAAAGTTTCATCGGAGCGCTGTTCATTGCGGTGGTCTTGTTCTTTCCGAACGGCGTTCTTGGAATCATTCGGCGAAGGGTGAGGGCGGCATGAGCCTACTGCGCATCGAAAACGTATCACGGGTCTTCGGCAAGGTTGTCGCATTGCAAAATGTCGCCCTCGAGATGGACGAAGGCGAGCTCTATGCCGTGATCGGGCCAAATGGCGCTGGCAAGACAACGCTGTTCAATCTGATCAGCGGCTTCTTTCCTGCAACCACCGGCGAAATTTGGTTCGATGGCATGCAGGCGAACAAGCTGAGCCCCGAGAGGCGGGTGGCCGTGGGCTTGGTACGGACCTTTCAGATTACCGAGATCTTTCCCGAACTCTCAATATACGAAAACATCCGTATTGGGGTCGAAGCCGAGAAGGGCTGCAGTGCCTCACCGTGGCCAGGACGCAAGTTGCGGCGGGAGATCAACCAGCGCGTTGAAGAACTCTTGAAGATCACGGGTCTTGAGTCCCAGTCGGATCGGACCGTGAGCGAACTCGCGCACGGCGATCAGCGAGTGGTGGAAGTTACCATGGCCTTGAGCCTAAAGCCGAAGCTGCTGCTGCTCGATGAGCCGACGGCCGGCATGGGGCGCGCCGAAACCCACCACATGGTCAATCTCATCCGCTTGCTTCATGAACAGCAGAAAATCAGCATCCTGTTCATCGAACATGACATGGATATCGTGTTCGGTATCGCCAACCGCATTACGGTTCTCAACTACGGCCAGGTTCTTGCCACGGGTACGCCCAAGGATATCGCGGCTAACCCCCGGGTCCAGGCCGCCTATCTGGGAGAAGCGGCGTGAGTGCAGTGCTTAAGGCGGAAGGCCTGGAGACCTATTACGGCAAAAGCCACATCCTTCACGGCGTCTCGCTCGAGGTACAAGAGGGCGAACTTGTTACCCTCCTCGGGCGCAATGGCGCCGGCAAGACCACCACCTTGCGAAGCTTGGTTGGGCTGACGGCGCCACGGCAGGGGAAGGTTGAGATTTTTGGGCAAAATACCACTCATCTGCCGGCCTACAAGATTACGCGTCTTGGCGTCGGGTATGTGCCTGAAGGCCGGAAGATATTCCCCAATCTGACGGTGCTGGAAAACCTCTCAGTGCCGATGGTTCGCCCCGGCCAATGGACCGTGGAACGCATTTTCGAGCTTTTCCCCAACCTCGCTGAGCGGCGCAACAGCTGGGGACGGCAGCTTTCGGGTGGTGAGCAGGAGATGTTGGCCATTGCGCGGGCGCTTCTTCTCAATCCGAAGATTCTTCTGCTCGATGAACCGTCCCAGGGTCTTGCGCCGCTGCTTGTTCGAGACGTCTTTCGGGTCGTGTCTTCGATGCGGAAGGAGGGAATCTCTATCCTTCTCGTCGAACAAAACGCCCGTTTTGGTCTCGAGGTTGCGGATCGCGTCTACGTGCTCAATGACGGCGAAGTGGTTCATTCGGGCTCAGCAAGCGAGCTTGCACAAGACGAAGAGCGGGTTCGCGCGCTCGCCGGCGCCGGCACCAGGGAGGGCGAATCCTCAGCGGCGGCGGAGGGGATGACCACCGCGTAGATGTGATTGCGAGCGCCGCGGCGTCTCATAAGACGTGGTGGAAGGACCGCAGGCGCGGAGGCGAGTCAGCCGCGCTCGACGGGGAAAACGACGATGACCGATGCCATTGGCCGGATGGAGGCACGGAAGGAGGGCGCCATCGGCTGGATGGTGTTCGACAATCCGCTCCGCCGTAACGCGGTATCCCTCGCGATGTGGCGGGCGATTCCCGAGATCCTTGCCGACTTCGCAGCCGATCCCGCAATTCGCCTCGTGGTTCTTACCGGAGCCGGCGATCAGGCCTTCGTCTCGGGTGCAGATATCTCCGAATTCGACAAGGAACGCAGCAGCGCCGCAAAGGTTGCCGCGTATAACGCCACGGCGGGCGCCGCCAATCAAGCGCTTGCCGGCTTCGCAAAACCAACCCTGGCGATGATCCGCGGCTATTGCATCGGCGGTGGCCTTGGCATCGCGCTGGCTTGTGACCTTCGCTTCGCGGCCGAGGAGGCATCCTTCGCCATTCCAGCGGCTCGGCTCGGGCTCGGCTACAACCACCCGGCGGTCAAGCGACTGATCGACGTGGTTGGCGTAGCCAACGCGCTTGAGGTTCTATTCACCGCGCGCCGATTTTCGGCCGCCGAGGCCGAGCGGATGCGGCTCGTGAATCGCGTCCTGCCCTATGCCGAGATCGAGAGCTTCGTCCGCAATTGCGCCGACCAGATTGCGAGCAACGCGCCCTTGACTCTGTCGGCCGCCAAAATCTGCGCCCGTGAGCTTCTGAAAAATTCCGCTGAACAAGACATCGCCGCTTGCGACGCGGCTGTCGCCGCCTGCTTCGCGAGCTCTGATTATGCCGAGGGCCGCGCCGCCTTCGCCGAAAAGCGACGCCCGATCTTTCATGGCCGCTAAGACGCCCAGGGCCGCGCTAGCCGGAATTCGGGTTATCGATTTCACCCGCATTCTCGCGGGTCCCTACTGCACTCGTCTTCTCGCCGATCTTGGGGCAGAGGTCATCAAGGTCGAGCCGCTGGAAGGCGATCATCTTCGCCGCGCGGCCCCGACACGCGATGGCGAGAGCGCCTATTTCGGGCATCTCAATTGCGGGAAAAAGAGTCTGGCCGTCGATCTTCGGCGAGAGCAGGGACAAGAGCTTTGCCGGCGGCTTGCCGCCGCCAGCGACGTGGTGGTGGAAAACTTTCGCCCCGGCGTGACGCGGCGCCTTGGCATCGATTACGAGCGCTTGAAGCCTCTCAACAGAGGCCTGATCTACGGTTCGATTTCGGGTTACGGCCAGGTAGGGCCTGGGTCCAAACGGTCGGGCTATGCGGCGACGTTACACGCCGCCTCAGGTTATGATCTGACCAATCTTCTCTATCAGGGTCGGCAGACCAAGCCGGGGAAGACAGGCATTTTCGTCGCCGATGTCCTGACTGGCGCCCTCGCTGCCTCGGCGCTGCAAGCGGCCCTGCTCCATCGTGAGCGTTCGGGCGAGGGGCAATATGTCGACGTGGCGATGATGGATGCGATGCTGAGCTTGATGCCCTATGACATGCAGGCGGTACAATTTCCGGCCGAAAAGGATCGCCACGTCTATGAACCGGTCCAAGCCGCCGATGGTTTCCTCGTCGTGGCGCCCGTAACGGATGCAAATTTTGCCGCCCTTGCCGCCGCCGTCGGTCAGCACGCATGGCTGCAGGATGCGCGTTTTTCGACCGTCCGCGCCCGCTCGCGGCATTGGTCCGAGCTGATGGTTTTGGTCGAGAGGTGGAGCAGCATGCGCTCCGCGGCGGAATGCATGGCGGCGCTCGATGCGGCGGGTTGCCCCGCCGCCCGCTACGCGACCCTCGCCGAAGCGATGGCGGACCCGCAAGTGGCCTTTCGCCGGAGCTTGGCGACGGCAACGGATCGGGCGGGCTCCTATCGCGTGGCGGCAAGCCCGTACAAGCTTTCGGTGACGCCGCCTGTGACGAATCCCAATGTGCCGCAGCTTGGCGAACACAACCGCTCCATTCTTCGCGATATCCTCGGCCTGCCTGAGATGGACATCGAGGCGCTTGAGCAAGGCGGCATCCTCTCTCGGCCGTGAATCCGGGCCGGCTACCGATCGGGGTTGAGCCCAACGATAAAATCCAATTTGGGAGCAAAGTGCCGGAACATACTGTCATGGATCAGATTTCAGTCTCGTCTCTTTCGCCATCGGCGACCAACGCGGGGGTCAACTCGGCGGTATCAAATCGCTCCGTTTATGGCCGGCGAGAGCTTCGGCGATTGATTGAGCCGGAGTCGATCGCGATCGCTGGAATCTCGGCCACGATCGGTTCGTTTGGTCAGCGGACGCGGGCTAATCTTGGTCATTATGGAGGGCGCATTTATGGCGTTAATCCAAAATATAATGAAATTCATGGAATCGCCTGTTTTTCAAAACTAATAGAGCTTCCAGAAAGCCCAGATCTGGTAGTGGTGGCGGTGCCGCGCGAGCGGGTCGAAGATGTGCTCGAGGATTGCATCGCGGCGAGGGCCGGAGGGGTCATTGTCTATGCCTCGGGCTTCGCGGAAACGGGGCGTCCAGAGCGGGCCGCGCAACAGAACAGGATCGTTGCGCGCGCGCGCGCGGCTGGTTTGCCCTTGGTGGGGCCGAACTGCATCGGCATGATCAATAACCTGAGCCGCGCCGGCGCCATCTTTCAGGCCAATTACGACAAGACACCCCATCTTCTGAGTGGCGTTGGCATCGTCTCGCAGTCGGGCGCGATAGGCTACACCATGGTGCAAGCCAGCGAGCGGGGCGGTGGATTTAGCCACTATTTCACCACCGGGAATTCAGGCGATGTGGATGTATGCGACTTTGTAAGCTACCTCGTCGAGGCGCCGGAGTGCCGGGCCATTGTCTGCCTGTTCGAAGGCCTGCCCGATGGCCGCCGGCTGATCGCGGCGGGCGAGAAAGCCCGTGCTGCAGGCAAGCCGGTCATTGCTTACAAGATGACGTCCGGCGACGCCAGTGCGGTTGCCGCGCTATCGCACACTGGGAATCTTGCGGGCTCTGATGCGGCCTATGCCGCGGCTTTCGAGCGGACTGGGATTATCGCTGTCGATGATCTTGATATTGCATACGAAACCGCGAGCTTCCTCGCCAAAACACCGCGGCCGGTCGCTCGTGGCGTCGCCGCCATCGTCACGTCGGGCGGGGCCGGCGTGATCGCGGCGGAGCGGGCCGAGCATTACGGGGTGCCAATGCCGCAGCCAGGCCCGGCGGCGCAAGCAATTCTGGACGCTCGTCTGCCTGAATTTGGCACGAAGCGTAACCCCGCCGACGTCACAGCCCAGGTGCTGACCGATCCGGAATCTTTCTCCGTCTGTTTTCGCGCCATGCTCGATGATCCGGCTTACGGCGCCGCCATTCTGCCGGTCGTGACGGCCGTACCGGATATCACGCCGAAGCGCCATCTCGCACTCGCCGAGTTGGCGAAGACGACAGAAAAGCCGATCTGTTTGGTCTGGATGACCGCTTGGCTGCAGGGCCCAGGATCGGAAATTGCCGAGCGTGATCCCCGATTGGTGGTGTTCCGTTCCATGGATCGGTGCATGCGGGCGCTTAGCCTTTGGCACAAATGGGCGGATATTGTCGCAACGCCGAGGGTCGAGACCCCCCGTTTGACCGGTGCTGCGGAACAGGCCAAGGCACGGCAGCTTCTTGCCGCGGCCGGTGAGCGGCTGAGCGAACGGGAGGCGAAGACGATCCTTGCCGCTTACGGTGTGCCTGTGCCGCCGGAAAAGACCGCGCGGAGCGCGGCAGAGGCGGCCGTGGCGGCCGACCTGCTCGGCTATCCCGTGGCGGTGAAGATCGAATCTCCCGATATTGCACACAAGACCGAGGCCGGGGTGGTCCGCCTTGGCCTGCGGGACGGCGCCGCCGTCGCTCGTGCGTTCGGTGAAGTTATGGATGCCGCGGCACGGCTTGTCGATCGGCCGCGGATCGGCGGCGTATCGGTCCAACGCATGGCGCCGGCCGGCATTGAGCTCGTCGTTGGGGCAAGGGTCGATCCCCAATTTGGCCCGTTGGTGGTGGCAGGGTCTGGCGGGATTTTGGTGGAGTTGCTCGGTGACAGTGTCGCAGCGCTTGCACCGATCGGCGCCGCCGAAGCGCTTGATCTTGTAAGGCAGCTCAAAGGTTACCGGCTTTTGGCCGGATTCCGTGGCCGTCCTGCGGTGGCGCTCGATCGGGTTGCCGAACTGATCGCGCGCGTATCCGAATTTGCCGCCGACCATGCCGGCCAAATCGCCGAGATCGACATCAATCCGGTGATCTGCGACGCGCAGGGCGTTACAGCGGTCGATGCCCTGTTTGTCCGCCGCCGTTAAACAGACACGCGCCGCTCCGCGATGGTTCAGCCGGCTTGTGGCTGCGTTTCCCCGTGAGCGGCGGACAGATTACGCGTCGTAGCGGCCAATGATCGAAACCGAGCAGACATTCTGGTGCGGGAAACCGCCGAGGTTATGGGTAAGCCCATGCACGGGCTCCGCCTTGCGCTGACGTTCGCCGGCACGGCCCTGCATCTGAAGATAGATTTCGTAGATCATCCGCAGCCCAGAGGCGCCGATGGGATGGCCGAAGCATTTGAGGCCGCCGTCAATCTGGCAGGGAATGGTGCCGTTGCTGTCGTAGAAGCCGTCAAGAACGTCCCGGATAGCGCCGCCCTCCGGCGAAATGTGGAGGTCTTCCATGGTCACGAGCTCGGTGATCGAGAAGCAGTCATGGGCCTCGATGAGATTGATCTGCTCGCGTGGGTTATCGATACCCGCTTCGTTGTAGGCGCGGGTCGAGGCAATCCGCGCGGTGGCGAAATAGCTACCGTCCCAGGAATTGTGCTGCGCTTCCACCCCGTTTGAAACGGCGAGCTGCAATGCCTTGACTGTAATGAGGTTTTTCTTACCGAGCGATTGGGCGATTTCGGGCGTGGTGACGATCGCACAGGCCGAGCCGTCGCTTACGCCACAGCAATCGTAGAGGCCAAGCGGCTCTGCCACCATCGGCGCCTTCAGCACCACCTCCTCGTTGATCTTATTGCGAAGATGGGCTTTCGGGTTCTTTGCTCCGTTGTCGTGGCTCTTGACCGAGATATGGGCCATAGCGCGCTTCAAATCTTCCTTGCCGACGCCGTGCTTGGCGCGATAGGCCGCGGCGAGTTGCGCGAAGCTTCCAGGCGCCGAGAGATTGGCGCTGTACATGCTGTTAAGCACGCCGCGGCTGCGCTGCGGCAGGCCGCCATAGCCGGTGTCCTTCAGTTTTTCCACGCCCAGCGCGAGGGCGATATCAGCGGCGCCCGAAGCGACGGCGTAGACCGCGCCCCGGAAAGCCTCGGTTCCGCTAGCGCAGTAGTTTTCGACGCGGGTGACCGGGATATAGGGGAGGCGAAGCGCCATCGCGAGAGGCACGCCGGACTTGCCGACATGGACTTCCTCGATGGCGGTGGAGAGCCATGCGGCGTTGATCTGATTCTTCTCAATGCCGGCGTCCGTCAAGGCTTCCTCGAACGCTTCAACCATAAGGTCGTCGGCCTCGCGGTCCCAGCGCTCACCGAACTTGGAGCACCCCATTCCAATGATGGCGACCTTGTCCTTGATCCCGCTTGCCATGTTCGAATCTCCTTATCTCGTTACGCGCCCACCGACAAAGAGCCGGAAGCCGGACCGGATGTTAGGGGGCGTCAGGCCGGCACCGCTTTCCAGAAATACTTCGTGAAGCCGCGCTGTGCGTCGTACTCCTTGATGCGGAACGCCATTCGCATTCGCATATTGACGTCGACCTCGCCGACATCCACGTCGGAAAAGTCTATCATGAGACGTCCTCCGCCGTCGAATTGAACCATGCCGTAATGGGCCGGTGGATCCGGGGTGTAGGTGAGACGGTCGGCGGTATAGGACATAACGCGCGCCGGGATATCCGCAAAAGGGTGGTCGAGCTGAGAATGCATGGCGTTGCAGTTCGGATTGACGCAAACGTTGGTCTTTGGGAATTGCACCGTGCCGCATTGCTCGCAGCGGCCGCCGATCAGACCGAGCAGCATATCCTTCTTACGATAGAGGGTGCTGAGAGCCGTCTGCTTGTCGATTTCGGCTCGCATGCCGCGTTCGATCGCGGTGAGATCGTTGAAAGCCAGGAATTTGCTGTAGTTTTCTTCCGTCTTGCGGCGAGCCAGCGTCCCCTTGATACCATTCCGGGGTGAAAGTCGAGGCAGGGCCTCCGTGGCGCGGAAGAGGAGCGCGTCACAGCCTTGGCCGAAGCTGGCGACGAGAATCAATTCGCCCGGCTTTGCCTCTTGCAGCGTGGCGACCAGCATGACGAGCGCATGCGCAGCGCCCGTCTCACCACAGACGGCCTGCAGGTTATCGCGCACCGCTCCCTCCGGGATGCCGGCCTTCTTGGCGATGCTTTGCGGCAGGCGAGCATAGGTGCAGGGAAAAACGAAATGGGCAACATCGGCGGCGCTTACCCCCGTTTTCTTAAGCACGGCAGCGAGCACGGGTGGCACGATTTTGGCGAAGCCCTCGTCGCGGATCCAGCGATCCTCCCAGACATAGTCGAACTCGCTGTGCTGGCCGCGGTAGTGATCAACGAAATCGATCGCCTCGGAATGACTGCCGAGGAGTTCGGCTATCGGACTCTCGGTCCCAAGAAGAAGCGCTGCGGCCCCGTCACCCCAGAGCAATTCTTGCGCGCTGCTCGCTCGGGCGCGCCGCTTGTCCGCGGCAACGAAAAGGACGGGATCGGCGGCCGCGGCCTTGAAGGCGGCAATCAGGCCAGAGGTTCCGGCTCGCTGCGAGGCCGCGATGTCCAGGGTCCCAAGCTCATCCTTCAAGTTGAGCGCTTCTGCCGCGACGCCACTGTTAAGCCGATCCTGGAACGGAAAGGTGGTCGAAGCGAAATAAAGCGCTTTGACCTGTTCCGTCGCGATGCCGGTCAGGCAATCGCGTGCCGCTTCGACGGCCATGGTCAAGCTGTCTTCGTCCCAGTTGCACATCGAGCGTTCGTCCTTGCCATGGGCCTTAAGCGCGGGATTAGCCCAGGCGTTGGCCTCGACCATCGATTTGCGGCTCAAACGAAGACGCGGGACATAGCCGCCGAACGCCGTGATGCCGATCATGATCACTTCACCTCATCGATCCCAGACGGACTCACCGGATACGGTTTCCGGTGCCGGGGTTCGTGCCCGGGCGCTTTACTCTAACCCACAGTGCCATGCGGTCAAATCTTCCACTTGACCTTAAGGATCCGCATCTCCGATCTGGCCTCTGCGCGGCTTGCTCGAATCGGCGGTCCGCTGTCAAAGCCGCGGTCCGCCCCCTGCTGGCGGAGATTTGGCGTGCTTTTGCAAATCTCGAATCCGCCCTGCGTGATGCTGGGTCGACAATTCTCGTCGCTCTTTCCGGTCTGCTGGAGGCCTGCTAATTTTTCCTTCTTAAGGATGATCGAGTTAAGAATGATCGAGCGTATCTCTTGGAGAGAGACGGCGTGGTGAATAGCGGGGCCTTTGGCGAGACAGACCTCCTGCTCGTTGTCGACGTGCAGAACGACTTTTGTCCCGGCGGTGCTTTGGCGGTGACGAACGGCGATGAAGTGGTTCCGCTCCTTAACCGAATCGCGCGTCGTTTTGCTCACGTCGTGCTGACCCAGGACTGGCATCCGCCGGGTCATAACTCGTTCGCCAGTGCCCACCCCGGCCGCCGGCCATTCGATGTTATCGATTTGGCCTATGGTCCGCAGACGCTCTGGCCCGATCACTGCGTCCAAAACTTGCACGGCGCGGCGTTTCATTCCGCGCTCGATCTCCCGCACGCCGAACTCGTGATCCGCAAGGGCTTCCGAACAGCCGTTGATTCCTATTCCGCCTTTTATGAGAACGATCACGTTACGCCGACCGGGCTTGGCGGTTACTTGCGGGAGCGCGGTTTCAGGCGGCTTTTTCTTGGCGGATTGGCGACGGATTTTTGCGTTCACTATTCTGCACTTGATGCGCGGCGCCAGGATTTTGAGGTTGTGGTGGTGGAGGCGGCGTGCCGGGCTATCGATCTCGATGGATCGCTCTCTCGCGCGTGGCAAGGCATGGAGGGGGCTGGCGTCGAGCGTGTCGCCGATATTCCGTAACCGCGGACGGTGCGGTGGACGATCGAAAATGGCCCATTGATTCGGGCGTCATAAACCGGTATTACGAATCTTACGCGAAAGCGGATCCAAAACCTCACTTAAAGATCGGGCAATAAGACCCGACGGAGGAAAGGATCGGGAGGTTGACGTTGGTTCTGTATTTGCCGTCCCTAAGCGGCTCGGGAGGGGTTGGCGCCACCACTTGCGCGTGGCCGCCACGATGAGTTCAAGCGTTGCCGCGCAAGCAAAGGCCGCGAGCTTGGAGACAAGCGCAGCGGGACCGCTTCTCGGCATTCGCGACATCGCCGTTCATTTCGGCGGCATCATGGCCCTTGACGGAATATCTTTTGATGTCGAGCGGGGGCAGATCGCCGGTCTAATCGGGCCGAACGGGGCCGGCAAGACGACACTCTTCAATTGCCTGAGCCGGGTCTATCACATCGACCGCGGCAGCATCAGCTTTGACGGACGCTCACTGCTGGACATCCCTCGCCATGGCATTGCCGGCGCCGGGATCGGACGAACTTTCCAGAATCTCGCGCTGTTCGCCAACATGTCGGTGCTCGACAACATCATGGTCGGCGGCCACTGCCGCACGCGTGGCGGTTTCGTCGACGGCGCGTTGTGGCTGCCTTCGGTAAGGCGGGAGGAAAAGGCGCTCCGCGACAAGGTGGCCGGCATCATTTCCCATCTCGATCTCGACCCGGTGGCGACGTCCGCGGTCAAGGATCTCCCTTTCGGTACCCAGAAACGGGTCGAGCTTGGCCGGGCGCTTGCCTCCGAACCGAAGCTTCTCCTGCTCGACGAACCCGCTGCCGGGCTCAACGTGCAGGAGGTACACGAACTCGAGGCCCTGATCCGCGGACTTCGCGATCGACTGCATCTCACCGTGCTTTTGGTCGAGCATCACATGAATTTGGTGATGCGGGTTTCCGATAAGGTGGTGGCGCTCGATTTCGGTCGCAAGATCGCCGACGGCACACCCGCCGAGGTGCAGCGTGATCCGGAAGTGATTCGCGCATACCTGGGGAGGGAGTGATGGCGCTCCTCGAGGCCCGAAACCTTGAGGCTTATTACGGCAGCACCCAGGTTCTGCACGGCGTCGACTTCACGGTGGAGGAGGGCGGCATCACGACGATTCTCGGTGCCAATGGCGCCGGCAAGACGACGACGCTGCGGGCGGTCTGCGGCATGGTGAAGACGGGCGGTACGATCAGTTTCGCCGGGCACAATATCGCGCACAAGGCGACGGAGAGCATCGTTAATCTCGGCATCGCCCACGTGCCGGATGGACGCGGCACCTTCGTCAACCTGACGGTCGAGGAGAACTTGAAGGTTGGCGCCTATATCCGCCGGGACAAGGTGGCGGTGGCGCGCGATTTCGAGCGGGTCTATGAGTATTTTCCGCGGCTTCGCGAGCGCAGCCGGCAACAGGCGGGGACGCTGTCAGGCGGAGAGCAACAGATGCTGGCGATCTCGCGGGCGCTGATGCTGCGGCCGAAGCTTCTCCTCCTCGACGAGCCGTCTTTCGGGCTTGCCCCGCTCATTGTCGCCGACATCTTCCGGATCATGCAGGTGATCAATCGGGACGAGAAGGTAAGCATGCTCCTGGTGGAGCAGAACGCCTCGCTCGCTCTCGACCTTGCCGATCACGCATATGTGCTCGAGACCGGACGGGTCGTGGTCTCTGGTGACGCCAAGACGATAGAGCAGGACGAATCTGTCCGCCGCTCTTATCTCGGATATTGACGGCGGTCGGAAAGGGAGAAGTCGCCGCCCATGGAAACATTCCTGCTGCAGGTCTTCGCGGGTCTCTCGAACGGCGGTATCTATGCCAGCATCGCACTCGCGCTGGTCATGGTCTACAAGGCCACTGAGGATCTGAATTTCGCTCAGGGCGAAATGGCGATGTTCGCGACCTATGTCGCTTGGGCGCTGATTCACGCCGGCCTTTCCTATTGGGCCGCTTTCGTGTTGACCGTGGTCATTTCTTTCGTCGGCGGGATCGTGATCGAACGGGTCCTCTTGCGGCCCATGGAAGGCAAATCCGTCCTTTCCATGATCATCATCTATCTCGGGCTGTTCTTCATCTTCAACAGCCTGGCGGGATTTATCTGGGGCTACACGATCAAGACGTTCCCAAGCCCGTTCCCGAGCGGCTCGCCGTTTACCAGCGGTCTCGTCTCGTCCCACCAGATCGGCTCGATCGCGGTCACGTTCTGCATGATGATCCTGCTTTATCTCTTTTTTCGCTTTACCTCCCTCGGCCTCGCCATGCGCGCGGTGGCGCAGAATCACGCATCGAGCCGCCTTGTTGGCATTCGCGTGGGCTGGATGCTGGCGCTTGGCTGGGGCCTGGCCTCGGTGATTGGGGCGATCGCGGGGATGATGATCGCGCCCGCAGTCTATCTTGATCCCTATATGATGGACGGGATCCTGATCTACGGCTTTACCGGCGCTCTCCTCGGCGGCATCGATAACCCCTGGGGGGCAGTGATCGGGGGCTTTATCGTCGGCGTTCTCGAGAATCTTCTTGGTGCCTACGTCATTGGCGACGAGCTGAAACTCTTCGCGGCCCTCGTCCTTATCGTCGCCGTTCTCCTCGTCAAGCCGAACGGCCTGTTCGGCCGTACCCTTGTGAGCCGAGTATAGACCATGACCGCGCAACGTGAACCGATACAAGCCGCCGCGCCGATCACCGTTGTCGGCTTGACGCCAGAGGTATGGCGTCGGCTCGGTGTTGCCGCGCTCATCGTGTTCACTTTCGTGCTTCCCTTCCTTGTGGCGGATTATCGCGTGTTCCAGATGACGCTGATCGTCGACTATTCGATCGCGCTCCTCGGCCTGAACATGCTAACCGGCTACAATGGACAGTTCTCGCTCGGTCACGGCGCCTTTCTCGCCATCGGCGGCTACACCTCGGCCATCCTGATGGCGCACGCGAATATTCCCTATTGGGCCACCATTCCGATCGCCGGGCTCGTCTGTTTCATTGTTGGTTTTTTGTTTGGTTTGCCGGCCCTACGCTTGCAACCCCTCTATCTCGCGCTCGCGACTTTAGCACTCGCGGTCGCGACCGCGCCCCTCCTAAAATATAATGCGTTCCAGCATTGGACGGGCGGCTCGCAAGGGATCGTTCTCGAAAAGCCGCGGGCCCCGTTTCATCTGCCGTTGACCTCCGATCAGTGGCTCTATCTGTTCAGCGCGGCGATCGCGGTGCTTTTATTCTGGCTCGCTCGGAATCTGCTTCGGGGGCGTGTCGGCCGCGCCATCGTCGCGATTCGCGATCAGCCCCTGGCGGCCGAGACGATGGGGATCAACTCGGCGCTCTTCAAGTCTATGACCTTCGGCGTCAGTGCCTTTTACACAGGAATTGCAGGGGCTTTGGGCGCCATCGCGGTGCAGTTCGTCGCGCCCGATACGTTCAATCTTCTGCTTTCGATCAGCCTTCTGGTCGGTTCGGTGATCGGTGGCATGTGGTCGATCGCGGGCGCGGTTTACGGTGCCTTCTTCATTGTCTTCGTGCCGAACTGGGCAGGGGCGATTTCGACCGCGTTGGCCGGAGCCATCTATGGCGTTTTCATGATCGGTTTTATCTACATAGCGCCGTTTGGAATCGCGGGGGCTCTGTACGGCCTCTGGGTGAAGGTGAAACCGAAGCTGCTCAGCGGGGCTGGTTAAAGAGAAGGGAGTCAGTATTACCCGAGTGTTTATAGTGGATATCACAAACAAGAGAGGAGGAGACGATGCGAGCAACATTCATAACGGCCTCGCTCGCGGCCCTGGCGGGAGTTGCCCTGGCGGCAAGTCCGGCCTTGGCGGCGGACATGTATGGGCCCGGCGTAACGAATACCCAGATCACAATCGGCCAGACCATGCCTTACAGCGGTCCGGCGTCGGCCTATGGCACGATCGGCCGTGCCGACGAAGCGTATTTTGCGATGGTCAATGCGGAAGGCGGGATCAACGGCCGTAAGATCAAGCTGATCTCGCTCGACGACGGCTACAGTCCGCCGCGCACGGTAGAGCAGATGCGGAAGCTGGTCGAGGAGGATCACGTTCTTCTCGACTTCAACTCTCTCGGCACGCCGACCAATACGGCGATCCATCGGTACATGAACGACAACAAGGTGCCGCAGCTCTTTGTCGCCACCGGCGCCACCAAATGGGGCAATCCCAAGGAATTTCCCTGGACCATGGGCTGGCAGCCGAGCTACCAGCTCGAAGGGCAGATCTACGCTCACTATATCCTGGCCACGACGCCGAACGCGAAGATTGGCATCCTGTATCAGGACGACGACTACGGTAAGGATTACCTCAAGGGTATGGTCGATGGCCTTGGGTCCAAGGCAAAGACCATGATCGTCAACGAGCAATCCTACGAAACCAGCGATCCCACAGTGGACTCGCAGATCATTGCCCTTAAGGCTTCAGGGGCCAATGTGTTCTTCAACGTCACCATCCCGAGCTTTGCCGCCAAGGCGATCAAGAAGGCCTATGACATCGGTTGGCATCCCACTCAATACCTGAACAACGTCTCGGCGTCCTACGCAGAAGTGCTGAAGCCGGCGGGTCTGAAGGCATCAACCGGAATCATTTCGTCGGCCTTCCTTATGGATCCGACCGACCCGCAGTGGCACCACACGAAAGAATATAAAGAATGGCTCGCCTGGATGCACAAATACTACCCGCACGGTGACCTGAATGACGTGTTCAACGGCTATGGTTATTCGGTTTCAGCGACCATGGCTCACGTCTTGAAACAGTGTGGCAATGACCTGACGCGGGCCAATGTGATGAAGCAGGCGGCTAATATTCACGATTTCCGTGCGCCGATGCTGCTGCCCGGGATCCTGGTCAATACCAGCCCGACCAATTTCTACCCGGTCCATCAGCTTCAGCTGGAGAAGTTCAATGGCAAGCGGTGGGTGCTGTTCGGCAAGATCATGAGCTAGAGCGTTCGATTTGACGTCTAGAACGGTTGCGTCTCAGAGCCGCCGGGTCCCCCCGGCGGCTCTTTGGCTTTATTCCGGGGGGCATCGCCGACAGCGATCAGCCAAAATGCGCAAGCCGTAAAGGAGCGAATAGCGCCGTGACGGAGGTGCCGTACGTTCTTCCGCTCTCCTGCCTCGGCCGGTCCGGCATTGTTGCCCCGTCGCCGGCCGTCCGTATCGGCTGTGGATCGCGATGATCAGTGGCTTTGGTCCGAGTTGGGCAATGGGTGACCGCGGAGGGCCGTCGGCGGCGGCCGCGCGACGATCGATGTCCGGGCGCTAACCGAATCGCCGGAAATGCAGGGCATTACATGCCGTGAAGCAGGTAGAAAGCTACGGCTACTCCTACGATCGGCAGGGCGAGCGCAACCAGCAAGCGTATCATCCAGAGGAGGACGGTGATGCTTAGCTCCGAGCCGAGCAGGACGAGGTAGAGGCCGATAAGAATGCCGCTCCCCCATAACACGCCGATCCATATGACTTTCTGAGGGTCGGCTTGAATGACGGCCATGGCCGCGTTTACCGACTGGCCGAATGATGCGGCAAGATCGGGATAAGCGATAAGCACGCCGGCGCCGGCGACGATGCACAGCAGGAGGATCAATACCAAAACGGCCAAGATTCCCTTGGCAAGCGCGATCTCCCGCTTGCGCCGCTCCACCTCTTGTGGGTTGGGCACCATTTTCAGATGCGCTCGACTATGCCGAGGATCCCCGTTCGTAAGCATGCCGCATACTCACCCTCCGTCACCATGAATCTGGCAGGAACACGAGCATACGGTTAGTTAGAGTTAGGTGAGAGCGCTTTACTGTCAACTAAAAGCGGATAGAAATTCATGCTAGGGTTTAGGAATGGTTAGTTTCAACGGCATCCGGAGAGACGGCAGGCGTTGCTGTCGATCCGAAAGCCGCTTGGCGGGATGGCCGCCGTGCTCGCCAAGCGAGGAGTCGTCAGCGTCTTGTGCGCGCGGCCCACGGCCGGTACAGTCTGGGTAAGATGACCAATCCATATGTCCTTGTCATGCTGACGTCGACGATTGGCGCGCAGGAATGCCTGCGGGTCGCGACCCGCGTCGGCGAAGCCCTGCAGCAGCCGATTCGGATACTCCATGTCCAAGTCGGGCCGGGCGCGATCATCCTACCGTCCCAGGAGACCCTTTCGGAATACGAAGTCGAGCATATGGGTGAGCGCGAGCACGCGGAGACGGAGGCCCTGCGGAAGTTGACGATAGACTGGGCACAAGCGCACGGCTCCACGACGCGCCTTGAGGTCGCGTACGGCGACGACTGGCGCGAACTTCGCCACCATCGCAACACCGCGAGCCTCGTGGTCCTGCCTTCACCCTATACGCAGCCGCTTGGCCATCGCGACGCTTTGCGCGCGGCGCTGATCCGTACGCGCCATCCCGTGATCATGATTCCGCCGGGCTGGAAAGGCGATTTCGCCCGCCGTCTGCTCGTGGGGTGGGAAGACGTGCCGCCGCTTCGTCGCGCGATTGGTGCCTTCGCGCCTTTTCTCCGGCAAGCCGAGCAGGTCGAGGCGGTGCTGGTCGGCCAGCCGGATACCGCGGTCGGGTTGGCACGGACGGTGCTCACGCCCGTGGTTCCCAATACGGTATTCCGCTCCGTAATTGCCGATGGGCGAAAAACCGCCACTGCGTTGTTGGACGAGGCTCGGGCGTGCCGGGCCGATGGCATCGTGATGGGCGCCTTCCGGCGTGGGGAGATTTTGAACTGGCTGGTGCCGGGCACCTCGGCCCGGCTAATTCAGGAAAGCTCTGTGCCGCTCCTCATGAGTCCCTGATTGCCGCTCCTTTCCCTTTCACCCATGAGGACATCGCATTTCTGCCGGCGTGCCTTGCTGGCCGCCGGTGTCGTCCAGCGGTCAGCCCAGTGATGCAAAATACGATTCAAGCTCAGCGACAGGGAGCTTGGTCAAATCCTTTGCCACTTCAGCCTTGATCCGCTGCCGCGCCCCATTGTCGAGGGCTTCGTGAAGGCTCGTCAAGACATGGGGCAAGGCGTAAAGCACCAGTGAATCGAAGGCTTGGCTTCCGCAAGCCTCGTTCAGATGGGTGGCGACCTCTCGTGCGAAGTCGGCTTTCGCGGCCCGGTGCCAATCCTCGCGCGGCTCGAGCGCGTGCCGTCCGGTGGTGGCGCTTTCCTGGGTACGTCCCGGCCGGTCGGCGCCGAGGTCCCGGGTCGGCCGCTGCGCCTCAGCCGAGTGATATTCCGCGATGATCGAGTAACCAGGCCCGCCGGGGCGCTTCTCGAAAATCCGCGCGCGCGAGCCGTCCGCCAGAACGAACCAGGTTACTCGGCGCTTTGGCATGACCGTCTCCTTAACCTGAAATGAAACCGCAGTATCCAACCGCTCGGTCTGCGACGGCTATTGCCGGGCGACTTCAATGTGATCCACGACCTGTGTCACGCCGGGTGCAGACCAAGCGGCACGCTCGACCGCTTCGCGCTCGACCCAGGCGTTGACCTTGCCGCCAAGGGTTACGGTGCCGCCAGAGACAGTGATGGTTACGTTTTTCGTCTCGGCTTCGGCCGTGCGTTCGAGCGCGGCGCGGATCTTGGCGCGCACATCGTCGCTGCGGACGCTTGGCTTGACCAGGATGTTGTTGAGCACGGCCTTGACACCGCTCAGTTTGCGCATGTCGTACTCGGCCTCGGTACGCTGATAATTCCAGTCCACCTCGCCACCGAGAGTCACGATGCCGTGTTCAACCTTGATCGTCACCCGATCACGAGGCACGACTGTATCCCAGTTCAGGATTTTAACCGCGCGCGCGGCGATTTCGTCGTCTCCGGTCTTGTGATCCGTCGGCAAATGCACTTCAAGTTCCTGCGCCACCGCGTTGATTCCCTTGACCCTCCGGGCCGCTCGTTCGGCCGCGAATTTTTCCACGAAACTGGCGACATGGCCGGAAAGCGTGACCACCCCCCGGCGTACGCTAACGCCAATATGAGCGGCGTTGACGCTTGGCTCAAAGTCGAGTTCGTCCATCACGCGCTGCTGCAGTTCCAAATCATCGTTCATCGCCTATCTCCTGTCCGCTGCGGCAACACCGATGCCGTCACCGATCCATGGACAGCTTCTTTGTTTGAGTGGCGGCGACATTGATCTGCGTCAACAACAGGTTCCACGCGGTCGAATAGGACGTGCCCGGCGGATGAAACGGCCGGCTCGCCGGCGCTCCGTGCTGGCCTGGCACGCCGGAGGGGGCCGAAAAGGGGCCAAATCGTCTGGACATGATCGGCCGTGTCGTGAGCCGAGCAGGTTGGGGGGGGGGCTTGCAGATATATTAGAACCTGCTATATAGAAGGTATGAATGTATCAGCCCTGGAACCGCAGGCCGGCAAGGCGGCGGCGCTGCTCAAAATGATGAGCAACGAGCGACGCCTCATGGTGCTCTGTCACCTGATCGAGGGAGAAAAGTCTGCTGGCGAACTCGAGCAGCTGGTTGGGCTCCGCCAGTCGGCGCTGAGCCAGCACTTGGGGAAGTTGAGGGCCGAGGGATTGGTGCAGACCCGGCGCGAAGGGCAGTCGATCCATTACGCGCTGGCTGGCAACGGCCCCCGCGAGGTTATCGAGGTTCTACACCGGCTCTATTGCGATACGTGAGAGATAGAACAAGCCGCTGATCGCGCCAGGCCGGGCTGTGCAATCGAAAGGAGAGCGTCATGTCCATCGATCGTCTGGTTTTCGCCTTCGCCGGCACGCTCGTTCTGGTCAGCCTCGTGCTGAGCCAGGTACAAAGCGTGTACTGGTTGTGGTTTACCGCCTTTGTCGGCGCCAACATGCTGCAGGCCGCATTCACCGGCTTCTGCCCCGCCGCATGGGCGTTCAAGAAGCTTGGCGCGAAATCCGGCTGCGCGTTCCAATGACTAGCGCACCACAGGCCATAGACGCGATGCTTCGCGCCATTGACGTGGATCAACGCGCCGGTCCGGCCTTCGTGAGGTACTAGCGTCCCTCGTTGAGTCGGACCCGCAAAGGAGCGCAGCGCATGGCTCATGTCGTGGTCTTGGGCGCCGGGCTGGGTGGCGTACCGATGGCGTTTGAATTGCGCGAACAACTCGGTCCCGGTCATCGCGTGACGGTGATTTCCAACACGGAGACGTTCCAGTTCACGCCATCAAATCCCTGGGTGGCTGTGAACTGGCGCAAGCCGGACGAAATCCAAGTTCCGCTCCAGCCAGTCTTCAAGCGCAAGGGCATCGAACTCGTGGCCGTGGGCGCGAAGCGCGTGCAACCGGCCGAAAGCCGGGTCGAGCTCGTCGACGGGCAAAGCATTGCCTATGACTATCTGGTGATTGCGAGCGGGCCCGAGCTCGCCTTTGATGAGATACCCGGACTCGGGCCCAGCGGCCATACGCACTCGATTTGCACCACCGCGCATGCCACCGAGACGGCGGCGGCTTGGGAGGCCTTCTGCCGGGACCCCGGCCCGATAGTGGTCGGCACCGTGCAGGGCGTGTCTTGCTTCGGGCCGGCCTATGAGTTCGCGATGATCGCGGATTATGAGCTGCGCCGGCGCAAGATCCGCGATCGCGTGCCGATGACCTTCGTGACCTCCGAACCTTATATCGGCCATCTCGGTCTTGGCGGTGTCGGCGACACAAAGGGCCTGCTCGAATCGGAACTTCGTAGCCGCCATATTCGTTGGGTCACCAACGCAAGGACGAGGCGGATCGATCCTGGTCGCCTTTACATCACGGAAGTCGATGACGACGGCAAGGACAAGAAAGACCACGAAATTCCGTTCAAGTTCGGGATGATGATGCCGAGCTTCCGAGGCATCAAGGCGGTCACGGGTCTTGAGGGGCTCGTCAATCCACGTGGCTTTGTCCAGGTCGATCACAAGCAGCGCAACGCCGAATACCCCAATGTATTTTCAATTGGCGTTTGCATCGCCATTCCGCCGGTGGAAGCAACGCCCGTACCGACCGGCGTGCCAAAGACTGGATTCATGATCGAATCAATGGTCACGGCGACGGCGCGTAACATCCGGTCTCTCGTCGACGGCAAGGAGCCGGCCATGGAAGCGAGCTGGAACGCGATCTGCCTCGCTGATTTTGGCGACAACGGCGTCGCCTTCGTGGCCTTGCCGCAAATTCCGCCCCGCAACGTCAATTGGGCGGGCGAGGGGCGGTGGGCACGTCTCGCCAAGGTTGCCTTTGAGAAGTACTTCCTGCGCAAGGTCCGGCACGGCCAGAGCGTGCCGCTGTACGAGCAGCTGGCGTTGCGTATCGCCGGCTTCAAGAAGCTCCGTGGCGAAGAAGTCGGGCGACCCATCAAGAGGGCGATGCCTTAGAGGCGGAGCGTTCTCGCCCCTGGTGACGCCGGTGCCGTTCTAGCGGGCTTCTTCCTCCGTATGGGTTGGTCGGGCGACGGCCAGAGAGGCCACGCCGCCGGGCTGCTCTCTATCGCCGGTGTGCACTGATGGTTTGATCCAGCCCTCTGGGAGCATACGTGCCACGGTCCGGTCGCGCAGCCGGAAATGGTGGTAGAGCGCCGCTAGGACGTGCAGCCCGATAAGACCAAGAAGGATGTATGCGGTCGCAACGTGAGCGTCTCCGAGCGCATGGCCGAAAGGTGAACCGGAAGCGACCAGTGGAGGCACGGTGAAGAGGCCAAAGAAGTGAATTTTCCATCCGCGCGAAGAGGCATTAGCCCAGCCCATGAGCGGCAAGAGAAAGAGGGCAACATAGAGGAGGCCATGTGTTGCCTGCGCTGCGCGGTGCTGCCAGAGCGGCGTCCCGTCGGCAGGGGGAGGGACCGGATGGCTAAACCGCCAAAGGGCGCGAATCACGATGACGGACAGGATCAGCAATCCGACGGAAAGATGGAGGTTGATGAGATCTTCCGGTTTCGCGCCGTGGCGGGTGCCTGGCATGATCCAGGCGAGACAGAACTCCAGTACCACCAGGATAACGGTCAGCCAGTGCAACAGCTTCGCCACCGCGCCGTAGCTCGGTTCGACGATTTTCCGACTTTGAAACATACAACCAATCTCCGGTAATGGAACACGATGCTGCATCTTCCGGCGTGCAACTGAATTGAGGGGGGCGAATCATGGATTGCGCGATAACGCACCAATGAATGAGGCTCTTCGCCCAATACACACGCCTCGGAGTCTGAGAACCTGCGGTCGCCGACATTCATCCTCTTAAGATTGGAGAGACGGTTCTATTCCTGATGAGCGGTCCGGTGGCGGAGGACGCTAGCGATTAATCCTGACCGAATCCTGACCGAGCCGACCGATGGCGCTTGGCAATGAGCGGCCCGTTGTTGCTTCGGCCCCTGGCATGCCTATCGTCCCTCAGGCTATCAAAGTCGATTTCAGGAGTTTTCGCGAATGGGTATTGGGGCTTGATGGGCGGACACGCGTGCCGTCACGCTCCAACAGAACGAAGGTGGGTCGATCGTCTTTAGAGGTTGCAGGCTATGGGCTCGCACGTCCCCAGCGATCTGGCTGATAGCCTTGTAAAGCGCGAATGTAGTCTGTCCTGTCGGAAACCATTGCCTCCGTACCGCTGCAGTGCCTCATCCGCCCTCGGATGCGATCGAGTGTCTCGAGATCACGTGACGAAAGCCAATGCACGAGACCGTCGAGCAAAGTTTTCACATGCGCGATCCCGTGCCGCAGAACCGCCGAGGTGACCATCACGACATCGGCGCCGACGAGAAGGTACTTCACGACCTCGTCGACGCCGTTCACCCCGGTGCTCGCCGCGAGAGATGCGTGAAGCTGCCCGGATAGGACCCCGATCCAGAGCAGCGGCAAGCGGATTTCGTTTGCGGTGCTGAGTTCGAGATTCGGCAACAGAGCAAGCCGCGTCAGATCGATGTCGGGCTGGTAAAACCGATTAAAGAGGACCAGGCCATTGGCGCCGGCATCGACCAAGTCCTTGGCCATGCCGCCCATGGCGCTGAAATAGGGGCCGATCTTGACGGCGAGGGGAATCTTCACCACGCCGCGTACAGCCTTCACGATGTCGAGATATTGCCGTTCGACATCCCTTCCCGACAAGGAAAGATCGGAAGGGATGAAGTAGATGTTGAGCTCGATCGCGCTTGCCCCGGCCGCCTCCAGTTCCCGAGCGTAAGTAATCCAACCATGATCGGTCACGCCGTTGAGGCTGGCGATGACAGGAATGTCGATCGCCTTGGAGGCGCGGTGGACATGCTCCACATAATGTCCGCTGCCGAAGGCGTGAGCCGACTGGGCCGGGAAATAGGTAAGGGCTTCCGGATAAGTGTCGATACCGGTCGTAATGAGGCGCTCCAGGAGTTGTTGGTCGTGTTCGATCTGTTCCTCAAACAGCGAGGGCAGAACAATAGCGCCGGCGCCCATGTCCTCGAAACGCCGCAGGTTATCGACGTCTCTCGTGAGCGGACTTGCGCCGGCCACGATCGGATTTCTCAACTGGAGGCCAAGGTAGCTCGTTCTCAAGTCCATGAGGCCTTTACTCCGTCACCGCTGGCGATCGCGCATTTCCGATGCCTTGGCGGCCGCGGTTGTCACCTGCGCGGATGTCGGGCCGGTCGGAATGCGCGAGAACTCTTCATAGCTTTGATACTTGTCCTCGACCGCCGCCTGGGCCTCCGTCAAAAGAGCCTCGGCCTCGCCCGGCCGCATGAGAGCCAAGGCACGGTAGCGGAGTTCATTATAGGCATAGTCTTTAAGCCGGATACGAGGCCTCGGCGAATCAAGCCGAAATGGGTTCTCTCCGATTTCCCGCATCGCAGGATTGTAGCGGAACAGGGGCCAATAGCCGCTTGCCACGGCGAGATCCTGCTGCTTCATGCCATAGCGCAGATCGAAGCCATGAGCGATGCAGTGGCTATACGCAAGGATCAGTGAGGGGCCGTCGTAAGCCTCCGCCTCACGAAACGCCTCCAGGGTGTGTTGCGGATTGGCGCCCATGGCGACCTGCGCCACATAAACGTTTCCATAGGCGATCGCCTGCCATGCCAAGTCCTTGCGCGCCACGCGCTTGCCTGCGGCGGCGAACTTCGCGATCGCGCCCAGGGGAGTAGCTTTCGAGGCCTGGCCGCCGGTGTTCGAGTAGACTTCCGTATCGAGAACAAGGACGTTGATGTTTCGTGCGCTCGCCAGAACGTGGTCGAGACCGCCATAGCCGATATCATAAGCCCAGCCGTCACCGCCTACGATCCAGATACTTCGTCGGACGAGATGGTCCACGACGGAGAGAAGGTCGCGAGCCGTATCGCTATTTTCGGCCAGGCGCAGGAGATTCGCCTTGAGTTGCGCTACCCGAACGCGTTGCGCCCGAATCTCGGATTCCTGGATCTGCGGCGCGCTCAGGATCGCGGTAACGAGATCCTCGCCGAGGGAAGGGGTTAGAGATTCAAGAAGCGATCTGGCAAGGTCGAGATGCTTATCGGCGGCCAGGCGAAAGCCGAACCCGAACTCCGCGCCGTCTTCAAAAAGAGAGTTCGACCACGCCGGCCCTCGGCCCTCGTGATTTTTGCTCCACGGCGTCACCGGAAGATTGGCGCCATAGATCGACGAACAGCCGGTCGCATTGGCGACCATCATGCGGTCGCCGAAGAGTTGCGAAAGAACCTTGAGGTAGGGTGTTTCGCCGCAACCCGCGCAGGCGCCGGAAAATTCGAAGAGCGGCTCGAGAAACTGCACGCCGCGGACATTCGCGAAATCGACCCGGGACCGGTCGTTGTGCGGCAGCGTTTCGAAAAAGGCGATGTTGCCGCGCTCCGTTGAAATTAGCGGGGCTTTCGGGGCAAAGTTGATCGCCTTGACATCGGGTTCGATCGGGCTGTGCGCGGGGCAGGCCTCGATGCACAGGCCGCATCCCGTGCAGTCCTCGACATAGAACTGAAGGCTGAAGCGGACATTCGGATAACCGCGGGCATTCACGGGCGCGGATTTGAACTCCGCGGGCGCCCCGTCCAGCCGGGCTTCGTCGTAATACTTGGCGCGGATGACGCTATGGGGACAGACAAAGCCGCACTGGCCGCACTGAATGCAAAGGTCGGCGCGCCAAACGGGTACCTCGTCGGCGACGTTCCGCTTTTCCCAGGCGGCGGTGCCCGAGGGGAACGTCCCGTCCACGGGTATCAGACTGACCGGGATCTCATCGCCGATGCCTTGGAACATTTTGGCGGTCACGTTGCGGACAAACTCCGGCGCGTTCGAGGGCACGGGTGGGGGACGGTCAAATGAACTTGTCGCCTCGGCCGGAACCCGGACTTCGGAAAGTCTGGACAATGTTGTGTCGACCGCGGCGAAGTTCTGTCGAACCACGGTCTCGCCCTTCGCGCCATAGGTCTTGCGAATTGACCGCTTGATCTGCTCGATGGCCTTCTCCCCCGGGAGAACGCCCGAGATCGCAAAGAAGCAGGTTTGCAGCACCGTATTCGTGCGCGTCTTGAGTCCCACTTCCTGTGCCACTTTGCTCGCGTCAATGACGAAGAATTTCAGGCGTTTATCGATAATTTGTTGTTGAACGGCACGAGGCAGGTGATCCCATACCGTTTCCGCTCCATAGGGGCTGTTCAGCAAGAACACCGCCCCCGGAGCCGCGAGCTTCAGCACGTCGTGGCGCATAAGAAAATGGAACTGATGGCAGCCGATGAAGGCGGCGGAGCCGATCAGATAGGGCGAGCGCATGGGCCGTGAACCGAAGCGGAGATGGGAGACGGTCTCGGCCCCGGATTTGTGCGAATCATAAACGAAATAGCCTTGGGCGTAGAGCCCCGCTTCCTCGGCGATGATTTTCACAGTATTTTTGTTGGCGCCGACGGTTCCGTCGGCGCCGAGGCCGTAAAATACGGCGCGCACGACATCGTCCGCTTCGGTGGAATAATCTGAATCCACGGCAAGGCTGGAATGGGATACGTCGTCGTTGATGCCGACCGTGAAGCGGTTCTTGGGCTCCGGCTTTCGAAGTTCGTCGAATACCGCCTTGGCCATGGCCGGGGTAAAGTCCTTCGAGGAAAGTCCATAGCGTCCGCCGATGATGGTCGGCAGATGCGCTCGACGTCCCCGGGACGCTGCCTCGGCAAGCGCCGTGACCGCATCGAGGTAGAGTGGTTCGCCGCCGGCACCGGGCTCCTTCGTCCGGTCGAGAACGGCAATCGCCGTGCAGCTTGGCGGCAGGGCATCGAGGAAATGCGCGGCTGAAAAGGGACGGAACAGACGAACTTGGATCACGCCAACCTTCTCGCCGTCGCGCCGTAAGGCGGCGACGGTTTCACGCACGGTCTCGGCGCCGGAGCCCATCAGAATGATCACGCGCTCGGCGTCACTTGCCCCCTCGTAATCGAAAAGCTGATACTGCCGCCCGGTCCGCTTCGCGAAATCGTTCATGGCGTCTTGCACAATACGGGCCGTTTGCGCATAGAACGGCTCGACGGCTTCCCGTCCCTGGAAGAACGTATCCGGGTTCTGCGCCGTGCCGCGGATGAACGGCCGTTCGGGATCGAGTGCACGGGCACGGTGGGCGCGTACCAGCTCGTCGTCGATCATGGCGCGGATATCCGCGTCATCGAGTAAGGAGAGCGTGTTGACCTCGTGCGACGTGCGGAATCCATCGAAAAAGTGAACAAAGGGCACGCGCGAGCGGAGCGTGGCGGCTTGGGTGATAAGCGCCGAATCATGTGCTTCCTGAACCGAGCCCGAGGCCAGAAGGGCGAACCCGGTCGTGCGCGTCGCCATCACGTCGGAATGGTCGCCGAAGATGGAGAGCGCCTGGGTCGCGACGGAGCGAGCCGCGACGTGAAACACCGTCGACGTCAATTCGCCCGCGATCTTGAACATGTTGGGGATCATTAGCAGAAGCCCCTGCGACGCGGTGAAGGTCGTCGTCAGCGCTCCGGCTTGAAGGGCGCCATGGACCGTTCCGGACGCCCCCCCTTCGCTCTGCATTTCCTGAATGACGGGGATGTTGCCCCAGATATTGCGGATCCCTTGGGCCGCCCATTCGTCGGCGAGTTCGGCCATGGGCGAGGAGGGCGTGATCGGAAAGATGGCGCAGACTTCGTTGACACGATAGGCCACATGCGCAACGGCCATGTTGCCGTCCATGGTCGCGACCTTGTTCGGCATCTCAGCCATCACCAGTGGTCCCAGATATCATCTCAATGGCATGACACGGGCATTGCTCAAAGCACACGGCGCAGCCCGTGCATCTGTCGTAGTCGTAGCGATAACGCCGGCCTGGACCGAGCTTTACGATCGCGTCTTCCGGGCAGGCCGCGTAGCAATTGTCGCATTCGAAGCAGTTACCGCAGGACAGGCAGCGCTGCGCCTCATAGCGTGCTTCACGCTCGGTAAGGCTCGAAACGACCTCCTCGAAGCCGCCGATCCGCTCCGTTGGCGCAGCGGCTTTCTGCTGCCGGGGTGCGGCATCGCTATAGACGGGGAGATGGAGAGCGTCGAAGCCGACAAGTGGATGCTTCCCCGGCGGCTGATAACGTGCGCCGCGCAGCCATGCGTCGAGGTTCCGCGCCGCGCGCTTGCCGTGGCCCACCGAAACTGTGATGGTCCGTTCGCCGGGAACCATGTCGCCGCCCGCGAAGAGTCCAGGATGTCCGGTCATCATGTCCGGATCGACCTTGACGACGCCATCCCGGGAAAACTCAATTTCCGGAATCTTTCGCAGGAAGCCGCTGTCGGTCTCCTGACCGAGGGCGAGGACGATCGCGTCGGCTGTGAGCTTTTCGAACCGGCCGGTCGGTTGGGGCCGACCGTTGGCATCGAGTTCCATCGCCTCGACGGTCAGCTCGGGACCGACGATCTCCTTGATCGTTGTCAGCCACTTGATCTTTATGCCTTCCTCGATGGCCTCGTCGGCCTCGAAGGCGCGTGCCGGCATGTGCGCGCGGTCGCGGCGATAGACAATCAGCGCCTCGTCGGCGCCGAGCCGCTTGGCCGTACGCGCGGCGTCCATCGCGGTATTGCCGCCGCCGTAGACGACAACGCGGCGGCCGAGCTTCGGCGTTTCGCCGGCGGTGACGTTGTGAAGAAGAGATACGGCGTCGAGAACACGAACCGCGTCTCGGGCCGGGATATCGACATGCTTGCCGATGCCGGCGCCGATGGCGATGAACACGGCGTCGAACCCGCCGGCTGCTTTCTCGGCAAGTACGTCCTCCACCTTGTGGTTGACGACGATCTTGACGCCCATGGCCTCGATGCGGCGAACTTCGCCCGTCAGCACGTCGCGCGGCAGCCGGTAGGCCGGAATGCCAAAATGCATCATACCTCCAGCCAGTGGCCCTGCCTCGCGAATCTCGACGGCGTGACCGAGGCGTGCGAGATGATAGGCCGCCGAGAGGCCGCTCGGTCCTCCTCCGACGACGAGGACGCGCTTACCGCTCGTCGCGGCGGCGGCCTTGAACGCCCAGCCCTCGCGTTCGGCGAGGTCGCCGAGAAAGCGCTCCACCGCGTGGATGCTCACCGCGGCGTCGAGCTCTTGTCGGTTGCATGCGGCCTCGCAGGGGTGATAGCAGACCCGGCCGTGCACGGCAGGCATCGGATTGTCACGCACCAAAACTTCCCAGGCGTCGCGGTACTTGCCGGCCTGGGCCAGGTCAAGCCAAGCCTGAATATTCTCGCCGGCGGGACAGGCATGATTGCAGGGTGGCAAAAGATCGACATAGACCGGCCGCTGCGTACGGAAGGGACCTGCACCCTTTTCCCGGGTAAGGTCAACAAGCGGGGTCATGTCGTGCGGCTTAGCGGCCATCCCTGATCACTTCGTTATCGGCCGGGTATCGGAAGCCGGGCACGCATCATGCCAGTCCGCGTCGGATTCTCAGCAACAGCCTTTGAACCCGACTTTGTCGGCGGTGCGGCGGCTCTTCATGCAATCGCCGTGATCGCAGCCGGCTGCACCGACACGGTGCCACTGAAAATATTTCCGTACCTGTCCTCTCTTTGGGCGAGGCGCTGCGCGTTCCGAGTATCCGAACAACAAATCGAGGCTAGCGCAATGCGATGCGAATCCCTTGATTCATGTCAATTAATGCGTGCGACGAGGTTTCGGAGGATCGACAACGATCCGGCCGGTCGAACGTTACGCATTCGATCGAGCGGATGGTGCCGCGACAACGCTTGGTTGGACGATCGACACGACGAAAAACCGCCGGGATCGAATAGCAGGCATTCGGGTCGTATCGCGAACCGGACCCGCGTATGACGCAGATCAAGGCAAGGTCATGGGGTAGCGTCGACAGTTCCCCCCAGGGAGTTGGAGTGACGTCCGATGAAGCGAAGTCTACTGATTATGGCATTAGCGTTGATGCTCGCTTCTCCTGCGATGGCGCAGCGGGTCCACGGCCGTGGAGGCGGCCCCGGGTGGCACGGGGATATTCGGCACTTTGATCACAATCGATGGCGGGGCGGCCATTGGTGGCATGGCAGGTATGGCGGCCGCATCGGCTGGTGGTGGATTATTGGCCCGACATGGTACTGGTACCCGGCGCCGGTGTATCCCTACCCTCAGCCTTTTATCCCGCCCGGCTTGGCGGCCGGATACTGGTATTGGTGCGATGCGTATCAGCAGTACTACCCCTATGTCAGCTCCTGCCCTTCGGGATGGCGGCCGGTCTCTCCGCAATGAGAAGCAAGACGGCGTATTGCCTGCCGTGATGGTGGCACTCGGCGGCCGGAGTTTCGCTCGCAGTGAAAAGCAAAGCTGTTGTCGATGCGACACATCGACGATACGAGCCGCCAAAGACACATCACTGTCATAAGTGCAGGAAGCCTGGGCACCCGCTCAGCAAGAGATTCCAATGGATGAGTGTTGGAGGGACGTCGGGCGGCGATGGCGGCGTCGCGCGATGAAATGCACCCCGCTCAAACGTCCTTGTGGGGTGAGAGAGACCGTCACGGCACGATTTTCCAGCTCGCATCCGGATCGAAACGGATCATCGCTCGCGCGACCGTTCCGGTGTCGGGTCCGAGATCTTTCTGGTAGACGATTCCGTCTTGGTTAACGATGAAGGTCATGACGCCGGAATCGCCGTACCGGGCGGGAAACGCGACGAGCGCAAAGCCTGCGGTCATCCGTCCGTCCTGGATATAATTGCGAGCGCCGCCCGGTGCGTTCGGCCCTTGTGCTTTGAGGATTTTGTAGAAGTAGCCGTGATAGGCCTTGCCCTTGCCGGTCGTGTAACCCTCGGCTCGCGCTTCCGCCATCAAGGGGCCGAGAGGGCTTTCCGGCTCGCCGACGGAGACGGGCCAATAGAGGCCGTCCCGCGTGCCAGGACGGCTCATGAAGTGTTGGGCGTATTCGCGATGGCCGAATCCGGATGGATGCCGGTCGGCGTATTCGTTTTCGGCTTCCACGAAGGCGCGGCATACGTCGATGACGCGGCGTTCGTTGCGACCGATGCGGCGGTCGAGGATCTCCTGTTCGCCAGCGTCGGTATCGAAGAACCATCCGGCGGTGGCCCGTATCAGAGGGATTGGGAAGGGCCATTGCTGCGTACCGACGACCAGCGTGGCGCGCCCGTGGTTAGCGCTTTCGATTCGGTGATCGATATCATAGGCGGCAACGAAGCGGTTCCGCGCTTCGCGATCGGATACCGGATCGCCGGAATCGATCAGACGTGCGCCATCGGCACCGAAGATCGCGAGCAATCTCTGCCGGTCGTTTGCTCTCGTCGCTGCGATGAGAGCCGCTCCAGCCTGACCGGGCGTGGCGAAGGTCTCCTGCCCGGGTGACGGAACGAGTTCGGCGCTCTCCCGAGGAACCGACGTTGCGCCAGGGGTCGGGGCACCAGGGGTCGAGGCAGCAGGGGTCGGGGCACCAGACTTGGCCGGCGCACAGGCAGCGAGCCCGATCGTTGCGCAGAAGCCGATAGCGACAAGGCGGAGGCCGAGGCGAGTATTCCGGCGGTATCCGAATGTGGCCGTCATTCTGTCCTCATTGTGGCCGGTTTCCGAGGCGGATATGTGCCGTCATGCATTGCGCTCACCGCGGCCGCCCCTGATTCTCGCCAGAGGGTGGGGCTCGCTCTCCGCCGCGCGCCGGACCCCCACCGCGGGGCGCTGATCGTTGCGGCATCGTTTGCCGGCTTGCGCGACCGCGGGCCGCGTCCTCGCGGGCGTTCCGTCCCGGTCCAAAGGACTGAAAGGCGGGCGATAGCGGGCGGCTCGGCGGTGGCTGAGCGGGGCGTTGGATTTCGCGTCGCATGGGACGCTGCGCCGACGGCTGAGGAGTCAATTGACGTTGCCGTAACATGGGTTGCCGGGGCGATCGTTCGGTTTGCGGTTGGGGAGGCCGCTGGAGCTCGCGTCGTATCTGACGCTGCGCGGGTGCCTGGGGCGTCCGCTGAAATTGGCGGGGCGCGGGTTGCTGCGGGACCCGGCGTTGCTGTTGCGCACCGGACGGTTGGCGAAGCGGAGTGGGCGCGCGCGGTGCCGGGCCGGCTGGGTAGCCGCGAAGCTCACGGCGTTCAGGGGTGCCGATGGTGCCTGGCGCGAAGCGGGCGCGTGTCGCAGCATTCCGGTAGGGCACGCCGCGGCGATGGTAGGGATCGTGTCGCCAGACCGGCGTGGCGATTGAGGGGCGTCCGGCATTAAGGACGTTGAACCGGCGGACGTCGATATCGACCCGGCGACGATGCCAATCGAATCTACTCCAGCCCCACAACGGCGCAATGATGCGGATGCCGATCTCGAAGCCGATGCCCGAAATCACCGTTCCGAGATAGAATCCCGGAGGTGGCAGGAAATAATAGGGCGGATAAGCGGGATAGGGCCATGGGCCATAGACATGCCAGGGGTCGTAGACCGGCACGTAAAGGATCGAGGCACTGGCCGGCTCGATGATGATGATCGGACCCTCGTAGCTGACGACTTGCTCCGGCGTCGAAACCAGGGTTCCCGCGGCCATGGCGCGTTGCCGCAAGCGTTGAATGGCGGCCATTACGTCCGATTCCTGCGCCAGGAAGGCATTCCCAAGGCGCTCTGTCCAGTCGATGTTTCGGTCCATCATCCATAACACCTGGGGAAAAGGGACCAGCGCCTTGACGCTCGGCGCCCAAGGCTCTTGCGCCAAGGCCGCCTCGAGCGCCTCGCCCTTAAGCGCAGAGTTGGCCGGATCCTGAAGCCAGCGGTCGGCCTGCACCACCTCCAGGGGATAGGTCGCCGACATCAAGATCTGCGCGATCAAAGGATCGGGATAAAGCGCGATAGGCGATACCAGCTGATCCAATTCCTCGGGAGCGTAAAGAGATGCCGCCTGATAATCGGGTGGCACGCTCGCGGGCTGAGAAAAGGCTCCGGCGGGCACGACGAATAGCGCCGAGAGAACGAAAAGCGCGATCAGCCGGTGGAGACCCAGGCGAAGCGATAAGAGCTTGGGCACAAGGCGGCGAACAAGGCGGCGAACAAGACCTGACCTCAAGAGGCTTTCCCTTTTTCTCAATCAAACCGGCAAGTCATGGTGTGACCCGCCGTTTTTCATCGACCGACTTTTCTCATCCTGCCTTCGTCACAGCGATACGGGTTGATGCAGATCAATAGCCATCCCGGCGTCGATTTGAACGCCATCGGCAAAGATCGCCGTCTCAACGCAAGGCTTCGCGGGAAGGCGCCGAAAAAGCGCAGGTATTTTGACTCAGGTCAACATGCCATTGTGCCGCTCGTGCAATCTCATTGGCAATTGGCCGGAGACTCGGAAACAACACAGGACAGGATCACGAACGTGAGCAAAATCCTGGAAAATATTATGCTCTGGGGGAGCATAGCGGTTCTGGTCGGCGCACTCATTTTGCTGACGCAGAATGCCTCTCCTCCTCCGACGGCCAATCAGCTTGCCTATTCCGACTTTCTGAACGAGGTGACCTCGGGTGAGGTTGCGGATGTCACGATCCAGGGCAACCGCATCAGCGGTCATACGCGGGACGGGCGCAGCTTCTCAAGCTATAACCCGCGCGATCCGAACCTGGTGCGGGAGCTGACCGGCGAGAAGGTGCGCATCACCGCGAAGCCGGTCGATGACGGCAATCCACTGGTCGGCATCGTCATCTCCTGGTTCCCGATGCTGCTGCTGATCGGCGTGTGGATCGTCTTCATGCGGCAGATGCGAGGTGGCGGTGGTGCTCTCATGGGCTTCGGGAAATCGAAAGCGAAGCTTCTCGAGGGCGGCCAGAAGCGCGTTACCTTCGACGATCTCGCCGGCATTGACGAGGCCAAGGACGAGCTTGAGGAGGTGGTTGAGTTCCTGAAGGACGCGCAGAAGTTTCAGCGGCTTGGCGGACGCATCCCGAAGGGGGTGTTGCTGGTCGGCCCGCCGGGGACCGGCAAGACGCTGTTGGCGCGGGCGATCGCGGGCGAGGCGAACGTGCCGTTCTTCACCATCTCGGGGTCGG
>JBJKQL010000081.1:0-10710 GCA_046705265.1 Ferrovibrionaceae bacterium
CCACGCACTCCCACCTCGATCAGACCTTGACCTGGATCAGCCGCGTCAAGCCGGAGCGGGCGATCCTCACCAACATGCATATCGACCTCGATTATCAACGGCTTCGCCGCGAGTTGCCGCCGGGCGTTGAACCCGCCTACGACGGCATGGTAGTTGAGGTCTAGTTGGGACCAGCAGGCGTGATATTAACGTGAGGTCGGCGGGGTCGTAGAGCGCGACCATCGCCTTCCGTCCGGCAATTTGTCGCCAAATCCGGCTTGCGATGTCTGTGCGCGGCCTCCTGCGTGCTACCGAAATGGATACCAATATCGCCCACCGAAGCATTATTTATGCCCAGCTATGCTACCAGCCCCGAAGGAGCAAAGCTTTCCAATCTGTCAATGCAGTCGGCAATATCCCGAATTGGCGGCACGTGAGCCAACAACTGCTGGCGCGTCCCCGCCCCGTTATCTAAATTGGTACGAAAATGCTCGTTCCCTTGCGCGCGCAACGGTGTCGCGGTAGAGAGGAACGGCTAAGATGCGCGGGTGATGAAAGTTGCTTCGTGGATGGAGGAGAGGGTGAATGCGCAATACTCGCCGCAAAACCAAGGGGCGTGCCAAGGGCTCCACCATTTCGGTCGATCAAGGCGAGGCATTTCGCGTGCGGCCGGTTGTTGAAAGCGATCTGGCGGCGATTGCGACTCTCGACAAAGTCAACACGGGTAAGGCCAAGCCGAAATATTGGCGAAATCTCTATGAACGCTATCAGATACCAGGACGTCCGCGGTTCTTCCTGGTTGGTGAGCAGGGGGGCGCGTTCGCAGGGTTCATTATCGGCGAAGTGCGCGCCTGGGAATTCGGCTCACCGCCGTGCGGCTGGGTTTTTGCCATCGGCGTAGTCCCGGAGCTACGCGTACAGAAAATTGGGGCACGTCTTTTTGAAGAACTTTGCTGGCAGTTTAAGCGCGCAGGAGTTGACAAGATTCGGACGATGCTGGCACGCCAGGACAATCTGGTGATGTCGTTCTTTCGCAGTCAGGGAATGACGGCGGGACCTTTCATTCAGCTCGAAAAGAGCTTGGATTGATACCAAACTGCGGCGGATGGCCTGTCCGCCGACGCCGCGGAGGACCAAACAAGATGAGACTGCAAAAGGCGACTCGCTTCGGCCTTTATGCCACGCTCGAGCTTGCGGCCGCCGCTGACCGGTGGCTCTCGGCAGGCGAGATTGCTGACAAATACGGCATTTCGATCAACCATCTAGCGAAGGTATTGCGAACTCTGGGACGGGCCCGCGTGATCAAGTCCGTGCGCGGGGCGGGCGGCGGTTATCGCTTTGCCGGTAACGCCCGGCGAATGACTCTTCTCAGCATCATCGAGCTGTTTGAGGACATTGGACCGGCCGCTGACGAGATTACCGACGTGGATGAACAAACCAATATCGGCCTTGGCTTGCGGAATGTGCTCGTCGAAATTGACGAGATCAGCCGTGCGACACTCGGCTCGATCTCGATCGAGACCTTTCTTGCTATGGCGGGCTGCCGTAAGCCCTCAGACAAACCGGGGTCTAGACAAGCAGCGGAATAGAACCGTAGAACGATCCCATGAGAAATGTTTCGGTTTTTATTCCAAGCAGTGAACGTCGAAGCTATCATGCGGCCGCACATCGGTGGCGTTGCCGCCCATGGTGACCTGCCTGGAACCGTACGGGAGGAAGAGGATAATCATGAATATGAACGTTTCGGGAACAGTAAAAGCGATAGCCGCCGGGCTCGTTATTTCCCTGGCGAGCGTCGTTGCTCACGCGACGCCGGCACCATCGGAAATCAAGATTGGCACCCTTTATTCGGGTAGTGGCTCGTTTGCCGTTCCGTCGCAAGGTCAATATCAGGGCCTGCAGTTCTGGGCGAAGGGTGTCAACAAAGAAGGTGGCGTCTTCGTCAAAGCGTTTGGTAAGAAGATTCCGGTAAAGATCATCGCTTATGATGACCAAAGCTCAACTTCGACCGCGACCACGCTCTATAACCAGCTGATTTCCCAAGATAAGGTGAATATCCTTATGGCGGACTTCGGCTCCGTTCTGACATCCGTCGCCGTGCCGCTTGCCGCCGAGCACCATATGCTCCTTATCGATCCGACCGGATCGGGGGCAAACTTTTTCACCAAAAAGACGGATTATTTGGCCGACGTCAGCATCCCGGCCTCGACGGTCTGGCCCGTGCCGCTCGCGCATTTCATGCTGCGTGAAAAGATCAAACGTATTGCCATCCTATACGGCTCGAATGATTTCGACGCTTCGCAAGCGAATACATTGAAGTCCGTGCTCAAGAAGGGTGGCGTGAGACCAGTCTACTTTCATGCGGTGCCAACCACCGAATCCAACTACACGGTGCTCCTGCATACAATTGCGGCGCGCCGCCCCGATGCGGTACTCGAACTTGGCTATCCGCCGAACGACATTGCGTTCCTGCATGCGCTCGCCGGAAGCGGGCTGCACTTCAATATGACGTTCACGATCTTTCCGGGGCAACTCTTGGCGCTTCTCACAAAGAATGTCGGCGCGAAGACACTTTCCTACACCTACACCTATCCTACGCCGCCGTTGGTGGACTACCCGAAGGTCACCTACGGACTTAACACCGTCGGTTTTGTCAAGGCTTATAAGGCCGCAACCCATGAGGCGCCGAACTTTCTCAACGCAGCCGGGTATAACGCCGGTCTGATCATGCAGAAGATGTTGGAGACGGCACCAAAATTCACTCAGCTCTCGTTTCATGCTGCGGTGATGAAAATGTCGGGCAAGACGAAGACGCTGCTTGGCGAATTCAAGATCAACGCCAATGGCGCACAACTCGGCGAATTGCTGCCTGTCGCTCAATTAGTACCGGCAGGAAAGGGGAACAAAATCGTCGTCGTCTATCCGAAGGACAAGGCGACGGGAAAGCCTATTTACCCAGCACCGAAAGGCTGATTTTGGATCGTCGGGATTGACCCGGCCGGCTTTGTGCCGACCGGGTGTCCTGATTGTGGCGCGCTATCGGCCTAAAGAGTGGCGGAGGAAGCGTGGAGCTTTTCGAATACGCCGTTATCGGCGGTATCCTCTACGGCATTTTTTTCAGCCTGATCGGTATCGGCCTCAATTTGGTTTTTGGCGTCATGCGCGTTATCAACCTTGCGCATGGACAATTCATCGTGCTCGGCGGCTTTGGCGCCTATCTGCTTTCAAGGTTGCTCGGGCTCAATCCTCTTTGGGGGATTCCCTTGGCAGTGGTCGGGGCGACTATCATCGGCTGGCCTCTCTATTACGCGGTGGTGCCGCGGTTACAGAGAAGCCGAGACCCGGAAATGCTCTCCTTCATCCTGTTTTTCGGCGTCGCGCAGATCATAGAGGCCTTGACTGTTTTCGCTTTCGGACCGGACCAGCGCTCGCTGCCGAGTGACGCCCTGGGGGCTGGAAATCTTGGATTGCTTGGGCAGGATTTCCCGGATAGCTGGTGGATTGCGGTCCTGGTCAGCTCGCTGGCGATTTTTGGGCTGTATCTCTATTTTTCGCGGACTAAGCTGGGTTATGCGACCCGTGCAGTCATGGCTAATCGTGATGAAGCACAAGCGACCGGAATCAGTGTCGACCGAGTGTCAGCGGTCGCCTTCGTCATCGGCCTGGCACTGGCGGGCACCGCGGGAGTGTTTGTGCCTTATTTGCTAGGATCGGTTTCACCGGATCTCGGTAACAACCTGACCACCACTTCGTTCGCGATCGTGATCATTGGTTCTCTCGGCAATCCGCTCGGTACCATTGTCGGTGGCTTGGTGTTCGGCTTAGGCACGATGCTGATGCAGACGTATTACGCATCTTGGTCCAATCTGGTCCCCTACGCCTTGTTACTGATCATCGTTCTGATCCGACCCTCGGGTCTACTTGGTAAGGCCGCTCGCGTTGCGTGAGGGAATCCCGATGCGCCGACTGGCACCGGGAGCCATCGTGCTCGCGCTGCTTGCCGCGAGCTTCCTCGCCTTGCCGCATATCTATAATAACCAGTCGCTGTTGTTCACGCTGATGACGTTCATCGTGCTGGCGCAGGGGCTGAACTTGCTCTATGGCTTTACCGGGTATCTGCCTTTCGGCTATGTCGGCTTCTTTGGCTGCGGTGCTTACGCTACTTCGCTTCTTGTATTGCACACGCAACTTCCGATTTTCGTCTGCGTTGGAGGAGGGGGTCTAGGGGCTGTTTTGATGGCGCTGATTCTGGGACCGCTGTTGCGGCTTTCGGGGGCTTATTTTTCCATCGCGAATCTCGCCGCCTCTCAGATCCTGTTCTTCGTCGTCGCAAATCCTAATCTGTCCAAAATCACCGGTGGGCCCTACGGACTCAAAATCGATCAGGTCTACGATCCCGACGCCAGCTATCTTGCGATGCTGTTTGTTCTTCTGCTTGCAAGCGGCATAGCTGCGTATTTCCGCATGTCGCGGTTCGGAATGGCACTTCGAGCGATGACGCAGGATGCTGTAAGTGCGGCGATGGCGGGAATCGATGTGGTGCGCGAACGGCTGATCGTGTGGCTGATTTCCGCCTTGATTGCCGGGCTCGCTGGCGGAATCTATGCCTGGAATCTTTCAGTATTTTATCCTGATGCCGTCTTTACGTTGCAGATATCGGTTTTTGCCATTGTCTTTGCGCTGTTCGGCGGCGTTGGGACTGTGATCGGGCCGATCGTCGGTGCGGCATTGCTCTACACCTTCTACGCCGTAATCGGGATGTCGACGCCGCAATATTTCGAGCTTCTCTATGGCGCATTGATCGTGTTCTTGGTGCTGTTCCTGCCAAACGGCTTGTCGTCACTCGCAACCCGGTGGGGGCGTCGTGTCTTCTGAGCCCCTGTTGCGCCTTAATCAGGTGAGCAAGAGATTCAACGGCCTCACGGTCCTGAACGGCGTCAGTTTCAGCGTTCTGCCGGGTGAAATCCTTGGCCTCGTGGGTCCCAACGGCTCGGGAAAAACGACGGCAATCAACGTGATTTCCGGCGTGAACCGCGCTGATTCAGGGACTATTTTGTTCGAAGGAAAGCCAGTGGAGGCGCTCGCCTCTTTTCGACTCGCTCGGCTTGGAATCAATCGCACGTTCCAAGTGCCGAAAACTTTCCACGACATGACCGCGCGCGAAAATATCGAGGTGGCGGCGCATTTTGGCCGGGTTCATGGTCATGCCGACGTCACGCAAATACTTAACGACATCAATTTGATTGAACAGGCAAATCTGCCCGCCGTGTCACTCACCGTGAACCAGCAAAAGATGCTTGACCTAGGGCGCGCGCTCGCAACCGGGCCGAAGTTGATCTTGGTGGATGAAATCGGCGCAGGACTGAATCCCGCCGAGCTCGGCGGGATCGCGGTCATGCTGAAAAGCATTGCAGCACGCGGCATCGCGCTCATCGTGGTAGAGCATCTCTTGGATTTCCTCAATCGAATTACGAACCGCGTCATTGTTCTTAGCGCCGGACAGCTCCTCTTCGAGGGAACGTTGAAGGCAGCCTCCAAGGATGCGAACGTCGTCGCCGCGTTCATCGGGGGATAGAGGGATGAGCCTGCTCGAGCTTCGCGGCGTCGAATCTGGCTATGGAACGTTGCAAATCCTATGGGGCATCGACCTCGATGTCGATGCCGGTGAAACGGTTCTGCTCCTCGGCGCTAACAGTGCCGGCAAAACAACATTACTTCGTACCATCATCGGCCTCCTGCCGTGCTGGCGTGGCAACATTATCTTCGACGGCGAGGCGATCAATACCTTGTCGTCAGATCAACGTATCCGCCGCGGTATCGCCTTCATGTCGGAACTCGGCGTTTTCCCGTCGCTCTCGATCGAGGAAAATATCCGTCTCGGAGGATACTTTTTAAGCGATTCCGAGGTGCGTCGGCGAAGCGCGCGCCTGTTCGAGCTGTTTCCCGATCTCGCGGAACGGCGCCGCAGCGCCGCCGCCATGTTATCGGGGGGACAGCGAAAAATGCTCGGTATTGCGAAGGTCCTGGTGTCTGGACCAAAACTTCTGCTCATGGACGAACCTTCGTCCGGCCTCGCTCCCGTTTTCGTCAAGCAGGTGATCGAAGTGTTAAGGACCAGGATCGGGACCGGCACCTCGCTTCTTATCGCTGAACAGAACGTGGCGTTCCTCGGGCTCGCGGATCGAGGCTTCCTGATCGATCATGGACAAGTCAAACTGTCAGGGACTCGGGCGGAACTCGAATCCAGCGATGCGGTGCGCGAGGCCTATTTCGGCCTATAAGAAATTTCTTGGATTCTTCAGCCGGCGCCATTTTGCCGCCGACGAAAAAAGAAGGCCCCGGAAGGGGCTGCCGATGATTCGGCTGTGGCTTCCGGGGCCCTCGGGAAGTCCTTCCGGCTCAGGCCGGATAGGTCATCTTGCAGCCTTTTTCCGCAGGTGATGCCGCGAGATCGACGCCGGCGATCGTCTTGTCGACGATGAAGAGGTTCGGGTAGGTACCCTTCGAGTTCACCTCGCCAACGAATTCGGTGATCATGCATTGATGATCAGCAGCCCGGTAGAAGGGCTGATACGGACCCAGCGCGACTTCCGGCGGCAACTTCATGCCCGCCATGGAGCGGGAGACCTTTATGGCATCGAGGCTCTTGGCGTCGTTCGCACCCATTGCAATGGCATGGGTCGTCGCATAGCCGAGCCAGCTGCGGGCGCTCGGCGTCTTCTTGTAGAGCTTGCGATACTCCGCCACGAACGACTTGACGTGCGGGTTGTTGGGCTGATCCCAATACCACTCCATCACGCCCCAGCCGGTGCGGGCCACGGGCGGAAGTGCTGCCAAGGGCTCGAGCTCAACCAAGCTGTAGGCAAACGGAATCGTTTTCGTCATGCCGAACTGCGTCGCCTGTTTCATCAGGTTGACGAAATCATTGCCGGCGTTGAAGACGATAAGAACGTCGGGCTTCGCCTCCTTGATCTTGATCAGGCCAGCCGTGAAGTCAGTGGTCCCGAGCGGCATAAGCAGGTTGCCGAGATTGGTGCCGCCGGCCTGCTTCAGGATTTTGGTCATTCCGGCATAAAGGAAGTGGCCCCAGGCATAATCCGGGGTTGAGAAGTACCAACGCTTGCCGAACTTCGACAACAAGACTTTTGCAAGCGCCTTATTCAGCATCCAGGTATCGGAGCAGGTCTTGAACGTGGTCCAGCTGCAATGCGTGCCGGTCACGGAATCGACGTGCCCGCCGGTCGCGACATAGAGGACTTTTCTGAGGCTCGCGGCGTGCTCGAGCGCGAGCGCGACGGCGGACGACACCGAGCCTTCGACAAAATTCACCTTGTCCTTGTCCACGAGCTTGTGGAACTTCGTCGTTGCCTTTCCGACATCGGCGCCATTGTCCTCAGCGATGATCTCGACTTTGCGCCCGAGGATGCCGCCCGCCTTGTTGATCTGAGAGAGGGCCAGCATGGCGCCCTCGCGCTGGCTGATGCCGAGGGCTGCATAGGTGCCGGTAAAGGGGTCGTCCTCGCCTATCTTTACCGTCTCTTCGCCGAGGGCCTTGATGATATGGGGGCCGACGCCGGCAGCGACGCCCGCCGCTGCGGCGGAGGCCAGCACGCTACGGCGGCTGATCCGCCGCTTGCTAGCGGTACTCACAATATCTTTCGTTTCCGTCATGTGCATTCTCCTCCCACTGGGGATAATCGAGGCTCCATCAGCCCCGCCGCGGACGCGGCGCCATGGCCTGCGTTCGGGCACGGATGACGCAGAGGAACCAGATGCTTGACTGTCGTTCATTAACGTACGTTCTGAAAATCGGAACGGTGCCCATTGCAGGGCTTATACTGTCGCCATCTGAAAGCCAATAGCAAGAGATTCGTTGATTGTGATAGGTTTTTGAAACATCGAATCTTCCATGGGCGGGGCTTTTTGCGAAACTCCGGCGGCGCGCGAATGATAAAAAGGGCAGGCGGACGGCCGTCGCGTGAGGGTGATTAAACGGCGGAAGGCGGCAATGCTGCGGAATACCGGGCGGGCAGGAGGGGCCGGCATCAGTTCGCGGCATTGACGGATTGAACCAAGCAGAATCGCAAAGGGCCCCGCTGTCATCGGCGGGAGCGCTATCAGCCTGGCGCCGTCGAAAGGGTGCCGAATTGGCGCGCCGCTCTTATTCCGTTATCAGTGTCGTCTGCGCGGTCTCCTTGGCGTTGATCGGAGCTTTGATAAGCAGTACGCAAGGCGCGGCAATCAAGGCAAGAATTGTCATCAGCTTGAAGTCATCGATATAGCCAATCATGGCGGCCTGTCGCGTCACTTCGGCATTGAGAAGTGCCAAGCCCGTCGCCGTGTGCGGATTGAACATCCGCATCACGTTGGGAAGGCGCAGCATCGGATTAAAAGGATTGACGGCGGTGGCGATTGACGCGTGATTGATCTGAGTGTTGCGCTCGAGAAGCGTTGCGACGATCGAGATTCCAACTGAACTACCGACGTTGCGTAGAAGATTATAGATGCCGGCCGCTTCGGTGCGCCGTGCCGCCGAAAGGGTGGAAAAGCCGGCCGTGGTCAACGGCACGAAGATGAAGCCGAGGCCGAAGCCTTGCACCACGCCCCAGAGAAAGACATACCAGGGCGTGATGTACAGCGAAAAGCCGGACATCCACCAGAGTGCATAGGCGTTGACGAGAAAGCCGAAGACCAAAAGGTAGCGTGGCTGGATCCAACGGATGATACGGCCCACCATCATCATGGCGATCAAGGTGCCGACGCCGCGCGGCGCGAGCAGAACCCCGACGGTTATGATGGGATAATTCAGGAGTTCCTGGAGCAGCAACGGCCAAAGCGCCATGGTGCCGTAAAGGATCATGCCGACGACGAAAATAAAGACGACGCTGAGCGCGAAGTTGCGATCGCGGAAGAGACTTGGCCGGATGAATGGGTCATCGGTGGTAAAAGTGTGAACCAGGAAGATGTAGAGCGCTCCCGCGGCAACGATGGCTTCGGTGATAATTTCATAAGAGCTGAACCAGTCCTTCAACTGGCCGCGATCGAGCAGCATCTGAAGAGCGGCGATGGCGATACTGATCGCCGTAAAACCAAAGATGTCGAACCGCAGCTTGGCCTTGCGGGCCGTCTCGGTTACCGACGTCGCAATGACCATGAAGGCCAGCGCCCCAATCGGAACGTTGATGAAGAAAACCCAGCGCCACGTATAGTGCTCGGTCAACCAGCCGCCGAGCGTCGGACCGAGGATGGGGCCAAGCATGATGCCCATGCCCCAAATTGCCATGGCCGAGCCGTGGCGTTCGCGCGGATAGCTGTCAAGCAAGATCGCCTGGGAGAGCGGAACCAGGGCAGCGCCGAAACAGCCCTGGCAGACGCGAAAGAGCACGGCCTCTGTTAGCGTTCCTGCCACGCCACAGAGCGCGGAGGCGATCGTGAAGCCGGTTACGGACGCAAGAAACAATCTCTTGCGGCCATATCGGGCCGCGAGCCACCCGGTCGGAGGGGTCATGATGGCCGCGGCGACGATGTAGGAGGTCAGCACCCATGTGATCTCGTCGGCGGTGACCGAAAAGGTCCCTTGCATATACGGCAGGGCAACATTGGCAATGGTGGTGTCGAGCGCCTGCATGGCGGTTGCCAGCATGGCACCAGCCGTGACCATGGCGACTTGAAGGCGCGGTTGCGCCGCCGGCTGACCGAAGGCCTGATCCATCGAACCCCCTAGCGGTATACCTCTGTAAGCGCGCTAGCCGCAGAGAGAGGCAGATCGGCACATGGATCGGTGCCGCTCTATGCGTTGTCGGCAATCCCAACATGTCGTTTACCCCAATTCGGGGGGTACCGCTGCCTAAAAACCTGAGGTGGGACTAAGGCCGTACATGCTATAGGCTCATCGAAAATAAGAAAAAATCTAGCTATAACAATAGATAGCAATGAATATAGCAATCAATATATGATCGACATAATTTCTGGGGAATTAGATTAATATAGGGTGGAAATCAGTGTTGTCTGATGCATAAAACTCTATTCATGGGATTTCGCCAGGCAAAAGCGTGCGACATGGGCGGAATGGGCGGTGAACTCCGAGCTTTTGAGCAAAGCCCGTCAAATAGATAACCGCTTGAAATAGATAACCGCTTGAAATTGATTACCGTCAGAACACCTGCGAGCAGCTTGGCGCCAAGGATATCGTCCGCACAGCCAAGAGATCAAAGCGGCGGAAGGTAAGCGGCTGACTCATCGACAGCCTCGTTTAGCGGAGCCGACGCAAGCGCGATCTCGCGATCGCTAGACTTCGGCTGATTCTCACAATGATCGATTCAACAGGCGGAAAATCCTAAGATTTTCCCCGTTGCCGAGTGGCCCGTTTCTTCACCCTGGCCTTCGGCTTTTTGGTCATTTCCTTATGATGCGTCGGCGGCCTGTTGATTCAGCCTGGCGCTGGTCATCGCCCTTCTGGAATTTGAGCTGAACTTTTGATCCTCTCGGCCATGCTGTTCGCCACTTCTGGCCCGAGGCTCGGACGACCGATTGTACGGCCACCTCCGGTCGTCTTCTCTGAAGTCGAGGCGGGACGTCTGGCGAACGTCCTGCGAGACGTAATGAACCCACCGTTTGCGGTCTGGAAGCTGAGCCCCGCTGAACTGCGCTTTGCCACAGTACGCGATTCCTGGCGGGCGACGCTCAAGTTATTACGGCTCCTTGTGGCAAGTATATAATCGCCAATATATT
>JBJKQL010000082.1:0-12252 GCA_046705265.1 Ferrovibrionaceae bacterium
TTGAAACCTCCAGCCAACAAATCAAGATCGGATCGCGGTGTAACAGACGCCACGATGTCGGGCGGCCCACGTCGCAAAATCTGTCCCGCCACGTCGAATCACGCTAAATTCGGCGAATAAGATCGGCTAGGGAGAAACCCGTCGTTCGCGGCGCTATCGGTTGAGGGGTCCACGGCAGCGGGGACCAAGACGCGGTTAATGTCTCTGTCTGCCGATTCCGGCCGTTCGTGGGAACAAGATCGGTTAACTCAAGGCACACCGACCAAGCCATCGGGGAACGGAGTGGCCGATGCCAACAGCGGTCTTTCTCCGGTGCGCGCCGGCAGCGGTCCTTCGCGAAATTGATGCATGGCGGGTCACCACTTTTCCTCAAACCACGACGTTCTCCGCCACCGCGAGGGAGGAAAACAGAGCGCCGCCCTGAAAGAGGATGCCGAAGCGTCGCTCGGTGTGCCGGCGTTCTTCAGAATCAAGGGTCGCGACGTCGCGGCCGAAGATTTCGATGTGACCGGCTTGGTACGGAATTAAGGCCAAGGATGGTGCGGACCAGCAGCGACTTGCCAGTCCTGGAGCCGCCTACGACGCCGAGTATTTCGCTCCGATAGAGGTCGAGGTTCGTATTCTCCAGCGCGAGATGCCGGTCAAAACCGACAGCAAGCCCGCGCACGCGGATCACGACCTCTCGTTCAGATACCGAGGACATCGAAAAACACCGAAAATAAAGCGTCGAGCACGATCACGACAAATACGGATTCGACCACCGAGCGCGTCGTCTGACGGCCAACGCTTTCGGCACTGCCCGAAGCGCGAAGCCCTTCGTAGCAGCCGATCAGCGCAATGATTACGGCAAAAACCGGCGCCTTGACCATGCCGACCCAGAAATGCGTGATTGAAATCTCAGCCAGCTGATGGATGTAAAGCGTGGGGCTGAGACCAAAAGCGAACCACAAAAGAAGGCCGCTGCCGAATAGGCCGAGGATATCGGCGAAGAAGGAAAGAAGCGGCAGCGTGATGATCAAGGCGATGAGGCGGGGGATCACTAGGACCTCGATCGGATAGAGGCCGAGCGTCCGCAGCGCGTCGACCTCTTCACCGACGACCATGGTACCGATTTCCGCCGTGAAGGCGCTACCCGACCGCCCGGCCACCATGATCGCGGTAATGAGGACGCCAAACTCGCGCATGATCGTGGTCGCGGTGATATAGATCACCACGCTCGTCGCGCCATAGCGGCGGAGCTCCACTTCCGCCTGATAGGCGAGCACGACGCCAATCAGAAATGACACCAAGCCGATGATCGGCAGTGCAGTGACACCGGTCCTTTCAATGTGGTTGATGGTGGCTGTGAGGCGAAGCCTCCACGGTTGGATAAAGATTTTACCCAGGGTCGTGACGACTCGACCGAGAAAGGACAGCAAACTCACCGTGGTGGCGCCGAAAATGGTCGTTGCCGCGCCGATGCGGATAAACCAGTCGGCGAGCGGTGACATCGCCGCCCGCGGCGCCTCGGGAGCCTGTGCGGCTGCTTCGATCTGACCGAGAAGGATATGATAGTTGGGCTTCCCGCCGGAAAAGTCGGCGGCAAGCCCCTCCGCCTCCAAGCGCTTCAGCGTTCTAATGAGAAGCCAGGCGCCGGCCGTGTCCATGGCCTTGATGCCGTCAAGGTCGATTGTCGCCCGCCGATCGGGCAGCGAAAGCTCGCGCAAGAGCCGATCGAGCTGAGCCGCATTCGCGATTTCCCACCGTCCGCTGGGACAGAGCAGGGCCCGATCCTTTTCCGCCCGGATGGTGATCGACGCGGCCATAGTTCCCGAGAAGCGCCTTTGGTTACTCTCGTCAGAATGCGTATCTCAGGCCTACCATCGCCGAATGAACATGCAGGATAGCATGGTCGGCAGTGAACACGGCTGCGCCGGTTTCCAGCGTGTTGAGGTCCAGATACCGATAGCCGATATCCAGCGTCATGCGATGCGTGAGTGGCAGGGCGACACCGCCGCCGAGATCCCAGGCTAGGGTTAGCTCGACATGCCCAGGGAGCCGGCTGCTGAAGGCCGAACCGCTGAAGCTCCCGACATCGTTTCGCGCGAACCCAACACCGGAGGTGAAATAGGGTTCAAACGGCCCGAACAAGCGCGGCCAAATTCCATTGAAATCCAGATAGCCGTTCGCGAGACCGACAAGGGAATCAATTTCCGCGGATGCTCTGGTTGTGCCGCCCACGATAGTGCCGTTTTCCTTCAAACTCGGCAGGTAGTCCAGGGTAAGATCGGCCCGAAACCACTGTGTCAGGCGATAGCCAAAGCCAGCGCCAAAAAGGATGGAAGTTCCCGTGCCGCCCTTCAGCTCACGGGCGCAAAGTGAACAATTGGCAACCCCTGAATCACGATCTCGAAATGTCGCCTGCGTGCCGAGCGCACCGCCAAGATCGGTTCGCCAATAGAATCCGATGGGAGACTTGGCAAAGGCGCGCGGTGACATTATCCCCGACAGGAGGACTGCGGCTATCACGAGCTTTTTCATGGTGTTTCCCTTGGTATCGCCGAAAGACACGAACGAATTTTGATCCGCACGACGAAAGTGAGCGCACCGTTGGCGAGATGGTCTGCATCGGCAGATTCTTTGACACCCTGACCGTGTTGAAGTGTACCCTGCACTGAAGGGCTAAGTTCTTGAAGGGAGACCCAAAGATTCAATTGAGAACACGGGCGGGATTGGAAGCTCATGGGGGCTAAACTTCAAAGCCGGCTCACAGTTTGCGCAGAGCCATCAGACCCGAGTCTGGGCTTCGGCGCAGGCCGAAGCCCAGCACCCGTTGTCACTGTACATGCCGGAGAGTCAGTCCTTCGATGCCCGCTGCGACATTCAGTCCCTCCATACCTTCGAACGATACCGGTTGCAGCGAGATCATTTTGTCCGATCCGCCAACCAGAACATCCGCGCCCACCCCGACCCCGACCGACGCGCCAGCGGTGGCGCCAACATAAGTTCCTTCCAGAGCGCCAGGAGCGACATGGCTGGTTGGCGCGAACACTACCCAGGCATGACGCCGGCCTGATAATAACCGATATCGCTGCCGACCTTGGTTACAGCGCCCTCGTAGTGTTCATCGGTCTTTGCTTCCTCCGAGGAGTTGCACTCGAGATCGCGACTTGATCCAAAAATAAATCCCCAGCCGCTTGAGACATCGCAGGTCAGCACTCCCGCCTTTACATCGGCTTGCGCGTAGGCCGGCGTGGTCGTGTGCGCACCCGCAGCCAAGACCATCGCCAATACGCCTGCCACGCATAGTTTACGAAACATCGTGCCCTCCTCGTGTTCGAGAGACGCAGGAAATACACTGCAAGCATTCACTCAATACTAGAAGATGGGGATTGATTCAGATCAAAACCCTGTCTGCGGCTGCAACACGGGACAGCGTCGGGATCGAGCCTTTTCTTCGAAAACCCACCACGGCCGGGATTTCCGCGCTCATCCTATACGCCACGCCGGGCTAGGGTCGACGACGGCGCTTGGCGGCTAGCATCAGGCGACACCGAATATGTGGTTTGGCGCAGGAGATCTCATTCACGACATTGGGCTCGCACCATTTGCCGTACCGCGTTCCGCTTGTAGCTCGCGAATGGCCGCAGACTGCAGACCGAGACATTGTCGGACTCCTCATCGTCGCTGCGGCGGAACCCGTAATTGGCGATGTTACCGACGGCGGCTTACTGGGGGACCGCATGGCCGATCCGCCAGGTGCGGCTCGAGATGCGATCTGCTCGCGCTCGAGAGGGAATCGACCGCCTTGCTCACTTCGAGTTCCTTGCGGAAGATTGGGCGCCGATGATCGCGACCCAGAACATGAAAGAGCGATGGCCGTCTCTTCGGTTCGCAATGATGTTTGGCGGACGGCAAGCAATAAATGGCCTTCACCGGCGCACGCGGCGCGGTCTGCGAATTGCGGCGGCATAGCGTGATCAGCTGAAGGAACTTGTCTTTGGGCGCGAAAGCAACGCGCCACTACTTAAAATCGCTTGTCAACCGGACATCTTTGGTTGACGAGGTGCGCAAGGTGAGCGGCCGTTCGAGGGAGGGGGCGGTCACTCGTAGATCGCGCGGTGAAACCTTGCCGCCATCCGAGATGGTGAGGTCACCAATGTCTGCCCTGACAATTTGCAGTCATTCACAGAACGCCGATGGAATGATTGGTTGCTGCCGAGTTAGCGGCACGATGAATGTCTTCGCGGCGCCATATCGGGGCACGACGCGACGACAGGGAAGACGCCGAGGCGCTGGAATGACGCACCAGTTCTTCGATTGTCGAAAAAAGGTTCGGAGAATCACGGAACATTGTTGGCCAATATCGAACGCAGACGCTCACACATTACCTACGGCCGAGGCGCTGCGAGGGGTCGTTCTTGCGACCCGGGAGGCCGCTCCGTCCGAGACCAATCGCCCATCCCGCAGGTGGAAGATGCGGTCGAAGCGATCGAAGATTTTTTCGTCGTGGCTGACTACGAGAATGGTTGCGGCTTGGTCTATGGCGATTCGGCGGAGCAGGTCCATTACGATGCCGGCGCGCACCGAATCGAGCGGCGCCGTCGGTTCGTCGGCGAGAATGATCTTCGGCTGGTTGGCAAGCGCGCGGGCGATAGCGACGCGTTGAGCCTCGCCGCCTGAAAGCTGGGCCGGAAAAGCATCTCTTCGGTGGCCGACTTCGAGGTAGTCAAGAAGTTGAACCGCGCGGTTTCGCGCTGACACTGCTTTGAAGCCGGCAAGCTCCATCACTTCCATCACGTTCTCGACCGCGGTCAAGAAGGGGAGAAGATTGTGGGTCTGGAAAATGAAGCCAATCTTCTCTAGCCGAAGACGACGCAGGTCGCGCATCAGCCACTCTCCGTTATAGACCGTATCGCTATTGAGCCGCATCCAACCCTCGCTCGGTTCCGTGACGCAGCCAACGACGTTCAAGAGCGTGGTCTTCCCCGATCCGCTTGGACCGACAAGGCCAACCACCTCCCCGGGGAAGACAGAGAGCGTGATATCGATGAGAGCGTCGACCCGAGTCGTTGCCTCGCCGAAATGCTTGGATATGTCCCGCAATTCGACGAGGGCTTGAGAATCGGCCAGCTCGTTCATGACATCATCCTGTAAGAGCTCTGGCCGGATCCACCTTTACTGCTGCACGGACGCTCAGCGCCGAGGCGAGCAGGCAGACGATGACGGTAATGGCGAATAGAATTGCAAGGTCCCTTGGCTCCATCTGGACCCGGCGAGGAAAATAGCCCTTGAAGGTCCAAACCAGGCCGACGCCGAGGGCAAAGCCGGCGACACCGAGAATCAGGGCCTGCTGGACGATGAGGCTGACAATGGTGCGGTCGGGCGCGCCCACGAGCTTCAAAGTCGCGATCGAGCGCAACTTGTCCATGGTCAAGGTATAGACGATGAGCGCGATGATCACGGTCGAGACCACGATCAGAATGGTCATGAACATGCCGAGCTGCTTTTGCATCTTCTGGATCACGAAGACGGTGAGGTAGCTCTCTTCTTGTGACTCGCTGACCGCCGAAAGGTGTTTCCATCGGTCGATCTCATGGGCGACTGCGGCCTTGGAGACACCGGGGTCGAGACGCACCAGGACGGCGTTGATGTCATTGGTCTGAAGCGCCGGCCGGCGGGCCGCCTTCTCGCGGCGTTCCAGCGGCGGACTAACGGAGAACTGGATGCTCTGGGCATCGAGCAGCGTGATCCAGGCCACCGGATCTCCGGCCGACGTGACCATGCCGCGGGTCATGCCGACGACCGTGTAAGGATCATGGTAAGGGCCGAGCGGCACCCTTTCGCCGAGTTTGAGCCCCGAGGACCGGTCGGCGACGATCTGGTAGTGGCTCTCCGTAATGCCATGCCCGGCGAAAACGGCGGGCGGACCGCCGATGCGGCCCGGCTCGTATCCGACCAGGAACAACCGCACGGGCTTTTGCGCAGCGGTTGTCTGCACGGTCTGGAAGGTGACCGACCCCGCCGCGGCGACGCCCGGCATGCGCCGTACCAGATTGCGGGTGTCGCGTGGAATGCGCGAGGGTTCGGCGAAGGGCCCCTTGGTGCGCGGCTGCACCACCCACAGCTCGGCGCCGAAAGCGCGCGGCAGGCGGAGGGCGTCGGCGAGCGCGCCCTCATAGATTCCGGCCATCGTGATGACGATGCCGAGAAGTCCGCCGAGGCCGATCCCGGTAAGGATGAACCGGAGCATATTGTGTCGGATGTCACGAACGGCGAGATTCATGGGCGCGTGGCTTTCCGGGCTATCGCAGCTCGGCCGACACGGAGACCCGAGACCGGGGCCGCAATAACTTGGACACCGGCGGGAATCCCCGCCAGAATTGGATATTGCCCGTTCAGAAGCTCCGGACCGAGGCTCACGCGGCGGCGGGCGAGGCGCCCATTCTCTGTGATCCAGACGGTACCTTTGCCGTCCTTGAGATCGGAGATCATGGTCGGCGGCATGACGACGGCTTTGGACAGAATGCCCGTGGTGATCAAAACCTCCGCCTGCTCGGCCAAGTGGATGCTGGCCGGAATGTGGTCGAAGGCAACGTCGACTAGACGCTCCTCGTTCACCGCGTCGCTCTGAATTTCGATACGCGCGATGTGACCGGAATATCGCTTGCCGGGCTCGGAACGAAGGATGATTTCTGCCGGCTGGCCCACCGCGAGCCGGCCGGCCAGGCGCTCATCCACATAACCGAGAACCCAGATTCCCTTGGGCTCGATCAGTGTAAAGACCGATTGGCCCGGATTGACGGCGCTGCCGAGGTTAAGATTGCGCGACACCACCCAGGCGTCGTAAGGGGCGTAGAGGGTGTAGTCGGCGAGCGTCGCTTCGCTCACCATACGCGTGGCTTTGGCGGATCGGAGCTGAGCCTTGGCGAGAACGACCCCGCTTCGCGCCGATACCAGATTGGCGGCTGCGATGCGGACCGCCGCCTGATCAGTTTCCGCCTGCTCTGTCGAAACCAAGCCCGATTTGATCAGGCGCGAGTCCCGGGTGCTGATGGCAGTCGCGTTGACAAGCGTCGCCTTGGCGCTCGCCACGTCGGCTTCGGCCTTGGTGACATTCGCTTCGGCTTGGGCGACGCCGGCCTTGGCGACCGCGAGCTGGGCTTCGATGTCACGGGCGTCAAGGCGGGCGAGGACCTGACCCGTGCGAACGTGGTCACCCTCATCGGCATCGACTGCGACAAGCACGCCCGAAACCTTGAACCCGACCTCGGATTCGACATGCGCCCCAACAGTACCGAGCCCGAAGACCTGTTCGGCGACATTCGTTCGGATGGCAGCGACAGGCACGGCAAGCGCCCGGACCCTGGCCGACCAGTACCAGAAGCCGGCAAAACCGGCCGCCAGGACCGCGAGCGCAACGAGCGGCCGGCGCGAACGATAGCGCGGCTTGACTATGGGCGCACCTCTCCGATCCAGCTCGGCCTTCCGGCTGGCCGGCTCGGCCTCGCGGTCGGGCGCGGTCATCCCAGCTTCGGATTTGAGTCCCATGTCTTTCGTGCCGTGCGGACTGGAAATGCCGATTTCTTACGCGCATCCCGGCCGACCGCTGTGATTCAGATCAAACGCGAGGAGTCGCAACGAGGCGATCACGACAAATCTCAATCATGGCGGTGGCATCAAAGGATTGCCCCTTCGTGCTTGAATGGGCGATGAAATCCTGGACTTGCCGCAATGGTGCTGCCGCGCGGTCCGGGAGCAGCGGCGGCCGGGCATTCGCCGGGATCCACCGAACACTCTGTTATCGGCCGTTTAGGTAAGGCCGGCATCGGTTCTGCCGTGGGCGACGGTCCAACGCAGCGACAGGGAAAATTATCACGCGGCAAGCGACATCCGACCAGGAACAAACGCGGGCGGAGAAATCACGCTGACAGCCTCCGCACGCGGATTACGGCCGGCGCGGAGTGGCTTGAGATTGACGCATATCAACGCGCGCGTCGGAACTCCGTCTATTTTTGATCCACATCAGCAGGATGTGGCCCAGACCTTGCGTTCTCGGATCGTCTCGCGTTTGCCTCAAGCCGGAGCTTCCGTTCTCTCTGCAGCGATCAAAGCCGGCGGATGGAAGCGCGCGCGGCCTCACGCTGCTATTCTTGCGGTTCTCTTGGTGGCCGGCGGCTGCGTTGTCGGACCGAATTTCCTTCCGCCGGCGCCGCCCACCGTCCAGGGCTACACGCCCCAAAGGGTCGCACTCACTTTAACGCCGGGCAACAACGAGCCGGCCCAAAGACTCATGATCGGCAAGTCCATTCCTGCCGCGTGGTATCGACTCTTTCACGCACCGGCGCTTGACAATGTCGTCCGCGAGGCGATTGTGGACAGCCCTACCATTGCTGCGGCACGGGCCACCCTGGCTCAGGCCCGGCAGGCCGTGCTTGAGGCGCGTAGCGCCTATTATCCACAGCTCGATGTCGCGGCATCGGCCGAGAGCCAGAGAGGCCCATCCAATCTTCTCGGCCAGCAGCCCGGCAAAGCGCTCCCCCTCTACGACCTTTATAGCGTGGGTCCGCTGGCCAGCTTTTCACCGGACGTGTTCGGCATTACCGCCCGCAGGGCCGAACAGGAAGTCTCTCTCGCGCAATACCACGCCTTCGAGGTTGCGGCGGCACAGCTGACCATTACAGGCGATATCGTCACGGAGGCGCTCACGATCGCATCCGACCGAGCGCAGCTTACCGCAGTCGAAGGCATCATCGGCGATGACGAGAAAAATCTCACGCTGGTCAGACGTAAGTTCGCAGTCGGCCGGACACCGAGAACCGACGTATTAATCGCGGAAAGTCAGCTTGCCAGCGACCGCACGCTGCGGCCGCCGCTTCGGCGGCAGCTGGCGGAGGAGGAGGATGCCTTGACGACCCTGGCTGGCCGGGATCCGGCGGAATGGTCGCCGCCTGCTTTTGCTTTGCGCGATTTCATCCTGCCAGGCGAACTGCCGATCAGTGTGCCTTCGGCATTGGTTCATAGGCGGCCTGACATCCTGGCTGCCGAAGCTCAGCTTCACGCGGCCAGTGCCGCCATTGGTATCGCTACCGGTCAGATGTACCCTACCGTCACTCTCTCGGCCTCTCTGGAAAGTGCTGCGACCGATCCGGATAGATCGTTCGATCAACAAGGCCTGATCTGGTCTGTCCTTGGTGGCGTCATGGCGCCGATCTTTCACGGTGGGGCTCTTGAGGCCCAGAAGCAGAGCGCGGTTGAAGCGTTTCGCGCTTCGGCAGCGACCTATCGCCAAGTCCTCCTGCAAGCTTTCCGCCAGGTCGCTGATGCGCTACGTGCGCTTGGGCATGACACAAGGCTCGTCAAAGAGGAGCACCGGGCCCTCGGTATCGCGGCTGACTCACTCGCGCTCCAGCGGCTCGGCTACAGAACCGGGAAGGTCGATATCATCAACCTGATCGATGCCGAGCGCAGTTACCAGGAGGCCCGCCTCGGCTATGCCCGTGGCGTCGCCCAGCGTTATCTTGACACGGCGCAACTCTTCGTGGCCATGGGTGGCGGATGGTCCGAAAGCCGCGCGCTTCTGGGCGATTATCATGCGAAAGCCGGACCAGCATGCCCTCCGGAGCATCGAGGTAATCGCCTCCTGGTGACGCTGAGATGAAGTTCCGTGAAGCACTTCGAACGCGGGGAATGCGTACGGCCAGGTCAATACCGCCAAGGCAGGAACGTTGGAAGTTAGACAAGGTAGCCTGCGGCGGATCGGGCGCTGGGCCGCCCTTCAGGAACACCAAAGGCTTGGGATCAGCGGCACCTTCGGAGTGTCATTAGCGAGGATCATGCGCTACCGGCCGAGGGAGAAACGATAGAAATGCGTGTGGCTGCGGAATTCTCAAGAACTACGAGACGATCTCATCTGGACTCGCCGGTTTCGAATGCCGGGAAGAGATATGCATTATGAGTTCGATCCTTCCCTGGGTATCGCCGTCCAGCCGGCGCAAGCTGCTCTCGATCTTAATTGTCATCGCTATCTTTACGGTACTCGTCGGATTGACGGCGGTCGCGCTCGGACACCGTATCCAAGTTGCGTTGACTACTGCCATATTCGTCGGCGCTGGCGTCGGATTCTTCGAGGAGTTCTACGTACAAACCTCCCGAGGGATTTGGCTCCGCAGCATGCATCCGTTACTGTCCATACCGATCTACACAGTTGTCGTGATGGTGTTCGTCGTCGCCGCGATTGCAGTATCCCGTCTTTTGATCTGGCCTCCACATGAACTGCCAAAGCTTTTTAGCCTTTTGGCAATAGCGATACCTGTCTTGACGACGGTTTCTGTTGTCGCCGTCCTCGCGATGCGGGTCGTACACTTTCTTGGCATCGGAACGCTGTTTGCTCTGATTCTTGGGACCTATTATCGGCCGGTCGTCGAATCACGGGTTTTGATGTTCATCGACCTCAACGAATCGACAAGGCTGTCGGAGCGTCTCGGTTTATTGAAGATTCGTTCGCTGATCGGCAGGTTCCTGTTCGATATCTCAAAGCCGATCACGGACCATGGTGGCGAGATCTATCTCTATAAGGGCGATGGTCTGATCGCAACCTGGGCCACCAACGACGCAGCCAGAAATGACACACTCTTGGATGCGGTCGATGCGATATATGCTGCAACCGCGCGTGAGGAGGCGGCCTATCGGCGGAACTTCGACGTGGTACCGACGTTTCGCACCGGCATTCACGGTGGCGACGTGGTGGTGAGCGAGCAGGGTGATGACAGGCGGTCGATCGGGATATATGGCGAGGTGGTCAATATCGCGTCGCGCATGGAAAACGCGGCAAAGGAACACGGCGTCTCCTGCGTCGTTTCCGAAGAAGTCGCCGGGATGATGGGCCGCGACGCCGCCCGCGGGCTCATCTTTCTCGGCGAGGAGCGGGTACGCGGCATCTCGGCGCCTATACGAATCTACGAATATCGCCCGGCGTCGGCGCGAGCAACCGCACACAGGGAGCGCAGTACGCCAGGATAGCCGCCCTGAATAGCTGAAGATCGACCATTGATTACATGGATGCGCGGGAGAAGTGACCAACTCTCGTTGGCCTTTGGATTGAGCGACAAGGCTGTAATTCACAGCGCTGTGGCGTCAGCAATTCTGCACATGAAAGCCGGCCACTTCACGCCATGCTCGGATCTGCGCTGGCGTCAAGCGGACCTCCCGCGGCGAGCCGTGCTCGCAGAGCCTCGCGGGATGGAGTTCGACGACGACCATCGGACGTTGCATCGGTATTAGCCGGGGGACGTTCCAGAGAATGCCGGCAGGATCCTCGGCTTGGTACAGAACCGTCGCGATCAAGGCGGCAGGCATCCGGCGGAATATCGGTACCGTCCATCAGGGCAGCATTCGCGGCCAATTGCCGGATCTGCGAGATGTCGCACTGCTTTTGCAGCTGCTCAAGGTACGCGAGCGCCCTAGCCAAGGGGTCAACTGCATAGACAGCGCCCTGCGGTCCCCCCGATCGGCGAGGATTAGACCGAGACTTCGCCGCCGGGGATTGCACATCCAACTTGACTGAGACGACCAAAGGTGCGCCATAGATATTGGCTTCTCGCCGCGCCGGCAATCATGGCCGAGGTCGTAATCCGGGCTGCACCCGCCTTTGGACACAGATTACCGCTCGATCTCGGCAATATCACGATCCGCACTGCCGGTGCCGCTCAGCTCGATAGCGGGCGGCGCGCATTCAACTTCTTTCGCTACCGAACTCCATTGTCGGCCGACAGGCGGTGACCAAATCGGATTGCGGCCCGTCCATATTTCAAATACCGCCATTCGTGACCAAAATCCCTGCGAGCAAGGCGTTCAGATGAACTGGACGTGGTCATCTTCCTGCGTTGAGGTCGAGCCAGCGGGATTCCTAAGTAAAACGCTCTGCAGCCTCAAGCCACCGCGGGTTTCCGCAATCAAAGCCAGGGCTGGATGGACCGACGGCATCAAGGACGGGATTGATGAATTGCGTCGGCAGGCCCATTGATCCGGATCAAAGACGAAGCCTAGATTCTGTCTGAGACCTTCTCGATAGTTGCTGCCATCCTGATGATCCCGGCCGCCAAATTCGTGAACCTGTGATCATTTTGCGCGCAGCTCATGCTGATATCGGCCAGCCAGTAATAATCGGAAGCAAAGCCGTGAGTATCGCCGTTACCCATTCCGACCGCGCCTGCCTGCGATCGCTCCGATTCTGCCGGAAAGCCAGCCGTCGCGGCATCACCCTCGCGATAG
>JBJKQL010000083.1:0-36549 GCA_046705265.1 Ferrovibrionaceae bacterium
TTTTGCACCGCCGCCACACCGCGTTTCCGAAGTTCTGTCAGTTCGTCGTGAGTCAGCTGACGCGCATCTGTTCGCATGAGCCATATTATACATTCCCTCATACAAACGTCGAGACAATTCTGAGAAGATTAGTATGTGCAGACTTCTTTGTGATCCATCACAATCCATCTGCGCCGCGCGCGGCTTATTCCACGGTCACGCTTTTCGCCAAATTCCGTGGCTTGTCGACATCGGTGCCCTTGGCGACTGCGACATGATAGGCGAGAAGCTGCACCGGAATGGCATAAAGAATGGGCGTCACGAAGGGCTTCACTTTCGGCAGCGCGATGCCTTGGCCCGCTGTGCCGATTCGCGTCAAGCCGTCTTCATCGCTTAGAAAAATAACGCGCCCGCCGCGCGCCATCACCTCCTGCATGTTAGAGAAGGTCTTTTCGAACAAGGCATCGGACGGCGCGACCACGATCACCGGCACGTTGTCGTCGATGAGGGCGATCGGCCCGTGCTTCAGCTCTCCGGCGGGATAGCCTTCGGCATGGATGTAGGACAGTTCCTTGAGCTTCAGCGCGCCTTCGAGGGCGACCGGATAGTTCGTGCCGCGGCCGAGGAAGATCACGTCGCGCGCCTTGGCAACGGTGCGCGACAAGTCGCGCAACGCGCGGTCGTGCTGCAGCACCTCGCTGGCACGGCTCGGCACCTCGGCAATGGCGGCGGAAAGTTCCGCCTCTTCTTCATGGCTGATGGCACCGCGCGCCCGCGCCATCGCGATCACGAGCGAGGCCAGCACGACGAGCTGGCACGTGAATGCCTTGGTCGAGGCGACGCCGATCTCGGGCCCCGCCAGCGTCGGCAACACCGCATCCGCCTCGCGCGCGATGGCGCTTTCAGGCACGTTGACGATGGCGAGCGTTTTCTGGCCCTTCGCCTTCGCGAGGCGCAACGCCGCCAAAGTGTCGATCGTCTCACCCGACTGAGAAATGAATACTGCGAGCCCGCCGGGCGCCACCGGCTGATCGCGATAGCGGAACTCGGAGGCAATATCGATTTCGACTGCGACGCGCGCGATCTGCTCGAACCAGTATTTCGCCACCATCGCCGCGTAAAACGACGTGCCGCAGGCGACCAGCGCGATTCTTGGAACGGTTGCGAGATCGATATCGAAAGGCGGCAGTTGTATCGCGCCGCTCGCGGGATTGAGGAGCGCGTTCAAGGTGTCGCCGATGACGGCCGGTTGCTCGTAGATCTCCTTCAGCATGAAGTGGCTATAGTTGCCCTTGCCGGTGATGGCGCCGGAAAGCCGCGTCAACTTGGCCTCCCGCGTCACCACCTTGTCGTCCGCATCGTGAAAGACCGCGTCGGTGCGGCTGAGCTCGACCCAGTCGCCGTCATCAAGATACGAAATGCGCGACGTCAGCGGCGCGAGCGCCAAGGCATCCGAGCCAAGGAACATGGCGCCCTCGCCCCAGCCAACCGCGAGCGGGCTGCCGCGTCGGGCGCCGATCAAGAGATCGTGCTCGCCGGCAAAAAGAATGGCGAGCGCGAAGGCGCCTTCAAGCCGCTTCAATGCCGCCGCCACCGCCGCTTGCGGTGTCATCCCCTCGTTGCGGTAGCGAGCGATCAGATGGACGACAATTTCTGAATCCGTCTCGCTTGCGAAGGCGTGGCCGAGCGCTAGAAGCTCGTCAGAAAGCTCGCGGTAATTCTCGATGATGCCGTTGTGGACGATGGCGACGCCATCGGTCATGTGCGGATGGGCATTTTTTTCGTTTGGCACGCCGTGGGTCGCCCAGCGCGTGTGGCCGATGCCGATGTCGCCATGCAGGGGTTGGCTGTCGAGCCTAGCCTCGAGCCGGGAGAGCTTACCCTCGGCACGGCGGCGCTCAATGGCGCCGTCGACAAGCGTTGCGATTCCCGCTGAATCGTAGCCGCGGTATTCGAGCCGGCGCAGCCCTTCCACGAGGACCGGAACCACGTCGGTCCCGCCCACCGCGCCAATAATCCCGCACATGCTATGATGCTCCCTTGATCTTCTTCGCCCGCTCCGCCTTCGCCTTCGCGGCTTTTGCCGCGGCGCGCTGGCGGAAGCGTTCGGCGCCGCCGGCCAGCGTAGTCTGCTCGGCCCGGGTCACCGCGAGATCGCCCGCCGCGACATCATGCGCGATCGTGCTGCCAGCGCCGATCATCGCCCCTTCGCCGACCATAACCGGCGCGACCAGCGCCGTGTTGGAACCGATGAAGGCGCCGGCGCCGATCTCGGTGTGGTACTTGCCGAAGCCGTCGTAATTGCAGGTGATCGTGCCGGCTCCGATATTGGCCTCGGCACCGACGCGGGCATCGCCGATATAAGTGAGGTGATTTACCTTTGCTCCGGCTTCGATGGTCGCGTTCTTGACCTCGACGAAATTGCCGATGTGCACATTCTCAGCGATCGCAGCGCCTGGCCGCAGCCGCGCGAAAGGCCCGACGATCGCCCCCTCCGCGACTTCGGCCCCGTCGAGGTGCGAGAAGGCGCGAATGCGCGCGCCCCGCCCGACTTTCACCCCTGGCGCGAAGAAGACATTTGGTTCGACCACCACATCAGGCCCGAGTTCGGTATCGAAGGAGAAATATACCGTTTCGGGATCGACCAGAGTGGCGCCGGCATCGAGCGCGCGCCGGCGATAGAGCCGCTGCACCACCGCCTCGGCGGCGGCAAGATCGGCCCGCGTATTGACGCCTTGAACTTCGCTTGCCTCGGCCTCGGCCAGCGCGAGGTCATAGCCTTCGTCGCGGGCCAAGGCCACCGCGTCCGTCAGGTAGTATTCGTTCTTCGAATTGCGGTTATTGATCTTCGGCAGAAGCGCGAACAAGGTCTTCGCATCCGCCGCCAGGATGCCGGCGTTGCAAAGGCCGATGGCACGCTCCGCCTCGGTCGCGTCCTTGAACTCGACAATGCGCTCGAGCTTGCCTGCGCCGTCCAGGACAAGCCGGCCATATTGCGCGGGATCGGCCGGCCGGAAACCGAGCAGCGTGAGCTTGGCGCCGCTCTTAAGCCCGGCGCGGAGGCGATTCAACGTCTCATGGCGCACCAGCGGCGCATCGCCATAGAGGATCAGAAGATCGCCGTCGAACGGACCAAGCACGCCTTGCGCCTGTCTCACCGCGTCGGCCGTGCCGAGCGGCGGGTTCTGCACCGCCGCTTCCGCCGGCGCGGCAGCCGCGGCAACGGCGGCCGCATTCGGTCCCGAGACCACGATTACGCGATCCGGCTTAAGCGCGGCCACGGTTTCCCTAAGATGGGCGACCATCGGCCGGCCGCCGATCGGGTGCAGCACTTTATGGAGGGTCGATTTCATCCGGCTGCCAACGCCGGCCGCCAGGATGACCACGGCCAGAGGAGATGAGGACATGCTTATCCGCTTCACTCGTTGAAGATTTCCCCTTCTCGCGGCGGGCAAACAGTGTCATAGGCCCGCAGCAGCGTCTACTCACGATTTGTCACCGCCTATTTCACCACAAGATAGTTTCACTTTCGTAAGCCGGTGGCGCTGGACAGCGGACAACCGCGCGGCTAGGGTCCGGCGCGGAAGCGAATGAGTACCCCCGAAGGAATGTCTCATGTCCCGCCGCGCCCTTGTGTTTGACCTCGACGGCACCCTGGTTGACACCGCCCCCGATCTGCACGCGACGCTGAACGTCGTTCTGGCGAACCATGCCCGTCGCCGGCTTAACCTCGATCAGGTGCGGAGTCTGGTTGGGCAAGGTGCCGGCAAGCTTGTCGAGCGGGGCTTTAGAATGACCGGCGCGCCGCTCGATCCCGAGCCGCTGAAGGCGGCCGTCGCCGAATTCCTTGCTTATTACGGCGACAACATTGCGGTCTTCAGCCGGCCGTTCCCTGAAGTCAAGGATCTGCTCACACGCTTCAGGGCGGAGGGCTATCGGCTCGGTGTCTGTACCAACAAGGCCGAGCGGCTAAGCCGGAAGCTTCTTGGCGAGATCGCGTTCCTCTCCTATTTCGATGCCCTGTTCGGCGGCGATACGCTGCCGGTCTCCAAACCGGATCCCGCACCCCTCCTCTCGGCGCTCGCTGCCATCGGCGCCACACCCGAAAACGGGGTGATGATTGGCGATTCACCGACCGACGTGGCGACGGCCAAAGCCGCCGGCGTGCCGGTGATCGCCGTCGACTTCGGCTATAGCCACGTTCCCGCCACCGAACTTGGCGCCGATGCGGTTATCTCGGCCTACGCGGAACTGCCCGCGGCGCTCGCTGCCATCGGATAAGAACCGAACTACCGAATGCGACGCCGGTTTAATCGGGCAGCTCGTCGGCGCGGCCAACGCCCGCGATCAGCGGCGCGAGCTCCGGATATGCAGCGATGACTGCCCGCTGATGCTCCTTCAACGCAGTGACAAGCGCACCGTCCCGGCCCAAAAGCGCGTCGGCGAAACGGATCATGCGCGAATTCGGCCAACCGCGCGGGCGAATCGCTTGAACCCGGGCCAGCGCCTCGCGCTCGTGCCCTGGCGCCGATTGCGCAAGCAGGATCGAGAGCGCCGCGGTCGAGCGTGAAATCCCCATGTGGCAATGCACGAGGAGATGGCTGACCAGTTCCGGCTCGGCCGCTAGGTTCCGGCCGAAATCGAGCACCGCGGCAACGTCCGTCATGTCTGGCGCCTGATAGCCTGAGGCAAGCTCTGTGACGTCATGAAAACGCAAGATCGCGCGCGCATGGGGCGGGTATTCGGCAAATACCACGGGGTCGGGCCAGCCGGGATCGAGCAGCGACAGCACATGGCTCACCCCTTGATCGCGGTAGAGCGCAAGCTCGCTGAGGCCGCACACGGTGAGCCGGCAGGAAAACAGCCTCGGCAGGGAATCGGTCATGGAATCGAGCACGACAGCAACACACCGGCAGACGGATGACGCGCTTTCACTATAGCGCAAAGCCGATGCGCCGCGACAGACCGTGGCGAGAGAGACGAGGCGTTAGGATATCATCGGCTCGAGCGGCGATCGGGCCCGCCAATTAGGTGCGGCAACGCAAGATTCACATGTGCAGCCGCCTAGACCGGAAACGATCTTGCTTTAGGCCGCGCGAGTCCGCGCCCCTGCGCCTGCCGCCCTGGCGAAGTCCTCGGCAAAGCGGGCGATTTCGGCCGGCGCGGCGAGCGCGCCGATCGAAACCCGTATGGCCGGCCCGCTCTGGACACGGAAGCGCTCTCCGGCCATCACCGCCCATCCTGCCGCGCGCATCGCTTGGACCAACGCCGCTTCTTCGCGCACCGGAATCCAGACGTTGAGCCCCGAGCGCCCTTCCGCGGTGATGCCGTGATGATTAAGCGCCGCGATCAGCGTCTCGCGTCGACGGCCATAGGCGCCAGCGGCGCGGCGCACCAGATGCCGGCTTTCATGATCGGACCACAACTTCACCACCAGCTTTTGCAGAATATGGCTTACCCAGCCGGCACCAAGCTGGCGGCGGCCCTCGACCCGGCCGATGGTCAGCGGATCGCCGGTCAGGAGCGCAAGGCGAAGATCGGGGCCAAGCCATTTCGATACCGAACGCACAATCGCGAACCGCGCGCGGCCCGCCTCGACCAAGCTGAATACCGGCTGGCCCGCGATCGGCCCCGCGTGATCGTCCTCGATCACGAGAAGATCGGGATGGCGGGCCAGGATGCGCCGCAGCGCCGATGCCCGCGCCGAGGTCAAGGCGGCGCCGGTTGGATTCTGCGCCCGCGGCGTGACGATCAGCGCGTTCGCACCTCTGGCAAGAGCCTGCGCCAGGGCTTCGGGCGCCGGCCCCTCGCCATCGAGGGTGACCGGAATCGCGTTGAGACCGAGCGCCCGCAGTAGATCAAACACTGCGAAATAGCCAGGATCCTCGACCACCACCTGGTCGCCGGGGCGAAGCCAAGCCTGCAACACGCGCTCGATGCCATCGAGCGCGCCACCAACCACCGTAATCGGGCCGGGCGGCAGGCGATCGACGGCAAAGCTTGCCCGTGCCATCTCCACGAGCGCCGGATCGCAAGGCGGGGCGCCATAATTGATCGGTGACGGTGCAACCCCGGCGAGCAATGGAGCAAGGTTGGGAAGAAGCACGGGATCGGGTGCACCGCCGGCGAGGTCCCGCACCTCGGGCCCAAGCGGTACGACAGGTCGCGGGCTCAAAGGTGGGAGAGCGCTTACAATCGTCCCACGACGACCTGCGGTGCCGATGAGACCGCGCAGCCGCAAGCTGCGATACGCGGCAGCCGCAGTGCCGGGACTGATGTGAAGCGCCGCGCTGAGGCCGCGCACCGTGGGCAGGCTGTCACCAGGCGAGAGTCGGCCGCCTAGAATCGCCTGCTCGATACTGACGGCAATTTCACTTGCGCCGCGGCCACGAATTTCATATTGTTCTATTACTAACATAATATTGTACTAATACATAAATACAAGCTTGGCAAGCCCCATGAACACCAAGAGCGCTGCCCCCCCCGCGACCACCAAAGTACCGCCGCCGAGCCGCCGCACCGCCATCCGGCAGCGGCGCGAGCGCGCGGCCTACGACCGCGAGACCGTTTATGCCATTCTCGATGCCGGCTTCCTTTGCCATGTCGGTTTCGTATTTCAGGGCCAGCCGGTCGTTATCCCAACGAACTACGCGCGGATGGGAGACGCGCTGATCGTGCACGGCGCGGTCGGCAGCCGCATGTTGCGGGCGCTGAAGGACGGGGCGCCGCTTTGCGTCACCATCACCCATCTCGACGGCCTGGTTCTCGCGCGTTCGGCGTTCCACCATTCGGTGAACTACCGCTCGGTGGTGATGTTCGGTGCCGCCCGCGAGATCACCGACCCGGCCGCAAAGACCAAGGCTCTCGAGACCCTGGTCGAACATATTATCCCGGGCCGGTCGGCCGGCGCGCGCGGGCCGAATGCAATCGAGCTCCGCGCGACACGGGTTCTTGCCATGCCGATCGATGAGGCTTCGGCCAAGGTCCGGCGCGGCCCACCCATCGACGATGAAGCCGACATGGCGCTTCCCTTCTGGGCCGGCGAAATCCCGCTAACGCTCGTCGCCGGCTTGCCGCAACCAGACCCGAAGCTTTCCCCCGACATCGCGCTTCCCTCCCACGTGGCAGCCTACGGCCGAGGAGCGAGCACCCACGGCAAGCTCTAACCCCGGACCCCGGTCGATATGCGGCCGGAGGCGATCTCTCTCGTTTTCCTTCCCTTGCCGCTGTTCGCCCTGCAAGCGTATTTTCTTCTTCGGCTGCGGCGCTATAGTGCGACGGACGTTTGACGAGCGAGGTGCATGATGCGAGGACAATTGGTGACCATCTTCGGCGGCTCCGGTTTTCTTGGCCGCTATGTGGTGAGAGACCTTGCCCGCCAAGGCGCCCGTATCCGCGTCGCGGTGCGCCGTCCGGACGAAGCGCTTTATTTGAAGCCGCTCGGCACGGTTGGCCAGATCGTCGTCTCTCAGGCCAATCTCCGCGCCCCCGCCTCCGTGGCGGCGGCAGTCGCGGGCGCCGACGCGGTGATTAACCTGGTTGGCATTCTGTTCGAGCGCGGCAAGCAGAATTTCCCGGCCGTGCACGCGCAAGGCGCGGGGCTCGTCGCCAAGGCGGCGCGCGAGGCCGGGACGAAGCGGCTGATCCATGTCTCGGCGCTCGGCGCCGACGCCGAGTCGCCCTCGGCTTACGCTCGCAGCAAGGCCGAAGGCGAAACCCTCGTGCGGGAGAATTTCCCCAGCGCGACAATTTTCCGACCATCGGTAGTGTTCGGGCCGGAAGATCGCTTTTTCAATCTCTTCGCGTCACTGGCCCGCATCTCGCCGGTCCTGCCGCTGATCGGCGGCGGCACGACCCGATTCCAGCCCGTCTATGTCGGTGATGTGGCAGCGGCGACCGAAGCTGCCCTAGCCGATCCGGCAACGGCGGGCAAGACCTTCGAGCTTGGCGGCCCCGATATCTATAGTTTCGCCGATATCCTTCGTCTCGTGGTTCGCGAAACCGGCCGCTGGTGCCTCCTGATCCCGGTGCCCTTCGCGGCCGCGAAGCTTAAGGCCGCGTTTCTCCAAATGCTTCCGGCGCCCCCCTTGACTGTCGATCAAGTGCGGCTTCTCGAACGTGACAACGTCGCGAGCGGTAAGGCACCGGGGCTGAAAGATCTGGGCATCACGCCGACGCCGGTCGAAGGGGTGGTCCAAGATTATCTGATCCGCTACCGCCGCGGGGGCCGTCGCCTCGCCCCGCGCTTCGGTTAATCCGTCAAGGCAGGACGAGTGCGGCCCGAATCTGGCGTGGCGGTTACGTCAAAGGCTTCATCACATGCTCACGGTAGGCCGGGCGCTCGGCAAGCCGCTTGTACCAAGCCTCAACGTGGGGCAGCGTCGGCCGTTCGATCGGGAGGTGGTACCAACGATAGGCGAAGCAACCGACCGGAATGTCGCCCATGGTGAACCGCGCGCCGGTGAGATAGCTGCGCCCGTCCGCGAGTACGGTCTCGAGGCGGCGCCAGGCTTCCTCGGAGGCTTCGCGCGCGGCTTCGAGTGCCGCGCCATCCCGCTTTTCCGGCGGCGTCCGAATGAGTCCGAGGAACAGCGGGCCGACCGAGGGAATAAGCACGGAAAGCTGCCAATCCATCCAGCGTTCGGCATCGGCACGGCGCTGCAACTCGGTCGGCCAGAGAGTGCCAGTGCTGTGCTTCGCCGCGAGATAGCGTACGATTGAGTTCGATTCCCAGAGGATGAAACCATCATCGTCGATGGTGGGAACAAGCCCGTTTGGATTGAGCTTGAGATAGGCTGGTTCATGATTGCCGCCGAAAGGGCCGCCGATGTCCACGCGCTGAAAGTCGAGGCCGAGTTCAGCCGCAATCCATAGCACCTTCATGACATTGATCGAATTGTTGCGACCCCAGATTTTCAGCATCGCCTCCTCCTTCGGTTACGCGGCCACTTTCCCCCGCCGGGACAACACATTATGCAAAAGCCGCGGCACCGGCCACCCTGTTCGCGTCGAGCGGCTTCGGATAAAGTGAAACGCCATGCGCCACCTGTTTCATCTCTGGCTTTCCCCTGCCTCGCGCAAGGTCCGTATCGCCCTCGCCGAAAAGGGCCTCGATTTCGAGCTGCAGGTGGAGAAGATATGGGAACGGCGCGAGGAATTCCTCTCGCTCAATCCGGCGGGCGACGTGCCGGTTCTGGTCGAAGCAGACGGCAGCATCTTCTCGGATTCGCAAGCCATCTGCGAATATCTCGACGAGGTCTATCAGGAACGACCGCTGATCGGCACCGAGCCCAGGACGCGCGCCGAGGTGCGCCGGCTCACTGCCTGGTTCGATCACAAATTCGGCCGCGAGGTGAGCGAGGTCCTGATCGAGGAAAAGCTGATGAAGCGCTTCATGCGCCTTGGTGCCCCGGACTCGGCGGCGATCCGCTTCGGCCAGCGCAACATTCACACCCACCTTGCCTATATTGGCTATCTCGCCGAGCGGCGAAGCTGGCTCGCGGGCAAAGATTTAAGTCTCGCCGACATCACGGCTGGCGCCCATCTCTCGGCCGTCGACTATCTCGCCGACGTGCCGTGGGAGGATTATCCTCAGGCCAAGGAATGGTACGCCCGCATCAAGTCGCGACCGTCGTTTCGCGCCATTCTCGCCGACTTCATTCCCGGCCTGCCGCCGCCCCGCCACTACGCGGACCTGGATTTCTGAAGATAGGACGGCAAGCGGCCGAGCCTTGCCTTTAGCCGGCGACGCGGTATGCCTTAAGCCATGACGGCAGGAATAGCGACGGGCAAGCACGAGGTGCTGATCCGAGCCGAGGCGCACCGCCTCGGCTTCGACGCAGTCGGCATCACGAAACCGGAGAGCATCGCCGGGGCCGGGCCGCGATTTCTCGCCTTCCTCGAGCTCAGCCGCCACGGCGAGATGGCTTGGCTCGCGGCCAAGGCCGCGCGCCGCCAACACCCCAACGCACTGTGGCCGGAGGCGAAAAGCATCGTCATGCTGGGCCAGAACTACGGCCCGGCGAGCGACCCAATGACGGCGCTGAACGAAAAGGATCGCGGTGCGATCTCCATTTACGCCAAAGGGCGCGATTATCACCACGTGGTGAAGCGCCGGCTCAAGCTTCTCGGATCGTGGATGCATCGCACCTTCAAGGCCGAAGTGAAGGTGTTCGTCGATACCGCGCCGGTCATGGAAAAACCGCTTGCGGCGGCGGCCGGACTGGGCTGGCAGGGCAAACATACAAACTTGGTTTCGCGTGAATTCGGTTCGTGGCTGTTTCTCGGTGCAATCTTCACCCCTCTCGACCTCATGGCGGATCGACCCGAGGCCGATCATTGCGGGGCCTGCCGTGCCTGTCTCGATATTTGCCCGACGAACGCCTTTCCCGCACCATACCAGCTCGACGCGCGACGCTGTCTCTCCTATCTCACGATCGAGTATCCGGGCCCGATCCCCCGCGCCTTCCGCGCCGCGATCGGCAACCGTGTCTACGGCTGCGACGATTGTCTCGCCATCTGTCCCTGGAACAAATACGCCCGCCGCGCGCGCGACATGGAGCTGTGGCCTCGGGCCGCGCTGGATTTGCCGCGTCTTGTCGAGCTGGCGGCGCTTGACGATAGCGGCTTTCGCCGTCTGTTCGCTGGCACCGCGATCAAGCGCATCGGCCGCGATCGCTTTGTCCGCAACGTCGCAATCGCGCTTGGCAACAGCGGTGCTGGAGCGGCCGTGCCCGCGCTTCGCCGCTTGCTCGATGATGCAGCGCCGCTCGTGCGCGGAATGGCGGTTTGGGGCTTGAGGCAGATCCTGGACCGCGCGGCCTTTACCACCCTCAAGGCGGCGCGCGAGCATGACGACGGCGATCCCATGGTCGCCGCGGAATGGGCGGATTAGGAAGCCTTGAGCCTTGCCAGCCTAGTTTTTTGCCTTCGGCTTCAACGCGAGCGTCTGGATATGAGCCTGGGCCTCGGCTGCGGCCGCGGTATCCGGCGCCAGACGAACGACGGAAAGCCAATCTTGTTCGGCACCTTTCGTATCGCCCATGTCTTCCCGAAGGATGCCGCGCTCGACCAGCGCCCGGACCGAGTTCGGATCAAGAGCGAGCGCCGTGTCGGCGTCCTCGACCGCGAGCTGGATCTGACCGAGCTTGCGCCGCGCTTCGGCGCGAAGAATATAGAGGTTGGTCCGCGTCGGATCGTAGCGCAGCGCCATAGTAAGATCGCGCGCGGCAGCGCCATAATCACTGAGCGCGATCGCGGCACGGGCACGGTCGGTCAGATAGTCGGCATCCGCTGGCGCGAGGGCGGCGGCGGCAGAGAAGCTGCCATACGCCTGTTTCGCATCACCGGCGAGAAGCCAAGCATTGCCCTCTTGGTCCAAGACCTCCGGCCGGAGCGGATTGGGCGGGTGCGCCATCGCCGTCGCGATGCGCTCAAGTTCCTTCGCCGCATCGGCATATTGCTTCAAGGCGACGAGCGCCAGCGCCAGGCAATGATCGGCCGGTAGGCCGCCGTTCCGTTGCCCCCAGGCCGAGGCCCGCGCCAGCGCCTTGTGGGGGTCGCTTTTAGTCAGAGCGATACAGGCGGCGTAGCGTTTCTTCGCGGCATCCGTTCCCGCCGGCGCGGCGCGCGGTTGGGCAGCAGCCATGGTCAGGGTGGCCACGGCGGCGCTTGCCGCAGCCAGCCATGCAAGAATATAAGGTTTCACGTTTGCGACCCTTCACCCAAACTATGGCCAAGAGAAGGCAGGCCAGCGGCCGCACCGAGGCTGAGGCGCGGGCGAGGGCGAAGCGCCTGGTTGCATCGTCACAGGGGATTCGTTTGATCGGCGGCAAACGTCTTTTTTGCTTTGGCATAGGCTATACCGCCGTGGCGCTGATGGCCCGGCTCCATGACCAGAATTGGGCGATCGCTGGCACGTGCCAGAGTGCGGCAAAGCGAGCCGAGCTTCGTGCCCGCGGCATTGACGCGTATCTGTTCGACCGGACGCACCCGCTCGATCCTGCCGTGCTTCGCGGCACCACCCATCTCCTTTCCTCGGTGCCGCCGGAAGAGGCCGGTGATCCGGTGCTCGAATCGTGCAGCCCCGCCATCGCTGCGCTGCGCGACATCGCCTGGGTCGGCTATCTCTCCACCACCGGCGTCTATGGCGATCATCAGGGGGCGTGGGTCGACGAGACCATGCCACCGACACCGGCGACGGCGCGCGGCCGCCGCCGCCTTGTGGCGGAGCAGAGATGGGCCGCTTTGCGGCGGCAGGATGGACTTCCGGTACATCGCTTTCGTCTTGCCGGCATCTATGGCCCCGGACGAAATGTTCTCTTGCAGCTTCGCGCCGGCACCGCACGGCTGATCGAAAAACCGGGGCAGGTCTTCTCGCGCATCCATGTCGCTGATATCGCGATGGCACTCGAGGCCTCTATGGCGCGGCCGAATCCCGGCCAAGTCTATAACCTTTGCGACGACGAGCCCGCCGCCCCCGCCGAGGTGATAGCCTATGCTGCGCTGCTTCTCGGCCTCCCCATGCCGCCGGCGATCCCCTTGTCGGCACCGGAAGTCTCCGCAATGGCACGGAGCTTCTATGCCGACAACAAGCGCGTCCGCGCCACGCTGATCAAGCGCGAGCTTGGGCTCGTCTGGCGCTATCCAACCTACCGCGAGGGCCTTGCTGCCCTGGCACGCGCCGGCGACGGCGCTATCTCCCCCGCTATGGCGCCGGCTTCTGGCACAGCTCCGTCATCGCTGTGATGAGGCGGGCAAGATCGTCCGGGGCTGAAAGCCGGTGGTCACCATCCTTCACTAGGGTCAAGGCGACATCGGAACTTTGCAGTGCCTCCATCAGCTTCAGCGAATGGGACCACGGTACGTCTTCATCCTTCATGCCATGCAAGATCCTCACCGGGCAACGCAAAGGAATGGCGCGATGGAGCAAGAGATGACGGCGGCCTTCGTCAATGAGGCGCAGCGTGATGGGATAGGGGTCCTCGGAATATTCGGAAGGCTGGCGCCAGACCCCATCCCGCCGGAGGATGTCCTTAACCGCGTCCGGCATCGCGCGCCACATCAGTTCCTCAGTGAAATCGGCGGCCGGCGCGACGCCAACGAGCCCATGCACTCGCGCCGGCCGCGCCAACGCCGCGAGCAACATGAGCCAGCCGCCCATGGACGAACCGACGATCACCTGCGGGCCTTCCGTCAGGTCATCGAGCACGGCGATGACATCTTCCGCCCAACGCCCGATGGTGCCCGCGGTAAAATCGCCGGAGGAGCGTCCATGGCCAAAATAATCGAAGCGGAGATAAGCACGGCCTTGCGCCGCACAGGCTTCGGACAGAGCGGTCGCCTTGGTACCGGTCATGTCGGATTTAAAGCCGCCGCAGAAGACCACGCCCGGAGACTTGCCGCTCGCGCGGTAATAGGCGATTGTGGCGCCGTCGGCGCGCTTTAGATGAAGCGCTGGAGGACTTGTGGACATCGTCGAAAGAAACTCGGAAGCCGATACGGCCGTATATGGTAGCACCACGCCGCCGGCGCCCGAAAGCGCCCTGGCGCCGGCCGTGCTGCAGGTCCTGCCGAGCCTTGGCGTCTCTGGTGGTGTTGAGCGTTCGACGATCGATCTTACCGTCGCGCTGGTCCGGCATGGCTGGCGCGCGCTCGTGGCATCGGCCGGCGGCCCACTCGAGCATGAGATCCGCCGCGCGGGTGGCGAACATTTTACTCTGCCGCTTGACAGCAAGAACCCATTCCGCATGGCGAGCAACGTCTCGCGCCTCGCAGCGCTCATTCGCGAGCAAGGCGTGGACATGGTTCATGCCCGCTCTCGCGCGCCGGCCTGGAGCGCCCGCGCCGCCGCACAGCGCAGCGGCGTTCTTTTCGTCACCACGTTCCACGGCACATATGGTCACGCGGGCGCGCTCAAGCGCCGTTACAACCGGATTATGCTGCAGGGCGAACGGGTCATAGCCAATTCCGCCTTCATCGGTCGCCACATCCAAAGTGTCTACGGCATCGACGAGAGCCGGCTTGTGGTCATCCCGCGTGGCGTCGACATCACCCGCTTCGATCCCGGAACGGTGTCGAACGAACGCATGATCCAGCTCAGTACGGCCTGGCGCGTGCCGGACGGTCGGCCGATTGTGCTTCTGCCCGGCCGGATCACGCGCTGGAAGGGCCAGGAGGTGCTGATCGATGCATTGGTCAAACTCGGCCGGACCGACGTCTTCGCGTTGCTTATCGGCGACGATGAGCGCCGGCCGCGCTATCGTGCCGAGCTGCTGCGTAAGATCAGCACCCTCGGGCTCGAAGGCCAAGTCCGCTTGGTCGGCCCGTGCCGCGACATGCCTGCGGCCTACAAGCTGGCCGACGTGGTGGTTTCGGCCTCGACCGACCCGGAAGCCTTCGGCCGGGTTGCGGTCGAGGCCCAAGCGATGGGCCGGCCGGTGATCGCGACGGATCACGGCGGCTCGCGCGAAACTGTGATACCGGGCGCCACCGGCTGGTTGGTGCCGCCAGGCGACGCCGCCGCGCTCGCTGCCACACTTGAGAAAGCGCTCAGCATCGGGCCCGCGGCGCGGGCCGAACTCGCGGCTGAGGCGAGGCGCCACGTGATCGAGCATTTTACCGTCGCCCATATGACCGAACCAACCATCGCCCTCTATTCCGATCTCCTGGGACAACAGCGAAGATGAGCAACGCGCAAACCCGGATTCTCGTTATCCGGCACGGCGCGCTAGGGGACTTCATTTGCTCCCTCGGTCCCTGCAGCGCCATACGGGCGCATCACCTCGACGCTCATATCGTGCTCTTAACCACGCCGCCGTTTGTCGACCTCGCCCGGCGTTCGGGCTATTTCGACGAGATATGGACCGACGAGCGGGCCTCGTTTTTCAGGCTCGACAAACTTCTTGGGCTGCGAAGGCGCATGCGCAAGGCGGGCTTCGCCCGCGTCTACGATCTCCAAACATCGCAGCGGTCGAGCTTCTATTTCCGGATTCTCGGACCAGGACCGAAGCCTGATTGGTCCGGCATCGCCCGGGGTGCGTCACATCGGCATGCCAATCCCGACCGCAAGACGATGCACAACTACGACCGCCAAGCAGAGCAACTCGAGATCGCCGGCATTGCTCATGTCCCCCCACCCGACATAAGCTTCCTGAAGAGCGACCTCCGGAATTTCAACCTACCGGCCGAATATCTCCTTTTGGTGCCTGGCGGATCGGCGCACCGGCCGGAGAAGCGCTGGCCTGCCGTTGGCTATACCGCGATCGCCCATGCTGCGCTCGACCGCGGCATAACCCCGGTCCTGATCGGCAGCACCGACGAGCGTAATCTTCTCTCCGGCATCGCGGCGGAGGTACCGGGCGCTCGCAATCTCGGCGGCGAGACCGGCTTCGCGGATCTCGCCGAACTCGCCCGCGGCGCCCGCGCCGCCGTCGGCAATGACACCGGGCCGATGCACCTGATCGCGGTCGCCGGCTGCCCCTCCGTCGTTCTGTTCTCAGGCGCCTCAAGCCCGAAAAAATGCGCGCCACGTGGCCGGCATGTTATCACGCTGCAGCGGCCGGAGCTCTCCGACCTCGATCCCAGAACCGTCGCCCGCGCCGCCGGCCTGTGACCTCGATGCGACCGATTTGTTCCACTCCCTAAGGGATAGCTCCTCGCCTGCAAGAAGTGCTTGCTTTGCAACGTCCCGAGACTAGACTTCGCAGCTTGGACCCGGAGGCTGGCTGTCACCTCGGGACCGCAAAGTTCTCTGGCGCAATTACGAGAAGGAGAAGCTTCGATCGCCCGCCCACCGCTTTCCGCGCCCCCATCCCGAGAGGGGCCGCGCGTTAACGATCAGATCGCTGTCCCCGAAGTGCGATTGATCGATCACCAAGGCGAAAATCTTGGTGTGGTCTCCATCAGAGAAGCATTGACCCGTGCCGAGACCGTCGGTCTCGACCTCGTCGAGATTTCGCCGACGGCGCAACCTCCGGTATGTAAGATTCTCGATTTTGGTAAATACAAGTACGAAGCGCAGAAGAAGGCCAATGAAGCGCGCAAAAAGCAAAAGGTTATCGAGATCAAGGAGATCAAACTCCGCCCCGGCATCGATGATCATGACTATGACGTCAAAATGCGGGCGATGACGCGCTTCCTGAGCGATGGCGACAAGGTCAAGGTAACGCTTCGCTTCCGTGGCCGTGAACTCGCGCATCAGGATCTCGGTGCCAAAGTCCTGGACCGGGTGCGGGACGATCTTCTCGATCTCGGCAAGGTCGAACAGTCACCGAAAATGGAAGGCCGCCAGATGACCATGGTGATCTCGCCCAAATAGCCGCTTTCCGCCGCGAGAGACGAGAGAGAGAGCGATTACGCTTCCGTCTCCGCCTCGACCGCAGCGTCGGTCGTGTCTTCGGCCACATGAGCGAGCATGTCGCCAAGGATGCGACGAACATGGGCATCAGCGGCGCGGTAGTGAACCTGCTTGCCGTGGCGTTCCGCTCTCAACAGGCGGGCCGCGCGCAAAAGCCGCAGGTGATGGCTGACCAATGATGGTTGCAGGTTGAGCCGTGCCGCCATGTCGCCCACGGCGACCGCCTCGTCCAGGCACGCGAGAACGATGCGGAGCCGGCTGTTGTCGCCAAGCAATCGAAAGATCTCCGCCAATTCGACGATGCGTTCCTCATTCTCCGGCGCGATCACCGCAAATACCTATGTTCACATGAATATCTGTTCATATGATACGCAACCGCCGCCGTCAAGGTGCAGGGTATGGACCGGATGCACCCATTCGCCACGCTTGACGATGCCCGGTTGGGCGGGCTATAGGGGCCCTGCCACGTGGTGATTTGGGCCGACCGGCTTGCGACCACGTAAAACAAAACGCTAAAAGGTCGGGTGCATCAGGCAACCCCGGCCGTCAACCTGCCGGGGTTTTTTGCTGCCCCGGCTGCAAGGAATGGGGCGATGAACGAAATCAACTCCAAATCCCGCACAGGCAACCCGAAGTGGCGACCGGCAACACAGCTTGTCCGGGGCGGCACCGAAAGGAGCGGCCATGGCGAAACCTGCGAGGCGCTCTTCCTTACCTCGGGCTATTGCTATGACAGTGCCGAAACGGCTGCGGCGCGGTTTCGCAACGAGCAGCCGGGCTTCGTCTACAGCCGCTACGGCAATCCGACGATCGCAATGTTCGAGAACCGGATCGCCTTGCTTGAAGGCGCGGCCGCCGCGCGGGCAACGGCAAGCGGCATGGCGGCGGTTTTTGCGGCGCTTCTTTCTCAACTCAAAGCCGGCGACCGCGTCGTCGCGTCGCGGGCACTGTTCGGTTCCTGCCTTTATATCGTGAATGACCTCCTGCCGCGCTATGGCATCAAAACGACACTGGTTGACGGCACGGATCTCGACCAATGGCGCGACGCCCTGAAACCGGGCGCAACCTGTATCTTTGTTGAAACACCCTCTAATCCGACGCTCGAGATCATCGACCTCCAAACGGTCTCGGCACTCGCCCACGCGGCTGGCGCGCGGGTCGTCGTAGATAATGTATTCGCGACGCCGCTTTTGCAGCATCCGCTAAAGCTCGGGGCCGATGTGGTGGTCTATTCAGCAACCAAACATATCGACGGGCAAGGCCGCTCGCTTGGCGGCGTTTTGCTCGCGGACGAGGCCTTCATCGACCAGATCGCGACCCCGTTCCTCCGTCACACCGGGCCCGCCTTGAGCCCCTTCAACGCCTGGCTTCTTCTCAAAGGCCTCGAGACGCTTGAGCTTCGCGTTACGCGCATGGTGGAGAACGCGGGTAAAGTCGCGGATTTCCTCGCCCGCCATCCTGGTGTTACGCGCGTGCTCTATCCAACACGTCACGATCATCCGCAACATGAGCTTGCCCTGCGACAGATGTCGGCCGGCGGCTCGGTGATTGCGTTCGAGATCGCGGGCGAAGGTAAAGGCGCCTTTCGCTTTCTTGATCGCCTGGACCTCATCGACATCTCGAACAATCTCGGCGATTCGAAAAGCCTGATCACGCACCCGGCGACCACCACCCATCAGCGGCTCCCACCGGAGGAGCGCGCGAGGCTCGGGATCAGCGAGGGGCTCGTTCGGCTCTCCGTCGGCCTCGAGGACGCGGCTGACCTTACAGAGGACCTGGGCCAAGCCCTCAGCAGCTGACCGGCATCCTCGGGCATAAGGGCTGTCGGATGGGAACGTGAAGGCATATCCTTACCATTCCCGAAATGGTGGGCATGCTCTAGCGGGCATGGTTATCGTGATTTGGCTGGCGGGCGGCGTCCGATCCTCCCCCTTCCCATGCCGGCGGGAAGCGCCATATTGCCGGTTATCTCATTAATGGCACGGAGAACCTGACCTTGTCTGATGGTAAACAGATCGATCGAGGCCCTGGCCTCGGCCTTGAACGTGGGTGCGCGGGCGAGTCCTGGGCGCCACTGGCTTATGGCGCCGCCGGCATCTCCGAAATCGCACCGCGTGACGTCGCACCGCGCGTTGATGACGTCCAGATCCTCGATGTCCGCGAACCGACGGAATTCTCTGGCCCACTCGGGCATATTCGGGGAGCGATCCTAATTCCCTTGGGCGAACTTCCGCGCCGCACGGGCGAGCTTTCGCATCAGCGGCCGATTGTCGTCGTCTGCCATTCGGGCGCGCGCTCAGCCAAGGCCACGATGCTGCTGCGGCAGGTCGGGTTTCGCGATGTGGCGAACATGAGCGGCGGCATGGTGCGCTGGAAGGTCGAGGGCCTTCCGGTTATCTAATATCCCCGCGTGTATCTTCGCTCGCTCAAAATGCCGGGGGCAGTACAACCTTTGGCTTCGCCGGCCCAAACACGGTGGAGTTAGCCCGGAGGTCGGCTAGACAAATCGGCGGGTACGAGGGATAGTGCCTTCGTCATTGGCACAGTGCTGTATGCGGCACACGCGGGGAGAGAGGCCCCATGTATCAGAAAGAGACGCGCTCGATCATCGTCACGGTTCGTCCCCATTATCTTGCCGATCAGTCGTCGCCCGAAGACGGCCACTTTGTCTGGGCCTATCAGGTTCGGATCGAGAATTGCGGCGAGGAACCCGTGCGCCTGCGTTCGCGCTATTGGCAAATCACCGACGCCAACGGCCGCGTCCAGGAAGTGCGTGGCCCGGGCGTCGTCGGCGAGCAGCCGCTCTTGAAGCCCGGCCGAAGTTTCGAATATACCAGTGGCACGCCTCTCAGCACCCCTTCGGGTATTATGGTTGGCACGTACCGCATGGAAACCATGGACGGCGAGAGCTTTGTGGTCGACATCCCGGCATTCTCGCTGGACAGCCCTCACGAGGCGGGCAGGGTGAACTGACCCGCGCGTTCACTGCACTTCCCGACGGCAATTCGGGCCGGAGGCCTTGACCCGGCAAGGCCTCCGGCCAAGACCGAGAACCAACGCTACGATGAAGAGACCGGAGATACGAGGACAGAGCATGGCAAACATTGATCCCCTGCGTCGCCGCCGAGCGCAAAAGGAGGAGGCCGCGTATCCCGGCCGGCCGAGCCGCTCGGAAGCCGAAGAGGCCGTTCGCACCTTGATCCGCTGGGCGGGTGACGACCCCACACGCGAGGGCTTGAGTGGAACGCCGGAACGGGTGGTCCGCGCGTATGACGAGTATTTTTCCGGCTATGACGAGAACCCGGAGGAAATTCTCCAGCGCACCTTCGAGGAAATCGATGGCTATGACGAAATGGTGGTGCTCCGCGATATCCGGGTCGAGAGCCATTGCGAGCATCATCTCGCCCCGATCATCGGCAACGCCCATATTGCCTACCTGCCGGATCACCGCGTGGTCGGCATTTCGAAGCTTGCCCGGATCGTCGAGGTTTATGCCAAGCGGCTACAGATTCAGGAAAAGATGACGGTCCAGATCGCCGACACCATCCATACTGTGCTACAGCCGCGCGGCGTCGCCGTGGTTATCGAAGCGGCACATGAATGCATGACCACGCGCGGTGTTCACAAGCCGGGAGTCGCCATGCTGACCAGCCATATGCTCGGCGTCTTCCGCGATAACGCGCTGACGCGCCAAGAGTTCCTCGCCATAATCGGCGTTCAGCCCTCCTTCCGCAGCTGACGTTAGCCATCCGAAGCCGCCGACCGCGCGCCGCACCGACGCCTCAGCGCAGGTAGTTTGGCATGAACGTCTTGATGTTCTTTTCCATCTCGTGGTCGATACCGCGGATCATCTCCTTGGTCATGCTATAGAAGATATCCTTCTGCGCCGATGGCGTGACGTTTGCCTGCGCGGTGGTGGTGCGCGTCGCGGACGCCTCCACAGCGGCGGCTTGGAAACCCCGGTCGTTCCGTATCTCGAGACGAACCCGAAGTTCGGCTTCGTATTGCTCAGCCGGTCCGGAGCCGAAGAAGCCACGCATGCCCTGAACATTCTTGAGCCGCTTGCCGGTCGCCGAAGCAGTTTCGATAATGACGCGCGCAGTGTTGTGGGTGCCGACGGCGTGCAGGCGTTGGCGCGCCCAGGCGCGGACCGCTTCGGTGAGGCTAATCGGAAAATATTGCCGCACGTCACCCGGTGCGGGTGCGGCGCTGGTGTGATCGACGACTTGAATCGACGCCACGTCGAGATTGATCGGCGGCTCGCTACTGAAATTCAGCGGCGGGAACCGCGGCTCCGGCCGCGGCGGTGATTCGCAAGCAGCAAGACCGGCAAGCGCCACAAACATCAGAAGGAAGGTCGGCACGCGCTTCGCCACCATCGTCATCTCCTTGTCATTTTCTGCACTGAATCCCAACTGATCGTACGCGGCATCGCCTTTGCGGGCGCGATTAGAAACCCTGTCCCGCCGTCTTGGCAAGGTCCTCCCGTCTTTAGATCGAATCAGATTGCTCGTTGGCCATGAGCGCGGCCGGCAAGAATTCATAGGTCGTGCTGCAGAATTCGCAGGTGACGGTGATCTTGCCATCGACCGTCATGCCGGCGCGTTCATCAGCCGAGAACCGCCGTAAGATCGCCGCTGCCCGCTCGCGCTCGCAGCGGCAGCGGGCAACCACCGGCGTCGGGGGATGCACGCGGACTCCCTCGCGAAACGCCCGGCCCAAGACCAGCGGCGCCGAACGCAGCGGGTCGACAAGATCGCCAGGACGTAGGCGATCAAGCCAGCTGAGCGCTGTCGGCCACAGATCTGGCGCTTCGCCGCCGCCCGGCATGCGCTGCAGAACGAGGCAACCGGCACGCCAGCCGCCAGGTTCTGCGGCCGTGCCTGACGTGCGTCTCGCTTCGAGACGGACCCTGGTCGGGATCTGCTCCGACTGGCGGAAATAGGCTTCGGCGCATTCGGCAAGGCTTTCGCCTTCAAGCTTGACCAGACCCTGATAGCTTTCGCCGCCCTGGCCTTGATCGACGGTGAAGGCGAGGTAACCCTCGCCCAAGAGCCGAGGCAGTGGCGGCTTGACCCAGATTGCCTCCTGAAGCTTGGCGATACCAGCGCGGTCAAACCCGACATAGCCACGCAGTTGGCCGGGCTTGCGATAGTCGGCAACCAGGGTCCTCACCGGCCCCTCGCCCTTGGCCTGCAGGGTGAAAATGCCTTCGAACTTGAGCAAGGCCGCCAAGCCCGCAGCCAGCGCCAGCGCTTCGGCCAGAAGTGCGGCCACCGGCTCAGGATAGGCATGGCGGACGACGATTTGATCGACTGCCGGACCGAGCCGGACGACGCGGCCGCGGAGCCTGCCGTGGCCGAGCCGGAACGGCAGAATCAGATCATCCGCCTCGACATTCTCAAAACTGCTGAGATCGTTCATTCCGCAAGGCACCAGGCAAGAATCGCCTTCTGTGCATGAACCCGGTTTTCCGCTTCATCAAAAACCGCCGACTGCGGCCCGTCGATGACATCGTCCGTCACCTCCTCGCCACGGTGGGCAGGAAGGCAGTGCAAGAACAGCGCCTCCGGTTTGGCCTTTGCCATCAATGCGCGATTAACCTGATACGGTTTGAGGAGCGCGGGCCGGTTCCCCACCTCTTGACCCATGGAAACCCAAGCATCCGTGACAACGCAGTCGGCCCCCGTGACCGCTTCAGCCGCGCTTTCGGTGAGGCTGACATCACCGCCCTCCGCCCGCGCCCATTCAATCAGCCGGGCGGGCGGGCGCAATGATGGCGGACACGCGAGGCGCAACGAGAAGCCAAAGCCAACGGCGGCGTGGATCCAAGACGACGCAACGTTATTGCCATCCCCCGACCAAGCCACCACGCGGCTTTTAATCGCACCGCGACGCTCCTCGAAGGTCATCACGTCGGCCATGATCTGGCAGGGATGGCTGTCGAGGGTGAGGCCATTGATCACCGGAATGGTCGCTGCCTCCGCGAGTTCCCTGAGCCCATCCGCCTTGCCGGTGCGGAGCATGATCGCATCGGCATAACGCGAAAGCACGCGGGCCGTATCAGCGATGGTCTCGCCACGCCCAAGTTGCAGGTCGCCTGCGTTCAGCACCATACTTTCGCCGCCGAGCTGGCGCATGGCGACCTCGAAAGAGACGCGGGTGCGGGTTGAAGGCCGGGTGAAAATCATGACCAGAAGCCGGCCGGCGAGAAGGGGCGGGTTGTCCGGCACGATCCGGCCAGCGGCGGCGCGGCGTGCCTGCTTCATCGCGAGCGCGCGATCGAGAATGGCGCGAAGCGTCCGCCTGTCAAGCCGGTCCAGGTCTAGGAAATGACGCGGCCTCGCGCTCATCCCGAGAGCTCCTCGGATGCCGCATCGAGCACGCCAACCGCCTCGTCGACCTCACTGGTGCCGATGGTCAGGGGCGGAATGAAACGGACCACGTTGTCGCCGGCCGGCGCCGTGAGGAGCCCGCGCCGAAACAAAGCGCCGACAAGTTCGGCGTTGGGGATCTTGCATTTCAGTCCGATCAATAATCCCTCGCCGCGAACCCCTTCGAAAACCTTGCTGTATTTGTCGGCAACCGAGGCGACGCGCTGGCGAAGATAACCCGCCGTCCGCCGCACGTTGTCGAAGAAGCCGTCGGCCAGCATGACGTCGAGCACCGCATTGCCGGCCGCCACGGCCAAAGGATTACCGCCGAAAGTCGAGCCGTGACTGCCAGCGATCATGCCAACCGCCGCCCGCTCGGAGGCAAGACAGGCGCCCATGGGAAAACCGCCGGCAATGCCTTTGGCGAGCGCCATAATGTCGGGCGTGACGCCGGCCCATTCGTGGGCGAAAAACCGGCCGGTGCGGCCCATACCGGTCTGGACCTCATCGAGCACCAGAAGAAGACCGTGCTTGTCGCAAACCTCTCGCAGGCCCTTGAGGCAAGCGGGCGGCACCACCTGCACGCCACCCTCCCCCATCACCGGCTCGATCATGATTGCCGCCGTCTCCGGCGTGATCGCGGCTTCGATCCCGGTATGTTCGGCAAAAGGCAGATGGTCGAAACCGGGCGCCTCGGGGCCGAAGCCGTCGAGATATTTCGCGTTGCCGGCGGCGGCCAGCGTCGCGAGCGTACGACCGTGAAACGAGCCCCGGAACGTAATGATGCGGTAACGCTCGGGACGGCCGCTCGCGGCGTGATACTTGCGCGCCATCTTGATCGCACATTCCACGGCTTCGGCGCCGGAATTGCAGAAAAACACCGTGTCCGCAAAGCTGTTCTCGACGAAGCGCCGGGCGAGCCGCTCCTGCCCTTCGATGCGGTACAGATTCGAAGTATGCCAGAGCTTCTTCGCCTGCTCGGTCACCGCCTCGACAAGACGCGGGTGGGAATGGCCGAGCGAAACAACCGCAACACCGGCGCAAAAATCGAGATATCGACGCCCGTCCACCGTATAGAGATAGGCACCCTCGCCGCGCTCGAACATCACGTCCGTCCGGGCGTAGGTCGGAAGAACCGGTGGAATCATAAGTCGCCTCCTCGCGGGTTTTTCAGTCATGACCCGCGCGTTACGCTCGCCGTTATCGATTCGCCGCGGAAAAAGGGACAAGCTAGCAACATCAGCCCTGCCGATGTCAACTGGCGAATCCGGCGTGAAAAGGCACGTCCCCGGCCTTCGCGGACAGGTCTGAGGGACCGCCCCCGGTCCCACCGGGCCGGCCTTAAGTCTTCAGCTTATAACCCCGGCGCACAAGATATAGGCAACCAAGCCACAACGCAGCCGTCAGCCCGGCCAGTACCAGGGCACCGATGACGACCGGGGCCTCGGCTTGGCCGATGAAGCCGTAACGAAAGCCATCGATGGCAAGGAAAAGAGGGTCAGCGCGGCTGATCGTCCGCCAGACCGGCGGCAACTGGTTCACCGAATAGAAGGTGCCGGAGAGGAAAGCCAGGGGCGTGATGACAAAATTCGCGATCGCCGCCATATGGTCGAATTTCTCCGACCATAGCCCGGCAAGAAGGCCGAAAAGCGAAAACAGAAGCGAGGCGAGTGCAGCAAAAACCACGATCGCGAGCGGATGAGCAAAAGGCAGCGACACGAACGGCAACATCGAAACCGCCACCACGATGCTGACGAAGATGCCGCGCGTCGCGCCGCTCATGGCATAGGCGAAGGTGAGTTCGCCCGCTGTCAGTGGCGGCATCAACACATCGACGATATTGCCCTGCACCTTTGAGATCAGGATCGACGAGGCGGTGTTGGAAAAGGCATTCTGCACCACCGCCATCATCACGAGGCCAGGACCGAGGAACGCCAGATAAGGCACGGTGCCGACATGGCGACCGACGCCACCCAGCGCCAAGGTGAATACAGTGAGATAGAGCAACGTCGTAATCACCGGCGCCAGCACCGTCTGGCCCCAGAGCTTGACGAAACGCATGACCTCTTTCGAATAAAGGGTGCCGACTCCGATCCAGTTGATGGCACCGAACTGGCGCACCATGAGAGGTCTGATGGTGGTCGGGGAGCGTGCTTGAAACGGCCCTGCGGTGAGCATGTCTTCTCTCTGATCCATGGCGGAATTTCATTTTGCGGCCCGAGACAGGCGACACAGCCCCGCGCGCCCGCGATGGCCTTTCGTGGAAGATGTCTTTTGTCGCTGCCGACGAAACGCTAGATTACCCTGGTTCAAGAGGAAAGGAGAGAAAAAATGGTCGATGCTGTTATCGTGTCCACGGCTCGCACGCCGATCGGCAAGGCCTATCGCGGTGCCTTCAACAATACGCACGGCGCCGAACTCGGTGCCCATGCGGTGCGCGCGGCGGTCGGGCGGAGCGGTATCGAGCCGGAGGAAATCGAAGACATCATCATGGGTTGCGGCAATCCGGAAGGCGCAACCGGCTCCAACATCGCACGCCAGATCGCCATCCGTGCCGGTCATCCGGTCACCACATCAGGCGTCACCATCAACCGTTTCTGCTCGTCCGGCATGCAGGCGATCAGCATGGCGGCGCAGCGCGTCATTGTCGACGGCGTTCCCGCCATGGTAGCCGGCGGACTCGAATCCATAAGCTTGGTTCAGAACGAGCACCAGAACGGCTTTCATCTCCATAACGAATGGATCGACGACAATAAGCCGGCCATCTACATGCCGATGATCGATACCGCCGAAACGGTGGCGAAGCGCTATCGCATCAGCCGCGAAGCCCAAGACGTTTATGGGCTGACCAGCCAGCAGCGCACGGCGGCGGCACAGCAGGCCGGCAAATTCGATGATGAGATCGTGCCGATGACCACGGTCAAGCTGATCGCCAACAAAGAAACCGGCCAAGTGCTTGAGGAAGAGGTGACGCTGGCGAAAGACGAAGGCAACCGCCCCGATACGACGCCGGAAGGTCTGGCCAACCTGAAGCCGGTTCGCGGCGAGGGCTTTTGCATCACCGCCGGCAACGCGAGCCAACTTTCCGATGGCGCGTCGGCCGCTGTGGTCATGAACGCAACCCTCGCCGAGAAGCGCGGCTTGAAGCCACTCGGCATCTACCGTGGCCTCGCCGTTGCCGGATGTGAGCCGGACGAGATGGGCATCGGTCCGGTCTTCGCCGTGCCGCGGCTCCTGCAGCGTCATGGCCTTAAGATGGACGATATCGACCTGTGGGAGCTGAACGAGGCCTTTGCCGTCCAAGTCCTTTATTGCCGCGACCGGCTCGGCATTCCGATGGAGAAGCTTAACGTCAACGGTGGCGCCATTTCGATCGGTCATCCCTATGGCATGAGCGGTGCGCGCATGGTCGGACACGCGCTGATCGAGGGTAAACGCCGAGGCGCCAAATATGTTGTCTGCACCATGTGCATCGGCGGTGGCATGGGCGCGGCCGGTCTGTTCGAGGTCGCTTGAGCGAGAAGAAGCGGGCGAAGGCCGCGCGGTGGTGGATTACCGATGCGCGTGGCCCTCGTCGCGAGCCGCGCGAGTACCTGCTCCATAAGCTTTAGTTCTCCAACAGAAATTTAAGGTTTGCCTGTGAACCGGGCGCTCACCGCGAACAAGCCGACGGCGCTGCTTTTGCTGTCGCTCTGCACGACGGCCGCTCTCAGCACTTGGTTTTCGGCTGCCGGCATCATGCCGGAACTGGTTACCCGCTATCGGCTCTCAGGACTTGATCAGTCGCTCCTTACTTCGAGCGTGCTCCTCGGATACGTGTGCGGCACCCTAGTGAGCGCCTTCTTCGGCCTTGCGGACCGTCTCGACCCGCGGCACTTCTTCTCGGCTTCGGCCATGGTCGCCGGTGCCAGCAATCTTCTTCTCCTCTGGGTCCCGCCCGCCTCAGCCGGCGGCATCACCTGCCGTCTCATCACCGGGGCCACGGTTGCAGGCATCTATCCCATCGCCGTCAAGATGGCAGCGACTTGGGCGAAAAACGGAGCTGGAGGCGCCATACGCGCCGATATGGGGCTGCTGCTCGGATTTCTCATCGGTGCGGTGACCCTCGGCACCGCAACGCCGCACCTTTTTGATGCCTTCGGCGGGGCGGACTGGCACATCACCATCGCCCTCACGTCCCTTCTCGCGTTCGCCGCCGCGGTCTTGATCCAATTCGTCGTCCTTGGACCGAACCGTGGCCGCATGCCTCCTTTCAATCCACGCTTCGCGCTGATTGCTTGGCGCAATAAGGCCCTACGCCTCGCCAACTTCGCCTATTACGGCCACAATTGGGAATTGTTCGGCATGTGGACGTGGCTTGGCGCCTTCATCACCGCAAGCGATCAAGCATCTTTAGGGCCGCGGGCTAATTTCTGGGCCCCACTCGCTGCCTTCGGTGCGATCGGCGTCGGCGGTGCCATAGGCTGCGTTGGCGGTGGATTAATCGCCGACCACATCGGTCGCACCCGGCTTACCACCGGGGCAATGGCTTTGAGCGCCAGCTGCTCGCTCTCGATCGGCTTTTTATTCGGCGCCAATCCTTGGGTGGTGTTCATCTTGGCCTTTATTTGGGGTGTCACCGTAATTGCCGATTCCGCTCAGTTTTCGGCCAGTATCGCCGAACTCTCGGAGCCCGAAATCGTCGGCACCATGCTAACGGTACAGACCTGCGTCGGCTTTCTCGTGACCTTGGGCGCGGTGCACCTTCTGCCGCCTCTGGTGCATCGGGTCGGCTGGCGCTATGCCTTCATGCCCTTGGCCCCGGGGCCGATGCTCGGCATTATCGCCATGCTTCGGCTGCGGCGACGGCCGGAAGCATTGAAGCTTGCCTCCGGCCGGCGTTAGCGCGGATCACAGCGGCGAGGTCGGATCGAATGACGGCTTCCGCTTCTCGCGATGCGCGGCAAGACCTTCGCGCGGCTCCGGGCCGGTGAATCCGATCATTTCGAGCGCGAGCGACGCGTCGAAGGTCGGGCCGGCCATGCGCAGCCAGTTATTCAAGGCGTATTTGGTCCAGCGGATCGCGCTCGGCGGGCCGGCGACCAGCCGTTCGGCGATCTCGAGCGCCTTATCTTGCAGCTCCGCCTCGTCGACCGCGAGCGAGACGAGGCCGAGGCGTTCCGCCTCCTCGCCGTTCACCGGCTCGCAGAGCAAGAGATAGTATTTGGCCTTGGCCATGCCACAGAGCAGCGGCCAAAGAATCACCGCATGATCGCCGGCGGCGACGCCGAGGCGGGTGTGGCCGTCGATGATGCGGGCGGTTTTCGCCGCGATCGAGACATCCGAAAGAAGCGCGGCCACAAGACCCGCGCCGACCGCTGAGCCATGAATCGCCGAGACGATCGGCTTCGAGCAGTTGATGATATTGTAGACGAGATCGCGCGCCTCCTTCCAGGTGCGGCAGAGTGCCTGATAGTCGGTCATATTCTTCTCGATCATGTCGAAGTCGCCGCCGGCGGAAAATGCCTTGCCGGCGCCGCGAAGAATCACTGCGCTGACATCCGGATCGGCATCGATTTCGCGCCAGATCTCGGTCAGTTCCCTGTGCCCCACCGCATCGAGCGCGTTAAGCCGTTCGGGCCGGTTCAAGGTCAGCCGCAAGACCCGGTTTGCGGGCCGGTCGAAGGAAATGCGCGTGTAGGATTGGTAACGCTCGCTCATGTTCGGACTCCTGAGAAAATCGCAAGGCAAACCAGCGCCGGGGCGAAGCGGGCGACGACAGCGGCCCGCTGTCTGGCCATTGCCCCAACCATAAGAGGAACACCGGGCGGGACAAGCGGAAATGCCTCGATCCGGCGTGATGGCTCACCGCCGAGCAGCGCCGGACGCGATCCGTTCTGGACAGGAGGGGAAGCGACAGACTATAACGCCGCCCGACCGACAGAGAACATGGAACCGTCATGGCTATCGAGCGCACGCTTTCAATCATCAAGCCGGATGCCACCCGACGCAACCTAACCGGCGCCATTGTCGACCGTCTGGAACGCGCCGGCCTGCGCATCGTGGCGCAGAAGCGATTCCGGCTTACCCGCGCGCAAGCGGAGGCTTTCTACGCGATCCATCGCGAGCGGCCCTTTTTCAACGACCTTTGCGCCTTCATGACGTCCGGGCCGGTCGTGGTTCAGGTCCTCGAGGGCGAAAACGCCGTGGCAAAGAACCGCGAGGTCATGGGGGCGACCGATCCGGCCAAAGCCGCGAACGCCACCATCCGCAAGGATTTTGCCGAATCGATCGAGGCCAATTCGGTGCACGGATCGGACAGCGCCGAGAACGCCGCGGCTGAAATCGCCTTCTTCTTTGCCGCGATCGAAATCGTCGGTTGACCGCATCGCTCCGCGGCGGTTCGGGGCGCAGCGCGCCTTTTGACCACCTTGAATGGAAACGATCGCGCTTTAGCGCGCGGGATTGAGGCAAAAACGGAAGTCCGGTGGCGCGGCGTCGCGGATGCGCACCCGATCACCGGTGATTTCCACCCTTCCCTCTGCCACCAGACGAAGCGCCAAGGGATAAAGCTGGTGCTCCGCATCAAGGACGCGGGCAGCGACGGTTTCCGCCGTGTCGTCGCCCGCAACCGCGACGACGGCCTGGGCGATAATTGGCCCTGAGTCCACTTCCGGGCGGACGAAATGAACCGTGCAGCCGGTGAAGCGCACGCCCGCCGCAACGACCCGCTCATGCACGTCGAGCCCCCGGAAGGCCGGCAGGAGCGAGGGATGGATATTGAGAATGCGATCCTGCCAACTGCGCACAAAATCGCCGGTAAGAAGGCGCATGAAGCCGGCAAGGCAGACCAGCTCGATGCCTGAATCCGCAAGCGCTCGGTCGAGTTCCGCGTCAAAGGCCTCGCGTTCCTTGCCGCGGTGCTCGATCACCGCGGTCGCGATGCCGGCGGCTTTCGCATGAGCAAGGCCGGAGGCGCCCGCGACATTCGAGATCACGAGCACGATCTCGGCAGGAAACGCGGGGGCCGTCGCGTGGCGGATCAGCGCCTCGAGGTTCGAGCCACGGCCAGAGATCAGTACCGCGACCTTCACTCGCGCCACGCTTCCGCCATCCCGATGAGTTTGACCGTCGGCGATGCCTTGCTGTCCGGCGCGGCGGCGATACGGCCAATGTCGAATGCCAGTTCGCCGGACGATCGGAGATCGGCTATCGCCGCTTCCATCTGCGCCTCCGCCACCACGACCACCATGCCGATCCCGTTGTTGAAGGTACGGGCCATCTCGGCGGCCGCAACCTTGCCTTCGCGCTGAAGCCAAGCGAAAACCGGCGCCCGTGGCCAGCTGGTGACCTCGATCTCGGCCGCGACACCAGCGGGAAGCACGCGCGGCAGATTGTCAACCAAGCCGCCGCCCGTGATATGGGCGAACGCCTTAATTCCCACCCCGCGCATGACCTTGAGGCAGCTTTTGACGTAAATCCGGGTCGGCGCCAGCAGAATCTCGCCAAGCGTGGCCGCCGGGTCGAAGGGGGCCGGGCAATCGAGGGCAAAACCGCCGCTAGCGATAATGGCGCGGGCAAGCGAGAAGCCGTTCGCATGAAGCCCGCTTGAGGCAAGTCCGACCAACCGATCGCCGACAGCGATGCCCGGCCTGGGCAAAAGCTGGTCGCGCTCGGCAGCGCCGACGCAAAAGCCCGCGAGATCGTAGTCCCCGACTTGGTAAAGACCCGGCATTTCGGCAGTTTCTCCGCCGATCAAGGCACAGCCTGCCGTCCGGCACCCCTCGGCGATGCCGGCGATGACCTCCCTGGCGAGATCGACATCGAGCCGCCCGGTTGCGTAATAATCGAGAAAGAACAACGGCTCGGCCCCTTGCACGACAACGTCGTTGACCGACATGGCGACGAGATCGACGCCGATGGCACGGTGCCGCCCGGCCGCAAGAGCCACTTTCAGCTTGGTGCCGACGCCATCCGTGCCGGCCACCAGGACCGGGTCGCGAAAGCCCGCCGCTTTAAGATCGAAAAGTGCTCCGAAGCTGCCGAGCGTCGTGTCCGCGCCGGTGCGCCGGGTACCCGCGACGAGCGGTTGAATCGCCCGTACCAATGCCTGGCCGGCATCAATGTCGACGCCCGAGTCCCTATAGGTATGACCCCGGTTGATGGCTTCCCCCACGCTGGGATATGCTGCCGCGGCAAATCGCGACGCGGCAAACCATACTTAATCCGACGGGCTTTGCAATGACCCCGTTCTTCCGTCCAGCGGCCGCTTTGGCGGCATGTATCGCTCTCGTCCTGACCGTGGTTCCCAGAGCCAAGGCCAGTCCTGCCGACCCTTTTACCGTCGCCAACGTCCCGGTCGATGTCACCGCCGCAAGCGCCGCCATCGCACGGTTGCAGGCGATTAGCAAGGGACAGCGCGATGCCTATGGCATTCTGCTACATCGGCTGACCCTGAAAAGCGATTGGACGGCGTTGCCGAAGGTCAATGACGAGACGCTCGAAAACCTGGTGCGGAGCATCGAGATCAACGACGAACATACCTCGCCGATCCGCTACATCGCGAAACTGACGGTTCGTTTCCACCCCAGCAAAGTGGAAGCCCTCCTCGGCAGTGCCAATATCCCCTATTCCGAATCGACGGCAGAGCCGCTTCTCATTCTCCCAGTCTTCACCAGCGCGAGCGGCAGCGTACTCTGGTCCGACCCCAATCCCTGGCGCACGGCCTGGGGCCAGCTACCCGAGGGAAAAGGCCTTTTGCCACTTACGGTGCCGCTCGGCGATATCACGGACATCAGCACGATCGACGCCAAGGCGGCACTCGCCGGCGATACGGATAAGATCGCAAAGATTGCAGCCCGCTATAGCGCGGGCGGAGTCGCCGTTGCTGTCGCCGCCGCGACCCCGCAAGGCCTTTCAATCAAGATTCGCGAATACGGCGAGGATACCGGAAACCCGGCCAACGTAACGGTCAGCGGCGCCGACACCCCGGATCTCTTCACCAAGGCGGTCGCGACAACGGCAGGCGCAATCGAGGAAACCTGGAAACAGGCGACACTCCTCAATCCCAATAACGTCGCGGCACTAAGCATCGTAATCCCCTTCGCCAATCTTAAGGGCTGGCTCATGGCCGAACGAAAACTTCAGAACACGCCGGTGATCCAAAGCCTCGACCTCACCTCCTTCAGCCGCACCCAGGCCGAGGTGACGCTGCATTACCTCGGCTCCGTCCAAGGACTTGCCCTGACGCTGGCCCAGCACCGGCTCAATCTCATCAACCAGAACGGCTATTGGCTGCTACGGCCGGCCGCGCCGCCGGCCGCGGGGGCCACGAAAGGCCCCGACTCGTCGGCACCGTCCACAGCGCCGGCCGCGTCGACGACAGGAAGCGGCACTTCCGGGCCGTCGATCGAGCATACCGAATAACCGTGAATACCGCCCTCTCCACACCCTGCGACTGGCATCCGCCGGGCTTTTCATATCTTTCGAGTGAGGCCAAGCAATGAGCACGGCAAGCCGGCTTGGCATAGCATTGCTCGCCGCCGCGCTATTGATTCTCCTCTATCTCCTGCGCGGGATGTTGCTCCCTTTCGTCGCAGGCATGGCCATTGCCTATCTTCTCGATCCACCGGTCAATTGGCTCGAGGCCAAGGGCCTCAGGCGAAGTTTTGGTACCGCCCTTCTCCTCGTGGTTTTCTTCGGTATCTTCGTTCTTGCGCTGGTTCTGATCGTGCCGAAAATCCAGAGTCAGATCGTCGGCTTGGCCGGTGGCCTCCCCGAGATCGTCAGCTGGTTTCACCACAAGCTTTTGCCGCTCCTCGGCCCGCTGTTTCAGGGCGCCGTGCCGGCGGGCCTGTCGAAGGAGGCCGGCGCCTGGATCGCGAGCGCGCTCGGCGGGCTGCTCGGCAGCGGCCTCGCTCTGGTCAATTTGATTTCGCTGCTTCTGGTCACACCGGTCGTTGCCTTCTATCTGCTGCGCGACTGGAATCGCGTGGTGGCAAGGATCGACAGTTGGTTACCGCGGGAGCAGGCACCAGTGATCCGTGCCAACATGCGCGAGATCGACAATGTTCTCGCCGGATTCGTGCACGGCCAAGTGATCGTCTGCGCCATTCTGGCCGCTTATTACGGCCTTGTTCTCACCCTTCTCAAGCTTCATTACGGACTTCTCATCGGCATCCTGACGGGCGTCTTTGCCTTCGTGCCCTTCATCGGCACATTTCTTGGGTTTGTCACCTCGACAGCCGTCGCCACGGTGCAATTTTGGCCGCACTATATCTCCATCGCTCTGGTTATCGGCACCTTTGCCATCGGCAGTTTCTTCGAAAGCAATATCCTCAGCCCAAAGCTCGTCGGTGACCGGGTGCGATTGCATCCGGTATGGGTGATCTTCGCGCTGCTTGCCTTCGCCGCCTTGTTCGGCTTTGTTGGTATCCTGCTCGCGGTGCCGGTCGCGGCGATGATCGGGGTTTTGATACGTTTCGCCGTCGGCCGATACCTGACGAGCGAGCTGTATCACGGCGGCGAACAATGCGGCGGGCCGAAAGAACCAAAGTGACCGGACGCCAAATCCCGCTCGAACTTGGTCATCGTCCGGCGTTGAAGCGCGAGGATTTCCTGGTCGCCCCGAGCAATGCCGCGGCGGTCGGGTGGCTCGACCGTTGGCCGAAGTGGCCACAGCCCTTGCTGGTGATTCACGGGCCGGAAGGCGCCGGCAAGAGTCACCTTGCCGAAGTTTGGCGAGAACGCTCTGGCTCTACGCGGCTTGAGGCCGACGAACTTTCGGCTGCGGCGGTACCGGCACTCGCGCAATGCACGCTGGTCATCGAGGATCTTGACCGGGGCGTTGATGAGACAGCCCTGCTCCATCTTTACAACATGATGATGGAAGCGGGACGTTTCCTGCTTTTGACCGCGCGGGCGGCACCCGTGCGCTGGCCGCTCTCATTGCCCGATCTGCGTTCCCGTCTCCTCGCGGCACCGGCAGTGCAGCTCCAAGCGCCGGATGAAGCCCTGATCGGCGCCGTCCTGGTCAAGGCCTTCGCAGACCGGCAGATTCGCGTCGGGGAAGAGGTCGTTCTTTATCTGTTGACCCGCATGGAGCGGTCGTTCGCCGCTGTGCGGGAGATGACGGTCGCTCTCGACCGTGTTGCGCTCGCGGAACGGCGCGCCATTACTATTCCTTTGGTCCGGCAATTATTGCATGATCGCGAAGCGGAAAGACCGGACCGAAACCAAGGAGGAAGCTGATGGATTTGGGGATTGCCGGAAAGACCGCGCTGGTATGCGCCGCCAGCAAGGGCCTCGGCAAAGGCTGCGCTCTGGCGTTGGTGCGCGAGGGCGTCAATGTGGTGATTACAGCGCGCGGAAAAGACACGCTCGAGGCGACGGCGAGCGAGCTTCGCCGCGAAGCCGCGGCCGGCGCAACGGTAAAGATCGCCGCCGGCAATATCGCGACGCCCGAAGGCCGCGCTACGGCACTCGAGGTCTGCCCCTCGCCCGATATTCTGGTCAATAACGCGGGCGGTCCGCCGCCAGGCGATTTCCGCGATTGGAACCGCGATCAGTGGATCGCGGCGCTCGACGCCAATATGCTGGCGCCGATTGAGCTAATGAAGGCGACGGTGGACAAGATGATGACGCGCGGCTTTGGCCGCGTCGTCAACATCACCTCTGGCGCGGTCAAGGCGCCGATTGATATTCTCGGTCTTTCCAACGGCGCGCGCTCGGGCCTGACGGGGTTCGTCGCCGGGTTGGCGCGGAAAACGATTCGAACCGGCGTCACCATCAACAATCTTCTGCCGGGGCCCTTCGATACCGATCGGCTGCGTGCCACAGTGCAGGCGCAGGCCAAGGCACGTGGTCGCACGCCTGAAGAAGAAGCGAAGCACCGCGCCGCAACCAATCCGTCGGGCCGCTTCGGCACGCCCGAAGAATTCGGCGCAGCCTGCGCCTTCCTCTGCAGCGTTCACGCCGGCTATATCACAGGCCAGAATCTGCTGATGGATGGTGGCGCCTATCCCGGAACCTTTTAGCCTCGTGGCAAGGCCTAGAGAAATCAAGACCGCGAGCGGCATATCTCCGTCTGCACCAGTGCCGCGTTCCGCGGCAACGCCTGGATTCGACGATCCGGCGCGGTTCATCAACCGCGAACTATCATGGCTCGCTTTCAATCAGCGCGTCATCGAGGAGGCGGGTAATCCCAACCATCCACTTCTCGAACGCATCCGCTTCCTCTCGATCTCGGCCACCAATCTCGATGAATTCTTCATGGTTCGCGTCGCCGGCCTGGTTGGTCAGGTCAAGGCAAAAATCGAAATCCCGAGCCAGGACGGTCTGACGCCGGCGCAGCAGCTCGCTCAGGTTGACGCCAGCTCGAATGAATTAATGGCGAAACAGCAACACTGCTGGCGAGATCTGCGGAAAGAGCTTGGCAAAGCCGGTATTGCAGTGGTCGAGGCCGAAGAGTTGACGCCGGACGAAGTGGAATGGATTGAGGGCTACTTCCTACGTCAAGTCTTCCCCGTTCTGACGCCGCTCGCGATCGACCCGGCCCATCCGTTTCCCTTTATTCCCAATCTTGGCTTCGCACTCGTGCTCCAACTCCGCCGTGCGCATGACGGCCATGCGATGAAAGCGCTTCTGCCGCTGCCGAGCCAAGTCGCCCGCTTTGTGCGCCTGCCGGGGCCGACAATCCGGTTCATTGCCCTGGAGACTCTGGTTGGGCTGTTTCTTGGCCGCCTGTTCCCGGGCTATGAGGTGATGGCGCGGGGCCTGTTCCGCATCCTCCGCGACAGCGACATCGAGATCGAGGAAGAAGCGGCGGATCTTGTCCAGCTTTTCGAGACGGCGCTGAAGCGGCGTCTGCGCGGCAGCGTCATCCGCCTCAAGGTCAACACCGAGATGCCCGAGGATCTGCGGCGGTTCGTCATCGAGGAGCTGGAGGCGAGCGTCGACCGCGTGGTTCTGGTGGATGGCATCCTCGGCCTCGCGGAAATCAACCAACTCATCGTCGAAGATCGTCCGGAGCTTCGCTTTCAGCCCTATACGCCGCGCTTCCCCGAGCGAATCCGCGATTTCGGCGGCGATTGCATGGCCGCCATCCGCCAAAAGGACATCATCGTCCATCATCCCTATGAGAGTTTCGACGTGGTGGTGCAGTTCATCCGCCAAGCCGCGCGGGATCCGGCAGTGGTCGCGATCAAGCAGACGCTCTATCGCACTTCCGAGGGCAGCCCGATCGTGAAGGCGCTCATCGAGGCGGCCGAATCGGGAAAATCGGTGACCGCGCTGGTCGAACTCAAGGCGCGCTTCGATGAGGCCGCGAACATCCGCTGGGCACGCGACCTGGAGCGTGCCGGCGTGCAGGTGGTATTCGGATTCCTGCAACTCAAAACGCACGCCAAGGTGTCGCTCGTGGTGCGACGTGAGGGCGAGGAGTTGCGCACCTATGTCCATTTCGGGACCGGCAACTACCACCCGATCACGGCACGCGTCTATGTCGATCTCTCGTTCTTCACCGCCGATCCGGATTTTGGCCACGATGCGACGGCGCTGTTTAACTTGATGACCGGCTATGCCGCGCCGAAGGAACTCGTGCGCATCGCCATCTCGCCTCATGGACTGCGCGATGCGTTTCTTCGCATGATCGACGAGGAGATCGCCCATGCCAAAGCGGAAAGGCCGGCGGCGATTTGGGCCAAGATGAATGCGCTCGCCGATCCGGCAGCAATCGACGCGCTCTATCGCGCCAGTCAGGCGGGGGTTCAGATCGACATCGTGGTGCGCGGCATCTGCTGCCTGCGGCCCGGGATCCCGGGGCTTTCGGAGAACATCCGGGTTAAGTCGATCGTCGGACGC
>JBJKQL010000084.1:0-5060 GCA_046705265.1 Ferrovibrionaceae bacterium
CGTCGCGCCGCGGCCGCTCGCTGATCCCGGTCCTCGAATAATGCGGCCGCGTCGCCACCCTCAACTACGCCACCCCTCCATCACCGATCGTGAAAACCGCTCCATCAAATACCGTGACCGCGCTCACATGATCCGGCCTTTGCGGTTCTCGCGGGCAAGCTGACGGCGGGGCGTCGGGACTGTGCGCCGGTGGCGGGGAAGAGCACGCTGAACCGGCTTGAGCACAGGCCGAAGCGGTATGCCGGGAAGTATCACAAGATCGACGTCGACGAAGGGCGGGTCGAGGACCTTCTGGTCGATCTCTTTCTCGAAGCCCATGAGCGTGCGCCGCGCGAGATCGTGCTGGATCTGGATGCGACCGACATCCCGCTGCACGGCCATCAGGAAGGCCGGTTCTTCCACGGCTATTACGACCAGTATTGCTATCTTCCGCTCTATGTGTTTTGCGGCCGTCACTTGTTGCTGGCGAGACTGCGGCGCTCCAACATTGATGGCAGCGCCGGCGCCCTGGAGGCGATCGGGCGCATCGTCAGACAGATCCGCCGGCGCTGGCCTCGGGTGCACATTATTCTGCGCGCGGATTCGGGCTTTGCCCGCGAGGCGCTGATGGCCTGGTGCGAGGCCAACGCCGTTGATTATGTCTTTGGCTTGGCGCGTAATTCGCGGCTCGAAGAGATTCTGGCCGAACCCCTTGCCGAAGCGGGACGCCAGTGTGCCGTCTTAGGGAAGCCGGTGCGGCTGTTCCGCGACTTCCGCTACCGGACGATCGACAGCTGGAGCCGCGAGCGCCGGGTCGTCGGCAAGGCCGAGCACACCCTGCAAGGCGCCAATCCGCGCTTCATCGTCACCTCATTGGGCAAGGGCCGGTTCGCAGCGCGGAGACTATATGAGGTTCTCTACTGCGCTCGCGGCGAGGCCGAGAACCGCATCGGCGAGCAGTTCGAGCTTTTCGCCGACCGGGCCTCCTCGGCCACCATGGCGGCCAACCAGCTCCGCCTGTGGTTCTCGGCCATGGCCTATGTGCTCCTCGACACCTTGCGCCGCGTCGGCCTGCGCCACACCCAGTTCGCCGACGCCGCCGTCGCCACCATTCGGCTTAAGCTCTTGAAGCTTGGCGCTCAGGTGCGAGCCAGCGTTCGCCGCATCGTCTTCGCCCTCGCCTCGGGCTGCCCGAACAAGGCCGAGTTCGAACTCGCCTATCTCTATCTCCGCCAAGCCTTCAGTTCCGGCTGAATATCGTCTCGCGGCAAAGCCGGAGACCGCTGTGCTGAGCCTTGAGGCGTGTCCTCTATGACTCGCATGCCGAGAGGAACCGCGTCCGCGGACTCGCCTCTGGCGAAGCAAGACATCCGGCCTTCAATGCACGGCGCTCTCGCCGCTTCCTGGCGCGAAAGCCGGCCCGATCGGCCTCATTCCGTCGCGTAAATTGCTCGGGTGTGAGAAATGCAGGTTAGGTGGTCAGCGCCACCCGGGTTCCAGACCGCCAGCATTCTTGATATCCTTGAAGGAGGAGCCGAAAGTCGTAGCGTCCGATCGGGGCGGCGTACCCCGCGGGCCCCTCCGCCTCGAGCCAGAGGTGCCCGTGAAAATCCGCACCTCACGGGAAAACCATTCCCGCAAGGGCGCTTCCTGCTTGGAACACGCCCCGCCTGGAGAACCCGCGGGCGGTCTCCGTCAAGCATGCCGATTTACCGCGGATTTCTATCTCTATTCTTATAATTTTTGTGAATTTAAATGACGGAATTTGGCGCCCGGCTGCGTTCGCCGCTCCATCCGCGGCGACAAGCGTGGCGACCCAGGGTCGCTATTCCGGCTGGAGCGGGGCAGAGAAACAGAATCCGGGGCCGCGAGCTTGGGTATTTGTCCGCGTTACCGTTTCGGCGAAATGGGATCAGGCCTCGGAGTCAGAACACTGGGACCTAGCATTCGCTCAGCGGACGACGATTCATAAGATTTATTGCAGGACCGACACACATGCTCGGGGATACCGCGGCGTCGCCTGTATTTCTCTCTCGCAGCTCTCCCTTTTAGATTGCCTGCACTGCTGCGGGTAAATCGTCGGTCCAATCGTACGCGAGCGAGTTATAGAGCGACCGCCATCCAAAGCGGTTCCAGTAAAGATAGCGGACGAACCGGCACCTGCCGCCCCGGTAGAGCGTACCCCAGAAATGGATATACAGGCCCTTCCAGCTTTCCGGGATGCAATTTGTGTTGGCAAGCAAGTAGTCAAGGACATTTGCGTTGAGAACGGGCTTGTCGCGGAGCCTTTGCCACACTTTCTGACCTGTAAGCCGCTGACAGTTCCCCTGGCCCTCGACGAGCAAGAGCCGCGTTGATCCCGGGTCCCACAGAAGGGGACCACATTTTCTGTGAGCCGCCACTCTCAAGTGCAGGGGCACAAACGGCTTCTGGTTGCAATCAATGACAGGGTGATGATTCATGACCCCCTCCTCACCGGCTAGAATTGGCGACGCGTCCCTTTTCATGGCTGGGATATCGACGCGGCTTTTTGGAGTCTCCGTTGAGAAATCACCAAGAATGATCATGATCTTCCTTTCGAAGATTTACAGTTATCTTATGCCGCCGGACATCAACCCCCTTATTGTCTTATTTGCGACAAATAAAATCTTCGCGCAGACTTGCGCAAATAGGCAGTAATGGACCACGCTAAAAATAATTTAATTGCTTATTGAAACGGCAGCGCGTCTCGTGACCGACCCTGTCCGAAAAATGCGGTTCGCATGGCGGCCAAGCTTTAGGATTGGGGCCAATTTCTTAACAATTCGTGAACGCGCTGTAGCGCGGGGCCGGAGATGGTCCGGTCGGCACTCGCTGACGACGATGGGTTGGAGTTTAATCCAAAAAATTCGGTGTTTCTGGGGCCAATTACGTTACGCGCTTCGGACTCCGAACGAATTGATATCATCACGGAAGGGAAATCGCGGTCAGGGAGGGAGAGAAGATCCAAGTTGATTCACCCCCGTTCAAGACCTCAATAATCTGAGCGACGCTTTCGTTTCGCTTGGCGGCGTTGTGGATTCGTCTGTCTCATGCGGGCCGAGCAGGTCGTAGACGACCGTGTTGGGATACCCCTTGACGTTGATTTCGCCCCGCTTTTCTAGACGATACCGGCGACAGAGACGCCAATATGTTGCCTCGGTAACCTGGATATGGCCGCGCTCTCCTCCGCTTTCCATACGGCTGGCCAAATTCACCGTATCGCCCCAGAGATCGTAGGCGTACTTCCGCCGACCAATAACGCCTGAAATTACCGGCCCGGTGCTGATGCCGATCCGGATTTCGAGCGGAAGGCCTGACGCGTCGGCCTGTGAGCGGACGATCCGGATCATATCGAGTGCAAAATCCGCAACTCCTTCCACGCGGCATCCGGTTTCGCCCAATATTCCCGAGGCCGCCATGTAGCAGTCGCCGATCGTTTTGATTTTTTCGACGCCATGCTGTGACGCCGCCTCGTCGAACTGCGAAAAGAGGTCATTCAGAAGCTCGACCAGGTGGCTTGGCGATAGCCGGTGACTGAGCCCCGAAAACCCTACGAGATCAGCGAACAGCACGGTCGCCTCGGCGTGGCTATCGGCGATGAGAGTTTCGCCGCGCTCAAGGCGGTCGGCTATGAGTTGGGGGAGCATGTTCGCGAGGAGCTCATGAAGGCGCTGATTGGTGTTGTAAAGCCTGATTTGTGCTGCTACGGCTGAAGCGCGATAGTAATAGACCGTCGCGAAGGCGAACAAGCACACCATGGCCAGAGTGAACGCGCGGGCAATTTCAAGATCCTGCGGGGACATGGTGTAGACGGGCCCTCTGTAAATCAGATAGGCCTGCGACGCAATGACAGTCACCACAAACCAGGCAAGAACGGCCAAAAGCTGCCGCCACTCGGATCGGGAAAAGATCATGATCGGCGCAAACGCGTAGGCAACGGCATAAATGTAGAGTCCGGATTGATTCCCCAAGCAGATGTTAGCCACCAGAAAGTGGATGCCTCCCACACCTGCCATAACGTAGCGGGCGGCTGTGTGAAATTGTGCACCGTTCAGGAGGAAGGCAATTAGATAACAAAGGAGGAAGAGAACGTTGATGACCGCGAGAATTGTAGAAACCATCAACGCAGAGGCAATCACCGTGAGTGCCGTGATGACGCACATCGTACCCAAAACAACGTTTAAGGATCGCACCGTCGAAACCCGGGCGGCGCGCATACCTTCGCGGGTGCCAAAGTCAATAAGTGCGCTGAGGCCTCTCCCCATCGGCTCTTCTCCGCGAAGTTTTTCGGAGCACGACTACCATTAACGGGGTCGTATACACGCACTCTCAGTGGGCTGACTACTCACTGCACGCGGTATAAGGCAGGCGCTATCTTGATACGGAGAGGAAGTCCCCCACTCGGTGAACCAAGATGCCGTCAAAGCGTGCCGCGGTCAACGGCACGTTCATCGTGATAGTGTCGGTTTTTTTGAGGTGACGTCAAGAAATGCCGGGAACGTTTCCGTTGCCCCTCGGCTGCGGCTCCCTGGTTTCATTTGCGCGGCAACTGGGGCTTTGGTGAGCAGCATATCGCTATACGACACGGACGCCGCGGAGATTTAGCTTTGGATCGGTCCAGAAGGAATCCGCCTCGTGGTGCCGAAAGATATCGGGGGGCAGGATCGTCTGGCGCTCCTCATAGCGCACCTTGCTCGACACGCGATGCAGGCCTGGCGTGCCGAGCCGGGCATCAAATTCCTCCTCGGCATAGTCCACGTGATCGAAATCATGGGCGAAGGGTTTTTCGCCGATAAAGTCGTAGACGACCGCCATCGCCATTGCCGGGGAACGGGTCAATGTTTCGTAGGTGAGGACAAGGAGTCGGTCGGTCTGTTCGCCGTAGTAGGCCTCTTTGAGGGCATTCCACGCGAAGCTCACCATTCCACCTGGGCCGCCTAATCCCTCGATCCGGCTATAAACGGTCCCGCCTGGGTCGAAATTGAAGATCCGCGACATCTCGAACTTGTTACGGCGGACGAGACGCTCGATGCTGTCGAGTATCCAGGGTACGTGGCGCA
>JBJKQL010000085.1:0-9000 GCA_046705265.1 Ferrovibrionaceae bacterium
CCTCCCGCACCCTGACCTGCTCCGCATCCTGGCGACGCCGCTCCTCCTGCAGCTTGGCATTTTCCTCGCCCTGCTGCTTGAATACCTGGAACGCCCGGGCCATCGCCCCAATCTCGTCCTTCGCTTCGGTCCCAGAAATCTCGACGTTATGGTTGCCAGCCGCAAGCTCCTGCACCACCCACGTGATCGCCTTCAGCGGTCGCGTTATGCTAAGCCCGATGATCCACTGGACCAGAAGAGCAAACGCCAAGCCGGAAACACCCACGGCGACCATCAAAATCCAGACTTTCCTCAGCACCATACCTAGTCGCGCGCGCATTTCTGCGGATGCTGCGAGCGCGCGCAAACGGATTTCATGCGCCGCGCCGATCATATCGCGGGCACGCGTCGCCATGCGGCCCTCCTTGACTTGAGAAATTACAGCCAGTGCCCTGCCGTACGCATTGAACAATTTTCTATAGGAGTCAAAATCCTTCTTTAGATTCGCCGTGATGACTTTCGCCTCTGGTCCCTGGGCGTTCCGCGCTGCGTTCTGAATTAGCCGGTCAACCCTGCCAAACGCCATCGCCGTCGCCTTCTCCAGAGTCGGGCGATCGACTGCTACAAATGTGCTCACCAGGCTCTCTAGCAACGTGAAATTGGCCTTCAGGGGCCCCCCTTCACTCGTGGCAACGGGCTCGCCCGCCCCCGCCCCTGCCTGGCGCGCAGTTCTCAGATTGGCGATGTCGACCAATACGGCCTCTCTGCTTTCACCGAGCAGCTTCGATTGGGTTGAAGTCAGCTTTCTCTGCATTTGCAGAACTTCTTCGAACGAATCTTGAAACTCCCCAACGTCGTGCCGAAGATTCTTTAATGCCTGGTGGATGCCAGCAGCTAATTTTGACTGAAGGACTACAGAGATTGCGCTTTCGGTGCGTCGCGCGATCCTATTCTCCGCCTGCTCTTCACCCGCGTCGCCGCGTTGTGCGTCAAAATTAGCTCGGCGTTGCAAAGCGGTAGCGTCCATTTCGATTCTCATCGCACGTTCGGCCAAGGTGGAATCCTTGGAATAGACGTCAAGAGAATCTTCTATGCGGCTCATGTTGTATACCCCGATGGCTCCGAGCATCGGCAACAGAATGACGACCATCAGAAACGCGCCGAAAATGCGTGTCGAGATTTTGAAACGAGATAATTCCGGAATCAGGGTATGACGTTGCAGCATGTTGTGACCTTCACGAGGAGAGTTTCCGAACGTTTGTACTTCGATTGCCGAATGCAGATGCCGGCATCGCGGCGCAAGACAAAAAATTTTCGTGGCAGCTGTGGAACTGCGGCAGCGGTGCGGACACGGAGTTTACTTCCAGTCATGAACGGACATCGTCGGCGTAGATGAACCCCACGGTCGGCACGAGCGCCAATTGAACAAGGAGAAAGGCAAGACAAATATGGCATGGCATGATTCAGTCGGCGCCGTCGGGAAGTGCCGCAGGCGCAACGTTGTGGAAAGCGGGAAATACCCCGGTGAGTGAAACCTGTTCGTAACGCCGGCCTTCCGACGGCTTGCCAAACTGACTTTCGTGGGAACGGACTTGGCAAATGGCATGACAATGTCGGGACTTCATCGCTCATGGCGCAGCCTCACGCCAGATACGAACACAAAAGACTTTGGATTTCGTTAAGCTAACGTTCTGCTTTTATTAGAATAATTAGATTTTCGCCTCGGCCGATTTCCAGAGCGCGCCCTCCTTTGGCCGACAGCCATCCGCCCGCCGACTTCAAGGCCAGGTGGGCGTGTTTGTCCTTGGTTTGGTTAGGCTGAAATACCCGAGCGCCGCATCATCAGCCGGCACAACATTCGCCGGCAGACGGCCTCTATTACCGCACCTGAGCCTGACCTACACCGGCAGGCCCGCGCCGGCTTGACTTGGCATACCGACAAAAGCGATACCGCGCTCAAGCGGGACGCCGCTTGACACCGATGTGCTCAGACAGATCGATGATGCTGAGAAGAGCCATTCGCGCTCTCCTCCATCCGTGGGGCAACCCTTGTCACCCGAGAATCTTGCCGCTCCTGTCTCGCGCGACATAGTCGCGCGCAAGAGAATAGACATCTCCGTGTCACTTCGAATGGAATTCCGACGGGACGTCACGCTTTGGCCCAGCCACTGCCACGAAATCCGATTTGAATTCGCTTCTGCCAATCTGTACCCGGGAGAGAGATCGGACGATCGCAGCTGCCGCTAGCGCGCCTGCCAATGCGGCTCGCGCTTGGAGAGAAAGGCTTGAAGTCCCTCATTCGCATCGAAGGTCTTCATCAGGCCATCGAGGTACAACCGCTCAACTTCGCCGAGGCGGACCCTGACCCGTGCAATCAAGTCCTCCCGGGCTGCGCGCACGGCATAACGAAGCGAGCTCGGGCTGAGCGGCGCCAGATGGGTATCGAAATAGGCAAGTGCCGCCGATTCAGGGTCATCGGAAACTATATTGACGAGGCCCAGGCGATGTGCCTCCGCGGCGTCGATCGAGCGACCACTGATAAGAAGATCTTCGGCGAGCGCTCTCGGCACACGCTCCACTAAGATACAGGACGCGGCAGGGGCAAATACCCCAAGGCGGATTTCCGGCTGGCCAAGTTTGGTGTCAGGTGCGGCGAACAAGAGGTGCGCTGCCATGGCGAGTTCGAGCCCGCCGCCAAGACATTGGCCTCGGATCACGGCGAGCACGGGGATTTCACTCGCCAATATAGCGAGGAACAGGGCATGAAAGCCCTCCAGCATAGCGGCGCAGGATGATGGCTGGTGCTCTTCCACGCTGGCGCCGAAGCTGAAATGCGCTCCCGCCGAATCCAGAACAATCGCCGTCAATCTTGGATCGTCGGCGTGCATCGTCAGGGCTTTTAAAAGGCTCTCGGTCATCGCCCGGTCGAGCACGTTGGCCTTCGGACGTGCGAGCCGAAGGCGCAACAGCCGATCATCCCGCTCCCGCCATGCGATTGCCAGAGGTCCAGTCGTCATAAGACTTCACGCATCGTGGGGAATAACATCGCGTCTTCTCTAATCATGTGCGAGGACAGGACCTCGGTGAGTCGGGCGACTAGGGGACGGATTTCGTCATATTCTCTATCATGCTTTACAGCGGAGACGAGGCTGTCGCGCAGAGAGAGTATCTCGCGATGCTCTTCGACGAAGAACACGAGCACGCCATCGTCACCGCCGGCTGCGGTATAAGCGGGAAAAAGCACCCTCTCTTCATTCGCGATATGCTCGTCAAGCGGCCCCGTCAGCTTTGGTGCGGCTCGATCAATCGCCGCCTTGAGGTTGGCGATAGGCGATATGGTTTCCTCACCCAACCTCGCCATCTCCGGTAAGAGTTCCGCATGCTCTCGCGAGAGCGTGTCAAATAAGGCGGTAAAATCCGGCTCGCGTGCTGTCATCGGTTTCTCTTTCTTCCTGGGGAATTCCGGTTCTTATAGAGCCGCGGTGAATTGCTCCTTGGCTGTACCGGTGACCACTGGACATTCGTTCGGCACGCAAGGTTCGCCTTGTGTCTTGACCGCAGCCGCAGACCAGCGCCGGCGAGGTTGCCAATCCGCTGTCCCACTTTGCGCCGCTGTGGGCGGTATCGCTTTCCCTTCCGCCCGCAGCTTTTCCACCCGTCGCAGGCCGAGGAGTGCTGCGCCGAACGCTCCATTCAATTGTCCGAGGCCATTCGGTGCCACCCGAAGCGGTGACTTGAGATGAGCCTCAAGGGCGTTAATCATCGCCTTGTTCCTTGTCATGCCGCCAGCGAGAAGAAAATCCGACTCCAGGCCGACGCGCCGCATCAGCTGCACGGCGCGTCCGCCGAGAGCAACCATGGCGCCCATCATGATATCCTCCGCCGGAACTCCGTTCGCCAAGTGATTGATCACCTCTGATTCGGCGAAAACCGCGCAGATGCTGCTGATCTGCACCGGCTTTGTCGATCTCAGCGCGTAGGGTCCGATGTCGTCTGTGGTCAGACCGAGATACCGCGCCGTCTTTTCGAGAAAGGCGCCGGTACCCGCCGCACATTTGTCATTCAGCCGGAAGGTACGGACCCGCCCGTCGCCATCGACGCGGATAGCTTTGATATCTTGACCTCCAATGTCGAGGATCGTCCGGGTATTCGGAAAGAGGTGCACCGCCGCATGGGCGTGCGAGGTAAGCTCTGTTATCTGCGTATGCCGAAACGCGACTGTGTAGCGGCCATAGCCGGTCGCCGCTACGTAAGTAATCTCGGCGCGGCCAAGGCCAGCGTCCTTAAGGAGGTCGTCGAATACCCCCTCTGAGGCCAGCGCCAGCTTGAAGCCAGTGCGGCGCACCGCAGTTCCCGTCACTTTTCCGCTGCCGTCGATCACAACCGCTTTGGAAAAGGTCGAACCAATATCGACGCCGGCAACATACATCATTCGCCTCCCGCGGTCGCGAGCGCGGCTTCCCCGCCTGCAGCTGAAATCCGGTCATAGGCAAAAAGCGCCGCACCCAAGGCGCCACAGTAATGCGCGTCGGGGCTGACGTTAAGTGACGCCCCGAGTTCGGCCGTGAGAAGTTCGACCATCGCGGCATTGCGACTGACGCCGCCGGTAAAAGTCACTTCCGGGGCGATCCCGACGCGCCGCATGAGCGCCGTGCAACGATGGACGATCGCCCGATGCACGCCCATCAAGACGTCCTCCGCCAAAATCCCCTTGGATAGATGACTGATGATCTCGGATTCCGCGAAGACGGTGCAGGTCGTCGTGATGCGTACTGGATTCGTGGCCTTCAGAGCCAGCGGCCCGATCTCGGAAAGCGGCATTTCAAGAGCGTAGGACGCGGCGCCGAGAAAGCGGCCGGTTCCGGCAGCACATTTGTCGTTCATCACGAAGTCCTGGACTTGGCCCCCAGGGCCGACCTTGATCGCCTTCGTATCTTGGCCACCGATGTCGAGCACCGTGCGGGTGCCAGGAAAAAGCCTTACGGCCCCGCGGGCGTGACAGCTGATCTCGGTTACCTGTTCCCGCCCGAATTTAACGTTGTAACGACCGTAGCCCGTGCCGACCACGTAATGAACGGCGCGTTCGGCCATGCCACCAGAATCGAGCGCAGCCCGGAAAGCGTCTTCTGCGACCGTCGCCATGCTGGTCTCCATATCGAGAAGAGCGCGCGCGACGACCTTGCGGTTCTCGTCAAGAATAACGGCTTTGGTCTGCGTCGAGCCAACATCCACGCCGGCCACGTATTTCATGTTATCCCCCCATCTGCATCTGGGCCGGATAGGTCTTCGAGGAACCGCCCCGTTGCGCCAAGGCCTCGAAAAATGCGTCCACGCGATTTTTGATCTGCGCATCGGACCAATAGCGGGGATCAATCAGATCGGATTCAATGTAAAGCATCGGCATCTCCAGTCGCCGCGTCAGATACTCACGGATATCCGCCATGCCCGAAGACACGAATCGGCAGCTCTTAATGCCGTGAAACACGACCCCATCGGCGCCATAGTCCTTGACTTGCTTGGCGAGACGCTCGTGGCCGAAGAACTGGTGGCTCAGTCCGCGCTGCGCCGCCAGTGCGGTGACCTCAGCCAGACTCTCGATCGGACGCGAAGTGTCATAGGAAACCCCCGCAGCATCGAGTCCGCCCGCGGCAAAGGTGAGATAGTCTGAATATGCGAACACGCCGCCCCAGGTCTCGAACAGCTCGACCAGGCGCCGCATCGAGACGTAACAGGGGGTACCGGAAAAGACGAGGCGAAATCGCTCGTCGGCGACACGGCCTTCGCCACGCGCGACCTTGGCGCGAAGGTGCTCTTCAAGGCAGCGCATGTACGTCACGCCTTGTTCGGTACCGCGATAGATGTTCATGATGCCGATGAAGGTCAAACCGTCCAGCATGGCGTTATAGGGTGCCGGGCAGGTCTGATTCAATATCATCACATTGTTCCAATGGTGAACCATGGTATTGACCCGCCCCTCGATTTCGGCGAGGCGATCGATATCGAATTTGCGTCCCGTGATGCGTTCGCAGATCCGAATGAGCTCACGGTATTGTGCCTCGATCCAGCGCGAATCCCGGCAGTGCTGAGCGTCGCCCGGCGTGACCTCCCACGCAGCGGCACGCTGACCGGGAAGATCGAGAACAAAAGCCGGCATCTTGAACCAGCGTTCCCAGATCTCCGCCCATTTGATGAAGGTGTTACACATGTTGGACGCGATCGCGATGTCGGGTTTCGGAATCCGTCCCGCGGGATGCTGCAGTTCCTTCAGCATGAGGCCAACATCCGCTTTCACGTAAGAACAAACGTCCGGCGACATCCCGTAATCCTCCGAAAGCCGGAGGTACTCTTCGGAGAATTTCCGCACTCCTGTCTGGAGCGAGTTGATCTCGGGGAACACGAGATGAAAATCGAATGCGCGCAGGATTTCCACGGCGTTTCCCATGACGAAAACATTGGCGACTGGCTCGCGCCGATCGTTGGCATTCTCAAGACTCAAGTACCATTCGCGGATCAGCCGCTGACCCTCAAGTCGCGGGTCGAAGGCATTTGCCGCGTCCTGGTTTGGCAGCGGAATAGTGTCACCTAGAGGGCCGCTCATCGACTTCCTCCCCCGCCTTGGGCCATTGCCGCGCCATTGGCGGAAAATAGGAGCGACTCGGCAAATGTTTCGACCTGCATGGCCATTTGCTCGAACGAGGTCATCTTTTCCTCGAACTCGAGCACCAAGTACGGAACACGAATATGATCGAGATGCTTCGACCAGGCTAATTGCTCATCAAGACCCGGTTCGCAGAATTTGGCTGCGGTCAGAATTGCCGCTTCGGCCGCGCTTTCCTCGATCATAGCTTGCAGATACCCCTCCTTCGATTTGCGCTCGTCGTGCTGTACAGGGCTTGCCGCCGATCGATCCACGTAAGCTTGCGCAAGGGCGGCAATCGGATCACCGCTCTCATCCACATCGTCCGTCAGCCAGCGAAGCCCAATGAGGAGATCATCATCCACCACATAGCAGGCGTCGTCGATTACCTCGAGCATCTCCAAAGGGGGCTGCTCGCAAAAACCGCCAACTAAAGCGATGCGGGGCTTGTCCTGCGCCGGCATCTCGCGTGCCGCCAAGGCCATCAGAGCCCGCTCGAGGAGCGCCGTGTGAGCCTCGCAGGTCATGCGCGAACGAGCGCGGAGCAGCAGGTACGACTCCGTCACGCCCAGGGTCCAGGGCGCATCCCGACGGATACGGTAAAGCTCGCGGACCAGGCGGCGGTTTTTGTTATAGAGGGCAATGCCTTGATGCAGCCGCTCGGGCGTTACCACTCGCCCCGTCCGCGTCGCGAGGTCGTGAAGCAGACGGCGATATTCATCGGCGATATAGGCAACAGCCCCGGGTGTTTGAAGGTTCTGTGGCAGATAGAGAATTTGGGCAAGCTGCTCAGGACAGTTCCGTGCCCAGATGCCGGCCAGATGCTTCGCTGCATCGCAGATTGGATGGGTAACAAATCCCGCCAGCGATGCCATCGCCCCGTTTAACGCAAGTTCAGTTGTGGAACGGCAGATCGAACACACGAAAGAGCCGATGCGGGCGTCGGCGTGATGCATCTCCATGCGATTCCCGCCGCCCAGAAAATGGACGGGTAGAAGGCCAGCGGCATAAGCAATTTCTTCCGGAAAATAGACCGGAAAGATGCCAAGCGCGCCGCCCAGATCATCATTTACCGAAAAGGGCGGGCCGGGATTGCGGGTGGCACTGAGGCAGCTCCCGAAAAGGCTGGAAAGTTCGGTTTCGACATCTGCGGCCGGGATCATTTCCATTGACCACACGCGCTCGTTCGAATGAAACAAATAATTTGGTACTTTAATACCTATTATAGCCTTGTCAAGAGCTATCTCCCTTATCCTCCGTCGCCTTCCCGATAACCGGCCATTCAACGATAATCCGAAAGTCCGGGAGGCATAAAGCCGCCATTCCAAATTGACCGACGTCATGTTTCTTCCCTGGAACGTGTGCATAACTGCGCCAACGAAGGCAGATTTCAAGCGGTTCAGGATGAACGGAGGAGTCCAAATGGCCTACGAAGACGTGCTTTACTCGGTCGATAACGGGGTTGCACATATCGTGATCAATCGCCCGAAGGTCATGAATGCCTTTCGCGGCCGCACCTGCCTGGAGCTAATCGACGCGTTCAACCGCGCCGGGTGGGACAAGACCATCAGCGTCATTGTACTCGCCGGCGCGGGGGATCGGGCCTTTTGCACGGGCGGCGACCAATCGTCTCATGATGGGCAGTACGACGGCCGCGGCATGGTCGGGCTCCCGGTCGAGGACATGCAAGGCATCATCCGCGACGTGCCGAAGCCAGTCATCGCACGCGTGCAGGGTTATGCCATTGGCGGCGGCAACGTTCTGGCGACGCTCTGCGATCTCACCATCGCCTCAGAAAGGGCAATCTTCGGGCAAGTGGGGCCGAAGATGGGTTCCGTCGATCCCGGATTTGGTACCGCCTATCTCGCCCGCGTGGTTGGCGAGAAGAAGGCGCGGGAAATGTGGTATCTGTGCCGGCGCTATACCGCGCAGGAGGCACTTGCCATGGGCCTCGTCAATGCCGTCGTTCCGCACGAGGAACTGGATGCCGAGGTCACCCGCTGGTGTGCCGAACTCTGCGAGCGAAGTCCGACAGCAATTTCCATTGCGAAACGGTCCTTCAACGCCGACACCGATAATATCCGGGGAATTTCCGCGCTCGGCATGCAGGCCTTGAGTCTTTACTACAACACCGACGAATCACGAGAAGGTGTCCGCGCTCTCAGCGAAAAGCGAAAGCCGCGCTTCCGCGACGTTGTAGGCAAAAGCTGATTCGACGGAGTCCGGCTCAGTTACCATGCCGTCGTAGGCGGGTTCGACGCCCGGCGGCAACTCGCGGCGAAGCCGTTGATAATCGAGGTCGATATGCATGTTGGTGAGGATCGCCCGCTCCGGCTTGACGCGGCTGATCCAGGTCAAGGTCTGATCGAGGTGGGAGTGCGTGG
>JBJKQL010000086.1:0-32184 GCA_046705265.1 Ferrovibrionaceae bacterium
AGAAACTTCTGCATCCTGCGGTCCTGTAGCCACCTTGCCCGGTTCATTCATGTGCCTCCTTCCCGGAGGCATATACCGGACAACTCGTGTGCTACCTAAGCCGGACAACTCGTGAGCTTACGACAGATTGCCTTGGAAGAGATGCGACGGCCCTCGGTTTATCCTATAATCACGGTCTGTTATCGAAAGATCCTGGCATGGCTTTTCCCGCTTCCGTTCGGCTCTGGGAGGCAGGTGCCCGTGATGGCCTGCAGAACGAAAAACAGGCGGTTTCGACCGCAGTCAAGATCGGGCTGATCGAGCGTCTTGCCGATTGCGGGCTGACCTATATTGAGGCCGCAAGTTTCGTTTCGCCAAAATGGGTGCCGCAGATGGCGGACGGCACCGCAGTGATGGCGGGGCTGAAGCGGAAGAAAGGCGTTACCTATCAGGCGTTGACGCCGAATCTTAAGGGGCTTGCTCAGGCGGAAGCCGCGAGCATTACAGATATCGCGGTTTTTGCAGCGGCTTCCGAGAGTTTTTCAAAGCGTAACATAAACTGCTCCATCGCCGAGAGTCTGGAGCGTTTCCAGCCGGTCTGCGAAGCCGCAATCGCTCATGGCCTCAAGGTCCGCGGCTTCGTGAGTTGCGCCTTGGGTTGCCCTTTCGAGGGGGCAGTGGCGCCGGCCAAGGTTGCCGAGGTAGTAGCCGCGCTGATCGAGATGGGCTGCTATGAGGTGGCGCTCGGCGATACCATTGGCGTCGGCACGCCGAAGGCCGTCAAACGGGCGCTCGAGGCCTGCGGCGCGCGGCTTCCCCTGGACCGGCTCGGGGTTCATTTTCACGATACCTATGGCCAAGCCCTTGCCAATATCTACGCCGCTCTCGAAGAGGGTATCGATGCCATTGATGCCTCGGTGGCCGGCCTCGGCGGTTGCCCCTATGCTCCCGGCGCGACCGGCAACGTGGCAACGGAAGATGTCGTCTATATGTTGGATGGGCTGGGGATAGCGAGCGGGGTTGACATCGAGGCTCTGGTCAAGACGGCGTGGTGGATCAGCGATCACCTCGGGCGTCCGCCGGTATCCCGGGTCGCCCGCGCCATGGCCGCGCGCGTCCGGCAAGGCGTCGCCTGAGTTCATGAAAGTGGTGCGTCTACTCCCGTGGCATTGCATCTCTTGAAAATGGCGGTGGGGATCGAATCGATCGCCCATCTGAAACGGGCGCAGAAGGCGCGTACCGCGGCCACTGCGCCGGGCCCCTCGCACGTTACCCGGCACATGCCAAAGCGGCGCGACGAGATCCTGGCCGGTGGCTCGATCTACTGGGTGATCAAGGGCCTCATCCGGGTGCGCCAGCGCATTATCGGAATCGATCCGGTGATGCAGGAAGACGGCCGCCATTGCCGTCTCGTTCTTGATTGGACGCTGGTCCCGACCGAGCCTGAACCACGCCAGCCGCATCAGGGCTGGCGATACCTTGAGCCTGGAAAGGCGCCGGCCGACCTCAAGACCGCCGGCAAAGGGGCGGTACGCATGCCGGCCGAGCTGGTGGCGGAGCTCAAAGCCCTTGGTCTGTTGTGACGGAATGGAAGGAGTGATGTCGCATACCTTGCTCGGTCATTTCCGCATGCTGGCGCGCTACAATCGTCTGGCCAACGAACGGCTTTACGATGCCTGCGCCGCGCTCGACGACGCCGAACGGCTTGCGGTGCGTCCAGTCTTCTTTCGCAGTATTCATGGTACCTTGAACCACATCATGGTCGGCGATCGTCTGTGGCTGACCCGCTTCCAGGGCGGCGTCGCGTCCTCAACCGGCCTTGACGCGATCCTTTACGAAGATTTTGCGGAACTCCGTGCCGCCCGCGTTGCGGAAGACGCACGGATTGAAGCTTTTGCCGCAAGCCTGAGCGAGGCGGCACTCGGCGGCACCATTCGCTACCGCAACAACGAAGGCCGCGATCTCGCCGACCCGGTCGATGTTTTGATTGCGCATTTCTTCAATCATCAAACTCATCACCGGGGCCAGGTGCACGATCTGCTGTCGCAGACTCAGGTGGTGCCGCCGGTGCTCGACCTTCATCGCGTGCTCAGGCCATGACGTTCCTGGGCCTCAGTTCTGCAACAGGGCTGCAACGTGATCGGCGATGGCGAGCGAGGCGGTGAGGCCCGGGCTTTCGATGCCATAGAGATTAATCAGGCCAGGGATGCCATGCGCGGCAGGACCCTGGATCATGAAGTCCGCCACGTCTCCGGGCTTGCCAAGCTTCGGCCGGATGCCGGCGTAGCCAGGATTGAGCGTCCCATCCCTTAAGGCGGGATAATAGCGACGGATCGCGGCATAGAAGCTTTCGGCGCGCGCCGGGTCCACCCGGTAGTCAAGCCCTGCGGTCGGCTCGGTGTCCGGACCAAAGCGTACTTGGCCACCGAGGTCTAGCGTGACATGGGTACCGAGTCCGCCCACCACCGGCGCTGGGTAGATGAGGTGGCGGAAGGGTGACCGCCCGGGGAGCGTGAAATAATTGCCTTTGAGATAATAGCCGGGCGGGACGGTCGCGGGATCGAGGCCGTGGATACGGGCGCCGACCTTTCGCGCCTGCAGGCCGGCGGCATTTACGAGCCAGCGTGAATGGAGGATCACCGGCGCGTTGCCGCCAGTCTCAATGCGAAAGCCACCGGCCTCGACTGCAGTCGCAGTCACGGGGCTCGTAAAGGCGATCATGGCGCCGGCCGCTTCGGCCTCGCCCTGATAGGCGAGCATCAATTGATGGCTGTCGATGATGCCGGTCGAGGGCGAGAACAACGCTCCGACGGAGGCGATCTCAGGCTCGATCATCTTGACCTCGGCCGCGGACAGAAAGGTGAGATCGGTAACGCCGTTCGCCGCTGCCTTGTTGCGGAGTTGGGCCAGCGTCTTGAGTTCTGCTTCGGTCACCGCGACGATCAGCTTGCCGATCCGCTGATGTGGCACGCCATGGCTCCGGCAATACTCGTAGAGCGCGATTTTGCCGGCGACGCAAAGTCGGGCCTTCAGACTGTCGACAGGGTAATAGATTCCCGCGTGAATGACCTCGCTGTTGCGCGATGAGGTGCCGGTGCCGATGCCGGCTTCGGCTTCGATCACGATAACCTCACGTCCCGAGAGGGCCAGTTTGCGCGCCACCGCGAGCCCGATCACACCGGCGCCGACGACGACGCAATCCACTCGATCGTCCATACGCCACCCCGGTCTTTTGCTTATCCGGTTTCGAGTCCTGAGCAGATACGGGAGGCGTCGATCGAATGCAAGAGCGGAAACCAGCATCGGCGGCAATGCTCTGCAAGAAAAAAGGCAGGCCTTTTTCGGGCCTGCCTTTTGTTCGAAAGCGCGCCGCTCGAAACGTCGCCCGTTTGACCGGCGATGCGAGCCGGGTGACCCTAGATCTGCTCGATCGAACTGAATGCCCAGTTCGAACCCTTCGGGTTAGCGCCGATGCGTACCGTTTTGGGATCGACGAAATGATAGGGCGGCACGGGCAGATTGAGCGGCGCCGGCACGCCCTGAAAGACGCGCGCCGCGAGATCGTATTTCGAGCCGTGGCAAGGGCAGAAATAACCGCCCGGCCATGTCGGGCCGAGTTCTGCCGCGGCGGCTTTGGTGAGATGCGGGATACAGCCGAGATGGGTGCATATTCCAACCACCACGAGATACTCGGGATTGATCGAGCGATGCCAGTTGGCCGCATAGGGCGGCTGCTGCATCTGCTTTGAATCGGGATCGCGCAGGTGATTGGTAACTTGCGGCTCTCTCAGCGTCTTCAAGTTTTCCTGCGTGCGATGCAAGATGAAGACCGGACGGTCACGCCAAGCGACGATGATCTGTTGGCCGGCCTCGATGCCTGAAACGTCGACGTCGATCGGCACGCCGAGGGCGATGGTCTGTTTGTCTGGGTTCATCTGGTCGATGAACGGCCACGCGGCGGTCGCGGCTCCGACTACGGTCAGCGCGCCGGCGGCGAGAAACAGGAAATCGCGGCGCTTGACTTCGCCTTCACCATGGGCCGGCGAGGTGCCGGAAGCTGTGCTGCTCAACAGATCGATCCTTTATTCTTGGGCCCGAAACGCCTCCCCGCCAATCACAAGGGGTCGACGGAAACGCACGGAATCTCTAGAATCTCAGTCGGTATCTTGCCGCTTTGTCGCCGCCGGTCAAGGCCGATGGGACAATTTGTCGCTCCCCCTCAAACGCTCTCAGGCTTGCTTCTAGCAAGGGCTTCGTCGTCGGTAAAGGTTCCCGTATCGCCTGCGGCGTGACAGGCCTCGTTTCGTTCCCGGCTCAAGATTCGGCCGGGCCCTCAAACCGGATCGAGATCGAGCCGCACGGCAATGCCTTTCCGCCCCGTCACCTCTGGATAGCGGCTCATCACCAGAGGATCATGACCGGGCACGATATGGGCAGGCGACGAGGCGAGGCGGTACAACCTGTCGAATCCTTCCAGCATCTCGCCGACATTGAAGACCAATGGGAAGGGGCTTGCTTTCTCGATATTGCCGTAGAAATGGCTGGCGTCAGAAGCGAGCACCACCCACCCTCGGCGGGTCCAGAGGCGTACCGCCTGCAGGCCCATGGTGTGGCCGCCGATGTGGTGCAGGCTAATGCCGGGGAAAAGTTCGCTCTCGCCGTCATGGAAGGAGACCCGGTCGGCATAGACGGCGCGCACCATCTCCACCACATGGTCGGCCTCGAAGGCATGGCGCATTGCGCTATGGCACATGTGGCGGCCGGTGGCGAACATCATCTCTCGGTCTTGAAGATGGAAGCGGGCCTTGGGAAAGGCTGCGAGGCCGCCAGCGTGATCATAGTGAAGATGGGTAATGATGACATCCTGGATCGTTGCCGGATCGAAGCCAAGCGCTCTCATCCCCTCGGCGGGCGGGCGCAAGAGCGTGCGCCCGCGCTTCTTCGCCATATCGGCGCCGAAGCCGGTATCGATAACGAAGGTGCGTCCGCCGCCGACCGCGACCCAGACGAAATAATCGATCGGCATGACGGCATCATGGTCGTCTGGAAAGATGAAGTTGTCGTGTGCACGGCGGTTCGCCATCTCAGCATAGCGGATGGCGTAGATTTCATAGCTCGGCAGATCGGGCATTTAGAGCTCCGGTTCTAGAGCAAGCTCAGCGAGCGCCGATCCGATCTTCCATTCGCCGAATGGAAGAGAGTCGTGTTCTAACGCTCGCTTGTCGACGGGTGATTGGAGGCCGCCTTGCCGGCGACAGTAACGCCCGCCCAATCCTCGAAATGCTTGATCACGGTGGTGAAGTCTTTGTCGCCGCCGCCATGACCCAAGGCATAAATCCACATCTGCCGTACCGCGGTGCCGATCCAAAGCGGTACTTGCAATGCTTCGGCCTCCTCGAAACAGAGCTTCAGATCCTTGTTAATCAGACCGACGGTAAAGCCGGCATCGAAGGTCCGCGGCAGGATATTGCGTGGAAATTTGTCTAGGCTCGCGGAATTACGTCCACTACCGGTATTGATGACCTCGATCATAACATCGGGATTGAGGCCGGCTTTGGTGCCGAGAACCACTGCCTCCGACGTTGCGGCAAGCGCCGTGGCGGATAGCAGGTTGTTGATCAGCTTCATGCTTTGGCCCATGCCTGCACGCTCGCCGATATAAAACACGCGGCCAAAGACGTCGAGCACCGGCTTGACGCGCTCGAAGGCTTCGGTCGGTCCCGCCGCCATTACCGCGAGCGTTCCTTTGACAGCGCCGGCAACGCCACCCGATACCGGCGCGTCGAGGCCAACGATGTTCTTCTTTGCAAGCTCGACTGCGACCGCCGCCGCGGTACGCGGGCCGGTGGTGGAAAGGTCGACCATGATCTTCGCTTTTTCACCTTGCGTGACACCATCGCGGCCGAGCGCGACGTCGCGTACAAGGTCTGGCGTCGGCAGGCTCAGGAGCACGACATCCGATGCTTCCGCCACTTCGGCGGGGCTCGCGGCCGACACGGCACCCTCTGCGACAAGTGCCGCCGCTGCTTCGTCTCGGATGTCGTGGACCGTGACGGCATAGCCCGCCTGCAACAGGCGCCGGGCCATGGGTAGACCCATATTTCCGAGACCAATAAACCCGAGCGCGTCAGGCACCACCAATCTCCTGTTCCGTTTGAAGTGTCATTGTCACCAGTTATGCGAGATATGATAGGCTGATCACGGCGCGCAGGGAAAGGTACGATCGTGCACTCCGGGTGCGGCCACGCTTTGGAAGGAGATAACGAATGGCTCGAAAAACGACCGCAACCAAGGCCTACAAAGCTGGGCTGCAGGTGCGTCGCGCGGTTCTTGGCCGCGCCTATGTGGACAATTCGATCAAGAACGCCGACGATTTCAGCCGCCCGCTGCAGGACTTCGTCACCGAGTATTGCTGGGGCGGGGTTTGGACGCGGCCCCATCTCACGCGCAAGATGCGGAGCCTGCTCAATCTTGGCATCCTGACCGCGATCAACCGTCCGCATGAGGTCGAGATTCATCTCCGTGGGGCGCGGCGAAACGGTTGCAGTTGGGAGGAAATCCGCGAAGTTCTGCTTCACGCGGGCGTCTATTGCGGTGTGCCTTCGGCGGTCGACAGCTTTCGCATAGCGCGCAAGGTCAAGGGTGAGGAAGAGGGTGAACCCGCGGCGGCAACGCGGACCATTCGAGGCGAGCGACGCAACAAGAAATAGCCGGATATCTGACGGCGGAATTTTCGCTGCCGTCGCGATCAATGAAGAAGCGGATCGGATCGGCCCAGCCCTGTCTGATCCGCTTTCTTCGTTTGCTGCCTCGGTTATTCCACTCCGTCGAGCACGGTGACGCCCTGGCCTGCGATATCGAGCGCGCGAGCGCCGCTCAGATCATGTAAGAGATGGCGGTCGGTGTAGATAAGCGAAAGATCTTGCCCAAGATCGGAGGCCACATGCCATTTCCGAACCTTGCCGAAAAGGGTCCTTGTGCTGGTCACCAGACGGTTCTTCCTCTTTGGGCAGCTGATCGCCGACCCTGAGAGCTGCATCAGGCCGCAGCGTTCGCGCTGTTGCGCGGGGCCTTGTTTGCTTGGCCGCGCTCCCATTCAAACATGTAGTCTCGGGTAAGCGGCACCGCGTCGAGCCGTTTCGCGAGCTGGATCTGGAAATTGACGTGGCCGGAATGCCGGAACGTCGTCTCGCTCGCAGCGAGGTAGAACTCCCACATGCGGCAGAAACGCTCATCGTAAATTTCGGCGATGCGCGATCGGTTGGCGTTGAAACGCCGCCGCCACGCTTTCAGGGTCTCGGCGTAGTGCAGCCTGAGAACCTCGATGTCGGTGATATAGAGCCCGAGCTGTTCGATTATGGGCACCACTTCTGAAAGGGCGGGTGAATAACCGCCGGGAAAGATGTATTTCCTGATCCATGGATTGGTCGCGCCCGGCCCATCAGCACGCCCGATGGTATGGACGAGGGCGACGCCGTCCTCGGTGAGGAGGTCACGGATGGTGCGGAAATAATCACGGTAATAGCCGACGCCGACGTGCTCGAACATGCCCACCGAGACGATGCGATCATAGCTGCCGCTTTCTTCTCGATAATCGCGAAGCGCGAAATGGACACGTTTCTCAAGACCGGCTTTGACGGCGCGCCGGTTCGAGACCTGATGCTGCTCTTCCGAGAGCGTGATGCCGGTGACTTCGGCGCCGCAGGTTTGCGCAATATAAAGCGCAAGTCCGCCCCAACCTGATCCGATGTCAAGAACCTTGTGTTCGGGACGCAAGAGGAGTTTCGCGGTGATATGACGTTTCTTTTGCGCCTGCGCCTGGTCTAGTGTGTCGTTCGGCGACATGAAATAGGCGCAGGAATACTGCCGATCAGCGTCAAGGAAGAGATCGTAAAGGGTGTCGCTGAGATCGTAGTGATGATGGACGTGAAGGCGGGCGGCGCCAATCGGGTTGTGTTGGCGTAACTGGCGGCTAAGGCGCGACGCCAAGCTCCGCAGCTTTTGCAGCCAATGACCGTAGGACCAACCCATATTGGCGGCGCAGAGATCGAGAAGATCGTAGATGTCGCCGTCCTCGACTTTGAGAGAGCCGTCCATATAGGCCTCGCCAAGGGCAAGGCCCGGATTGAAGAAAAGCCGGCGGCCGACGGCGTCGTTGCCGAGGCGGACCGTGACCTTTGGCGGTACGCCGCTGCCGTAGTGCCAAGTTCTCCCCTTGGCATCAATGACTTGAAGCGTACCCTTCCGTACCACGGCTTCGAGAAGGCGGCCGAGAAGATACATCGCTCTTTCCTCCGGGCTCCGATCGTTCTTCCCGGAAGAAGTTTAACAAAATCAGCCGGCTGGTCAAAGGCGACCGATGTGAAATGCAATCGCCGGTTGGATGGCCGCCATGTGAAAAGACGAGGCTAGTGTTGTGACTCTGACGTTTGATCCTATCCCGCCGCCAGGGTAATGAGGACAGGTATCCATCGTCTCGGCCCCGGATTCCGGTTCTCAGCTTCGCTCCCGTGGGAATGGAGACGTTTGAAAATGAATCAAATGTCAAAATCACAACACTAGGCGATAAGGCCGTCCACCGAGCCGCAAGCTTGGCCCGTCAGGCCGCGGTGTCTGGGCCGCCTTCTTCAGTTTCCGGATGTTCATGCGGTCCGCCGCCTTCCTCGAAGAAGGTCTCGGGATTCGGTTGCTCGCCGCTGGCCTGCTGCTCCGCTTCCGCTTCGGAGCGAGCGACGTTGACACGGACCGTCAGGGACACCTCGGGATGCAGAATGACCCGCACCGAATGGAGGCCGAGGGTCTTGATCGGTGCTGCCAACGCGACCTGGCGGCGGTCTACGCTAAGACCGCCGGCGGTGACCGCCTCGGCGACATCGCGCGCTGTGACGGAGCCGTAAAGCTGGGCAGACTCACTCGCTTGGCGCAACAGCGTCACAGTCAGGCCCTGACTCTTTTCGGCTACCGCCTCGGCTTCCTGGCGATGCGCGAGGCTGGTCGCCTCGAGCTGTTTCCGTTGCGTCTGGAAATGGGCGATATTGGCTTCCGTGGCGCGTAGCGCCTTGCGTTGCGGCAAAAGATAATTGCGGGCATATCCGTCCTTAACCGAAACCACGTCTCCCATCTGGCCGAGCGTCTCGACCCGTTCCATCAATATTACCTGCATGTTACCGACCCTCCTTGCCGTGGCCGCTCATCATGCGGCGAAATCCGGCCCATTGCTCGATCAACCCAACCGCTGTGATCAGAACGGCCAGAATCTGTCCGCCTGAAAGCAGCAAGAAAACGTAAAAACCGCCGAGAACCAGCCCTGGCATTTTCGATCGCCGCGCCATGGTGTGTACGACCGAGAGGCCCTGAAAAAAGAACGGCACCGATAAAATAACCGCGAGCGTGCCGCCAATATACCCAACTTCGCCCGGGAGAAAAGCGCCGATGGTAGCGATGCCCATGGCGTAAAATATCCGGCGGGGCAACTCGATCGCCTCGATCCGGGGCGAGGGTCGAAGATTGCGCTGCAGCCGCACAGCAAGGCCCTGGGCAAGAATACCGTTGATGGCGGTCAGCAGCGTCCACATGACGGCGATCACGGCCGGCATGATCGTCGACAACCGCTTCGCGAGTTGGTCCGGTGAGCCGCCAAGTTCGTGGGTATTGAAATGACGCAAGATCGCCGCAAGTCGCGGCTCAAAGACGCCGGGCAAGCCACCCGAAATGCCGCTCAGGCTGGCACCGAGCGAAGCGAGAAGGAAGCCGGCGCCGGCGATCGCCGTGAGCCAGATTAGAAGAAGCCCGGGTGGATACCATTCCACCAAGCCATCGGGCGTCGCGCGGGAAAGTAGTGCTTGCCGCGTCAGGATCGCGGCCGGGATCGCCACCATGGCGGCGTAGGGCACCATGGCGGCGACTCCGTAGATGAGCGATACCGCGATCCCTGCCGCTATGGCGGCGATAGCCTTTGGCATGCCGAATGCGAGGCCCGTGAGGAAAAGAGGGAGCGGTGACATATAGACCAGGATCAGCGCGCCGAGCGACCCCGAGGCCAAGCTTAGGAGACACGCGCCGCTTAGCGCGCCGAGGGCCAACGCGATGGCGGTCCCGCGCGACATTCACCAAAGCAGATCGCTATGAAATAACGTAGGGTAAAAGCGCCAGATGGCGGGATCTCTTGATAGCCTGGGCCAACTCGCGCTGTTTCTTCGCGCTCACCGCCGTGATTCGGCTGGGCACGATCTTGCCGCGCTCCGAAATGAAGCGCTGCAACAATCGGATATCCTTGTAATCGATTTTCGGTGCATTAGCGCCCGAAAAGGGGCAGGTCTTGCGGCGGCGGAAAAAGGGTCGGCGGCCGCCGGGGCCGCCCGAGGTCTGGGTGCTCATATTTCATTCACCTTCCGAGTCTTGTGTCGATCGGCCATCGCGAGAGCCGCCGTCCCGCGGCCCGCCGTCGCGAGAGCCGCGGAAGCCGCCGCGGTTCTCGCGCGAATCCCGTCGGCCCCGGTCGTCGCGGCTTTTCAGCATTGCTGAGGGACCCTCTTCCAGCGCGTCGACGCGCACGGTGAGGTAACGGATGACATCCTCGTGAATGCGCTGCCGCCGTTCGAGTTCCCGAACGGCCTCTGCAGGGGCGTCGAGGTTCAACAAGACATAGTGGCCCTTGCGATTCTTTCGGATGCGGTAGGCGAGACTGCGCAAACCCCAGTGCTCGGTCTTGCCGACCGTGCCGCCGTTTGATTGAACGACTTCGGACAATTCGTTCGCCAGGGCTTCAACCTGCGTGGTGGAAAGATCCGGACGGACGATGAATACGTTCTCGTAGAACGCCATCGATTGTTGCTCCTTCTGGATAATCGCTGTCGGAGGCAAGCCTCCGGCCGAGCCGGCCAAGCCGGCAAGGAGTTATGAGGCGGCGGACTATACACCATTGCATCCCGCTGGCAAGAGGGTGACCATGGCCCCGAACGGATGCCGCCCGGCGCTTTCAGGTTACACGGGCTTGACACCAGATGCTTGACACCCGGCTGGCTCGGGGTATGACTTGGCGCCAATCGAGGGCCGGAGCATCGGGGGAAGTCATGAGCCGCGCGTTTTTATTTCCCGGCCAGGGTTCCCAGGCCGTGGGCATGGGGCGAGATTTGGCGGCGACGATGGCCGCCGCGCGAGAAGTTTTCGAGGAGGTAGATGAGGCGCTGCGGCAGCGTCTCTCGCGGCTCATGTTCGAGGGTCCAGAGAACGATCTGCTCTTGACCGAGAACGCGCAGCCGGCGCTCTTCGCCGTTTCACTGGCGGCGACCCGCGTGCTGGAGCGTGAGGGAGGCTTTCGGCTGGCGGAGAAAGCGGCGTTCGTCGCGGGTCATTCGCTCGGTGAATATTCCGCGCTGGCCGCGGCGGGTGCGTTGTCTGTTTCTGATGGCGCACGGCTCCTGAAGCTGCGTGGACGGACGATGCAGCAGGCGGTTCCAGTTGGAGAGGGTGCCATGGCGGCCTTGATTGGCTGCGAGTTCGAGCTAGCCGCCGAGGTCGCGGCCACAGCAACAGCGGAAGGGGTAATCTGCGCTGTCGCCAACGATAACGGGCCGGGCCAGGTGGTCATCTCAGGCTATAAGCAAGGGGTGGAGCGGGCCATTGAGCTATTTCGAGCCAAGGGGGGACGTCGATCGATCCTTCTCCCCGTGAGTGCGCCCTTCCATTGCCCGTTGATGCAACCGGCCGCCGAAGCCATGGCTGAAGCGCTTGAGCATACCGAGATCGCGCCGCCCGCGCCGCCGCTTGTCGCCAATGTCACCGCCGCCGAAACCGACGATCCGACGGCGATCCGCAAGCTTCTCGTGCAGCAGGTCACGGCCATGGTGCGCTGGCGCGAGAGCATGCTCCATCTGAAAAGCAAGGAGGTCGACAAGCTGGTCGAACTCGGAGCCGGGACGGTGCTCTCGGGCCTCGCTAAGCGAATCAGTCCGGACTTCACCGTCAGCGCCGTCCATACTCCGGCCGATGTTGAAGCCTTCTTCAAGAGTCTTTGAATAGAGAAGCCGATGTTCGATCTCACCGGAAAATGTACGCTGGTTACCGGGGCGTCGGGCGGTATCGGCCAAGCTATTGCGCGGGCGCTGCATGGCGCGGGCGCCAAGCTGGCGCTGTCCGGCACCCGGGAAGATGCACTGTCGGCGCTGGCGGGCGAGCTTGCGGATCGAACCTATGTCATTCCCGGCGATCTCGCCGATCGCGAGACGGCGGAGTCGTTGATTGGCCGCGCCGAGGCGGTGCTCGGGCAGGTCGACATCCTGATCAACAATGCCGGCATCACCCGCGACACGCTGCTTCTTCGCATGAAAGACGAAGATTGGCAGAGCGTCCTAGACGTCGATCTCACGGCGGCAATGCGCCTCACGCGGGCAGCCCTCCGTGGCATGATCAAGCGACGTTTCGGTCGTATCGTGAACATTACCTCGATCGTCGGCGCAACCGGTAATCCTGGACAAACCAATTATGCTGCCGCCAAGGCGGGGCTCGTTGGATTTTCCAAGGCCCTGGCACAGGAAGTGGCTGGACGGGGCATCACGGTCAATTGTCTCGCCCCTGGCTTCATCGCGACGCCGATGACGGATAAGCTCGGGGAAGAGCAGAAACAGAAGCTGCTCGGGCAAATTCCCGTGGGCCGCCTAGGCACTGGTGCGGATGTCGCGGCGGCAGCGCTCTTTCTTGCGAGTATGGAGGCCGGTTACATCACAGGCCAGAGCTTGCATGTGAACGGCGGAATGGCGATGATTTGACCCCCCAGGCTTGCGGGTTTGCAAGGGGGGGAAAGTGTGCTAAGGAACCGGGCCTTCACGGTCTGGGCCGCTGGTGCCAGAAACCCGCGGACGAGTTGACGTCAACATACCAAAGCCAAGGGACAGCCAATGAGTGACATCGCCGAGCGGGTGAAGAAGATTGTCGTCGAGCATCTGGGAGTCGACGAGGAAAAGGTCACCGATTCTGCCAGCTTTATCGATGATCTTGGCGCCGATAGCCTGGACACGGTGGAACTGGTCATGGCTTTCGAGGAAGAGTTCGGTTGTGAAATTCCCGATGATGCGGCCGAGAAGATCCTCACCGTCAAAGATGCCATCGACTATATCAAGGAACACAGCTGATCTTGGGCGCCACGGACCTCCGCCTTTCCGCCATCTGTAACGGATGACAGCATGCGCCGGGTCGTCGTCACAGGGATGGGTTTGGTCACGCCGCTCGCCTGCGGAACCGAGGCGAGCTGGCGGCGATTGATTAATGGCGAGTCGGGGGCCGGGCGCATTAGCCGTTTTGATCCCACCGATCTGCCCGTGCAGATCGCGGCCGAGGTGCCGGGACGCAACACCCAGCCTGATGCCTTCAATCCCGACGATTGGATGGAGCCGAAGGAACGGCGTAAGGTCGACGACTTCATCCTCTATGGTGTCGCTGCGGCGCAGCAGGCGGTAAACGAGTCTGGCTGGCAGCCGAAGAACGAGGAAGAGCGTTGTCGTACGGGCGTTCTGATCGGCTCGGGCATCGGGGGACTGCCGGGGATCGAGGAAGCGTCCCTCGTGCTGCATGAAAAAGGCGCTCGGCGGATCAGCCCCTTCTTCATTCCTGGCCGGCTGGTCAACCTCTTGCCGGGACATGTTTCGATCCGTTACGGCTTCAAGGGACCGAATCTCTCCGTGGTTTCCGCGTGCTCCACGGGCGCACATGCGATCGGTGACGCAGCGCGGCTGATTGCGCACGATGACGTGGATGTCATGGTGGCGGGTGGCTCGGAGGCGGCGCTTTGTCCCTTGGCGGTTGCCGGCTTCGCATCGGCTCGCGCGTTGTCCAGCCGTAATGACGAGCCACAAAAGGCATCACGCCCGTGGGACCGCGACCGTGACGGCTTCGTCATCGGTGAGGGGGCGGGCGTCGTCGTGCTGGAGGAGCTTGAGCACGCCCGCCGACGCGGTGCGGATATCTACGCCGAAATTAAGGGCTACGGCCTTTCGAGCGACGCCTACCACATCACGGCGCCGGCGCCGGATGGCGACGGCGCTTATCGTTGCATGGCGATGGCCTTGAAGAGTTCAGGCCTGACGCCCGGGGACATCGACTACATTAACGCGCACGGCACCTCGACGCCGATGGGCGACGAGATCGAGTTACAGTCGGTGAAGCGGCTTTTCGGCGAGGCCGCCGACAAGCTCTCCATGTCTTCCACCAAGTCGGCCATTGGCCATCTTCTTGGCGCCGCCGGTAGCGTCGAGGCGATCTTCTCGATCCTGGCGCTGGTGCATGGCGAAGTGCCGCCAACCCTCAATCTCGACAATCCTTCCGAGGGCTGCGACCTTGATCTTGTGCCCCACAAGGCGAAAAAACGCGAGGTCAGGGCGGCGCTGTCGAACTCTTTCGGTTTCGGCGGTACCAACGCCTCGCTGGTGCTGACGCGGGCGCCATGACGCTCGAGCCGGCTGCGGCTCCGCAATAGGGGGGGGCCATGCGCCGCAGTTTGATCGGCGCGACTGTCGGTGTCGTCATTCTTGGCATCCTGGGTGGTGCCGCTGCTTTCTGGCTGCGCGAGGTGTACCGCGCGCCGGGGCCGGCGCCGAGCGCGGTGGTCGTGGTCGTACCTCGCGGCAGCGGACTTTCCGCCATCGCGGCAGAGCTTTGCAAGGCTCACGTTATCACGTCGCGCTTCGTATTTGTTGTCGGCACCACGCTGGCAGGTGCCGCGCATCGACTTGAAGCGGGCGAATACCGCTTTCCGGCGCATGTCAGTCCGGATCATGCGATGCGGTTGATGGTCGAGGGTCAGACGGTGGTTCACCGTCTGACCATTCCCGAGGGCCTTACGACACCGGAGGTTATGGCGCTGATCGCCAAGGCGCCGGCACTGAGCGGGCCGCTGCCCTCGGCGCCGCCTGAAGGCGTTCTTCGCCCGCAAACCTACGACTATTCTCTCGGTACGACCCGGACGGCGATGATCGCTCGTCTCGAACAGGCGATGAAGAAGGAAGTTGCGAAGCTTTGGGCCGATCGGGCACCGGGTCTCCAACTTAAGACACCGGAGCAGGCCGTGATCCTGGCCTCCATGATCGAAAAAGAGACGGCATTGCCCGTGGAACGGCCCTTGGTTGCCGGGGTTTTCTATAATCGGCTTCGGCGTGACATGCCGCTACAATCGGACCCGACGGTGATTTTTGCCTTGACCAAAGGCAAGGGTCCGCTCGGCCGTCCCTTGAGCGATGCCGATCTCGCCACGCCCTCGCCTTACAATACCTACCGAGTCAGGGGCTTGCCACCGGGTCCCATTGACAATCCTGGCCAGGCCTCGCTGATCGCGGCACTGCATCCGGATACCACTCACGACCTCTACTTCGTCGCTAACGGCAAGGGCGGTCATGTCTTTGCCAAGACGCTCGCTGGACAACTCCGGAATGTCGCTCGTTGGCGTAAGATCGAAGATGCTAATGCCGAGAACATGGAGCCAAAGCCTGGCCTAAGGCCGAAGCGCGCTGAGATGCTTGACACGGCGGTTCCGGAACCCTTGGAGTCGCCGATGGTGGCGCCGCCCAAGCCGTTGCCGTTTCCCGACGCGATCACGCCGCCGCAGACCACGAGGAAGAAAGCTCGGAAGAAATAGAACAGCGGCGGGCTGCGAACGTCGGGGGCAATAATCCACGCTAGAGACTGGGACTGGCGGCGCTCGAGCGGGTCGGCCGCCGGAGGGTCAAGGTAACCCACTCACCCTCGACGTCGCGGTGGCAGAGGGCGAGGCCCGCGTAGCGATAGGCCGAAACCACAGCCGGCGCCTGAGAGCGCAGGAGGCCTGAAAGAACGGCATGGCCGCCCGGTGCGAGATGGGCCGCGATCGCGGGAGCGAGGCGCACTAGCGGCCGTGCGAAAAGATTGGCGAAAATCAGGTCAAAGGGCGCCTTATTGGCACCCCTCCTGGGTCTGAGCCGATTGGCCGGATAAGCGCGAAACCAGGGATAAAGACCATTCCGTCGAGCATTTTCGCGCGCAACATGAACCGCGACCGGGTCGATGTCGAGGCCGACGACCGGTTTGTGCCAGAGCCTCGCGGCGGCGAGCCCAAGGACGCCGGTTCCGGTGCCGAAGTCGAGCACTCTCGCTTTCCGACATCGCCGGCTAAGCGCGGCAAGAGCCCGAAGACAGCCGCGCGTGGTCTCATGATTGCCGGTGCCGAATGCCTGACCCGCTTCAATCAGAAGATCAAAGCTGGGCCGCGGTTTCCTCGGGTGGTGGCTGCCATGCAGGTGGAAGCGCTGCACCGTGATCGCCTCAAGCGAGGCGAGCGAGGACGCGACCCAATCAATCGCGGGGAGCCTAGCGACGGTGATGGCCGCGACCGTCGTCTCCGACAGGGTGGTGGCGAGGGCCGCTGTGAGGGCTCCTTCGTCGGGTTTTGTGGCAAAGATTGCGGTCATCCGCCAGATGTTGTCGTCCGGGGTCACAGCAAAGGCGCTCACCGAAAGCGCCTCGGCGCCGAGTATAGCCTCCACGACTGGTTGCGCGGCGGCCGGGACGTCAAGTGAGGCCTGCCAGAGGGTTGGCACGGACGCGATGTTAGGCGGAGCGCACGAAACTCGAGATCACCCGCTTGCGGCCGGCGTGATCGAAGTCGATCTCAAGACGGTCGCCATCCACATGGACGATCGTTCCCGTGCCGAATTTGGCGTGGAAAACGCGGCCGCCGCGGCGAAATTCGCTGCTTCCCGCTTTGCTCGGAACCTCATCTGCCTCCTCCCGCCACCTCTGGCGCATCGTGCCGCCGCGCCAGCGATACGCCGGCGGTTCGAGTAAGCTGCTCGCGCTGGCGCCACCGAAACCGGCATTCGCTGTGACGTCGTCATCCCAACGGGTGTCCGGCTGAGAGCCATAGAGGCCTCCCTCGATCTGCCGTTCGACAGTTTCCGCGGGCAACTCATCAATGAAACGGCTCGGAATCGTGGCCTGCCATTGATTGTAGATGCGCCGATTGGCGGCAAACGAGATGATGCAGTGTTTGCGGGCGCGTGTCAGCCCGACATACGCCAGCCGCCGCTCTTCCTCGAGAGCGCCGTTGCCGCCCTGATCGAGCGCGCGCTGGTGCGGGAACAACCCTTCTTCCCAGCCGGGCAGAAACACCGTATCGAATTCAAGGCCCTTCGCGGCGTGAAGGGTCATCAGGCTCACCGCCTCGCCGTTCGCTTCGGCGTCGTTGTCGGTGACCAGCGCCACGTGATCGAGGAAGCCGCTCAGGGTGTCGAACTGGCCAACTGCGCGCCCCAGCTCCTTAAGGTTTTCCAGGCGGCCCGGCGCTTCGATCGACTTGTCCTGCTGCCACATTCCGGTATAGCCGCTCTCATCCAATACCAGGGCGGCAATCTCGACATGGGGCATGGTGGCGAGAAGCGATCGCCAGCGGTCGAAATCGGTGACCAGTTTGTTCAAGGTCGAGCGCTGCCGCGGCTTGATTTCGTCGGTGGTGACGAGGCGGCGGGCGGCTTGCATCACCGAGCTGGTATCGGCACGAGCGACGCGACGAAGGACCTGCAACGTCGTGTCGCCGAGGCCCCGTTTCGGCACGTTCAGGATACGTTCGAAAGCGAGATCGTCATCGGGCTGGGTGACGAGGCGGAAATAGGCGAGGGCATCCCGGATCTCCAACCGTTCGTAGAAGCGCAGGCCGCCGACCACACGATAAGACAGGCCGAGCGTGATGAAACGTTCTTCGAAGGCCCGGGTTTGGAATCCCGCCCGGACCAGAATCGCCATCGAGGACAGGGATTCCTGGTTTCGTTGCTTGGCTTCGATGGTCTCGCCCACCAGGCGAGCCTCTTCCTCCTGGTCCCAGACGCCGCAAAGACGCACTTTCTCGCCGCCTCCTCGATCGGTCCAGAGGGTCTTGCCCAATCGCCCGCGATTGTGCGCGATGAGGCCGGAAGCGGCAGCCAGGATATGCGGCGTCGAGCGGTAGTTCTTTTCCAGGCGGATGATGCGGGCGCCTTCAAAATCCTGTTCGAAGCGGAGGATGTTGCCAACTTCGGCGCCGCGCCAGCCATAGATCGACTGGTCATCGTCGCCAACGCAGCAGATATTGCGCTGCTCGCGCGCCAAATGCCGGAGCCAGAGATATTGTGCGATGTTGGTGTCCTGATACTCGTCCACCAGGATATAGCGGAAGCGGCGTTGCCATTCGGCGAGGATGTCCGGCTCAGAGGCCAGGATTTCCAGGTTGTGCAGGAGAAGATCGCCGAAATCGCAGGCGTTCAGCGTGCGCAGGCGATCACGATAGAGCCTATAGAAGGCAAGCGAGCGGCCGTTGGCGAAGGTGCCGATTTCTCCCTCCGGCACCTTTTCCGGCGTCAATCCGCGATCTTTCCAGCGGTCGATGATGGCGGCGAGGGTTTTCGCCGGCCAGCGTTTCTCGTCGACATTCTCGGCTTGAAGGAGCTGCTTCAGGAGACGCAAATGGTCGTCGGTATCGATGATCGTGAAGTTGTCCTTGAGCCCAACGATTTCGGCATGGCGGCGGAGCATGCGGGCGGCGATCGAATGGAAGGTCCCGAGCCACAGTCCCTCAACGGCGGCGCCAACCATGCCCTCGATGCGCTCGCGCATCTCGCGCGCCGCCTTGTTGGTAAAGGTAACGGCAAGAATTTGCGACGGAAATGCGAGCCGTAAATTCAGGATATGAGCGAGACGGGTGGTCAGCACGCGGGTCTTGCCGGTTCCGGCGCCGGCAAGAATCAGCACCGGGCCCTCCGTGGCTTCGACGGCCTCGCGCTGCGCCTCGTTGAGCTCGTTGGATAGCGGCGCCCTCTGCGGCGCGTGGCCCTCCGAGCCGTTCCGCAGGTTGAGGGAGTTACTCGTACTCATTGTCCTTATATACGCCCTGCCCGGTCGGGACGGTAGAGGGCAAGGCGTGACGACGACAAATCCTTGCTTGTTCACGGCTTTCGGCTCCGAATCGCGGGTGATTTGACCGAGGCGAAGCCGGCGTGATATGCAGCGCGAGACCCGAATCGTGAGGGAGAACCGGATGACAAGCAGACTCCACCACATCCGGGCCTGCGTCTTCGATGCCTACGGCACGCTTTTCGATGTCAACGCCGCGGCCGCCAAGGCACGTGATCAGCTTGGGCAAAAGTGGCAGCCTTTGGCCGAGATGTGGCGTACCAAGCAGCTGCAATATACGTGGCTTCGCTCGCTTATGGGCCGGCATGCCGATTTCTGGCAGGTGACCGAAGATGCCCTCGATTTTGCCCTGGCCGGTCTAAAGATCGAGGATCAGGCCTTGCGTCGGCGCCTTCTCAGTCTCTATCTCGAACTCGATGCCTATCCCGAAGTGAAGGATGTTTTGGACAAGCTTCGGGGCATGGGGGTAGGGCGTGCCATTCTCTCGAACGGCTCGCCCCGGATGTTGGCCGCAGCGGTCCGGAGCGCTGGTCTCCATCGCGCTTTCGATGCCGTGCTCTCGGTCGAATCGGCCGGCGTCTTCAAGCCGAGCGGTCGTGTCTATCAACTCGCGGTCGATTGCTTCAAGGTCAAGCCCGACGAACTATGCTTCGTGTCGTCAAACGGCTGGGATGCCTTCGCCGCCAAGGCGTTCGGCTTCCGAGTCCTGTGGTGCAACCGCTCGGGCCAGCCGCCGGAGCGCATGCCGGAGGCACCGGACGGCGAAATGAAGTCGCTCGCGGAATTGCCGGACTGGATCGGCAAGGCGTGAAGCCAGACTAGCGCCCCGGCTCCTGCCTTTCGCCAGCAGCGGCTACTTCTCCCAGCCTTTGCCGGCCTTGGCGAGGCGAGTGAGAAGCGGCGCCGGTTCCCAGAAGATGCCGTGTCGCCGGTGGTATTCCTCGATCTTGGCGTGGACCTTGTCGAGGCCGATTTGCTCAGCCCAGAACATCGGCCCGCCGCGATAGGCGGGGAAGCCATAGCCGTTGATATAGACGATATCGATATCGCCGGCGCGAAGAGCGATGCCTTCTTCAAGAATCTGTGCCCCGACATTGACCAGGGCATACATGCAGCGAGTGAGAATTTCTTCGTTCGAGATTTCGCGGCGCTGGATGCCCTGTTCCTTGGCCACGGCTTCGATCAGCTTGATGATCTCAGGGTCGGGGATCGGCGTGCGGTCGCCCGGCTTGTAGCGATAATAGCCGGCTCCGGTCTTCTGTCCGAAGCGGCCCATCTCGCAGATGCGGTCGGCGATCGGCGAATAGCGGAGATGTTTCGGCCGGGTTGTTTCCTTGCCCTTGCGGATGCGCCAGCCCACGTCGAGCCCGGCCAGGTCGCCCATGGCGAAAGGACCCATGGGGAGGCCGAAGTCGTAGATCACCTTGTCGATCTGCTCCGGCGTGGCACCCTCTTCGAGGAGGAAGCCAGCCTCACGGGTATAGGCGTGCAGCATGCGGTTTCCGACGAAGCCGTCGCAGTTGCCGACCACGACCCCGACCTTGCGGATGGCGCGGGCAAGCGCGAGAGAACTCGCGATGACGTCCTTCGCGGTTGCCTTGCCGCGGACGATCTCGAGGAGCCGCATGACGTTCGCCGGGCTGAAGAAGTGCAGGCCGATGACCTGATCGGGGCGCGAGGTTGCGGTGGCGATCTCATCTATATTGAGGGTCGAGGTATTGGTCGCCAGGATCGCGCCTTTCTTCATGACCTTGTCGAGCTTGGCGAAGACCTCCTTCTTCACCGGCATCTCCTCGAACACCGCCTCGACGACGATGTCGGCATCGCCGATGTCGTCATAGGATTGAGTGCCGGAGATTAGCTTCAGCGCCTTGTCCATCGCCACCTGGGGCGTGCTGCCACGCTTGACCGAGGTCGCGTAGTTGTTCTCGACAACCCCAAGGCCGCGCACGAGCGCTTCCTGCGAGACTTCGAGAACCTTCACCGGAATGCCGGCATTGGCGAAATTCATGGCGATGCCGCCGCCCATGGTGCCGGCGCCGAGGACGGCCGCGTTGGAGATTTTGCGGAGCGCGGTATCGGGCGGCACATCAGGAATCTTTGCCACTTCGCGCTCGGCGAAGAAGACATGAATTAGCGCCTTGCGTTCGGGATTCTCCATGCATTGCATGAAAAGTTCGCGTTCGCGCTTCATACCTTCGCTGAACGGTAGGGTCGCTGCGGCCTCGACCGCGTCGACGCAACGCCAGATCGAGAAATAGCCGCGGCCGCGGCGGGCGATCTTCTTGCGGAAATCGGCGAAGACTGCGGCATCGGTGCCTTTCACCTTGTCGTCGATGCGGCTTACCAGGCGAAGCGGCCGTTTCTCTGCCACCACCTTGTTCGCGAAATCGATTGCCGCCTTGAGGAGATCGCCTTCGGTCACCTCGTCGACAACACCAAGGGCGAGCGCCTTGCGAGCATCGATCGGATTGCCGCTGGTGATCATCTCAAGCGCGGTCGGAACGCCGACCAGGCGAGGCAGACGTTGCGTGCCGCCAGCGCCCGGCAGAATCCCGAGCTTGACTTCCGGGAGGCCGACGCGGGCCGAAGCGAGGGCGACCCGCCAATGGCAAGTCAGCGCGACTTCGAGTCCGCCGCCTAGGGCGGTGCCGTGGATCGCGGCGACGACGGGCTTAGGGCATGCTTCGATGACATCGAGAACTTCGTGGAGGCCCGGCGGCTGCATCGGCTTGCCGAACTCTCGAATGTCGGCGCCGGCGATGAACGTCCGCCCGCCGCCGATGACCACCATGGCGGCGACACCCGGTTCCTTGGCACCAAACGCGATCTTGTCTAGTAGTCCGTGACGCACGCCCTGGCTCAGAGCGTTGACGGGCGGGTTATTGACCGTAAGGACACCGATGGCGCCCTGTTTCTGGAAGTCGATCAGCTCTGCCACGGACATCCCTCCTTAATGGCTGGCTCGGTTTGAGGCCATCCTTTGTGTTCAGTGTTGGGGCCCTATTGTATAGGCGCTTTGGTTTCGCGCGGGCAACCCGTTGCGGTTCGCCATAGGCGATTTGCAGCGGCCTGTTGGCTGCGGTGCGGTGGCGGGCAGGCAGCGCGCCAAGCGGCCGTCGGCGGCAGGTAAAGAAATTCTTGTGTCGGATGCAGATTTCGTTTGCGTTCCAGGAAGCTTGCTTTATATAGCGAAATACTGACGCACCCGCACGTGCCTATGGCCCTTGGTGGTTATGCAACGACGTAAGGCGTCCTTTTTGGATATTCCGGCGATAGCCGGTGCCGAGAGGGAAACTACGATGTTGAACCAAGTCGGCCGAAAGGCCACACTCGAGCTGATTGTGCTTCTGCGCCGCACGGCCGTCGCCCGACGGGCTGATTATCGCGCCCTGATCGGACGCAAGAATCCTCTCTCAAGTCTGTAGGCCGGGGGCCGGTTTTTCGGTCGCCCGGGGTGGGACTGCCCCACCTGATGTTCGTCAACGTCCCCGCATCGGAGACCAGCGGAGGGTTGTCGCCATGACGGAGAAGATTCTTAAGTTTCTTGCGGACGAACGTCCCGATACGCCGTGCCTCGTGATCGACCTCGACGTGATCGAGGCCAATTATCTTGAACTCAACCGGGTCATGCCGGAAGCCAAGATCTATTATGCCATGAAGGCAACGCCGATGCGGGACGTGCTCGTGCGGCTGGCCAAGCTTGGCTCGCATTTCGATACGGCAAGCCTCGGGGAGATCGAGGCCTGTCTCGCGCTTGGCATTGATCCGGAGCGCATTTCCTTCGGCAATACGATCAAGAAGGAGCGCGACATCGCCGCCGCCTATGCTCAAGGTGTCCGCCTTTTCGCCTTCGACAGCAAGGGGGAGCTTGAGAAGCTTGCTCGCGCGGCGCCCGGTGCGCGCGTCTTCTGCCGCGTGCTGGTGGAATGCTCGGGCGCCGAATGGCCACTGTCCCGTAAGTTCGGCTGCTCGCCGGAAATGGCAATGGACCTTATGGCGCAAGCAGGCGAACTCGGACTCGAAGCCTATGGGCTGTCGTTCCACGTCGGCTCGCAACAGACCCACGGAAAGCAGTGGCGCAAGGCCATCGCCCGCATGGCGAAGATATTCGCGGCGCTGCGTGAGCGCGGCGTCGAACTGAAGATGCTCAATCTGGGCGGCGGTTTTCCGATCCGTTATCGCGACCCGGTGGCCCCGGTCGAGAAGTACACGCGGATCGTCATGGATGCGGTGCGGGCCTACTTTGGGAACCGTTTGCCGGAACTGATCCTTGAGCCGGGACGTTCCTTGACCGGCGATGCGGGCATTATCCAGAGCGAAGTCGTGTTGATCTCGGAAAAGTGTTACGGCGGCGACCCGCAGCGTTGGGTATATCTCGATATCGGCAAGTTCTCCGGCCTTGCCGAGACGATGGACGAGAATATCAAGTACGCGATCCGTACCCCGCGAGACGGTGGCGCCGTAGGCCCTGCCGTACTTGCCGGGCCAACTTGCGACAGCGCCGATATTCTTTATGAAAAGACGGATTACCGGCTGCCGCTTGCGTTGAGTGTCGGAGACAAGGTTGAAATACTCGCGACGGGCGCCTATACGGCAAGTTACTCCTCGGTTGGCTTCAATGGCTTCCCGCCGCTTGCCACCTATTGCATTTGAAACGAGGCGAATTTCGGTAGTTCCTGCGGGCGGGACCATACCGGCTTGCCAGTGATCCCTCCGTCGCCCTTGCTCTCGATCCATGGAATGGAGTTTTCTTACCCTCCGGCATTGTAATGATGCCGGAGGGTAGACTATAGGCTCGGCGGATGTTGCGGAGAGGGTTGCGATTGGAACGAGAGCGGGAGCCGCTTGCTGAACTTTTGCGCGAGATTCGCACCTGCCAGGCTTGCGCGGCAAACCTGCCGCTCGGGCCGAGACCGGTGCTGCAGGTGGGGTCGACGGCGCGGCTTCTTATATGCGGCCAGGCTCCCGGGACCAAGGTGCACGCGACCGGCCTTCCCTACCATGACCGGTCGGGAGAGCGCCTTCGTGACTGGCTCGGTCTTGCTTCGGAAGTCTTTTATGATGATAACCGGGTCGCCATCGTGCCGATGGGGTTCTGCTATCCCGGCCGCGACATTCGCGGCGGCGATCTGCCGCCGCGGGTGGAGTGTGCGATGCGCTGGCGTAAGCGGCTCCTTTCAACCTTGCCGCAGCCCGAGCTCACCCTCTTAATCGGCCAGTATGCCATCGCTTGGCATCTCGGTTCGCGACGGAAGGCGACGTTGACCGAGACCGTTGCAGCTTGGCGCGAATATTTGCCGACCTATCTGCCGTTGCCGCATCCGTCATGGCGCAACACAGGTTGGATTGCGAAGAATCGATGGTTTGAAACGGAATGCGTGCCGGCCCTGCGACAGCGCGTACGGCGGGTTCTCGCCCTTGGAGAAGGCGACGCGCATTCATCGGGTGAACGACGCAAGACTGGTTAGCATGAGGTGTCGTTTGAGGTGGCTTGCGGCAGTTCTAGTCTTCCTCATGACGGGGTGTGCGCCGATCGTGCAACCACATAATCCAAATGATGGGGCGCCGCGTCTCGAAGCCGGCACCTTCATCACCGCAGACGGCATGCGCCTGCCGCTCAGAGTCTGGCCGGCGAAAGGCAAGCTTCGCGCGGTGGTGGTTGCGCTCCACGGGTTCAACGATTACAGCAAATCGTGGACAGGTCCGGCGAAATGGTGGGCGGCGCATGGCATCACCACTTATGCTTACGACCAGCGGGGCTTCGGCGCGGCGCCGTTTCACGGCATTTGGCCGGGCACGGGTCCCTTAGCCGCGGACGCGCGTGAAATGATTCGCCTCGCTGCTGCGCGTGACCCGGGCGTGCCGATCTATCTCATCGGCGAGAGCATGGGGGCTGCGGTCGCGATCGTAGCCCTCACCGGACCGAAGGCGCCGACCGTATCCGGGGTTGTGCTGGCGGCTCCGGCAGTATGGGGTGCGCAAACGATGAGCCCGATTTATCGCAGTGTGCTCTGGGTCTTTGCGCATGTCATGCCGTGGAATCACCTGACCGGCCAAGCACTCGATGTCCGCGCGTCCGACAACATGGCGGCCCTTGAAGCGTTAGGCCGCGACCCGCTCGTCATCAAGCAGACGCGGGTCGACTCCGTCTATGGCTTGGTGAAGCTGATGACCCGGGCGTTCGCAGACTCACCGCGGCTGCGCGTTCCGACACTCGTGCTGTACGGCCGCCACGACGAAATCATTCCGCGAAAACCGGTGCGGGAGCTTGTTGACCGTCTCACGGTACCACATGAGGTTGCGATCTACCCGCACGGCTGGCATCTTCTGTTCCGCGATTTGGACCGCAAGCTGGTCTGGGGTGACGTTCTGGCCTGGATGGAAAACCGTAATGCGCCATTGCCATCGGGCTTTGCCTACGCGGCATGGCCGCGCCGGCTCGCGCAACGATAGGGCTAAGAGCGGCTTGCTTCGAGCGCGGCGGGCGGATAGGCATGGGCTTTTCCCCGATAGTCCTCGATGCGCCAGCCGCCATCGCCGTCTTTGGTGAGATAGGTTGGACCGATCGGCACCTTGCCGTGGCCGCCGGGAATGTCGAGCACGTAGGTTGGCTGACAGAGGCCGGAGAGCCGCCCGCGCAGTGCGCGCATGAGTCCCTGGCCGGCCTCGACCGTGGAGCGGAAATGACGAGTCCCGCGGACGAGATCCGGATGATGCAGGTAATAAGGCCGAATGCGGTTCCGTACCAGGGCCCGAAACAGTTCCTCAAGCACGGTCACGTCGTCATTGACGCCCTTGAGCAAGACCGTCTGGGCGAGAAGGGGGATGCCGGCTTGGGCAAGTTTCCTGCAAACGCTTCGCGCCGATGGCGTCAGCTCGCGGGCATGATTGCAGTGGACAGCTAGGTAGAGCGCGGCATCTTCGACCGCGAGCGCGGCGATCAGGTCAGCGTCTATGCGCTCCGGCGCCGCGACCGGTACTCGCGTATGAATGCGGATAACATCGACGTGGGGAATGCGCTCCAGGCTTTGCACGATATCGCGGAGCCGTCGCGGCGAGAGCAGGAGGGGGTCGCCGCCGGAAAGGATTACCTCCCAGATGGCCGGCCGCGCACGGATGTAATCGAGCGCCGCGTCTAGTTCGGCCGGCGTCAGCGTTTCACCTTGCGGACCGATATCTTCGCGGCGGAAGCAGAACCGGCAATAGACCGGGCAAATCGGGATCGGCTTTAACAGCACCCGGTCGGGGTAGCGGTGGACGATGCCTTTGATCGGTGAATGGCGATGATCGCCGATTGGGTCAGTCAGATCTTCTGCCGCCACGTCGAGCTCTTCCGCGCTCGGGACGAATTGGCGGGCGAGCGGATCGGCGGGATCGTCAGGATCAATGGCGGCAAGCAACGTCGGGCCGATCGCAAGCGGATGACGCGCACTCGCAGCTTCGACTGCCGCCGCTTCCGCCGGCCGGACGAGTCCGTTTTCGACGAGATCGCTCAAATTACGAAGTGAAGCCTTGTTGTCCATTTAGCAACCCGCGTGAAGGCCAGTTCCTCTGGTCGCGGAAGATAATCGCAGCCAAGGGAGGCGTAAAGCACCGCTTCGGCCAGGCCGAGAAACCGCGTGACAGCCGGCACGCCGCTGTGACACCGTGCCGTTATTTTTGATAGTTGGCTTCGGCCGGAGGTGATAAGCCGTGTATTGGGCTTGATGCGTGCTCGGCCGCGACGATGCCGGCACGCGGCGCGCAGTTTCGCTCGCGGAGAATTGATCGACTGTGAGCCATCGCTGACTTGGAGCCCAAGAAGAAAAGATAGATCATCACGCTCGGGTCAAGTTCGCCGTGGAGGCGGTGCGTTATGGTCGGTTCCACAGTCTCTGTCGGTGCTGAAGCACGCGTTTCGTCGCGGCGCCGTATCGCCCAGCGCCTTCCTTGGCGGGATCGAAGTGGCCGCGTTTCACCGCTGAAGATCGTGGCGCTGATCGGCAGCATGGCGCCTGCGGCTTGGCTTGCTTTGCGGCTGGTGTTCGGGGATCTCGGGGCCCGGCCCATCCACGATGCCTTGCTCGCGACCGGGCTTTGGTCGGTGCGTTTCCTTTTGCTCTCTCTCTCCGTAACGCCGGCGCGGCTCGTGCTCGATGCACCGCGCCTGACCTTGATCCGGCGCATTCTCGGCCTAGCCGGAGCGGCCTACGCGGCCGCGCATCTCGTGCTTTACGCCATTGATGAGAACCTTGTCTGGCACGTCATCCTGCAGCAGATGTTCGGGCCGTTCTTTCTCTTGATCGGCACCGTGTCTCTTATATTCCTGGCCATGCTCTCGGCAACCTCGACCGATGCCGCGCTTCGCCGCATGGGGGCGCTGTGGCGAAAGCTGCATCGTTTGGCCTATGCCGCGATCTTTCTCGCGCTCTGGCATTTTGCTCTGGCCCAAAAGCTCAATATCGGCCCGGCTGTACTGCCGGCTGGCCTGTTTCTCTGGCTGATGGCGTGGCGGCTCTTGCCGCACGCATGGCAAAAGCGTCCGCCTGCGCTCGCGGTGCTCGGGGTGGGGGCGGCATTTGTGACTGCAGGGTTGGAAGCGCTGTGGTACAAGCTTGCAACCGGCGTTTCGCCCATGCTGGTGTTGAGAGGCCAATTTTCACTTCACGCAGGCCTGATGCCCGCTTGGTGGGTTGGCTTGATCGGGCTTGGTGTTGCCGCTGCAGCCGCCCTGAGGGCGCGTCTCCGCCTTGGGTCGCCCTGCCGCCACCCGACCGGCAATTCGGCCCGTAATTGATTCAGATCAGTGTGGTGATTCGATTGTATTTATCATTATCGAGGCGACTGAGTCTTGGGAGTCCCCCTTTTTGTCCTTTGTGAAATCGCAGGGAGTACGATCGTGAGCAACGGAACGGAATCCGACATCAAGACGTTGCGTGCCGAGATGGCGCAGCTGCGCGACGATCTGGCGAAGATCAGTGACACGATGCAAGGCGCGATTCGCCACGGTGGCGCTGAAGCAATGCAAAAGGCGCAGCACTCCGCGCATCAAGCGCAGGAGAAGGCCAAGCGCGCGACGCAGAGCGTGGTCGAGGAAATCGAGGAGCGCCCGGTAACGGCGGCGCTTGCCGCCTTTAGTGCCGGCTTGGTGCTCGGCATGCTGTTCAGCGCGCGCCGCGGCTGAGACTGCGGACACTGGCCGAAGAGCGCGGAGATGGACAAGCTTTTCACACGCGTCGCGATTGCCATTGCGACGTTGCTGGTGGTCGGGCTGGTGGCCTTTGCTGCGGTATTCTGCTTCGGCGCCGCTGGCTATCTTGCCTTGCGCGAAGCCCTCTCACCGCCCCTGGCGGCGCTGGTTATGGGGTTTGGCTCGCTGCTCTTCGCGCTCGCGGTTGGCCTGGTTGGCTGGGCCGTTTTGGCGCGTCTGCGGGGCGCGCCGGGAAGAAGACGTATGCCGGCTGGGGAAGCTGAACTCGCGAGTCTGCTCGGCAAGGAGCTCGCCAGCCTCATTCGCGGCCATGCGCCGGCGAGTACGCTCGCTTCGCTGGTCGCCGGATTCGTCGTCGGCATGAACCCGGGGCTAAGACGGATGCTCCGCGACCTCTTGAAGGACTGACGGCTTACCCAGGCCTGCCGGCTCTGGCCGCTGCCGTGGTGGTGATGTTATTAGAACCGTAGTGTCTGGCAATCCCACGATGGCTCGCTCATGGTTTCGCCTCAACCCGGAATTCTCCCCCCGATCCCAAATCTTAGCCGCTATCTCGAATTCGGCGTGGCGGCGGACCGCGATCTGGCGCCTACCCTCGAGAATCTTACCGCTCTGGAGATCGACGAAAGCGTGGTGCTCGGCTTCGGCGTCTCGTTGGTCAAACGGCTCGGACATGAGATCCCCGGGCTCAGAGCCTTCCCATCCTTGAGCGGCGGTGGTTGCGAGGTGCCGTCGACACAGGCGGATATGTGGGTCTGGCTGCGGGCTCAAGATCGCGGCCGCTTGGTGCATCGTTCGCGCGCGATCAAGCGATTGCTGCAGCCGGCTTTTCGTTGCGATCGGCTGGTGGATGCGTTCAAGTACGACCGTGGCCTTGATCTCAGTGGCTACGAAGACGGTATCGAGAATCCGAAGGGTGACGCGGCTATGGCGGCGGCTCTGGTACAAGGGCAAGGCGCTGGCTGGGACGGCGCGAGCTTTGTCGCTGTGCAGCAATGGGTCCATGACCTCGACCATCTCGCTGCATTGCCGGAAAGCGAGGGCGACGAAATCATCGGCCGTCGCCGAAGCGACAATCAGGAGCTCGAGGACGCGCCGCCCTCGGCTCATGTGAAGCGAACGGCGCAGGAAAGTTTTGACCCCCCGGCCTTCGTTCTGCGCCGTTCTATGCCCTGGGCGGATGCGTTCAGTGAAGGTTTCATGTTCGTCGCCTTTGGCGAAGGCCTGGATGCCTTCGAGGTTCAGTTGCGCCGCATGGCCGGACTCGACGATGGCATCCTCGACGGATTGTTCCGCTTCACGCGCCCGGTCTCTGGCAGCTATTTCTGGTGTCCCCCGGTTCGAAGCGGCCGGCTCGATCTCGCAGCGCTTGACCTCTAATCCTTTCAGTCTCCACTCCCAATCGGTCTATAATTATCATTGGCTTGTCGCCAAGGCGGGAAAGCCCTTGTGGGAGCACCGGTCGGGCCCTTTCATGCGTTGCGTTTTGCCGCCGGGGCGCTAGAGGCGGGGTGGCGGGCCACAGCAGGCGATTGAAACGGCGGACCATGCTCGAATTGATTCCGTTTGGGGATGTAGCGTATTTCCTCCTGCTCGTGGTCCACGTGGCGACGGCCGGTGCGGTTACCGTTCATGCGTTGTTGAAAAAACGCGACGTGCGAGCGGCAACGGGCTGGATCGGCGTTGCTTGGCTGTCGCCCATCTTTGGGCCGTTGCTTTATTGGTTTCTTGGTATTAACCGGATCACTCGGCGCGCGCTGCGGCTTAGCCGGCGCGGCCCATGGCGTAAGGTGGCGGCGAAGGGCACGATTCCCGAAGCAGGAGAGTTGCCGGAGAACATCGCGATCGTGGCCCGCGTCGGCGAGCGGCTTACTGGCTATCCGCTGACGCCAGGTAACGACTTCGCTGTGCTGCATGGCGGGGACGAGGCCTATCCCGTTATGCTGGAGGCGATCCGGGGCGCCCGGCGCAGCATTGCGCTTGCCTCCTATATCTTTCGGCTCGACCGCACAGGCGACAGCATCGTCCGGGCGTTGGCCCAGGCGAAGGCGCGTGGCGTTGAAATCCGTGTGCTCGTTGATGGCATCGGCGCCGGTTATTTTTTTGCGCCCATCGTCCGCCGGCTCATGGAGGAGGATATTCCGGTCGCACGCTTCCTGCACGATTGGATGCCGCTTCGGATGGCCTTCGTCAATATGCGGAGCCATAAGAAGATATTGGTCGTCGATGGCGCCCTTGGCTTCACCGGAGGGCTCAATATCGGTGATGAGAATCTGCTTGAGATAGGCTCTCGGCATCCGGTGACCGACATTCATTTCCGAGTCAAGGGACCGGTGGTTCAGCAGTTGATGCTGACCTTCGCCGAGGATTGGAACTTCACCACCGGTGAGGTTCTTGAGAGCGACATCTGGTGGCCCGATCTCGAACCCGTAGGCACGGTTCTCGGGCGCGGCATCAGTTCCGGCCCCGATGAAGAAATCAGCAAGCTTGAAACCGTGCTTGAGACCGTTCTTGATCTTGCACGGCGACGCGTGCGGATCGTCACGCCCTATTTCCTGCCCGACCAACGTCTGATGTCAGCGGTTGCGCTCGCGGCGTTGCGTGGCGTTACCGTGGAGATCTTGATTCCCGGCATGACGGATCATCGCTTGATAACCTGGGCGACATGTGCGCATCTGCGGCAATTTCAGGCGCATGGAGTGCACTTCTTTTTTTCGCCGCCGCCCTTCGACCATGCCAAGCTGATGACCGTCGATGAGAACTGGTGTTTCGTCGGCAGTGCCAACTGGGACGTTCGCAGCACGCGGCTTAACTTCGAGTTCAGCGTGGAATGCTATGACGGCGCGTTTACCGCCGAGATTGATCGCATTATCGATCGCAAGTTGACCAAAGCGCGAAGGGTGTCTCTCGCGGACTTCGGCGTTTCCCCGCCGCTTATTCGGATCCGGGATGCGGCGGCGCGTCTCTTTCTGCCCTATCTCTAAGCGGACACCGCCAGGCGGCGAGCATGCCGACGCGTCGACGTTCTTGAATTCTTTACAGTTGCCCCCACATGATAAAAACCAAAGGGGTCATTCCGAATTCGTGAATGACGCGTGATCAGGGCTGCATCGGCACCACAGCCGAGGCACCGGCGGGTAGCCGTATTTCACCGGAAGCAGCGCGGTCCCTTTTTTGGAGATAGGATTTTTCACTGATTTGTGGTGGAGCTTTCCTCGCCGTTGAGCCCCCCTTCGGGAGACGTAAGTGCGCGTTATCAGCTGGAACCTGCTGCGCCTAGTGGGCGCCAGGGTCGACGATGTTGCGGCGCTGGTGCAGCAGCAAAAGCCAGACATCCTGTTCATGCAGGAAGCAATGGCGGAGGTCGAGGTATTGCCGGCCATGGTCGGCGGCAGGCTCCATCGCACCCGCTTGCCGGGCCGGATTTACGGCCTTGCGGCCTGGAGCCCGCATCCTTTCCCGCCGCCAAGCATGGTCGCCCTACCTGTTTCGGCCATGCCGGGTGGCTTGCCACGGCGTCTCGCCCAGATCGTGGCCATAGGCGGGGTCACATTCGCCAATGTGCATTTGTCCCATGGCCAGGTGCTGAATCGTCTACAGTTGATGCGGGTAGCCCGCGCGTTGGGAGAACCGGCCGCCGTGATCGGCGATTACAACGCCGTGGGTCCGACCATTGTGCCGGGATTCCGAGATATTGGGCCACGCGAGGCTACCCATCATGCTGGCGAGGTTCGAATCTTTCGCCTCGATCGCTGCTTGGCCCGCGGCCTGATCTGCGCGGAAGCGCGGGCGTTGGACCGCGGAGCCTCAGATCATTGTCCGATTATGCTCGAGCTTGAAGCTGCGCCCTGCCTTGCCGGTGCGGAGGCGGACGACCTCGATCGTCGGGTCGCCTAGCCGTCGCCGGCAAGCGGGCAGCGCATAAGTCACGAGATTGTGACCGGACCGCAGAGTGTTTTAACTCGCTTGCGGCACCAGCCATGCTGGGCGGGGGTTAGATCCATCCGAAGCCGCGTGCGAGCATGTTGAGCGCGACGAGGACGACGATCGGGATAAAGATCTTGCGCAGGCCGGCATTTGAGAAGTGGTGAAAGGCCTTAATCCCG
>JBJKQL010000087.1:0-13787 GCA_046705265.1 Ferrovibrionaceae bacterium
TCAGGCCACCCTCACCGGCGAGGTGGCCGCCTGGCAGCGAAGACGCAACGCCGCTCGATGCGGCATCGAGTGGACGTTTACGCGAAAAGACGCCGATCGCAAGCTTAGCCGTCACTATGTTTCGTAACTAATGTGCCTCAGTACCAGCGGCACTTCAGAGGAATGGAGCAGGCGCGTCACGTTGTCGCAACCAGATCATGGTGCCCTGAGCCCGGCGGCTGAGCCATAGGACAGCGATTGACAGAACAAACCCGGTCATTACCCTCCAGCCCGGTTTTCACCGGGCGCCAGATCGCCGGCCGAGGGTTCGAAAGTTACAGCCGCATGCCGCTTCGCATTTATTCGGGTCTTGCCGAGGTTATTGACCTTTATTCCGCTTATATTCTCGATGTCTGGGGGGTGCTGCATAATGGCCGCGAGCCCTATCCAGGTGTTCGTGATTGCCTCCAGCGCCTGCGGGCGGCGGAGAAAAAGGTGGTGTTGCTATCGAACGCGCCGCGCCGCGCCGACTGGGTTAGAGCCATGCTAGCCCGCCTCGGCATTCCCGATTCGGAATACGATCATGTGGTGACTTCAGGCGACTTGACCCGCGAGGCGCTCGCCGTCGGCGCCTTGGGCCCTAAGGTCAAACGCTATTTCTCCCTTGGTCCCGAGAGCGACGGCAATCTTTTGGATGGTCTCGATTTCGAACGCGTCACGGATATCAGCGCGGCAGACTTCATTCTTGCCATTGGTTTTTTTGATCCTCGCCGCGATACGCTTCAGTCTTATGCCCCGCTCTTTGCCGCAGCGCGGGCGCGCGATCTTCTTATGCTTTGCGCTAACCCCGACCTTGAGGTGATGTGGGGCGGTCAGCACATTCCTTGCGCGGGGACATTGGCGGCGGCCTATGCGGCGGCCGGTGGCGCGGTGCAATTGTTCGGCAAACCCACCCGCGAAGCCTATAATGACGTGATCCGCAGGTTTGACGTTCCGCCGGAACGCGTTCTAGCGATCGGCGATTCACTCCGCACGGACATCGCGGGCGCGAACGGCGCCGGCCTCGATTCGCTCCTTGTAACTGGCGGCATTCATGCGCGGGAATGGGCCATGGCCCCTGGCGATCCGCCGTATCTCGAAAAGGTCGCCGCTGCCTGTGCGGCTCAGGGGTGCTGGCCGAAAGGCCTCTTGGCGGAATTTCGTTGGTAGCTGCGGTAGTGGGGTGTCGGCGGATTCCGTGCCTCGAGGCGGGCTCCGCCTTACGCCGATTTCACCTTGTGGCCCGCGAGGAGGGCATCGACTTCAGATTGATCGATGCCTTCGCCCGCGAGCGCTGGTCCATTGAGGAGAGCCGAGTCGCCTTCCTCAGATCGCTCAGGAGGCGATGGCACATCGGCGCCCCAGGTCTCTTGCAAGCTGTTCAGCCGCTCCTCGATCGTGGCGAGCGTTTGCACCACCTTGCTTACCCGCTGCCCGGTAATGTCTTGGAACGAGCAGGCCTCGAAGATACGAAGACAAGCGTCTTGAATCTGGTTTTGCACCGCCGTGTCGGAGTTCTCCGTCGCCATGATCTCTTCGGTCGCGGCCATGATTACGTTGGTCGCTTCCTCGGTCATCTTGACGATCGCATCAAGTTCCTGGCCCGCGCGAGGCAGCTTCAGCCGGGTCAGGTTCTGTGAGCCGATGGCGGCAATTTCTTCGCGCGCGTGAGCGATGAAATCGGCGAGTTGGCAGCAATCCCGATAAAGCGATCGAAGTTGAGACTCAAGTACGGCGTTCATTTTCGCGCTCGCAATTGTCGATAAACAAGTTCTGCAAGTCCGCCGTCTTGCGAGAAGCCGGCTTGATGACAAATGGCAATGTCGTTCACAACGATATTGGCAAGGGAGCTAATGAATGGTTAAGCGAGTGACACAGATTTTCTCGGTTTGCGTGCAAAGGGTTGCGAACCCCTGGCAGGGGCTTTATATTGCGCCGCACAAATCGTCGGTCGTAAAGGTGTCGATGTGGTTAAGCCGCGAGTAAGCTATTTCGAAGATTTGGCGATCGGCATGTCGGCCGCCTATACAAAAACGATTACAGACGCCGACATCCAATCCTTTTCGCACCTCTCGGGGGACACAAATCCGCTTCACCTTGATCACCAATTTGCGGCCGCTTCCGTGTTCGGCAGCCGGATCGTTCATGGCATGCTGGCGGCGAGCTTGCTTTCAACCGTCTTTGGCACCAAGCTCCCGGGGCCCGGCGGAATCTATATCTCGCAGAACCTTCGCTTTCGTGCACCGGTCCGGCCCGGCGAGACGGTGGTGGCGGAAGCCCGGGTGATTGCAACCGACGCCAAGCGCCGCCGTGCCACCTTCGCCTGCTCGTGCAGGGTTGGCACGCGGCTGGTGATCGAGGGCGAGGCCATTATCCAAGTCCCGTCACGGACGGACGCGCGGCGGGCCGAATCCACCCCCGACGGGCTGGCAGGCTTGTCCTTGATTCCTGGCTCTGCTCGCGCTTAATTCGCTTCCGTCTTGGCGCGTTTCGGTGTGGCTGGATGCGGCGAAGCGGTTTGCCTTCTCGGGATTGGACGACAGGATGCGCATTTTTAGGCACTATCAAAGGCTTCCGCCCGAGGCAAAGGGATCGGTTGCCGTGCTCGGCAATTTTGATGGTGTTCATCGCGGACATCAGGAGGTCATCGCTCGCGGGCGGGCGATCGCCGACCGGCTCCGGGCACCGCTCGCCGTAGTCACCTTCGAGCCTCACCCTCGAGCCTTTTTTGCTCCCGACCGACCGCCGTTCCGTCTTACAACCTTACGCTCCAAGGCGCATCATCTCGAACAGCTCGGCGTCGAATTTTTGTTCGCCTTGCCCTTCACGCTTGCCTTTTCCAAGCACCTTGCCGAGGACTTCGTGATCGAGGCGCTGGTCGAAGGTTTGCATGTCCGCCATGTGGTGATTGGCTACGATTTTTGCTTCGGTCATCAGCGCGGGGGTGGTCCCACGCTGCTCGGCTGGATGGGGGAGATGGAGGATTTCGGCCTTACTGTGGTGGCACCAATTCGGGACGGCAACGACATTTTTTCCTCAAGCTTGATCCGCGAGCATCTCGCCGTCGGAAAACCACAGGCTGCCGCCGAATTGCTTGGCGGCTGGTGGGAAGTCGAAGGCCGCGTGCGCCGTGGGGACGCCCGCGGCCGCGTCCTTGGCTATCCGACCGCGAACCTCACCCTTGGTAAATATCTTGTGCCGCTGCTCGGCATTTACGCCGTGCGTGTCGGGTTAATGGATGCCGATCGCGCGGTCACTTGGCACGATGGTGTTGCGAGCGTCGGCCGCAGGCCGACCTTCGGCGCCGGAGAGGTGCTTCTCGAAGTCCATCTCTTCGACTTTAACGAGGATATTTATGGTCGTTACCTACGCGTCGCTTTTGTCGACTTCATTCGGCCCGAGAAAACTTTCACGTGCGTCGAAACGCTGAAGGCCGCAATGGCGGCAGACTGTCTTGCGGCCCGGCGCATCCTCGCCGCTCCGGAAAATCAGACCGAGCGACGCTTCGCTCGGGTCGGGCGGCGCGAGCCCGTTGATCGGTTCCATTCCTGACATTCGGGCGTTACCGGAAATGCGCCTCGACACCCTGGCTCCGCGCTGTTACAAGAGCCGCGGGCTGGCGAGCTTCTTCTGTTTGCTGGTTGCATTAGGTTTGTTGGGTCGGGGAGGGCTGATTCGTCCGGCCGCAACCCGTAAAGTCCGGGATCGCATCGTCTCAGATCGCATCGTCCATGACCGCTGACTATCGTTCCACCGTTTTCCTGCCAGAGACCAATTTCCCGATGAAGGCCGGCTTGCCGAAGCGCGAGCCTGAGCATCTCGCGCGTTGGGCGAAGATCAAACTTTTCGATCGCCTCCGCGTCGCCGCCAAGGGGCGGGAGAAATTCATCCTTCACGACGGGCCGCCTTATGCTAACGGCGACATTCATATCGGCCATGCGCTGAATAAGATTCTGAAGGATGTCATTAATCGGGCACAGCAAATGCTCGGCAAGGATGCCTGTTATGTCCCCGGCTGGGACTGCCACGGCCTGCCTATTGAGTGGAAGATCGAGGAGCGTTATCGGGCCGCTGGAAAGAACAAGGACGAGGTGCCGATAGCGATCTTCCGGCGCGAGTGCCGCGATTTTGCCAATTATTGGATTGCCGTTCAGCGCGAGCAGTTCCGCCGTCTCGGCGTCGAGGGCGACTGGGAGAATCCCTACACCACCATGTCCTATCCGGCGGAAGCCGCGATTGTCCATGAGCTTCTTCGCTTCCTCATGCAGGGTAGTCTTTATCGCGGCGCCAAGCCGGTGCTTTGGTCAGTCGTCGAGAAGACGGCGCTCGCCGAAGCCGAGATAGAATATCACGATCACAGTTCTCCAACGATCTGGGTCCGGTTTCCCGTCGCCCGAGGGCCAGAGGCGGTGATGGGCGCTGCCATCGTGATCTGGACCACGACGCCCTGGACGATCCCTGGCAATCGTGCGATCGCATTCGACGAGAAGGCCGACTACATCCGTTGTCGCATTGACGAGATCGCGGACGCTTCGCTCGCCCGCGTGGGTGAAGAAATCGTTGTCGCCGCGCCGCTTCTTGAGACGGTCACTGAAGCCGCCGGTGTCCTTCGCGTCACGCCGATTGCGACCGGCATCAAGGGCAAATCGCTTTTCGGCACCGTCTGCGCGCACCCTTTCAAGGGGACCGACGCAGAGGGGCGGCCGATCTACGCGTTCGACGTGCCTCTTCTTCCCGGCGATTTCGTTACCATGGATCAAGGTACTGGTTTCGTTCACGTGGCGCCTGGCCATGGCGCGGACGACTTCGATCTCGGCCGCAAACACGGCATCGAGGTGCCGGAGACGGTTGCAGGGGATGGCTGTTATATGCCTCATGTGCCGCTTTTCGCCGGCCGCGCGGTATTCACGACGGATGGCAAGGAAGGCGACGCGAACGGTGCTGTAATCGGTGCCTTGAAGGCGGCTGGCGCGCTGCTCGCCCGCAGCCGGCTGCGGCACAGTTATCCCCATTCGTGGCGATCGAAGGCGCCGCTCATCTTTCGCACAACGCCACAGTGGTTTATCTCGATGGCGGTGAACGATCTCCGCACCAAGGCGCTGAATGCCATCGATCAGGTGCGTTGGGTGCCAGCGGCGGGACGGAACCGTATCCGCGGCATGATAGAAAGCCGGCCCGATTGGGTGATATCGCGCCAGCGCGCCTGGGGCGTGCCCATTACGCTTTTCATCGAGCGTGAGAGCGGCAAGCCGCTGCGCGACCCTAAGGTCAATCAGCGCATCGTCGAGGCGATAGCATCGGAGGGCGCGGATGCCTGGTTCCTGAGCCCGGCCGAGCGCTTTCTTGGTGCGGATTATGATGCAGCCCGCTTCGAGCAAGTCATGGACATTCTCGACGTCTGGTTCGATTCGGGATCGACCCATGCCTATGTGCTTGAACATCGGCCGGAACTCAAATGGCCAGCCTCGCTTTATCTCGAAGGTTCCGACCAGCATCGCGGCTGGTTCCATTCCAGTCTCTTGGAAAGTTGCGGCACGCGCGGTCGCGCGCCTTACGAAGCAGTGCTGACCCACGGCTTCGTCATGGACGGCGAGGGCCGCAAGATGTCGAAGTCCTTGGGCAACGTGGTGGCGCCCTCGGATGTGGTCGACCAGCACGGCGCAGATATTCTACGCCTTTGGGTGGTGTCTTCAGACTATGCAGAAGACCTCCGGATCGGGCCCGAGATCATCAGGGCCGAAGTTGAAACCTACCGCAAGATTCGCAACACCCTCCGGTATCTCCTCGGCAATCTCGCGGGTTTCGACGACGCGGAGCGAATCGACGCGCTAGCAATGCCGGAACTCGACCGCTGGGTGCTGCATCGCTTGGCTGAGCTCGACCGGCTGGTGCGCAAGGCCGTCGCCGAGTTCGATTTTCACAACATGTTTGTCGCGCTCTATAACTTTTGCGTTGGCGATCTTTCGGCGTTCTATTTCGACATTCGTAAGGACGTACTCTATTGCGACGATCGGCGCTCGACCCGCCGGCGCGCGGCTCGCACCGTCCTGGACCAGATCTTCTCTTGCCTGACTGCATGGCTTGCGCCGGTGCTCTGCTTCACGGCCGAAGAGGCTTGGCTCTGCCGCTTCTCGGGTGACAACGAGAGCGTGCATTTGCGGCTCTTTCCCGAGATCCCGGGCAATTGGCTCGCGCCGGAGCTGGGCCGCAAGTGGAGCGAATTGCGCGAGCTTCGGCGTGTTGTTACCGGAGCCTTGGAGATCGAGCGGCGCGAGAAACGTATTGGGTCGAGCTTGCAGGCCCATCCCACGATCTATGTGGCGCCGCGCTGGCAGGCTGCCGCTGCCGGGGCCGATCTCGCAGAAATATGCATTACGTCCGGCGTTACGCTGGAGGTTGGCGATGGTCCGGAAAATGCGTTTCGGCTTCCCGATATCGAAGGCGTCGCGGTCGTGCCGAGGCTGGCCGACGGCGAGAAATGCCAGCGTTGCTGGCAGGTTTTATCCGACGTCGGGAGCGATCCGCGCCTTCCCGATCTTTGCGGGCGCTGCGCCGAAGTGGTGCGGCCAAGCCTTGAATCGCTCTGATGCTGCCTTTTGGTATTGTCGTCGCCCTGCTGGTTTTTCTTGCCGATCAGCTTTCCAAACGTTGGCTGATCGAGGCTCTCCTTCATCATCCGAGTGGCATCCGCGTCGCGCCGTTTTTCAACCTGGTGATGGTGTGGAACTTTGGCATCAGCTTTGGCCTGCTTCGCGGCGGCCACAAACTGCAGCGCTGGGTGCTGGTTGGAGTCGCCGTTCTAGTGGCGCTGGCGCTTGCCTATTCGCTTCGGCGGACGCGTCGGCCTTCAAGTGCCCTGGCCTTGGGCCTGATTATTGGCGGCGCGCTGGGTAATGCGGCGGACCGGGTCCATTTCGGCGCGGTTGCCGATTTCTTCGATTTCCATATCGGCGCTTGGCATTGGCCAGCGTTCAACGTCGCTGATTCGGCGATCAGCGTCGGTGTTGTCCTTCTCCTCGTCGATGTCTTGTTCAACAGCCGGGAACGGGTAAAATAAAGCGCATGAAACGGCGATATTGGTTTCGCTTCGCTCTCGTAAGCGCATTGGCGATGGGGCTCGGCGGCTGTCAGAGCCTGCGCACCACGTTCGGTATCGATCAGCCGCCGCCGAACGAATTCATCGTTCCGCCCGAGGCATCGCTTTTGATGCCGCCGGACTTCAGCTTGCGCCCACCCCAGCCGGGGGCACCGAATGCCCATGCCATCCTGCCGCGCAACGAGGCACAGACCGCCCTCCTCGGCCAGGCGAAAGGCGGCGCCTCTCGTTCTTCGAGCGCGACGTCCGACCCGGGTCTCTCCGCTCTTCTGAACGAGACCGGTGCCGCCGACAGCAACCCGGCAATTCGTCAAACGGTCGACGCCACAAGCCAGCATCTCGCCGCCAAGCGCAAGAGCTTTGTCTCGCGGCTGCTTTTTTGGCGAAGCCCACCGCCGCCCGGGGCGGCGCTCAACGCCGAGCAGGAGGCTCAGCGCTTGAGGAGTGAGCAGGCGACCGGCGAACCTTTGAACAACGGCCAAATTCCGATCATCAAGCGCCAACAGAGCGGCTGGCTTGAGGGACTTTTCTAGTCTCGCGTTGCATAGTTTCGGCTCTCTTTATATATGAGACCTGCGTTAGCTGCTCGGATGATAGACGGAGCACGATAATGGGACGGGCCCGTCCACCATCAGCTGGAAAGGGGCGGATGCCGTACGGCCAATCAGCCGCAAGAAGCTGTGGCAGAGCCTTTGGCGAAGGCGGTATCGCGAGCATGGGTTTCGCCGCGGCGCTCGATCATCGCCAGAACCCGGAAGGCGGGCCTGGCAGTGGCGGCCAGATTGCGCACGATCCAATTTTTTTGCGCATCCTTCCTCTTGTTCCCGAAGCATCGCCGTGAGGATCCGCCGCCTGCCGGAATCGGTCGTGAACCGCATCGCTGCCGGTGAGGTGGTCGAGCGTCCGGCGAGCGCGGTCAAGGAACTGGTGGAAAATGCCATCGATGCAGGGGCGCGGCAGATCGATATCCGTCTCGAGGACGGCGGGCGCAGTCTTATCCTCGTTACCGACGACGGTTCGGGCATGGATCGGGACGAGCTTCGGCTCGCCGCCGAGCGTCACGCCACATCGAAGCTCGAAGACGATGATCTCACCCGCATCGCGACGCTTGGGTTCCGCGGCGAGGCGCTACCGTCGATTGCCGCGGTCAGCCGACTCAGGCTGACCAGCCGGCGCGCCGATGGCGAAAGTGGTTGGCGACTCATGATCTCAGGTGGCGTGGTCGGCGAGTTGGTACCGGCCGGCCTGCCGATCGGAACCGAAGTTGAAGTCCGTGACCTTTTCTACGCCACGCCAGCTCGGCTGAAGTTTCTCAAGGGCAAGAGAACAGAGTTCGGCCACGCTCTCGAAATCGTAAAGCGATTGGCGCTCGCTCATCCCGAGATTGGCTTCACGTTGGCGGATGGGCCACGCGCGGCGATTCGCCTTAGGCCCGCGCCCGGCGACTTGTTCTCGGCCCAAAGCGGCAGGATCGCGGCCGTGATGGGTCGAGACTTCGCGGAGAACACGGTCAGCGTCGTGGCTGAGCGAGAGGGCGTCAAGCTTTCCGGCCTCGTTTCGCTCCCGACCTATAATCGGGCGAGCGGGGTGGCGCAATTCTTCATCGTCAATGGTCGCCCCGTGCGCGACAAGCTTTTTGTCGGCGCAGTTCGGGGTGCCTATGCGGATCTTCTCGCCCGCGATCGCCATCCGTCGGTGGTGCTCTACGTCGAGCTCCCGCCCGATGAGGTGGACGTGAACGTCCACCCCGCCAAGACTGAAGTGCGCTTCCGTGACGGAGGGTTGGTGCGGGGACTGATCGTAGGCGCGATTAAACACGCGCTTGCCGGTGCTGGCCATCGCGCGGCGACCACTGTTGCCGGCGCCGCATTAGGGGCGCTTCGTGGCGATGGTTCCGGAATCAATCTTCCGCTCGGCGCCGGATATTTTTCTCCCGGTTCGCGACCGAGGGCGGCCAGCCTCGCTGAGCCGCCGGCCCGCGATTATCAATCCCCGCACGCAACAGTCGACGGCTTTGCGGCCATCCCGCCGGCTGCCCGTGTCGATCCGGTCGTGGAAGACACGACAGGCATGGCCTATCCCTTGGGCGTTGCGCGCGGCCAAGTGCACGGCACCTATATCGTTGCCGAAACCGCTGATGGTCTGGTCATCGTTGATCAGCATGCCGCGCATGAGCGGCTGGTGGAGGAGCGGTTGAAGCGGGGCTTGGCCGAGGGCCGCGTTGCGCGCCAGATTCTTCTGCTTCCGGAAGTGGTGGAACTCGACGAGACGGAAGCCGCGCGGCTTCTAGCCCGCTCCGAGGAATTCGCCGAGCTTGGCCTCGTCGTCGAAGGCTTCGGCCCCGGCGCGCTTCTGGTGCGCGAGACGCCGGCGCTTCTCGGCGAATGCGATGCCAGCGGTTTGGTGCGCGATCTTGCTGACGTATTGGCTGAGACCGGTCAGCCGCTCGCGCTCAAGGAGCGGCTGGATCACGTGGCCGCGACCATGGCTTGCCATGGTTCGGTGCGTGCCGGCCGTAAGCTCGATGCGGCGGAGATGAACGCGCTTTTGCGCGAGATGGAGGCCACGCCCTATTCCGGCCAATGCGCCCATGGCCGGCCGACCTATGTCGAGCTCAAGCTCGCCGATATCGAGCGCCTATTCGGGCGGAAATGAAGGGCGGCTCGTGATGCGCCAGAAAGCGACCTTGGTATCACCGTGGCGCCGGCAATCGAGTAGAACAAACCCCGGTGGCGGAGTTTCATCCTCTTTTGCGGCCATTTCGGCGATGACAAGCACGTCGGCGTTGAGCCAGCCGTCGCGGGCGAGGCTTGAGAGAGCGCGGGCACCAAGCCCTCTCCCATAAGGCGGATCGAGAAAGACGAGGTCGGCCTTGAGCGCTGGTGCCCGCCCTGGGTTCAGCGCGTCGCGGCGGAGGATTTCAGCGTCTGCCGCGGCACCAAGGCTCGCAATATTGGCGCCCAATATCGCCGCTGCCTTGGCGTCCTTTTCGAGAAAGATCGCGGCGCGCGCGCCGCGAGAGAGAGCTTCGAGACCAAAGGCGCCGGAGCCAGCGAAACCTTCAAGCACCACCATCCCCTCCGGCGCCGGGCCGACCGCGCCGGCGTAAGTCGGATTATGCGCCAGGATGTCGAAGAGCGTTTCGCGAACGCGCTCTGCCGTTGGCCGGAAGCGGCCTTCACCCGAGGCAAGCTTGCGGCCCCGCCAGCGCCCTCCGACGATCCGCATGCCTCAAGTCTTTCCGCCGGCAAAGCGCGGTCCAAGCTGATCAGCCAGTACCTTGCGCGGCACTTCGCGTACTTGGCCAGCCTCGAGATTCCCGAGCTGGAAGGGCCCGTAGGCGGTGCGGATCAGGCGGCTGACGGGCAAGCCGATATGGTCGAGAACTTTTCGGATTTCCCGGTTCTTGCCTTCGCGAAGCGAAACCACAAGCCAGGCATTCGAGGCCTTCTGTGTTTCAAGCACGGCGGTGATCGGTCCGTAGGCGATGCCATCGACCGTGACGCCCTTGGCAAGGGCCGAAAGCTTGGCCGGGTCGGGGTGGCCGTGAACGCGCACCCGGTAGCGGCGGAGCCAGCCGGTTGCCGGCAGTTCAAGGTGGCGTGCTACGGCGCCGTCGTTGGTGAGAAGAAGAAGCCCCTCCGAGTTGAGATCGAGGCGGCCAATGGAAATGACCCGCGGCAGGTCGGCCGGCAGGCGCTCGAAAACGGTCGGTCGGCCTTCCGGGTCCTTGTGGGTGGTCACGAGCCCCTTCGGCTTGTGATAACACCAGAGCCTGGGCCGAGCGGGGTCGGGGATAAGTACGCCGTCAACGGCGATCTTCTGCTCCGGCATCACGTTGATGGCGGGCCCTTTCGGCGCCACACCGTCGATGGTGACGCGGCCGGCCTCAATCCACTTCTCCGCCTCGCGCCGCGAACACAAACCGGCCCGTGCCAGCACCTTGGCGAGACGCTCGCCTTTGTCCGGGTTCACAAGTGTCATGGCCGGCCAGATGCTGCGTTGATGAAAGCCTCGAACAGTCGGTGATCGCCGGCTGAAATGCCGTACTCCGGGTGCCACTGCACGCCAAGACAAAAGCGTCGCCCAACGACCTCGATTCCTTCGATGACCCCGTCGGGGGCGACGGCATCGACAATGACGTCGCGGCCCGAGGCCTTTACCGCCTGATGGTGGGCGCTGTTAACTGCGAGCTCGGCCTCGCCGGTGATTGCGAACAGCCGGCTTTCCGGCGTGATCTTCACCCGATGTCCGGGTTCGGTGCGCGGGTTGGGCTGTTCGTGGGCTAGCGCGCCCGGGACTTCGTCCGGGATATGTTGGATCAGGGTGCCACCGAGCACGACATTCAAAAGCTGCATTCCGCCGCAGATGCCGAACACCGCTCGATCGCGCGCGACCGCGCCCTCGGTGATGGCGAATTCGAAGGCCGTGCGTTGACCTTTGAGCTTGACGGTCGGGTGACGGTTTTCGGCGCCGAACAGCACGGGATCGACGTCGAACGCGCCACCAGTAACCACCAGGCCTTGAATGAGGTCGAGATAGGCCGGCACCTGGGCGAGCTCATGCGGCAGAAGAAGCGGTACGCCGCCTGCCGCCGTGACCGCGGTGCAATAATTCTGGCGCAGCGCGTACCACGGTAGCTTGGAGTAGCCGCCGGGCTCTTCCGCATCAAGCGTGATGCCGATAATCGGGGGGTGCATGGCGAGACTATGGGGGATTCGGCCTTCAACCACAACAGCGGCTTGACCGCGCCGCCACCCGCGCGCCAAGGTGGCGCCCATGAATCCAAATCCGTTCATGGCGAGGGCGATTGCTGAGGCAAAGTCCGCTGCGGAGCGTGGCGAAGTGCCGGTCGGCTGCGTCATTGTCGATGGGGCAAGCGGCCAAGAAGTGGCGCGCAGCGGCAACCGCATGCGGGAAATGGCGGATCCCACTGCGCACGCCGAAATGCTAGCGCTTCGCGCCGCGGCTCTGCGGCTCGGTTCGGAACGCCTCGGCAGCTGTGATCTCTACGTCACCCTTGAGCCTTGCGCCATGTGCGCGGCCGCAATGTCCTTCGCGCGCCTCCGGCGCGTCTACTTCGCGGCCTTCGATCCCAAAGGGGGCGCGGTCGAGCACAATATTCGCTTCTTCCAGCAGCCCTCCTGCTTTCACCGGCCGGAGGTCTATGGCGGTATCGCCGAGGCCGAGGCGTCGCGGTTCCTCAAGGAATTCTTTCAAAGCCGCCGCGGCTGAAGAGAAGAATTATCGTTCGCATGATCGTGAAGTCAGCGACGGCGGCCGGTGAAGGCGCTAACATGGAGCCGGAAAAATTCACAAATCGAATCTTCAGGGGAATGACGCCATGGATTTCGCGTTTTCGGCCAAAACGGTGGCATTGCAGGAGAAGCTCACGCATTTCATGGACGAGCACGTCTATCCGAACGAGGAGCGCTTCCGGAAGGAAGTCGCGACCGGTGATCGCTGGCGGCCCACCGAGGTGGTGGAAGGATTGAAGGTCAAGGCCAAGGCCGCCGGGCTGTGGAACCTGTTCCTACCCGAATCGGAATATGGCGCTGGCCTGACGAATCTCGAATATGCGCCGCTTTGCGAGATCATGGGGCGTTCGCCGATGGCGCCCGAGGTGTTCAACTGCTCCGCCCCCGATACCGGCAACATGGAGGTGTTAGTGCGCTACGGAACGGAGGAGCAGAAGAAGCAATGGCTCGATCCCTTGCTGGACGGAAAAATCCGCTCTTGCTTTTCGATGACCGAGCCTGCGGTGGCATCGTCAGATGCCACCAATATCGAAGCCAATATCCGCCGTGATGGCGATCACTATGTCATCAACGGGCGCAAATGGTGGTCCTCCGGCGCCTCCGATCCGCGCTGCAAGATCATTATTTTCATGGGGAAGAGCGACCCCAGCAATCCGGACAAGTATCGCCAGCAGTCGATGATCCTGGTGCCGCGCGACACTAATGGTGTAAACATCCTGCGTTCGCTGCCCGTCTTCGGCTATGACGATGCGCCGCACGGCCACGCCGAGATTGCGTTCGACAACGTGCGCGTGCCGGCCTCGAACATGCTGCTTGGCGAGGGGCGCGGCTTCGAGATAGCGCAGGGACGCCTCGGTCCGGGCCGTATCCATCACTGCATGCGCACCATCGGCGTTGCCGAGCGCGCCCTCGAGCGCATGTGCAAGCGGGTGAAGTCGAGGACTGCCTTCGGTCGCCCGATCGCCGAGCAATCGGTGACGCTCGAGCGCATCGCCGAGGCGCGCATCATGATCGAGCAGACGCGACTCCTTGTGCTAAAGGCCGCCTACATGATGGATACCGTTGGTAACAAAGCGGCGCGAAAGGAGATCGCCATGATCAAGGTGGCGGCGCCGAACATGGCATGCAAGGTCGTCGATTGGGCAATCCAGGCCTTTGGGGCGGCCGGGGTCAGTGAGGATTTCGGCCTCGCTTCCGCCTATGCCCATGTGCGGACCTTGCGCTTGGCGGATGGTCCGGACGAAGTTCATCGCAACCAGATCGGCCGTCTGGAGCTTCGCCAGCACAACTAGTACAGTGATTCCTTGAAACCAATCATTTCGAGTGATTTTCCAACAGCCTGAACAACGTGCTTTTAACAAGGAAAAACTGCTTGTCTATCGTGTCCCCCATAGGATTCGAATCAAGGAAGCGGT
>JBJKQL010000088.1:0-40355 GCA_046705265.1 Ferrovibrionaceae bacterium
CGCATCACCATGAAATTCACCACCCCCGGCCGGGCCGTCTACCGCTTCCAAACCGTCCGGGTCATTCACCCCAGAAGCGGACAACTGATGTGCTACAAAAACTGGACATCTTGACAAGCTGCCAACACTCTTCCAAGGCAATCCAACCGGGCGCCTACCCCGCCTCGGCAAAAGCAATGAGAAGTGTGCCTTCCTCGACTTGATCGCCGCTACGGGCGAGAACTCGTGCCACCTGGCCGGAGCCCGGCGCAACGAGCGTATGTTCGACCTTCATCGCCAAAAGCACGACCAGCGGGTCGCCCTTCGCGACTTCGGCACCAGGAGCGACCAACACTTGCACCACACGACCAGGCAAGGGCGCAGTGACGCCGCCCCTGGTCTCTTCCTCGACGAAGGCGGCCGTGAGCGGGTCGACGATAGCCAAACGATAGATCCAGCCGGGAGCGGCGACGACGACCTCGCGACCGTGGCGGAACCAGCCAATCCTGTACCGCTTGCTGCCGATCTCGGCCAAAAGCGTGCCGGGCTCGCTAAATCGGCCGCGCGCCGTGAGCGGGCCGGTCGGAAGATCGAGACGATAACGTCCATCCTCGGGCGTGACCTTGACCATGAACTCGGTCTCGCCGTGGCGGAAATGCAGCCTCAGGCTGGCCTCTGTGTTCAACCGCCAGCCGTCGGCCACCGACCACGGGGACCAGGGATCGGTGGTCGCCCGCGCGGTCACCGCCGCGGCTGCCGCAAAGCTTAAGCATTCCCCGAGCACGGCAAGTGCCAAGCCATCCTTGCCGATGTCGGGTGGCTGCACGAGGTCCTCAAGGACACGCCCGAGAAAGCCGGTATCGACACCGCCGCGAATGAAATCGGGGTGCCGGACAAGGCGTCGGAGAAACCCGTGGTTGGTTTCCGGACCTCCGATCTCCCACTCATCGAGCGCGGCCTCGAGCCGGCACACCGCCCCCGGCCGATCATCGCCCCAGACGATGAGCTTGGCCAGCAGGGGATCATAATGGGGGGTGACAACATCGCCCTCGCGAACCCCGGTATCGAGCCGGACATGGGATTCAAGCGGCGGCCGGCGGAAACGCAACAACGTCCCGGTCGCCGGCAAGAAATTCCGCGCCGGGTTCTCGGCGTAAAGTCGGGCCTCGATGGCGTGCCCCCGCACCTCAATTCGATCTTGCGCCAGAGGCAAAGCCTCGCCGGCGGCAACGCGCAACTGCCATTCCACGAGATCGAGGCCGGTGATCGCCTCCGTCACCGGATGTTCGACTTGAAGACGTGTGTTCATTTCTAAGAAATAAAACGGGTTTTCGTTTCCACCATCGGCGGATGCCACGAGAAACTCGACGGTACCGGCGCCGACATAACCGACTGCCCGCGCAGCCTTGACGGCGGCTTTCCCCATGGCCCCCCGCGTCGCGTCAGAAAGGCCGATCGCCGGTGCTTCCTCGATCACCTTTTGATAGCGGCGCTGCGCTGAGCAATCACGCTCGAACAGGTGAACGACATTGCCGAAGCGATCGCCGAAGACCTGCACCTCGATATGGCGGGCGGCAGCGAGGTATTTCTCGAGCATCACTCTGGGATCGCCAAAGGCCGCCCCCGCCTCGCGCGCCGCGCCGGCCAGCGCCGCTGGCAACTCGGCCACGGTGTGTACAATCCGCATGCCCTTGCCGCCGCCACCGGCAACCGCCTTGATCAGCACCGGATAGCCGATCTCGGCCGCGATCTTGGCTAGACGCTCGGCTGAGGCCCCCTCTTCATACCAGCCCGGAACCAACGGGACGCCTGCCTTTTTCATCAATGCCTTGGCTGCACTTTTCTCACCCATCGCACGAATCGCGTCGGGAGGCGGGCCGATAAAGACGACGCTCTGCGCGGCACAGGCCTCGGCAAAAGCCGCATTCTCGGAAAGGAAGCCATAGCCGGGGTGAATCGCCTCGGCGCCGGAAGCTTCCGCCGCGGCTAAAATCGCCTTCGAATCGAGGTAGCTCTGGCTTGCGGGCGGCGGGCCAATACGGTAGGCGGCATCCACCAGAGCAACGTGGCGCGCATCCCGGTCGGCATCAGAATAGACCGCGACCGCTTGAATGCCGAGGCGGCGGCAGGTATGCGCCACCCGGCAAGCGATCTCGCCGCGATTGGCGATAAGAATGCGACGGAACATTGTTAGTCCGTCTTTGCCCAACTCGGCCTGCGGCGCTCGAGGAAAGACGCGATGCCTTCCCGGCCTTCCGGCGAAGCACGAAGTTCGGCAATGCGCCGGGCAGTCTCATGCGCGAGCTCACTGGAAAAGGGCTTATGGCCAACGTCCTGGATCAGATCCTTGGCGGCGGCAAGCGCTCCCGGCGCAGCGCTGAGAAACTGGTTAACCAGCCGGTCGCGAACCGCCATCAAGGCCACCGGGTCAGCCACCACCTCATGCACCAGGCCAAGGCGCAGAGCAGTTTCCGCATCGAAACGTTCTGCGGTGAGAAAATAGCGTCGTGCCTGCCTAGCGCCGATTGCTGCGACGACATAGGGAGAGATCACCGCCGGCACCAGACCGAGGCGCACTTCGGTCAAAGCAAAATGCGCGTCACGTACGGCGATCGCAACGTCACAAGCCGCAACCAAGCCAAGCCCGCCCGCGATCGCCGCTCCTTGCACCAGCGCGACGGTGGGCTGAGGCATGCTGGCGAGCTTCAAGAGAAGGTGACCGAGCTCGGCCGCATCCTCCCGGTTTGCCTCCTCATCAAGGTCAGCGGCGAGCCGCATCCAGTTGAGATCGGCACCAGCGGAAAAGCTCTTGCCCGTGGCCTGAAGCAGCACCACCCGCACGCCATCTTGCTTTGCAAGATCGTCCACCATCGCGTCGAGTTGCTCGATCACCAAATCGTTAAAGGCGTTGTGCAGCTCGGGCCGGTTCAAGGTGATGGTCGCGATCCCTTCAGGGGTGGTCTCAAGCAAGACCGGAGTTTTGTCGCTCATTTTTCCTCACATGCGGAAGACGCCGAACCGAGTCTCCGGGATCGGCGCGTTGAAAGAGGCGGACAGCGCCAAGCCGAGAACGCGCCGGGTATCCGCCGGGTCGATAATCCCATCGTCCCACAGCCTCGCCGTGGCATAATAGGGATGCCCTTGGGTCTCGTATTGGCTAAGGATGCCCTCCTTGAAAGCAGCTTCCTCGGCCTCCGGCCAGTCGCCGCCGCGGGCCTCGATGCCGTCGCGCCGTACCGTCGCCAACACGTTCGCCGCCTGCTCGCCGCCCATCACCGAAATCCGCGCATTCGGCCACATCCATAGCATGCGCGGCCCATAGGCGCGGCCACACATTCCATAATTGCCGGCGCCGAACGAGCCGCCGATGATGATGGTGAATTTCGGCACCCTGGCGCAAGCGACCGCCGTCACCAGCTTGGCTCCGTCCTTCGCGATGCCGCCTGCTTCGTACTTTCGCCCGACCATGAAGCCTGTGACGTTCTGCAGGAAGATCAGCGGGATATTCCGCTGGCAGCAAAGCTCGACGAAATGCGCGCCTTTCAAGGCCGAATCCGAAAACAGGATGCCGTTATTGGCGACGATGCCGACGGCATAGCCGAAAATCCGGCCGAAGCCTGTCACCAGCGTCGTGCCGTAGCGCTTCTTGAATTCCTCGAAGCCGCTGTCGTCGAGGATACGTGCCAAGACCTCGCGGACATCGTAAGGCACTCGGATATCGGATGGCACCACCGCGTGAAGTTCGGCCGGATCGTAGCGCGGCTGGCGCGGCGGTTCTGCTGCCACCGGGCCGATCTTCGCGGCGTTAAGATGGCCGACGATCTCACGCGTGATAGCGAGCGCATGGGTATCGTCGTGAGCGAAGTGGTCGGCGACGCCCGAGATACGAGTGTGAAGATCGGCACCGCCCAAATCCTCGGCCGAAACCTCCTCGCCGGTCGCGGCCTTCACCAAGGGCGGACCGCCGAGAAAAATAGTGCCCTGGCGGCGGACGATCACCGCCTCGTCGCACATCGCCGGCACATAAGCACCGCCCGCCGTGCAGGATCCCATCACCACCGCGATTTGCGGAATGCCGGCAGCAGAGAGCGTGGCCTGATTGAAGAAGATACGCCCGAAGTGATCTCGGTCGGGAAAAACCTGATCCTGGTTCGGCAGGTTGGCACCACCGGAATCCACCAGGTAGATGCAGGGCAAATGGTTCTCGAGCGCGATGGTCTGCGCCCGAAGATGCTTCTTCACGGTCAAGGGATAATAAGTACCGCCTTTTACGGTCGCATCATTGCAGACGATCACGCATTCCCGGCCCTTGACACGGCCTATGCCGGTAATGATCCCGGCTGACGGCACCTCGTCGTCATAAAGGCCGAAGGCGGCGAGCTGGCTGAGCTCGAGAAACGGCGATCCGGGATCGAGCAAACCATCGATTCGAGCGCGCGGCAGAAGCTTGCCGCGGGCCTTGTGGCGCTCGCGGGCGCGCGAATCGCCGCCTGCGGCAATTCGCCCGACCTTGGCTTGGAGATCCTGGACCAGCGCCGCCATCATCTCGCGGTTCCGGATCGCCCCATCCGCGCGAAGATCGAGAGCGCTTTCCAAAACCGGCATCGCTAAAATCCTTTTCTCGATGGCCTTTATCGACCTTATCGACGAGGCACTGACGCGGCAGAGCGCTTCAAAATGCCCGCCGTGTCCGTTTCAAGGCAAGGAAATTATCGCGCGATACCTAGCCCTTGGCTATGATCCCGCACGAACAGGAAAGCATCGGCGGGGATCGACCATGAACCATCCGGCGTTCGACTTGAGCGGCAAGGTCGCCCTGATTACGGGCGGCAACAGCGGCATCGGCTTCGGCATGGCAAAGGGCCTCGCGCGCTCCGGCGCGGCGGTCGCGATCTGGGGTACGAACGAGGCCAAGAACCGTGCGGCGGTCGAGGCCTTGGCCAAAACCGGCGTCAAGGCCGCGGGTTTCCTCTGCGATGTCGGGGATGAGGGCGCGGTGGACGCCGCCTTCGACAAGACCCTCGAGACCTTTGGCAAGATCGACGGTTGTTTTGCCAATGCGGGGGTGATTGGCGGCGGTAGGCCGTTTCTCGACATCACAGCGGCCGATTGGCACCGTGTGTTGCGGGTCAATCTCGACGGCGCGTTTTACACGCTCCGTGCCGCAGCCCGGCACATGGCGAGCCGGGGAGAAGGCGGCGTTCTCGCCGGTACCGCCTCGCTCGCCGCGATCGAAGGGGCGCCGCGCGGCGAGCATTATGCCGCGACCAAGGGCGGCTTGATCTCGATGATCCGGGCGCTCGCGGTCGAACTCGCCAAGCACCGTATTCGCGCCAACGCAATTCTGCCGGGCTGGATCGAAACCGCGATGACGGCGCCGCGCGTCGGCGACGCCAAATTCAATGAACGCGTGCTGCCCCGCGTCCCACTTCGGCGCTGGGGCACCGGCGACGATTTCGCCGGGATCGCGATCTATCTGATGAGCGATTTGAGCGCCTACCATACCGGTGACACCTTCCTCATCGACGGCGGCTACGCCTTGTTCTAGGGAGGGAAAGTGGCCGGCTTACCAGCCGCCGGTCTCGATCCAGCGCTCGATCATCGGCAGGCGGTCGGAGCCCCAGAAACCTTCACCATCGACGAAAATGAACGGCGAGCCGAACACGCCACGCTCATTGATCGCCTCGTCGGTGACTGTTTTCAGCTTTTCCTTCACCGTCGGCTCCTGCAGGCCCGTCGCCAGATTGTCGCGCCCGACACCGAGATTTTCGCCGAGCGCGAGCACGAGTTCCACATCGCCGACGTCGCGGCCTTGCACGAAATAGGCCGCATAAGCGGCGCGGGCGAAGCGTCGCGCGAGCGCCGCATCCTGCGCCGCCAGCCAATAAAAGGCCCGAGCCGTTGCCACCGTCGCGATGGGAAATTTCGCCGGCATTGCGAAAGGAATATTGTACATCCGGGCCGAGCGCGAGAAGTCCTTTCGCGAATAGTCGCCTTTCAACGGCACCTCGATCAGCGGCTTGGTGCCGGCAATCTTGAACACGGCGCCGAGAAGAAAGGGCTTCCATTCAACTTCACGGTCATGCCGAGCAGCGACGTCATCAATCAGATGGCTCGCGATATAACCGTAAGGCGAAGAAAAATCGAAAAAGAACTCGATCGGCCGAGCCATGTCATTCTCCTTTCCCTCAACACCTGAGCCGGGGCATGACGGCCGTCATGGCACAGCGACGAATACGCGGACGCCTGCGACCGATAGACCAAAACCAGAGCCCTCAAGCGCCCATCAGGCTGCGCGAGATCACCATGCGCTGAATGTCACTGGTGCCTTCGTATATCTGGCAGATACGCACATCTCGGTAAATGCGCTCGACTGGAAAATCGCTGAGATAACCGTAGCCGCCATGAATCTGGATCGCGTCCGAGGCAACCCTCTCGGCGATCTCGGAGGCAAAGAGCTTGGCCATGCTGGCCTCGCGCATCGAGGGCCGGCCCGCCATCTTCAGGTTCGTCGCGTGCCAGACGAGCTGGCGTGCCGCCTCGATCCGTGTCGCCATATCGGCGAGGCGGAACGCCACCGCCTGATGGTTGATGATCGCAGTGCCGAAAGCCTCGCGTTCGTGGGCATAGGCGCTTGCCGCCTCGAAGGCGGCGCGGGCCATGCCCACCGCTTGGGCACCGATGGCGATGCGCCCGGTCTCGAGATTGGCAAGCGCGATACGATACCCAGCCCCCTCGGGTCCCAAGCGAAGCTCGTCCGGGATCTGGACGTCGAGATGAATCTGGCAGGTATCGGAGGCTCGCTGGCCGAGCTTGTGCTCGATCTTGGCGACAGTATAGCCCGGCGTGTCGGTCGGCACCGTGAAACAGGTCATGCCGCGTTTGCCGGCGGCAGGATCGGAGACGGCGAAGACCAGGGTCACGCCGGCAATGCTGCCAGCGGTGACGAACTGCTTGGTCCCGGTGATGCGCCATCCGTTGCCGTCGCGCACGGCCCGGGTCTTGATGTTGGCGGCATCCGAACCGGCGCCGGGTTCGGTCAAGGAAAAGGCGCCGATCATCGCGCCGCGTGCCATCGGCTTCAGAAATCGCTCCTTCTGTTCGGCGGTTCCATATTCCAGGATCGCCGCGCCGACCGGCGAGTTGTTCACGGACATGACGGTCGAAAGAGCGCCGTTGCCAGCCGCGATTTCCTCAAGCGCCACGACATAGGTCAACAGATCGACGCCCGCGCCGCCATAGGCCGGCGGCACGAGCATGCCGAAAAAGCCAAGGTCACCCATAATGCGCAGTGTGTCTTGATCGACCGCGCCTTGCCGTTCCCATTCCACCGCCCGTGGCACAAGCCTGCGCTTGGCGAAATCCCGCGCCATGTCGCGGATCGCTTCCTGGTCCTCGCTCAGCAACACGTGCTTCCTCCCTTGGGCTCTACGCAGCCGCTCTCTCTGACGTCCCTTCATCATAAAAGCCGCAAGCAAGAATCGGCAATCCTCGACCGCTTGGATCACAGACGGCATCCATCCGGTTTCATGGCAAGCCGTTGATTGGCGGCAGCGAAGGGTGCAAAATTTTCGAATGCAACTTGGTCTTCAATCCAAATCCGCCATGAAGCGTCTCTATCTTCTGCGCCACGCGAAATCGAGTTGGGACGATCCGGCACTCGATGATTTTGACCGCCCGCTCGCCCCCCGCGGTAAACGCGATTGCGAAGCCATGGCACACGCCCTTGCCGAGGCCGGGGTTGCGCCGGACCTCATCCTCTGTTCGCCCTCGCGACGCACCCGGGATACGCTTTCCCGTGTCTTTCCCTCGCTGCCAGCAGGCACAGCGGTAGAATTCGAGCGGCCGCTCTATCTTGCCGAGGGCGAACGTCTGCTTCACCGGCTCGGCCGCATCGACGACAAACGAGAGACCGTGCTTCTCATCGGCCACAATCCGGGCCTGCAGGAGCTCGGCCTGCGGCTCGCCGCCCTGGGCAATAGATCGCTGCTCGTCCGCCTTAAGGCCAAGTTCCCGACCGCCGCGCTTGCCGAAATCGAGTATGCGGGGCGTCATTGGGCCGATATCAGCGCCGGACAGACCCGGCTCGTCGGCCTGACTACGCCGAAGGACGCAGCGGCTGGCTAGGCGCTTTCTTCGAAAAGCTCACGACCGATCAGCATGCGGCGAATTTCAGAGGTGCCGGCGCCGATCTCGTAGAGTTTGGCATCGCGCAACAAGCGGCCGGTCGGATAGTCGTTGATATAGCCGTTGCCACCCAGCGCCTGAATCGCCTCCAGAGCCATCCACGTCGCCTTTTCGGCGGCGAAAAGAATGACGCCGGCGGCATCCTTCCGCGTCACCTTGCCCTGATCGCACGCTTTTGCCACAGCATAGGTATAGGCGCGGGCGGCGCTGAAGATCGTATACATATCGGCGATCTTGCCCTGCATGAGCTGAAACTCGCCGATTGGCCGGCCGAATTGCTCGCGTTCGTGCACATAGGGCAGCACGACATCGAGGCACGCCTGCATCAGTCCGAGCGGACCGGCAGAGAGCACGACCCGCTCGTAATCGAGGCCGCGCATCAGGACGGCGACACCCCGGTTGACCTCGCCTAAGACGTTGTCGGCCGGAACTTCGCAGTCGGTGAAGACCAGCTCGCCCGTGTTCGAGCCGCGCATGCCGAGCTTGTCAAGCTTCGGTGAGGCGGAGAAGCCCTTCATGCCCTTCTCGATCAAGAAGGCTGTAATGCCGCGCGAGCCGGCGGTCGGGTCCGTTTTGGCGTAGACCACCAGGACGTCAGCATCCGGGCCGTTCGTGATCCACATTTTGCTGCCGTTTAGGACATAGCGATCCCCGCGGCGTTCTGCCTTCAGCCGCAGAGAAACTACGTCCGAGCCGGCGCCGGTCTCGCTCATCGCGAGCGCCCCGACGTTCTCGCCCGAAACCAGCTTCGGCAGATAGCGGCCCTTCTGCTCAGGCGTGCCGTTCAGGTGGATTTGATTGACGCAAAGATTGGAATGGGCGCCATAGGAAAGGCCGACCGCGGCCGATGCGCGGCTGATCTCTTCCATGGCGACGACATGCTCGAGATAACCAAGGCCGCTGCCACCCCATTCTTCCTCGACCGTCACGCCGAGCAGGCCCAGGGCGCCGAACTTGTGCCAAAGATCGGCCGGAAAATCGTTCTTGCGGTCGATTTCGGCGGCCCGCGGCGCGATTTCGGCGGTGGCGAAATTGGCGACCGTCTCGCGCAGCATGGCGCAGGACTCGCCGAGCTCGAAAAGAGCGGCAGGGGCGTTGCGAAGAACCATTTTGCCGTAGGTCCCGTGATTTGGCTGTCGACCAGATGGTAGAACCTAGACCGCCGCCAGGAAAGCCTCGCCGCAGACTTCGCATTCAGCCGCGGCGCAATTACGGAAAGTGGGATGCAAAATGGGCCAATGCGGCAGAGCTATCGCCCCGGGGCCGTGCGCCCGAATGGCCGACCGGGAACTAAATCTGGTGCGGTCGAGAAGACTCGAACTTCCACGGGCTCTCGCCCACAGCGACCTCAACGCTGCGCGTCTACCTGTTCCGCCACGACCGCCGGCTAGGCCGGTGGGGAATAGCAAATCCTAAGACTGCATTCAAGCCGGTTAGGGACTTTGTGCAAAAAGAAATCACCGCCCAAGGAACAATGGCAACGATAATATTTAACAGTGGCGAAAGAGGGCCTATGTGGCAAATTTGCCGCAGTCGATACTCATGAATCATGGTTCCGCGATTAAGGCTCAAGTTCTTGATCCAGGTCAATTTCCTCTTCACTATCGTATGATACTAAGCCACGGGACGGGGAAAACCGGGGCGAATTCGAGCGTGACATTGCCTTGGAAGGCCCCGCGGTCAGTCGCCGGATCACCGGTTTTGGCTGACTGATCTCCCGCCTCGTGCGAGCGCGGCGATCAGGAGGCCCACGGAAGGATTGGTTTCTGGCCGGCGACCTAGAAAGCGGGATCCGAGGTTGGCCACGGACCTCGCCGAAACCCTGGTCTCGCTCCTCGAGCTAACCTAGTGATGGGGGAAGGCATGACGCCTGTAAGACAGTTATGGATAAAGAGCGGTATCGTCGTTGGCGCGCTCGGCTTGTCGCTTTTGGCGGCGCGCCCCGCAGAAGCGGTGCCGAGCTTCGCGCGCCAGACAGGAATGGCATGCGAGGCATGTCATACCGTTTTTCCGGAGCTGACGCCCTTCGGCCGGCTGTTCAAAATGAACGGCTATACGATTTCCAACATCCAACAGGTCACGGCGACGACGCCGCAACAGAACGCGACCCTGGCGCTGAATGAGATTCCGCCGATCTCCTTCATGGCGCAGTTCGGAGACACAACTATGGGCAAGGGAGCTCCGGACTCGGGGGTCGCCGGCGCCAAGGCTCAGAACAACAATCTGCAGTTCCCGCAGCAGATGAGCTTCTTTTATGCCGGCGAGGTCGCCCCCAAACTCGGCGCCTTCTTCCAAATCACCTATGACCACACCGCCGATCACTTCAGCATCGACAATACCGACATCCGCTTTGCCAACCAGGGCATGGCCGGCAGTCAGAACTTCATCTACGGGGTCACGTTCAACAACAACCCGACGGTGCAGGACCCATGGAACTCGACGCCGGCTTGGGGTTATCCCTATGCGGCCAGTAACGTCAATATCGGGCCTGCGGCGGCGACTCAGATCGACGGCACGGAGGCCCAGAACGTCGCCGGCCTTGGTCCCTATTTCTATTTCCCCGATCTGATCGGAGGCGGCAGTCTTTATGTCGAGGCAGACGGCTATCGTTCGAGCATTGCTGGCGTGACTCAGCTCGACAGCACCCAGTCAAACGTGATCTCTGGGATCGCCCCCTATTGGCGGGTTGCGTGGGAAAAGGACTGGGCTCGCAACTCGTTTGAGATCGGCACCTATGGGTTCGCGCCGCATCTTTATCCCGGCAATGGCGTCCCTCTCAGCGGCCCAACCAACGACTATACGGACGTCGCTGGCGACCTTCAGTACCAGTATATCGGCTCTAACAACATCTTCTCCCTCGCAGCCACCGCTATCCACGAGATTCAGGATTATCATGTGGCCGGGTTTGCTTCGAATTCGTCCGACACGCTCAACACCGCGCGGATCACCGGAAGCTGGTACTACCAGCGCCGTTACGGCGGCAATATCCAGTTCTTCGACACCTGGGGCACCTCCGATGCAACCCTATATACAACGGGCGCAACGGACGGCACCAACAGCGCGAACGGCAGCCCCGATACCAACGGGGTGACCCTGCAGGCCGACTACATGCCTTGGGAAAATACGCGTCTGCTTGCCCAATATACGATCTACAACAAGTTCAACGGTGGCTCGTCCAATTATGATGGCTTGGGACGCAGCGCCTCGGACAACAATACCCTCTACCTTGGTCTCTGGATCGCCTTCTGAGGTAACGAGTGATGCGCGGGAAGATCGCCAAACGGTCTTCCCGCCTGGCTTTCCAACGAATTGCCGGCCTTGGGCGCAACTTGTTTAAGGAGAAGTCAACCGTGATACGGAAATTCACAATGATTGTCGGCAGCGTCTTAGCCCTTGGCGCCAGCGCTGCCTTGGCTCAGGAGGCGGTTCCAGTCCAGCCGGCCACGTTGGTACGCGAGGTGTGCGCCAACTGCCACGGACTCCATGGCCGCAGCGTGTCCCCGACCTTCCCCAACCTGGCCGGCCAGCCAGCCGCCTATATCGAAATGCAGCTCAACCAGTTCCGTGAGCATACCCGGGCCGATCCGCATGCCCGGGCTTATATGTGGGGCATCGCGTCCAATATGTCGAACGCGATGATCAAGGGGCTTGCGCAATACTTCGCGTCGCAAAAACCCGCTCCGGGCACGCCCCAGAGCCCGGCGCTCGTTGCCGCCGGCAAGAAGATCTTCGATGAGGGTGATCCGAAACAGGGAATCCCGGCGTGCAAGGCCTGTCACGGCGCCGTGGGGCAAGGCATGGGGACCTTTCCGCGCCTCGCCGGTCAGCACCGCGACTATATCCTTGAGCAGCTCGTCGCGTTCCAAACCAACACACGCTCCAATGTCGTCATGCATGCCAATGTGCAGAACATGACGCACGACGAGATGGAGGAGATCGCCGCTTATCTCGCTTCACTCTAGATTCGGTGAAGCCGCGCGGAGCAAGAGCGCCACATACGTTCCGGCGTTTCGAAATCGACGGGGGCGCAGCCAGCGATGGCCGCCCCCGTTGCGTTCTGGCCGTGCCGATCTGTCTCGGGAATGCAGGCGAGGCGGAACGCCTATGCCTCGACGACGTCGGTTATCGCCACCGCGACGTTCTCACCGCTGATCACGACGTCGCCACGGGCGATAAGACGGTTGTTGGCGAAAACCCAGACCGGGGCATCGACGCTGCCTTCAAGTTCGATGATCGCGCCGCGGCCCATCTTCAAGAGCTGATGGATCGGCATCACCGCTTTGCCAAGCACGACCGAAACTTCGACGTCCACTTCCTGGATTGCGTCCACCGTGCCCTCGCGGAGATGCCCAAAGCGCGGGCTGATCCTAGGTCTTCAAGGTTAGCAAAGGATTAAGCCCAAAATTCTCGCGGTCGCCGCGCAGCGACTTAAATGATCCCATTCAATGATCCCACTCCTTGCCGCGGCCGTGGTAGGCTTCTCATCGTGCTTAAATTGTCTGCTCCGGAATGGCGCACGACCGCCGGCCTTGTCCGCTACCCCGACGCTATACAGGCTATGGAGGATCGGGTCGCCGCCATTCGCCGCGGCGCGGCACCGGAACTGATCTGGCTTCTCGAGCATCCGCCGCTCTATACTGCCGGCACGTCGGCCGACGAAGCCGAACTGCTCGATCCCGGCCGACTACCGGTATTTCGCACTGGCCGCGGAGGCCGCTTCACTTATCACGGCCCGGGACAACGGGTTGCCTATGTGATGCTCGATCTCCGCCGCCGGGATATCGATCCGCACCGTTATGTCCGCGGGCTCGAGGCCTGGATCATTGCGGCCCTGGGGGATTTCGGCGTTCAGGGCGAGCGCCGCAAGGGCCGAGTCGGGATATGGGTGGCGCGGAACGGCGTCGAGGAGAAAATCGGCGCCATCGGCGTCCGCATCCGTCACGGCGTGAGCTTCCACGGCGTTTGCGTCAATGTCCGCCCCGCCCTGGCGCATTATCTCGGCATCGTCCCCTGCGGCATCCGGGACCATGGCGTGACGTCGCTCGCCGCGCTCGGCCGCGACGCCACTCTCGCCGATCTCGATCACGCCCTCGCCCGGCATTTTCCGGCGGTCTTTCCCGAGCCGGCGGAAGCCGCGCGCATCGGCCGAATCCCCGCTTGACCGGCGCCGCCCGGGCGCTTCACGCTGCTACGGGCGCAAGCAGGAACGGCGGGCGACATCCCGGCTCTCAGAAGCCGGCGCGGGAGGAATAGATGCGGAAATATCAGATGCACATCGGCGGGGCCTGGGTCAATTCGGCCTCCGGCGAATGGTTCGAGACCTATAACCCCTATACCGGCAAGCCCTGGGCATTGATTCCGAAAGGCAACGCCGAGGACGTGGACCGCGCGGTCAAGGCGGCGCAGGAAGCGTTCACGCGCGGGCCGTGGCCCGCGCTCACCGCATCGGCGCGCGGTGCGCTGTTGCGCAAACTCGGCGATCTGGTCGCCGAGCACGCGCAAAGCTTGACCGAGACCGAAGTCCGCGACAACGGCAAGCTGATCGCCGAGATGGGCGCGCAGCTCCGGTACGTGCCGCAGTGGTACTATTATTATGGCGGTCTGGCGGACAAGATCGAAGGTGCGGTGATCCCGATCGACAAATCGGGAGTGTTCAATTTCACCCGCTACGAACCGCTTGGCGTGGTGGCGGCGATCGTGCCCTGGAACTCACCGCTCCTGCTGACCGCCTGGAAGCTCGCGCCGGCGCTCGCCGCCGGCAATACCATCGTCGTCAAGCCGTCGGAATTCACCTCGGCCTCGATGCTGGAATTCATGCGCCTGGTCGAGGCGGCGGGGTTTCCGCCCGGCGTCGTCAACGTGGTAACCGGATTCGGAGCCGATGTCGGCGCGCCGCTGGTCGAGCATCCGCTGGTGAACAAGGTTGCCTTCACGGGCTCCGATGCCACCGGCCAGCGCATCTACGAGGCGGCGGCGCGTGGCCTGAAGCGGGTCAGCCTCGAGCTTGGCGGCAAGTCGCCGAATATCGTCTTCGACGACGCCAAGATGGACGACGCGGTCAAGGGCGCGATTTCGGGCATTTTCGCCGCCACCGGCCAGACCTGCATCGCCGGCTCGCGCCTCCTTGTGCAGAAGAAAATTCATAACGAGTTCGTCGAAAAGCTGGTCGCCTTCGCGCGCACGGCGAAGCTGGGCGATCCGTCGCAGCCGGAAACCCAGGTCGGGCCGGTCACGACCCAGCCGCAGTACCAGAAGGTTCTCCACTATCTCGAGGTTGCCAAGGGAGAGGGCGCGAAATGCGTGCTCGGCGGCGGCCCCGCGCAGCGGCCGGATCTCGGCGGCGGTTGGTTTGTGGAACCCACCATCTTCACCGGCGTCGACAACCACATGCGGATCGCCCAGGAAGAAGTCTTCGGCCCGGTTCTTTCCGTCATCCCCTTCGAGGACGAGGAGGACGCGGTCGCCATCGCCAACGACGTTCTCTACGGCCTCGCGGCGGGGGTTTGGACGCAGAACATCCGCCGCGCCATCCTGATGTCGGAGAAGCTTCGGGCCGGCACGGTCTGGGTCAACACCTACCGCGCGGTCAGCTATATGTCGCCGTTCGGCGGCTACAAGCGGAGCGGCCTCGGACGGGAAAACGGCGCCGAGGCGATCTATGAATATCTTCAGATCAAGAGCGTATGGATCAGCACCGCGACGGAAGTACCGAACCCCTTCGTCATGCGCTGACGACGGTTTTCCCGCCGGCAGGCCTCAGGCCGTGGGAAGCATGCGGAAACCGCTCGCCGGGCTCGCCGCGGGCGGCGGGTCTTCGAACTCGATTCTGGCGACCGCTGCAGCGCACGGCCCCTCGCCGCAGGCCGCGAGCAAGGCAGAAACCGCGTCTTCGGCACCTTCCGCCCTCACTTCCACCGAGCCGTCGATGCGGTTTCTAACCCAGCCGGAAAGCCCAAGATCGTCGGCCGCGGCGGCGACGAAATAACGGAAGCCGACCCCCTGAACCCGGCCGAAGATTCGAAATTGTTTGATATGCCGCCCCGCACTCACGCGAATTCCAGGATGACCTGGTCGACGGCGAGCGTATCGCCGGGCTTGGCGCGAACCTCGCCGATTTCGCCGTCACGCTCGGCGCGGAGCACGTTCTCCATCTTCATGGCCTCGATCACGGCAAGCGGCTGGCCGGCCTTGATCTGATCGCCCTCCTTGACCGCGACCGAGACCACCAAGCCCGGCATGGGGCAGAGAAGAAAGCGCGAGAGATCGGGTGCCTTCTTTTCCGGCATCCGCCGGGCAAGCTCGGCGACGCGCGGCACGCGCACCACGACCTCGCGGACCGCGCCACGCGCGGTGAGCCGCCAACCGGCACCATTTCGCGCGATCAACGCGGCCATTTCCTGATCATTGACCGAGCCCTGAAACAAACGCTCGCCCGGATGCCACGGGCTCTTGACCGTGACCGGCTCGCCGGCAAGCCGAAACACGATGACGCCTTCCGCCGCATCCTCGATGACCTCGGCGGCAATGTCGTCGCCGGATTCCGTCACTACCCATCTGTCGCCGAACGGCCGGGCGGCATCTGGCGCATGGCCGATCGTGACATCCCGGCGAAGCGATTTCAGATGCGCGAAAACGGCGGCGGCAATCAACGCCTGACGCTCGCTCGCCGAAAGCGGCGCGCCATGAAATCCGCCGGGAAACTCGTCCGCGAGGAAGCCGGTCGTCAACGCGCCTTTCTGAAAGCGCACATGCTTGAAAACCGCGGCGAGAAACGTCGCGTTATAGGCAATACCGGCGATATCGACGCGGTCGAGCGCGGCCTGCATGTGATGAATGGCGGAATGCCGGTTTTCACCCCAAGAGCAGAGCTTCGCGATCATGGGATCGTAGAAGCGGCTGATTTCCGAGCCTTCGACGACACCGGTATCGACGCGCACATGGCGGCCTTCCTCCGGTAGGCGAAAGCGCGAGAGCCTCCCGATCGAGGGCAGGAAGTCCCGCACCGGGTCTTCGGCATAGAGCCGGCTTTCGAACGCCCAGCCATTCAGCCTGATGTCCGCCTGGCCGAAGGAAAGCCTTTCCCCGGCGGCGACGCGGATCATCTGCTCGACGAGATCGATGCCGGTCACGAGCTCGGTCACCGGATGCTCGACCTGGAGCCGCGTGTTCATTTCGAGAAAGTAGAAGTCGCGCTTCTCGCCGACCACGAACTCCACCGTGCCGGCGGAAAAGTAGCCGACCTGGCGCGCGAGGCGCACCGCCTGCTCGCCCATTGCCCTGCGGGTCTCGGCATCGATGAAGGAACTCGGTGCTTCCTCGATGACTTTCTGGTGGCGCCGCTGGATCGAGCACTCGCGCTCGCCCAGATAGACGATATCGCCGTGCTGATCGCCGAGAATTTGAATCTCGATATGGCGCGGCCTGACGATGAACCGCTCGATGAAGAGGCGGCCGTCGCCGAAGCTCGCCTGCGCTTCGTTCCGCGCCGAAGCATAACCCTCGCGAAGCTCGGATTGGTTTCGGGCGAGCCTCATGCCTTTGCCGCCGCCGCCTGCCGTCGCCTTCAGCATCACCGGATAGCCGATCTCGGCTGCGACCTTGGCCGCCGCTTCCGGCCCGTCGATGATGCCGAGAAAGCCCGGAATCACGTTGACGCCGGCTTCGCTGGCGATTTTCTTCGATTCGATCTTGTCTCCCATGGCCGCGACCGCCGTTGCCGGCGGGCCGATGAAGACGATTCCCCCCGAGGCCAGCGCCCTAGCGAATTTCGCGTTTTCGGAAAGGAATCCATAGCCGGGATGCACCGCCTCGGCGCCGCTTTCCTTCACGGCCTGGATGATTCGGTCAATCGAGAGATAGCTCGCCTTCGATTCGGAAGGTCCGATCGCGATCGCCTGATCGGCGAGCTTGGTATGCGGCGCCCCCTCGTCCGCCTCGGAATAAACCGCGACCGTCTCGATGCCGAGCCGGCGGCACGTCTTGATGACACGGCAGGCGATCTCGCCGCGATTGGCAATCAGGATTTTGCGAAACATCTGTCAGCCGATCCCTGTTCTCAAAGTTCCGCCGCGCACCCAAGGCCGCCGTTTCACGAACGTTCAGAGCGGAATATTGTCATGCTTCTTCCATGGGTTTTCCAACCGCTTGTTCTTCAGCATGGCGAACGCGCGGCAAAGCCGAAGCCGTGTCGAATGTGGCATGATGACCTCGTCGATGAAGCCGCGCCGGGCGGCGACGAAGGGATTGGCGAACTTCACGCGATATTCCTCGGTGCGGGCCGCGATCTTTTCCTTGTCACCGATATCGGAGCGGAAGATGATCTCAACCGCGCCCTGGGGCCCCATCACGGCGATTTCGGCCGTTGGCCAGGCGTAGTTAACGTCGCCGCGGAGATGCTTCGAGCTCATCACGTCGTAGGCGCCGCCATAGGCCTTGCGAGTGATCACCGTCACCTTCGGAACCGTCGCTTCGGCATAGGCGTAGAGAAGCTTGGCGCCGTGCTTGATGATGCCGCCGTATTCCTGGGTGGTGCCCGGCAGAAATCCCGGCACGTCGACAAAGGTCAGAATCGGAATATTGAAACAGTCGCAGAAGCGGACGAAGCGCGATGCCTTGCGGGCCGAATCGATATCGAGGCAACCGGCAAGAACCATCGGCTGATTGGCGACGATCCCTATGGTGCCCCCGTCGAGGCGGGCGAAACCGATAATGATGTTCTTCGCGAAATTGGGCTGTAGCTCGAAAAAATCGCCCTCGTCGACAACCTTGATGATGAGCTCGTGCATATCGTAGGGCTTGGTCGCCTGCGGAGGAACTAGCGTGTCGAGCGCGGGCTCATGCCGATCCGGGCGATCGAAGGTCTCGCGCACCGGCTGAGACTCGCGGTTCGAAAGCGGCAGGAAATCGAAGAACCGGCGCACCTGATCCAGTGTCTCGACATCATTCTCGAATGCAAGATCCGCAACCGAGGACTTTGTGGTGTGGGTGACGGCACCGCCAAGTTCTTCGTGCGTCACGATCTCCTGGGTCACGGTTTTCACCACGTCGGGACCGGTGACGAACATATAGGACGTGTCCTTGACCATGAAAATGAAGTCGGTCATCGCCGGGCTGTAAACCGCGCCGCCCGCGCAAGGCCCCATGATCACCGAGATCTGCGGCACGACACCCGAAGCCAGCACGTTGCGCTGAAACACCTGGGCGTAACCGGCAAGACTGGCAACGCCTTCCTGAATGCGGGCGCCGCCGGAGTCATTCAAGCCAATGACCGGCGCCCCGACTTGAAGCGCCATATCCATGATCTTGCAAATTTTCTCGGCATGGGATTCGGAAAGCGAGCCGCCAAAGACGGTGAAATCCTGACTGAAGGCGAAGGCGCGGCGGCCGTTGATCGTGCCATGGCCGGTGACAACGCCATCCCCTGGCGTCGACTGCTGTGCCATGTCGAAATCGGTACAGCGATGCTCGACGAACATGTCCCACTCTTCGAAGGAATGGGGATCGAACAGAAGCTCGAGGCGTTCGCGTGCAGTGAGCTTGCCCTTCTTGTGCTGGGCCTCGATGCGCGCCGTGCCGCCGCCAAGCCGGGCCTGCCGGCGCTTCTCGTCAAGCTGTTGCAGAATGTCGCGCATCGTCTTGCTCCGAAATGCCTGGGCTCGACATAGCACCAATAGGCGGCCGATGCCAAGGGCCCGGGGCGCCTTGAAAGGTCCTATGATCCGGGAGTTTGCTGCGCGATCAGGGCGAGAAACCAGCCCGCCGCCATAACGTCCTCCCGCAACCGCCGGCGCCGCGCGAGCGCGGCTGCATCGACGCCCCAGCGTTCGTTCTGATAGGTTTCCTCTGTCAGGCTGATGGCGAGCGCCGCTTCAGCCGAAACCGCGCCCTCGACGACGGAGAGGGCGAGAACAATCGAACCGAGATCGGCAGCAAGCGCTTGCAGGGCGGCAAGAGCAAAACAACCGCGGCCGGCGATTGCCGCGCGGAGATTAGCGAGCGCGGCGGCAGGCTGTTTCAACCCTTGCAGTTCGGCCGTCACGGCGAGCGATACGCCAAACCGCCCCGCAAGCCAGTCGAGTACCGGCTGGCAAGCATCGGCTTGTCGGCACGCAAGTTCGGCCGGCGTCGCGACGCGATAGCAAAGGAGATCGGTCGCCCCATAGGCCGCGAGGCGATCGACCACTTTTTCGCCCTCGACCGCAACCCGGTCGAGGGCCGTTGCCGCGAGGCGAAAGAGCGGCATAAGATGCGGATCAATGGTTTTCTCCTGGGCTTGCCATTCTGCGGCAATGGCTTCGGCCAGTGCGTGCGTCGGCAAGCGCAGCGGCGCACCGGCCGGAGTATGAAGCGGCTTGTCGTCAAGCCAAATACCGTATCCTTTGGCATCAAGCCTCACACTCACCGCCTTGTAGACCCGCCGAAGGATCATGGCAGGTGGTGCAAGGTGTTGCTCAAGCCCGAGCCGAGCCGATGAAAGAAGCCGCTGATGCCGCCGCGCGAAGCGCTGCCGCTCGAGCCACCGCTCCGCGCGCCCGGCTTCTTCGATGCGCCGAGCTGCGCGATGGCGGCAAGACATGGATTCTGTTTGCCCGTGCCGGCACTGACCAAAGGTATGAAAATCCCAAGCGGATTGATCGCCGTTCCCACCACGGCACCGGCCACGTCCTTGGCGAGAGCAAGCTTGTCTGGCATGAAGGTCGGAGAACGGAATGTGCCCCCAACGTCGATTGGGATCGCGAGGCTGACAAGGCTCGCGTCCTTCGGCCGCGGCGATAATGTAAGATCAAGCGTTTCCGCACCAAGATTGACCGCTCCGGTGCCGCGCACGGTGACCTTATCACTGTCCGCAAGAAGACCGTCGGCGGTCGCGATCCCCTGGCGGATGTCGAAGCGACCGACGGCGCAATTGAGCTCATTCCCGCCCTTGCCGGAAACCCATCGTGGGATTTCATCGATCAAGCCCGCGCCGATGAGATTGAAAAGCCGTGTGTCGAGCTTACTCTTGTTGACAACGAAGCTGACACGACCGTTGAGATTGGCCATCAGCTGTTGCATCGAGTTCCCTTCGCCGTTTACGGCAACATAAAGATCGCCCCGGCCTGTTTGAATGATGCCACCGCCGTTTGCCATCTGGGTCAGGCTCGCGAGATCGATGCCCTTGGCCTCGCCGTCGAGCCGCAAGGCCGCCGGAGTTTGCTCGGCGGCGAGGTCGCCCGTCATCTTAACCTTGCCGCCGGCGACACCGGCGCTCAAGGCAACGATCTGCAGGTTCCTGTTCGCCAGCGTCACATGGGTTGCGACGTCGTTCAGATTCCAATGGCCGATAATCAACTGGCCCGCATTGAGCGTAATGTCGGCATCGACAACACCGAGCGCGTCGAGTGGCCAGGGCTTCGCTGAGAAGATTGGGGCGTTTTTGGGCGTCACCACGCGCGCGAGCGGCGTGGGCAGGTTGGGACCATTATGGAAAAAGGGACGCAGGTCGAGCAATGACGACGTCAGTGCGGCCGCGATTCGCGGCCGGCTGCCGTTCAGCCAAAGCTTGCCGGCCCCCGCCACTGCGCTATGTCCGAGATTGATCTGCAGCCCTTGGAGATCAAGCTCGCCGCCAAGATTGCCCACCAGGGTGACCGCGAAGCGATAGGGCAGAACGCCGCGCACCGGGTGATCAAGCGCGGTCGAAAGCGTGGCAAAGTTATGCCCTTCAATGGAAAAGTTTAGATTCAATCCTTTACCTTTGAGAGGATCGGTAAGGCTGCCGAGGATGCGCGCACTCATGCCAAGAAAAGAAATCTGGCCGTCGACCGGATAAGGCCGTCCGTGCTCAAAGAGTTCAGTGAGAGGCCCAACCGTCGCCGTGAGTTGGATCGGTAAGCCGCGATAAAGCGCGTCCGCGCTTAGCAGCACGGGTGCCCCGTTGTTCGCTGTCGCGCTGAAATCAGCCAGCGTCGCAGAATAGGCTTTACCACTGACGCCATTCCGATAGGTCACTTTGAGATTGTGGATGATCAGCCGGTCGAAATCTGGAATCGTCTGCGGCGACATCGAGCCGCTTTTCGAAAGCTTTGCCGGCAATTTCTGATGTGGCGCCTGGAACAACCAGTTGCTGCGTCCCTTGGCATCGGTTTCAAGCAAAAGATCGGCATTTTTCAGGACCAGTCGGTTAATGTTGACGCGCCCGCCATAGAGCAGGGGCCAGAGATCGACCTCGGCATCGAGCTCGCCAATGCGGAGCATGTTCGGTCGTGAACCCCATTTGGCATTGGCGAGGGTTACGCCTTTGGTGCTGAGTGCCGGCACCGGGAAAAGAGACAGTTTTAAAGAACCTTGCATGGTGAGTGTGCGGCCCGTGACGCGCTCTACCTCTCCTGCGATCAACCGCTTGTAGGTATTGAAGTCGAGGCTTTCCAGGAAGGCCACGGCGGCGACCACAAGTGCCACCACGACCACCAGGAACGCCTTGATCAGACTGCGCTTTCGCATCCGACCCGTTCCCGTAGGCGCATACCGCGACAGTGGCATAAACGGGACTACGCGGCAATCGCCGTTCGGCCTCCTCGGTTGCCGCGCGATCTCCTCAAGACGGTCCGGCTTGAAACAGGACCGATGCTCTAATTAACTCAAATAGCGAAGGATTCGCACTTGAGAGCATACAGGTCCGACAATGCGAAGCGTGCTCGGCGCCGGTTGCGCATCGCATGGCAAACCGGCTAGCCTGACCCGTCACTTTGTCCGGCGGCTCTTTTCAGGTCAGGCCCATGAGCGATCACTCTTTCACCATTCTCGGCCAGCCGACGCCCCTCCCTGCCTCGCCGGATGAGGCCATCCTCGAGACCATTGCCAATCCGCATCCAGACACCCTTTACTCGGTACGCTTCACCGCTGCAGAATTCACTTGCCTTTGCCCGATCACCGCCCAGCCGGACTTTGCCCATTTCGTCATCGATTACGTGCCGGACGCACTCCTTGTGGAAAGCAAGTCGCTCAAGCTCTATCTCGCCTCCTACCGCAACCATGGCGCGTTCCACGAGGCTTGCACCATCGGCATCGCACGGCGGCTGGTGGATGCGCTGCAGCCGGTCTGGCTTCGCATCGCCGGTTATTGGTATCCGCGGGGCGGCATCCCAATCGACGTCTTTTACCAGACCGATCCGCCGCCAGACCGACTTTGGGTGCCGGATCCCGGTGTCTCGCCCTATCGCGGCCGGGGGTAATAAGGCCGGCTGCAAGGCCCCTAGGGCTGCGACACGGCGTCTTCGAACAGCGCAAAATCGGCGTCCGGACTGCGTTCGGCGTCGAAACCGAGGAAACGCCAGCTTTCGGCCATATGCGGCGGCAAAAGCGCGGCGGCGGCCAACCTACCGCCACCCTTAGGATGCGGAATTTGGATGCCCCGAGCATGCAGATGAAGCTTTTTGCTGAATTCGCCGAGAAGAAACGCGCCGGCACCGCCATATTTCCCATCGCCGACGATCGGGACGCCAATCGCGGCGCAATGTGCACGAAGCTGATGGGTGCGCCCCGTCAAGGGCAGAAGTGCGAGCCAAGCCGCCCTTCGCCCCGCTGCCTCGATGGTGGCGTAAAGAGTAACGGAGGGCTTACCCTGTTCCCAATCTGCGGTCATGCGCTCGAAACCCGGTCCGCCGGTCTTTGCAAGCGGTAGCTCAATCCGACCATAGGCCAGTTTTGGCCGGCCGACCACCAGCGCCCAATAGAGCTTGCGCGCGGACCGATGGCGGAAAGCCTGGCTTAGTCGGGCCGCCGCCGAGGCGCTGCGCCCAAGAAGCAGCACTCCTGACGTCTCCTTGTCCAATCGGTGGACCAAGCGCGGCCGTTCGGAAGCGTCGAACTTAAGCCCGTCCAGCATAGCGTCGAGATGACGGCTTAACCCGCTACCGCCCTGGGTCGCAAGGCCAGGCGGCTTATCGATGGCAAGCACCCAATCGTCACGATACAACACGCGGGTCTTGAGCTCGTCGATATCGTGCGTCCTCACCGCCGGGGTGCCTGTCGGGCCTTGGAGTGAGGAACCGCGTTCCTCGGCCACTGGCGGAATGCGAACCTGCTGGCCGGATTTCAACCGCACATTGGCCTTGGCCCGACCACCGTCGACGCGGATCTGACCGCTACGGAGAAGCTTTTCTATGCGGCCCTGCGAAAGGCCGGCAATGCGCCGCCGGAGCCAACGGTCGAGCCGCATGTCAGCTTCGGCCTCTGCGACGGTGACCATTTCGACACCTCTGCTCATGCCACCCCGCCGAACTCGCCGCCACCCGGCTTCCCGCCTTCAGCCGCTTCGCGAAGCTTTTGCCAATAGGCGAGCCGTTTTGCGATCTCACGCTCGAAGCCGCGTTCGGACGGACGATAGAAGACCCGGCGCGGCATTTCGTCGGGGAAGTAGTTCTGGCCTGAAAAGCCTGCCTCGGTATCATGGTCGTAGACATAGCCCTTGCCATAACCCAAGTCGCGCATCAGCCGGGTCGGTGCGTTCAGGATATGCAGCGGCGGCATCAGCGAGCCGGAATCACGGGCGGTTGCGCCGGCTGTGAGAAAAGCCGTGTACACCGCGTTCGATTTCGGCGCCGTCGCGAGATAGAGGACGGCAGCGGCAAGCCCAAGCTCACCCTCGGGCGAACCAAGGAAGTCGTAGGTGTCCTTCGCCGCAAGGGCCTGGGTTAGCGCTGCCGGATCTGCGAGGCCTATATCTTCAACCGCAAAGCGGACCAGGCGGCGTGCGATATAGAGCGGGTCCTCGCCGCCCGCCAGCATGCGTGCGAGCCAATAGAGGGCCGCGTCGGCATCCGAGCCCCGGAGCGACTTGTGAAGCGCGCTGATGAGGTTGTAATGGCCCTCCTCGCCCTTGTCATAAAGCGGAGCGCGACGCGCCACCGCAAGCGCAAGGCCAGCCGCATCGAGCTTTCGCTCAGGCGGCAGGGCGAAGAGTTCTTCCGCCAGGTTGAGGAGGAAGCGGCCGTCGCCATCGGCCATGGCGCGGAGCGCCGACCGCCCCTCGCCATCGAGCGGCAGGACACGGCCTTCTGCCGCCTCGGCGCGGGCAAGAAGGGTCTCCAAGGCTGCATCATCGAGCCGGCGCAGCACCAGAACCTGGCAACGCGACAGCAAGGCCGAGTTCAGTTCGAACGAGGGATTTTCCGTGGTTGCACCGACAAGAACCACGGTGCCCTCCTCGACATAGGGGAGAAAACCATCCTGCTGCGCCCGATTGAAGCGGTGGATTTCGTCTACGAAAAGAAGGGTCCCTTGACCCACGGCGCGGCGGGCGCGCGCCTCCTCGAAGGCTTGGCGGAGATCGGCAACGCCGGAAAAGACCGCTGAAAGCGGATGGAACACGAGGCCCGTACCTTCAGCAAGCAGACGCGCAATCGTGGTCTTGCCGCTACCGGGCGGCCCCCACAGGATCAGGGAGGCCAGCCGGCCCGCCTGCACCATGCGGCCAATGGGGCCATCAGGGCCAAGGAGATGATCCTGACCAAGAACATCGGCAAGCCGCGCCGGGCGCAGCCGGGCGGCCAAAGGCCGCGGTATTCCCCCATCCAGGCCCGCGGCCTCGAAAAGCGAGCTTTCCGGCGCCCCCCGACCGCCTCCCGATGTCTTACGCGGCGGACGCCTTGCTTGCATCCTCGCTACCCTTGGATGGTCACTGATAGGAGACGCCCGCCACGATCAATCTGCAAGCGCCATTCCCGGCGTGGCTCGTGTACCAGCCGTTTAACTTCAGCGACCGAGTTAACCGCTGATCCGTTTAAATTGCGCACTAGATCGTGCGGCTCGATGCCGATGCGATTGGCCACGCTGCCGGACTGCACGGCGAGCACGACCACACCTTTGGTTTCACTGGAAAGGCCAAGACTTTGCGCCAGTGCCGGCGACATATTGGCGATGGTCGCCCCCGCAAGCGGCTGATTACCAGCAAGCAACGTCCGATCGGGCGGCGGAACCTCCGGTGCCGGCTGCAGCGACAGCGAGAGCATGGCCTGCTCGCGGTTGCGCCACACGGTAAGCGACGCCTTGCGGCCGACCTCCAACGTCTCAATCTGAAAACGAAGCGTGCCCATGCTATCGACCGGTTCGCCATCCACTGAAAGCACCACATCGCCGACCTTAAGCCCGGCTTTCGCCGCTGGTCCTCCCGGATAGATGCTTGAGATCAGCACTCCCCGCGGTCGATCGAGCCCCAGGCTTCCGGCAAGCGCAGCTGTCACCTCCTGGCCTTCGGCACCAAGCCAAGGCCACATGATGCGGCCTCCGTTCTTAGCGCTGCGGAGAACCGCCGCGACCAGATTGCTTGGAATTGCGAAGCCGATGCCGAGCGAGCCGCCATCCTTGGAAAAGATCGCGGAATTGATGCCGGCAAGTCGGCCATCCATGGTAACGAGGGCGCCGCCCGAATTGCCGGGATTGATTGCCGCATCGGTCTGAATATAGGACTGTACGGGCCCGCTCGCGTTTATCGTGCGGCCAAGGCCTGAGATAATGCCGGAAGTGACGGTCTGACCGACGCCGAATGGATCGCCGATCGCAAGGACAAGGTCACCGACTTCGAGCGAATTTGAGTTGCGAAGTTCGAGAAATGGCAGCGGTCCGCCGGCATGAATCCGGAGTACAGCAAGATCCTTATGCGGATCGGCGAGCACGATCTTGGCTGGGAACTCGCGTCTGTCGGAAAGCGCGACGGTAATCTTTTGCGCGCCCTTAATGACATGGAAATTGGTGACGATCAGGCCATTAGGGTCGAGGATGACGCCGGAGCCGAGCGAGCGCTCGATACGCGCCCGCGGCGCGCCAAACAGAAAAGGATTGCCGAAGAATTGGCGGAAAAACGGGTTACCGAAAAAGGGCGAAACGCCGCCTTCACGCACGACGCGGCGGGTATAGATATTGACCACCGCGGGCGCCACCTTCTTTACCAGCGGCGCATAGGACAATTCGATCTGCTGACGGCTTTGCGGCACCGTGCGCCTGGTCGCGAGCGCCGGATTCCAGACCGAGACCGTGGTCAAGGCAAGAATGCCAAGTCCAGCCGTAACCAACGCTTTGGCGGAATGGGCCATCATTACTCGTCCGAATCATATCGGCTCTTGCGCCCAGCCGCCAACCGGCGGGGGGCGCGATCAAAGCGGAAATTCGAAGGACGGTCCCCGCGGTACGCGACCTCGACGCCTGATCTAGCCCGCGGCCAGAGCCTCTTCGCCCCCTTCGTCTTGGGCGCTCGGTTTTGGCCCCGAATCCTGGCCCTTGGCCTCGGGATCGCGATCAACTAGTTCGATCACTGCCATCGGCGCGGCGTCACCGTAACGGAAGCCGGCTCGAAGCACGCGGATATACCCGCCATGGCGGTCCGCATAACGGCTGCTCAATACGTCGAATAACTTCTTCACAGTCCGTTCTTCAGGCAGAAACGCATGGGCTTGACGTCGCGCGTGAAGATTGCCGCGCTTCCCGAGCGTGATCAGCCTCTCGACGATCGGACGGAGCTCCTTCGCCTTCGGCAGGGTTGTCGTAATCTGCTCATGCTTGATGAGCGAGGACGCCAAGTTGGCAAACATCGCTTTGCGGTGCGACGCCTTCTTGTTGAGCTTGCGCAGAACCTTGCCGTGACGCATCGGTGCTTCTCCTCGGTCAATACGGCTCTTCGAGGCGCTTGACCAGCTCGTCGATATTTTCCGGCGGCCAGTTCGGCACATGCATGCCGAGCCGAAGCCCCATCTGGGCAAGAACTTCCTTGATCTCGTTCAGTGACTTGCGGCCAAAGTTCGGGGTCCGCAGCATTTCGGCCTCGGTCTTTTGAATGAGATCTCCGATGTAGACGATATTATCGTTTTTCAGACAATTGGCGGAACGTACCGACAATTCCAGTTCATCGACCTTGCGCAAGAGGTTGCGGTTGAATTCCGGCTCGGCGGCAGGCGTCTCCGGCTTGACTTCCTTCGGCTCCTCGAAATTGATGAAGAGCTGCAGCTGGTCCTGCATGATGCGCGCCGCGTAGGCCACCGCATCCTTCGGCTTCACCGTGCCGTTGGTCTCCACCTCAAGGGTCAGCTTATCGTAATCGAGAACTTGGCCGGCACGGGCGTTTTCGATCTTGTAAGAGACGCGGCGTACCGGGCTGTAGAGGGCATCCACCGGAATAAGGCCGATCGGCGCGTCTTCCGGCCGGTTCGCGTAGCCAGACACGTAACCCTTCCCGGTATCCACCGTCATTTCCATCTGAATCCGGGCACCCTCATCCAAGGTGCAAAGCACGAGAGCCGGGTTGGTAATCTCGATATCGTGGCCGACCTCGATCTGGCCTGCCGTTACTTCTCCCGGGCCCTCAGCCTTGAGAGTGATCCGACGCGGGCCCTCGCCATGCATGCGGACAGCCAGCGCCTTGATATTAAGGATAATATCCGTTACGTCCTCGCGCACGCCTGGAACCGAGGAAAACTCGTGCAGGACCCCGTCAATCTGTACCGAGGTCACCGCCGCGCCTTGCAGAGACGAGAGCAAAATACGCCGCAGTGAATTACCGAGCGTCTGGCCGAAGCCACGTTCCAACGGTTCCGCCGTGAAGGTGGCAAGACGCCCGTTCTCTTCTTCATGCTCGACATTGAGCTTGTTGGGTTTGATGAGAGCGGTCCAGTTCTTCTGAATCACAGTGTCCTCGTCCTTCTCAGACGGCGCGCCGAAGCGCGCAAAAGAGCCCCAGTGAGGGCCGACGCAAGCCCGAAATCACACACGCCGACGTTTCGGCGGACGGCAACCGTTATGGGGAATAGGAGTCACGTCACGTATTGCCGTGATGCTGAAGCCGACGGCCTGCAAGGCACGAAGCGCCGACTCACGGCCAGCGCCGGGGCCCCGCACTTCCACTTCGACCGTGCGCACGCCATGTTCCTGTGCCTTGCGGCCCGCAGTCTCGGCGGCAACCTGCGCGGCGTAGGGTGTCGATTTGCGCGAACCCTTAAATCCTTGCGCACCGGCCGAAGACCAAGCAATGGTATTTCCTTGGGCATCGGTAATGGTGACCATCGTATTATTGAAAGTCGCATTCACATGCGCCACGGCGGATGTGATGTTTTTCTTTTCGCGGCGACGCACGCGCGTGGTTTTTTCACGAGCCATTCTTACGTTATTCCTTGAATATCAAAACCAAGCGCCGATGTTACTTCTTCTTTCCGGCGATGGGTCGCGCCGGCCCCTTACGTGTTCGCGCGTTGGTGTGAGTACGCTGACCGCGCACCGGCAAGCCGCGACGGTGACGCAGCCCCCGATAGCAGCCAAGATCCATCAAGCGCTTGATGTTCATCGCTACTTCCCGGCGAAGGTCCCCTTCGACGCGATACTGCCGGTCGATGATCTCGCGGATCTGAATCACCTCGGCCTCGGTCAACTGATTGACCCGCCGATCCGGTGTCAGATTGACCTTCTCGCAAATCTCTTTAGCCTTCGAACGCCCGATTCCGTATATATACGTCAGAGCGATCTCGACACGTTTATTTGTCGGGATGTTGACACCCGCAATACGCGCCACGCGCCTCTCCCTCTAATTTTCCGGTTGCCTCGCCGCGCCCTCCGCCGAGGGCGCGATTATAGAAATTCCCGTTAACAAGTCAACTCTGCCCTAAGGGCTCCAAAATGGCGTCTATCTCCTTGGCGACTTGGGCGATTTCCGCCATGCCATCAACCGAACGCAAAAGACCGCGCGCCCGGTAATAAGGCAGAAGCGGCGCGGTCTCGCGATGATAGATTTCGAGTCGCGCGGCGACGGTTTCCGCGGAATCGTCCACCCGACGGGTAAACTCGCCGCCGCCGCAGACATCGCACTTGCCTTCGACCTTCGGCAGATTGAACGTATCATGGTACGCAGCACCACACGTCGCGCAAGTAAAGCGGCCGCTGATCCGCTTGACCAGCACGTCGTCAACAACCCTGATCTCGACCACCATATCGACCTTGCGGTGCCTTTCGGCCAATACACGATCAAGCGCTTCGGCTTGGCCGAGAGTGCGCGGAAACCCATCAAGAATGACGCCCTTGGCGCTGCCCGGCCCAGCGGCGAGACGCTCCGCGACAATCGCCACCGCCACCTCATCTGATACCAGGTTACCGCGCTCGATCGCTGCCTTGGCTTTGCGCCCGATCTCGCTACCCGAAGCCACAGCCGCCCGCAGCATGTCGCCAGTCGAAAGCTTCAGCAGTCCGTGATGACGTTGCAAATATTCCGCCTGGGTGCCTTTTCCGGCTCCAGGCGGCCCAAGAAGAATGATGATCACCGCCGACCGCCCTTCAGCTTGGACTTCTTGATCAGCCCTTCATATTGGTGAGCCAGGAGATGGGACTGAATTTGCGCCACCGTATCCATGGTTACCATCACGACGATCAGGAGCGACGTGCCGCCGAAATAGAACGGCAATGAGTAATGGAAGATCAGATATTCCGGGATCAGACAAACGACAGCGAGATAGATGGCACCGACCACGGTAAGCCGCGTCAAGACATAGTCGAGATAATCGGCAGTCCGTTTTCCAGGGCGAATGCCCGGCAGAAACCCCCCGTACTTTCTAAGGTTATCGGCGGTATCCGTCGGATTGAAGACCACCGCCGTATAGAAGAAGGTGAAAAAGATGATAAGCACGCCGTAAAGCGTGAGATAAAGCGGCTGCCCATGGCTCAAGGACGCCGTGAGGCGGTTGAACCAAGCGGGGCCATGCCCGGCGGAAAAGCTCGCAACCGTGACCGGCATCAGCAGGATCGAGGAGGCGAAAATCGGTGGAATCACTCCCGACGTATTGAGCTTGAGCGGCAGATGCGAGCTTTCCCCGCCCATCATGCGATTACCCACCTGGCGTTTGGGATACTGCACCAGGATACGTCGCTGCGCCCGTTCCATGAAAACGATGAAGGTAACGATCACCACCATCATGAACAGGATGAATAGGATGAATGTCGTCGACATGGCGCCGGTGCGGCCGAGTTCCAGCATGTTCGCGACGGCAACCGGCATGCGAGCGACAATGCCCGCATAAATGATAAGCGACGTGCCATTGCCGACGCCGCGTGATGTTATCTGCTCACCGAGCCAAGTCAGGAACATGGTGCCAGCGACCAGGGTGACCACGGTTGTAAAACGAAAGAACCAACCCGGATCGATGACCGGTGAAAGCCCGCCCGCCGCCGTCATCCCTTCGAGTCCGACAGCGATGCCATAGGACTGCAGCATGGCGAGCACCAGCGTGCCGTATTTCGTGTATTGATTTAGCTTCTTGCGGCCGAGTTCCCCCTCTTTCTGCAAGGCCTCGAAATGCGGGGATACCGACGTCATAAGCTGCACGATGATCGAGGCCGAAATATAGGGCATGATCGAAAGCGCAAAGATCGTCATGCGGCCCAAGGCCCCGCCGGAGAAAAGATCGAACAATCCGATCAGGCCGCCCTGCTCTCGGGCAAAAAGCTGCGCCAACACAGAAGAGTCGATACCCGGCAGCGGGATGAAGCTACCAAGACGGAAAATCACCAATGCGCCGAGGGTGAACCACAGGCGCTTCTTGAGCTCCGTCGCCTTGGAAAAGGCGCCGAGGTTAAGACTTGCGGCCAACTGTTCGGCTGCAGAGGCCATGTCTGTCCTTACTCCCGAACGGCTGAATCAATCATTCGAGCCAGCATCGCCGCTCGCGACCGCCGTGGCTTCCGGCTGTGCCGGCAAAATTACCTTGCCGCCGACCTTTTCGATAGCTGCGATGGCAGCCTGCGAAGCACCCACCACCTCGACGATGATCGCGGTCTTGATCTCGCCTTGTGCCAGAATCCGGACACCATCTCGCTGGCCACGAATCAGTCCCGCAGCCTTGAGGACGTCCCGAGTAATCGTATTCTGCGCGCTCAGCCGCCCGCCGTCCAGCGCCGCCTGGATGCGCCCCAGGTTGACGACGTCATAGCTCGGACGAAACGGATTCTTGAAGCCCCGTTTCGGTAGACGGCGATGAAGCGGCATCTGGCCGCCCTCGAACCCTTTGATGCTGACGCCTGTCCGAGCCTTCTGGCCCTTGACGCCGCGACCCGAAGTCTTGCCCTTGCCGGAGCCGATACCGCGGCCCACTCGCATCCGCCGCTTGTGCGACCCGGGACGAGCTTCAAGCTGATTGAGATTCATCGCAAAACTCCCTTGTCAGCCCGGCCTCAGCCGACCTCCTCAATCCGCACCAGATGGCGCACCTTGGCAATCATACCGCGCACTGCCGGCGTATCTTCGATCTCGCGCGTGCGATGCAGCTTGTTCAGTCCGAGCCCGATCAAGGTCTGCGCCTGATTCTTCGGCCTGTTGTTGGCGCTTCTGATCTGCGTTACTCGGACAGTCTTCGGCTTCCGCTTTGCCATCCTATTCCTCCGCGCCGTCGCGGCGGCCGATAATTTCGCCCACCTTCTTGCCGCGCTTCGCCGCCACATGCCGCGGCGACATCAAATTCTGCAGCGCATCGAAGGTCGCCTTGATCATGTTATGCGGGTTCGATGTGCCGATCGACTTCGCCACGACATCCTGCACCCCGAGAGTCTCGAACACCGCGCGCATCGGACCGCCGGCGATGATTCCGGTTCCGGCATCAGCGGCGCGCAGCAACACCTTGCCAGCGCCGTGGCGCCCTTCGACATCATGGTGCAACGTACGCCCGCGTCGGAGGGGCACGCGAATGACGTTTCGCTTCGCCCGTTCGGTCGCCTTGCGGATCGCCTCAGGCACCTCGCGCGCCTTGCCAGAGCCGTAACCAACCCGACCCTTCTGATCCCCCACCACCACCAACGCGGCAAAGCCGAAGCGGCGACCGCCCTTCACCACCTTGGCAACGCGATTAATGCTCACCAGCTTATCGACGAACTCGCTGTCCGCGCGCTCGTTGGTCTCAGACCGCGCCATCTTACGCCTTTCCCTTAAAAGTCCAGGCCGCCCGCGCGGGCAGCATCAGCCAGGGCCTTGACCCGGCCATGATACAGATAACCGCCGCGATCGAAGACCACCTTGCTGATCCCTTTAGCCTTGGCCCGCTCGGCGATCATCTTTCCAACCGCCTCAGCGGCGGTTTTGTCAGCACCCGTCTTCAAACTTGCCCTGAGGCCCTTGTCGAGGGTCGACGCGGCAGCAAGCGTCGTCCCAGTGGCGTCGTCGATCACCTGCGCGTAGATGTGCTGCGAAGACCGGAACACCGAAAGCCGCGGCCGGCCATGCGCTGCCTGACGGAGGCGGAAACGAATGCGCGTCTTGCGCCGTTCCGTGAGTTGCATTTGCTTGGTCATCGCATTCCGCTCCTATTTCTTCTTGCCTTCCTTGCGGCGAATGACCTCGGTGGCGTATTTGACACCCTTGCCCTTATAGGGTTCCGGCGGGCGGAATGCTCGAATATCCGCGGCCACCTTGCCGACCTTTTGACGGTCGATACCCGTGATAGTTATCACCGTCGGGCGCTCGCAGGTAATCGTGATCCCTTCCGGAATGTCATAAATCACCTCGTGGCTAAAACCCAGTTGCAAAGTAAGTTTCTTGCCTTGCACCGCGGCACGATAGCCGACGCCATTGATCTCAAGCCCGAGAGAGAATCCCTTGCTTACGCCGTCGACCATGTTCTGCACCAGCGTGCGAGACGTGCCCCAGAGCGCGCGTGAGCGACGTGACGAATCTCGTGGCTTCAAAGAAACCTTGCCGCCGTCAATGCTGGCCAGCACCTCGTCGACAATCGTCATATTCAAGCTGCCCTTGCTCCCCTTAACCGAGAGCGCTTGGCCGCGTAAATCGACCGTCACGCCCGAGGGAACGACAACCGGATGCTTGCCAATACGCGACACCGCCGCCTCCTCAGAATACCTGGCACAAAATCTCGCCGCCGACGTTGGCGGCGCGTGCATCTGCATCCGACATTACCCCACGCGGCGTCGACAGAATTGAAATGCCGAGCCCGCTTCGGATCTTCGCAAGGTCCTTGATCGATGAATAAATACGCCGCCCCGGCTTCGACACCCGACTGATGGACCGGATCACCGGGCGACCTTCGTAATATTTCAATTCAATAGAGAGCTCCGCATGTCCCGCGGCATTTTCGCGCCGTTCGTAGCCGCGGATATAGCCTTCGCGCATGAGCACCTCGAGCACGCGCTCACGCAGCTTCGACGCGGGAGTCACAACCGTGCCCTTGCCCACCTGCTGAGCATTCCGGATCCGTGTCAGCATATCCCCCAAGGGATCGCTCAAATTCATTGCTTGCTCTCCCTTACCAGCTCGACTTGACCATGCCGGGGATTTGGCCGGTCGATGCCATCTCGCGCAGCGAAATACGCGACATGCGGAACTTACGATAGACGCCACGCGGCCGACCGCTTACTTCGCACCGGTTGCGCACGCGAACCGCCGAGGAATTGCGCGGCAACTCGGCGAGCTTAAGCCGCGCGGCAAACCGATCTTCGGCCGGTGACTCTTCATTATTCGCGATCGCCAAAAGGCGTGCGCGGCGGGCAGAAAATTGCTTCACCAAGCGGCGGCGGCGGAGGTCTTTCTCAACGGCGCTCTTCTTGGCCATACGTCGGTCTCCTAATTCGCAAACGGCATGTTGAAACCGGCAAGCAGAGCCCTTGCCTCAGCATCGGTTTTCGCCGTGGTGCAGATCACGATGTCCATTCCACGGATTCCATCGACCTTGTCGTAATCGATCTCCGGGAACACCAGCTGTTCCTTGAAGCCGAGCGCGTAATTACCGCGGCCATCAAAACTCTTCTCTGAGAGACCCCGGAAATCACGCACTCGAGGTAATGCAATATTGATCAACCGATCCAGGAATTCATACATGTGAGCGTGGCGAAGCGTCACCTTGCAACCGACCGGCATGCCTTTCCGCAGTTTGAAATTTGCGATCGACTTTCGCGCTCGCGTCACCACCGGCTTCTGCCCCGCGATGGCAGCGAGATCAGCAACCGCAGCTTGCGTTTTCTTCGAATCGGTCGCGGCCTCACCAACGCCCATGTTGATGACGATCTTCTCCAGCCGCGGCACCGCCATTTGGTTGCGATAGCCGAACTGCTCAGTGAGCGTCTTGCGCAACACCTCTTTATAGAGTTCCTGCAAACGCGCGCGTGCCATGTTAGCCCCTAAAGATCCAAGACTTCGCCGGAGCGCTTCGCGAAGCGCACCTTGCGACCGTCATCAAGGAACCGGAATCCAATGCGGGTTGGGTGACCATCCCTAGGATCCTGAATTGCCAAATTCGAGATCTGAATTGGCGCTTCCTTCTCGATGATCCCCCCGGGGTTGCCGGAGACGGGCCGGGTATGCCGCTTGACCACATTTACCCCGGACACGACGGCACGGCGTTCGGCTCGCAGCACCGAAAGCACCTCGCCCTTCTTGCCCTTGTCGCGGCCAGTAATGACCACCACCTTGTCACCTTTCTTAATCCGGAATTTTTCGGCCATTTAGAGGACCTCTGGTGCCAAGCTGACGATTTTCATGTGATTCTTCGAGCGCAACTCGCGGGTCACTGGACCGAAGATACGCGTGCCAATTGGCTCGTTCTGCTTGTTAATCAAAACTGCGGCGTTGCGATCGAAGCGGATCGCACTGCCATCGGCGCGGCGGATCTCCTTCGCCGTGCGTACGATGACAGCGCGGTGCACGTCGCCCTTCTTCACCCGGCCACGCGGAATCGCGTCTTTCACCGCGACCACGATCACATCGCCCACAGAAGCATACTTCCGTTTCGAGCCCCCCAGCACTTTGATGCATTGGACCCGGCGGGCGCCCGAATTGTCTGCGACCTCGAGATTCGTTTCTGCCTGAATCATAGACGTTCGCTTTCGCTTCCCCCGACCTCGATCGTATGGCCAACCGCCTCGATCACTTCCCAGGTCTTGAGCTTCGAAATCGGCCGGCACTCGCGGATACGCACGATGTCTCCGGCCTTGTATTGATTCCGCTCATCATGGGCATGGTACTTCTTCGAGCGCCGGACGAACTTCTTGTAAAGCGGATGCATGACCCGCCGCTCGACGCGCACGACGACCGTCTTGTCACCCTTGTCGCTGACGACGGTGCCTTGAAAAATTCGCCTCGGCATGACTTCCCCTTAACCTTTCCCGGTCCGGCGACGGCTCCCAAGGAGCGTCTTGATCCGAGCAATATCTCGACGCACGATGCGGATACGCGTCGTATTCTCGAGCTGCCCCGTGGCCTTCTGGAAACGCAGGTTGAACTGCTCCCGCTTCAGGCCTAAAAGCTGCTCACCGATTTCATCGTCGGTCTTGCCGATCAATTCTCGTGCCTTCATGCCAAAGCCTCCTCGCCCGAAAGCCGGCTGATCACGCGCGTGCGCACCGGTAGCTTGGCCGCACCGCGCTCAAAAGCTTCACGGGCGAGCTGCACCGGCACGCCATCGAGCTCAAACAGGATCCGACCCGGCTTCACCCGGCACATCCAAAACTCGACGCCGCCCTTGCCTTTGCCCATGCGCACTTCGGTTGGCTTCTTCGTCACCGGTACGTCGGGAAAAATACGAATCCACACCCGGCCCGTACGCTTGATATGGCGAGTGATGGCGCGGCGGCTGGCCTCGATTTGACGCGCCGTGAGACGTCCCGGTTCCATGGCCTTTAGCCCAAAAGCGCCAAAGGCAAGATCGGTTCCGCCCTTGGCCTTACCATGAAGGCGGCCTTTGAACGCCTTACGATATTTCGTTCGTTTCGGCTGCAGCATCGTCCGTCTCCAACTGCTCTAGGCTCGACCGGTGGCCTGCTCGGCGAGACGTTTATCCTGCGCCATGGGGTCGTGCGCCAAGATCTCGCCCTTGAAAACCCACACCTTGACCCCGCAGGTGCCATAGGCGGTCTTCGCTGTCGCAATGCCGAAATCAATATCGGCGCGGAGCGTATGAAGCGGGACGCGCCCTTCACGATACCATTCCATGCGCGCGATTTCCGCGCCGCCAAGACGGCCGCTGCAATTGATGCGGATGCCCTGGGCACCAAGACGCATCGCCGATTGCACCGCCCGCTTCATGGCGCGGCGAAAGGCGATGCGCCGGACCAACTGTTGCGCCAAGTTCTCGGCGACGAGCTTGGCATCGATTTCCGGCTTGCGAATCTCGACGATGTTAAGATGGACTTCCGAGCTGGTCATCGCAGCCAGGGCCGAACGCAGCTTTTCGATATCGGCTCCCTTCTTGCCGATGACGACCCCAGGACGAGCCGAGTGAATGGTGATCCGCGCCTTCTTCGCGGGCCGCTCGATCACGATGCGGCTAACCCCGGCCTGCGCCAAACGCTCCTCGAGATAGCCGCGAATCTTGTGATCCTCGTGCAGCAGTTCCGCGTATTCCTTGTGATTTGCGTACCAGCGCGAATCCCAGGTGCGGTTTATGCCGAGGCGCAGCCCGACCGGATTGACTTTCTGACCCATCAGGCTGCCTCCTCGCTTGCCGACGCCTGCTCGCGCACGACAATCGTCAAATGACTGTAAAATTTCTCGATCCGCCCGACTCGGCCGCGGGCGCGCGGTTGCCACCGCCGAATCACGGTCGCCTTACCGACCGAGGCCTCGGCCACCATCAGCTGATCGACGTCGAGTTGGTGGTTATTCTCAGCATTGGCGATTGCGGACTGCAGCGTCTTGCGCACATCGTGGGCAATACGCCGTGGGCAGAAAACAAGATCCGCGAGCGCGGCGCTTACCGGCTTGCCGCGAATAAGACCCGCCACCAAGCCAAGCTTGCGTGGGCTGATTCTGAGATTGCGCGCGACGGCACGCGCTTCATTGTCGGCCAGCCGGCGTTCTCTCGTCGGTTTGCCCATCGCTACTTCCTCTTCGCCTTCTTGTCAGCGGCGTGACCATGGAAAGTGCGGGTCGGTGAAAACTCGCCCAACCGGTGGCCGACCATGTCTTCCGTCACTAGAACCGGCAGGAACTTGTGCCCGTTGTAAACCCCAAAGGTTAGTCCGACGAACTGCGGCAGAATGGTTGATCGCCGCGACCAAGTCTTGATGATCTCCTTGCGGCCGGACTCGCGACTGGCTTCGGCCTTCCGCAAGAGATAGCCATCAACGAACGGGCCTTTCCATACCGAACGCGCCACGCTTCTTTCTCCTTACGAAGTTTTGCGGTTCGCGGGCCGACGCCGGATGATAAATTTCTGCGTCGACTTGTTATTCCGCGTGCGCTTGCCCTTGGTTGGCTTGCCCCAAGGCGTCACCGGATGACGGCCGCCAGAGGTGCGACCCTCGCCGCCGCCATGGGGATGGTCGATCGGATTCATGGTCACGCCGCGGTTGTGAGGTCGCCGGCCGAGCCAACGCTTGCGACCGGCCTTGCCGATCTTGATATTCTGTTGATCCGGATTGCTCACCGCGCCGACCGTCGCCATACATTCGGCGCGCGTCATGCGGAGCTCGCCCGACGAGAGACGAAGCTGGACATACCCCGCGTCGCGCCCGATCACCTGCGCGTAGCAGCCGGCCGAGCGGGCAAGCTGGCCGCCCTTGCCGATCTTCAGTTCGATGTTGTGAACGATGGTACCGACTGGAATCGACTTCATTGGCATGGCATTGCCGGGCTTAACGTCGACCCTTTCACCCGATATCACCTCATCGCCTGCCTTGAGCCGTTGCGGCGCCAGGATATAGCTGAGTTCGCCATCGGCATACTTGATCAACGCGAGAAAGGCGGTCCGATTCGGATCATACTCGATGCGCTCGACGATTGCCGGCACGCCATACTTCCGGCGCCGGAAGTCAACGATCCGATAGCGCTGTTTGTGCCCGCCCCCGCGGAAACGCGAGGTGACGCGGCCCAGGTTATTGCGTCCACCGGTCGAGGTTTTGCCTTCCGTCAGAGTCTTGACGGGCTTGCCCTTCCACAGGCCCGCGCGATCCACCAGAACCAAGCCGCGCTGCGACGGCGTCACTGGACGAAAGGTTTTGAGTGCCATGACTTAGAGTCCCGTCGTCACGTCAATGCTTTGGCCTTCGGCCAGGGTCACGATCGCCTTCTTCCAATCCGACCGTTGGCCAAGACGATTGCGGAAGCGCTTGATTTTGCCCTTCACGCGCATGGTATTGATTCCCACCACCTTGACCTTGAACAAACCCTCAACCGCTGCCTTTATTTCGCGCTTGGTTGCGCTCATTGCCACCCGAAACATCACCTGATTGTGTTCCGAAATGCGGGTCGACTTCTCGGTCACGACCGGGGAAAGAATCGTGTTGTACATTTTTTCGCGATTCATTTCAGTCGCGCCTCAAGCTCACCGACCGCGGCCCGCGTCAACACCAACGTATCGCGGCGAAGGATGTCGTAAACATTGGCCCCCTGTTGCGGCAGCAGATCGATACCTTTGAGATTGCCGGCTGCACGCCTCATGTTGGCGTCGACTTCCGGGCCGTCGAGGATCAGCACCGAACCCCAACCGAATCTGGAAAGTGCTTCAGCCAACACCTTAGTGCGCGCCTCGGCCAACTTGCCGTCCTCGAGCACCACGAGCTTGCCCTCTGACTGCTTCATCGAGAGTGCCGTACGCAGCGCGAGCTTGCGGACCTTTTTTGGCAAGTCGATCGCATGCGAGCGCACCACTGGACCGAAAGCCTTGCCACCGCCGCGGAACTGCGGCGCGCGCTTAGCTCCGTGGCGGGCGCGGCCGGTGCCTTTTTGCTTATAAATTTTTGCGGTTGAGCCCTGGACTTCGCCGTAGGTCTTCGATTTATGGGTGCCGGCTTGGCGCTTGGCAAGCTGATAGACCACCATGCGCTGCAGAATGTCCGGCCGCACATCGAGGCCGAATACGCTGTCGGCAAGCTCGATCGTGCCAACTTCTTCCGCATTCAGATTGGTGACCTTCGCAAGCATAGGCCTCACTCCTTCGCCACCGCGTCCGGCGCTGACGTCGTACTTTGAGCCGGCAATTTGACCGCGCCTTCCGGAGCTGTCTCCTTCGGCGCCGGCTTCTTCACCGCATCGCGGACACGCACATAATTGCCAGCAAACCCCGGCACATGGCCGTGAACCAGGATCACGCCCTTTTCGACGTCGGTCTCGACCACGCGCAGGTTGAGTTTGGTTACTTGCCGCGTGCCCATGTGACCGGCCATCTTTTTGCCCTTAAAGACCTTGCCTGGGTCCTGGCGCTGTCCAGTCGAGCCGTGACTACGATGTGAGATCGAAACACCGTGAGTCGCCTCAAGGCCGCGAAAATTATGTCGCTTCATGACGCCGGCGAAGCCCTTGCCGATGCTGGTCCCAATGACGTCGACGAACTGCCCCGGCGTGAAATAGGCGGCCGTGATCTCGGCACCGACCGGCAAAAGTCCTTCCGGCGAAACCCGAAACTCGGCAAGCTTCCGTTTCGGCTCGACATTGGCTTTGGCAAAATGTCCGCGCATCTGTTTCGAGGTGTTTTTCACCTTGGCTGTACCAACGCCGAGCTGCACCGCGTCGTAGCCATCCTTCTCCCGGGTGCGCTGCGCGGTCACCTGGCAGTTCTCGACCTGCAACACGGTTACCGGCACATCCGTCCCGTCCTCGGTGAATACCCGGGTCATGCCCAGCTTTCGTGCCAGCAACCCTGACCGCATCGCTTCCGTTCCTTATAGCTTGATCTCAACGTCAACGCCGGCCGCGAGATCGAGCTTCATCAGCGCATCCACTGTCTGCGGCGTCGGGTCGACAATGTCGAGAAGCCGTTTATGAGTGCGGATCTCGAACTGCTCGCGCGACTTCTTGTCTATATGCGGCGAGCGTAAGACGGTGAACTTCTCGCACCGCGTCGGTAACGGAATCGGGCCACGCACCCGTGCCCCGGTGCGCTTCGCCGTATTCACGATCTCGCTTGTCGACTGGTCGAGCACCCGATGATCAAACGCCTTCAAGCGGATACGAATATTCTGGCTGTCCATGACCCAACTCTTCCCTGCCGCGGGGCCACCGCCCGCTATCTACTATGGCCTTTGTTACGCGATAATGGAGGCGACGACGCCGGCGCCGACGGTGCGGCCCCCTTCGCGGATGGCGAAGCGCAGACCCTCGTCCATCGCAACCGGCGCAATCAACTCCACCTCCATCGTCACATTATCCCCCGGCATCACCATCTCCGTCCCTTCCGGCAGACGCACAACCCCGGTCACGTCCGTCGTCCGGAAATAAAACTGTGGCCGGTAGTTGGTGAAGAACG
>JBJKQL010000089.1:0-11643 GCA_046705265.1 Ferrovibrionaceae bacterium
GCTTCCAACTAACAAACCGGTTCCCGTGGCCCTGGCGCTGGGGGCCGGCTCAGCTCCGCCGGCCTCCGCCCGCCCTTGACCGCGCCGGCGGGACAAACCTTCAACCCACTCGGAATTCAAAAGAGGCGCTATTGGCACCAGCTGGAAATTCGTCCCGATGGCGTCGGCCAGCTGCCTCACGAGTGGTGGTAGCCCCAGCGTCGAATCGGCGCCGTGCGTGCACCAGTAGACGCCGTGCAGAAACCTGCTGCTCCCTGCCGAGGAGAGAAAGAGGTCATTCATGACCGAGGCCTCCGCCCCCCGATATCCGACCACGAGAATCGGATGGTCTCGCAGCAGGGGCCTGAGCCTCTCCACGAGTTCGGCGTCAAGGGATTGGACTTCCGCCGTCAGGTTCTTGTCGGTGTAATGGCTCACCGAGCCGTGCAGGAAAATGATCTGTGGGTCTTGGGGAGCCGAATTGAACATCACATAATCGGCCGGCGTGCGGATGCTCACCAGACGGTGCGGCCGGTTGTGCACGACCCGCGCCCGTTCCAGGCACTCGTCAAAGTTCGGAGTCAGAACCGTTGATATCCATCCTTGGTGCAGGATCTGCGTGAGCGCCGTGTATCCGCGGGACGGAGGAATGTTCGGATTGATCAGCTTCTCGAAGAACTCCCGGCGGTCGCTTTTGACGCCCAGCAGGTTGTCGATTGCCGCTGGATACAGCTCCGCCAGCGACACGTCACTGCGAAACCACGGAAGCTCCGTAAGCCAGGGCCAATAGTCCGAGCGCCGTATGGCGAAATCATCGGGACGCCGTCCGTTCTCCTTGCACCACGTCCAGCGCGCGACGCGTTCGACGGTTTGTCCGGCCGCAGGGATTCCGGAGGTGACGGAGGCGCCGGCGCCAATCAGCAGGACCGGGTCCGGCCCATCCATCAGAAGCGAACGCAACCGCCCGGGCGTTGCCGTACGAGGCGGCGTAGTTGTCACCACGGTTGTGCCTTGCGTGCGCATCACTTCGTCCGAAATTCACCGAGCCGCGTACAGGCGATCAGGTGCCCGACGTCCTGCAGCGTGAAGACATTGCCGGGCGACGGCCTCGGGCCGCACGCGGCAGACCTGCAGCCGCCGGGCGATGTCTTTGAGGATTTGCATTACTGAATGGACCGGCACGCTTAACACCTCCCCATCTAGGTCTAAGTATAACGAGACGCGCGCCGCCTGGCGAGCCATCAGGCGCACATCGTTACCGCCCGGTCGCAAGAAACCTGATTGTCCGTTTTTCCCTTTACGCGCTGTCGGCTCGTTCGGCGAGGAAACGCGTCGCCCGTCGTAGGGAGATAGCGGACCGTCACGAGCCACCGGTGGAACGCTTGGCTAACGCGACGATTCTGGTGCCGTTCAATGTCTTGAATGTCTTGCTGAAGACGAAGCGGTCGTTGATGAGAAAGCCCTCGTGCGATCTCACGGTTGAATTCACCCGCAAGCGTCTCCCACTACGTCACCCGCCTTCGGTCCCATCAAAGCGCCTAACTCATTGCCTTCCAAATCGGATAGAGGCCGGATTGGCGGGTCAGGTATTTGGGGCGGATGGGTTCCGTCATAGTTGGGGAAACGCCGATACGGCCTCACAACATTGGCCCGACACCTCTAACCATCGTGGCTCATGCGCTGGGAAGAAAGAGAGCATCCGCCATGTGTACGGATCAAAGGCTTCTTAACATTTTTTTGATCATATTAGATTAAACACTTATCGTTCGCGAATTGGCTGGGTGTCATTGGCTGCGCATGGAACCAGGGAAATGGGCATTGCCAAGCCGCCTAGTATTCTGATCGTAGATGACTATCCCGCAATGTTGCGGCTCCTTCACCGGTTTTTGAAGGACTTTGGCATTCCGGATATTGATCAGACGACAGATGGCGCTGCTGCTCTGGACAGGATGCGGACGCGGGCATATGGACTGGTCATTTCTGATCTGAACATGAAGCCCATGTCCGGGCTGGAACTGCTCATCGAGATCCGCAACGACCTGGACCTGAAGGACATTCCATTTATTATGCTGACGGCCATAGGTGAAAGTGAACAGGTTTTAGCCGCAAAACAGGCGGGCGTGACCGATTACCTCCTGAAGCCATTCACGGGGAGCGCATTGCTTGGGAAGGTTGAGCGTATCTTCGGGTCCGCTTCGTGACGCCGGCTAAACGAATTTTAAATCCAGAGGAAGTTTCGGGATGGTTAGCGTTCTGGTGATTGATGACGAACCGCAAATGCGGTCCATGATTCGCCGAATTCTTTCCGCCGCTCAATACATCGTTACTGAGGCGCAGGACGGCCGAGATGGACTTGAATGTCTCGTGAAGTGCCAGCCCTCCATTGTGATTACAGATATCTATATGCCCAATATGGAGGGCATTGAGACGATCCGTGAGATTCGGCGGAGGGACCCGGCCACAAAAATTGTGGTGATGTCAGGGGGCGGCAGCAGCGGTGACATGTACTTGAAGGCTGCTCAGGCCTTCGGTGCGGATGTGGTTTTGCAAAAACCTTTCAGGGCGGAGGAGCTGTTGACCGTCGTCAGTCGTCTAATCGCAGAGTGAACCTTGATGAAGGCGGTCATTCTTGACGACGATCCGGCTATTGGGCGGCTCGTGAGTCGTGTTGCGTCACCGCTAGGGTTTACCTTTGACGCCGTGACAACGAGCCAGGATTTCAGGTTACTCTACGAGGCCGGCGTTCCGGAAGTCATTTTTCTCGACCTTCAGCTTGGTAACACAGATGGAGTGGAGGAGCTTCGCTATCTTTCCAACCATGGATACAGGAATCCCCTTGTCTTGGTGAGTGGCTTCGATGAGAGAGTCCTGTCCACCACAGAGCAATTGGCGAACGCACTCGGCCTTGTTCCAGTAGCAACTCTTGGCAAGCCCATACGTCTCGAGCGTTTGATGGAAGTTCTCAAGGATGTAAAGGCGCGTCTTGAGCGCCCGTCTGCTATCGATGTCCTGAAGGCCATCGGTCGCCACGAAATGGCCCTTCAATATCAGCCGATTGTAACGTGCGACCGAAAAGCTCTGCGAGGCGTCGAGGCTCTCATCCGTTGGAACCGTCCAGGAACCGGCCAATTGCCGCCGGATCAGTTTGTTCCCTTAGCTGAAGAATCGGTCGAGATCATCGATTCGTTGACGGAGTGGGTAATCTCCAAGGCAGCTCAGGAACAGGAGCGTCAACGCGGAAAGGGTTCCCCAGTTCGTATGTCGGTTAATGTCTCGGGGAAAAGCTTGCATAGTCTGGACTTTCCTGACCGCGTGAATGATATTCTGCAAAATTTTTGCGTTCCATATGGACAATTCTGCCTAGAGATTACGGAGAGCGTCTCATCAGAGAACGCGCCGCAGACGATGGACATTGTCACTCGACTGCGGCTCAAAGGGATCGAAGTATCTATCGACGATTTCGGGACGGGCTACTCCTCGCTCAAACAACTCCGCCAGTTGCCGTTTTCCGAATTGAAGATCGATCGGTCGTTCGTTGGCGAGATTACGAAGTCGAAAGATGCATTGGCAATCGTCACCGCAACGGTGGGGTTGGCGCGGGCCATGGAGCTTAGCACGATTGCGGAGGGTGTCGAGAACGATCAGGTTGCAGCCCTTCTGGAAGGGCTGGGCGTTGATGCGCTGCAGGGCTATCTTGTTTCTCCGCCACTATCATCTTCGGACCTGGACGATTGGTTATGCCGCTTTTCACGTACGATGAGACGGCCACCGGCTTAAGCACGTCGCCGACCGGGATCGGCCAACACTGAGAATAAGATCAACTGGCCGCGGTCAGCAACGCCTTGCGGACCGTTGCGGCCAATTTCTCCCTGCGGTAGGGTTTCGTGAGGAGCTCAGTCCGAGCAGGCAGGAGCTTGCTCCGGCCGTTTATTTGAACTTCGGCGAAGCCCGAAGTGAAGAGCACCTTGAGCGCGGGCCAGCGTTGCTGCGCCTGCTGCGCCAATTCAACGCCGTCGGTACCGCCCGGCATCACGATGTCCGTCATCAACAAGTCGACGCGTTCCGTTGACAGCAATTCAAGGGCCGCCGCGGCATTCTCAGCTTCCAGGACTCGATAGCCCAACTCCGAGAGTTGGCGCACGACAATGCGGCGAAGCGAAGGATTATCCTCGACGACGAGGATCCATTCACCGTTGCCCCGCGCCGGTGAAGTCGCCGACTCGTCGTTGTCGGGCAATCTGGTGTCCTCGGTCATGCGCGGCAGGTAGAGGCGAAACGTGGTGCCTTTGCCAGGCTCGCTATAGACATTGATATGGCCGTGGGATTGCTTCATGAATCCAAACACCATCGCGAGGCCGAGCCCCGTACCCCTGCCGCGCTCCTTCGTCGTAAAGAAGGGCTCGAAGATGCGGGAAATGATCTCCGGCGGCATGCCGGTACCGGTATCTGATACTTCGATCATGACATAATCCCCAACCACCACCTCGGCGTGCTGGGCGGCATAATCGGCATCAAGATGACGATTTCTCGTCGCGATCCGGAGCTGGCCGCCGTTCGGCATCGCATCACGGCTGTTGGTGGCGAGATTGACGAGACCTGCCTCAAGCTGCGCAGGATCGACCACTGTGCCCCATGGATCGGCTGTAAGGTCGAGCGAAATCTCGACCTGCTCGCCGAGCGTCCGGCTCAACAACTTCGTAATTCCCGAAACGAGTTCGTTCACATCAATGCGCTTTGGCTGCAGGGGCTGCTGTCTCGCGAAGGCAAGAAGTCGACGCGTCAAGTCAGCCCCCTTGCAAGCCGCATCGAGCGCGCCTTGAGCCAGTTCATCAACATCCGCATCGTCCTTCCGCATGTCGCGAAGCAGATCGAGATTGCCAATCACGATACCGAGCAGATTATTGAAATCGTGAGCCATCCCACCGGTCAGGTTGCCAATTGCCTCCATTTTCTGCGCCTGCTGAAGCTGAGCATCGGCCCGCAGCCGGTCGGTCACATCCCTTATGATGCTTATGAGGAGCGGCCCATCCGGGGTCATCAGCGGGCTTAAGGCCACATCAACGGAGAACTTCTCGCCGTCGCGCCGGCATGCAATCAGATCGGACCCGGTCGCCATCGGACGAGTAGTCGGATCCTGTTGGTCGAGCGTGCGTTGCGCGATGTGCTCCGCACGCGGCCACTCCGGGATCAGCATTTCGACAGATTGGCCGATCAGATCCCGACGCGGGTAGCCGAAGACAGCTTCGGTTCGGGCATTGACAATAGCGATACGGCCAGTGCGGTCTATGATCACCACGGGATCGGGGGAGGCCTCAAGCAGCGCTTCGGCTCGCTCCATCTGTTCCAGGATCTTCTGCTGCGCAAGGCGACGTTCCGTGACGTCTCGCGTGATTTCGGTAAAGCCGACCAGCTCACCCGCGGAATCCCGCATCGCGGTCAGGACGACATCCGCCGCAAACTGCGTTCCGTCCTTACGGACCCGCCACCCGCTATCGAGGCATCGGCCCTCGACCGTTGCTCGTGTCAGAAGTTGAGACACCTTGCCGGCGGCGATGTCCTCCTGCAAATGGAGCCGTTCGACTGATTGCCCAACGATCTCCGGCGCGGTATAGCCCTTCAACTGCTGCGCCCCGTGATTCCAGGTGAGGACACGTCCCGCGGGATCAAGCATGATGATCGAGTAATCCTGGACGCTATCGGTCATCAGGCGGAGACGCTCCTCGCTCGCCCGCAATTCCGAGGTCCGCTCATTGACACGTTGTGCCAAGCTGCGGTTCAACTCGGCCAATTTAGCACCAGCAGCGGCGAGCTTCCTCTGCAGGCTGCTTGTATCAATCAGGATTCCTCCCAGGACGATGGTTCCTGCCAGCAATCCGTAAAGCCGTCCGGCATAGAAACCCAAATCGTAGCGAGCGGCGTCAAAAACCGCACTGAGGCCAATGTCGGCCAGCCAGGCGACCATCACTGCCATTAGCCATAGGTCGAGCACCGAATGAGGGCGATTGAGCAACAGCATGATCAAGGCGGCGGCCGTAATTCCCCAGACCACCAGCACCACGATCTTCTGCCCAACCGCATCAGTGTTGCCGGCCATCAAGGACGGCAGCGTGCTATGGCCCATGGTCGCGAGGAGGGTCAAGGCTGTCGCGAAGGCGAGCGTTCCAGCGACGGCTGCGTAGATGGCTGGCGATCCGAGGTTGTGAATAACGCCGACGTTCCGCTGGTTCAAATAGACGTAGGCCGTAACATAAAGTGGAAAGCCTCCATGCCAGAACATGTACAGCCACGCCGTGGTGTTTACACCGGCGTCAAGCCATCCGGTGGGCGACATCACACCGGGGAAGGTCAGCGCATGCGGCACGATGATCATGCCATCAAACAGATAGCCTGCGGCGAGTACAAGCACCGCCGGCGAGGCGCGCTGACCGAACTGTCCCAACAAAAAGACAGCGGTGATCACGTCCATGACCACCAGGGCTGCCTCGTAGGCCGGAATGAAGGCAGGTAGCGGGGTGAGCGGCACGGTTGCAAACGGCACCGCCGCGGCAAAGACGAATAACGACAGACCGGCGATGATAATCGTGAACCGCCGCTGCCGCGGTCCAGCAAGCGACGAGAAGATTTCTCCATCGACAAGCGTCTGGTTGGCAGCTTTGTCAGTATGCAAACTCGAATGCCCTACCGCGGCACCGAACATGATCTTGCCCTGGCCGGTGTTGATGGCGCGGTGCCGGTGCTCCTGCCGGGGCTCTGTCAACAAACAAAGCGACGGCGAGGGCTCGGCAATTTCCGAGCCCGCCGCGAGAAGCGAAGCATCGCGCCGGAATTTTGGAAGGTACGCGAGTTACGTTAACGAAGCCTTCACGAACCGTGAACCGGCGCTCAACTTCACGGCAGCTGCATGAGCTTTATGTAGCCAATATGACGCAGAGTTTGCCAGCTTTTTCAGAATTTTCGTGGCCACGCCGTCAGGCGCCACCCCTTTATGCAAAGCCAAACGGTTACTCAACCGGCTTGGCTGGCTGCGATGAGGATCAGAGTTCCGCCGCGATCCGATCTGAGCTTGAAGCCCATAGCCAACCGCACCTGGTCCAGCTTGGGGAAAGAGTACAGCCGACGCGACAATTATCCGGGCTTTATGCCGCTTTCCGGCAGCCGGGCCCGCTATAACGTCTTCGTCATCCGCAAACTGGCTCTCCTCGTTATTGGAGCCAGCGCCAGGAAACTAGCCGTCTACGAGCGGTTCATCGGCCGGCGGCAGGTCGAGCGAAGCCGCGATCTTCAACTGACCATCAACAATACTCGCTTCCTTATCCTGCCCTGGATCCAGTCCAAGATCCTGGCTTCCGGGGGGGTGCTCGTCTCCGGACCCCGATGTCAAAGCGCCGTATATCGTTAGGACACTGCTTACGAAAGGACTAACCGCGGGCACTATTCATTGGTGTCTCTCGTCCAATACTCGGCGCAGAGTCCATGCCAAGTCTTCTTTTCGGTATGGCTTCGAGAGCATATCAATGCCGGCAGTAGAAGCGGCGGTGGCGTTCAGGTCTGTTCCGGAGAATCCGGATGTCAGAATGACGCGCGTGCTCGGCCATCGTTCCATGACGAGGCGGGCAAGATCCATTCCCCCGATTTGGCCTGGCATGACAACGTCCGTGAATACGAGATCGACATGCTTGCTTTCGAGTATTTTCAACGCGGCGGTGGCGTCTTTAGCCTCAACCGCGTCATATCCCAACTCCTTTAACTGCCGGAAGACAACGCGCCTAAGCCCCGGATTGTCTTCGACCGCGAGAATTGTTTCTCCGCGACCCTCTATCGGTTTCTCGGCATCCTTTCTAACCTGGCACCCAATGATCCCGCCGTGGATTCGAGGCAAATAGAGGCGGAAGGTTGTCCCTAAGCCGAACTCGCTGTAGACCGAGATATGTCCGGAGGACTGCTTGATATATCCAAAGACCATGCTCAACCCGAGCCCGGTGCCCTTGTCTCGCGCCTTGGTCGTGAAAAAAGGCTCAAAGATCCGGCTCTGTACCTCGGGAGACATGCCGATGCCGGTATCCCTTACCTCAATCATAACGTAGTCCCCAGGCGTAACTTCGATGTGTTGAGATGCATAGTCAACATCGAGGTAGCGTCCGCCGGTCGTGATGATTAACTGGCCACCATTCGGCATTGCATCACGCGCGTTGGTCGCAAGATTCAAGATGCTTGTTTCGAGCTGCGCCGGATCGGCAAGGACGGACAGTTCGGAGGAAGCCGTCTCAACCTGAATTTCGATATTCTCGCCGATCGTGCGCTTCAGAAGCTGCACCGCTGCAGTCACACATTCATTGACGTCGACACGTTTCGGCTGGAGAGGCTGGCGCCGAGCATAGGCGAGAAGCTGGCGCGTCAGATCGGATCCACGCAAGGCCGCATCCAAAGCTTCGCCTGAAAGCTCGATTACATCGGAATCGCTTTTCCTCATTTCCCGCAAGATATCAAGATTCCCGATAATCACACCTAAAAGGTTATTGAAATCATGTGCGACGCCGCCCGTGAGCTGGCCGATAGCCTCGAGATGCTCGGCTTTCTCGAGTTGAATTTCCAATTGGCGAATATTGTCGCGCGCCTTCTTGCTTTCCGTGACATCCTGGAAGGCGCCTTCAATTCGAGAAATTACGCCGGACGGGTCCCGCACGGCTCGCCCAATTGTCCGCACCCAGATACGGCGACCGGAGATAGGGATCATCTCGAATTCTCGGTCGAAGGGAACGCCGTCTCGGATACAGGTCTCGAAGGCATCCATGATGCTTTCCCGCCCTTCAGGCGCGAAGAATTCAATGCCCTCTTCGAGAGAAATCGGAGTCTTCGGCCTAACCTCCAAAATCGCCGTGACCTCTTTCGAGCATACGAACTGTCGCCCAGGCAGCTTCAATACCCAGCCGCCTAGGTGAGCCAGCTCGCCGGCGATATGGAGAAGCCCCTCACTTTGGCTGAGCTTTTCCTGGATGGCCTTCTGCTTTGTTATATCAATGCGCAGGCCGGCCACTCCGCCGCTCTTCATCCTGCGGTCAGTGACCAGAAACCAACGACCATTATTCAGCTGAACCTCTATGGATCCGCCGGGATTGCGATGGGCCGAAAGGTGCTCTTGAATCCATTGCTCCTCCTGGCCTCGTGCCTGTGGGTAAAGGCCCATCTTGACGCCGTCGCGCAGCAGATCTTCAAACGATACGCCGGCTTTGAGGATGTCGGAGCGGCGAGAGACCAGTTTGGTGTACTTGTCATTACACATAACCAGCCGATCACCGGCGTCATAGATTACGAAGCCCTCGGAGATGCTCTCAACCGCGTCTCGCAGCAGCTCTTCCGCTTGCTGCGCACGCTTCATTGCGGTGACAATTTCCGTTTCATTCGTTGTGATGCCCCGATAACCGGAGAAACGGCCGTCTTCGCCGAAAGTGGGTACACCCGCTACACGGTACCAGCGCTCTTCGCCGTCCGGCATCGCTACCGAGTATCGAAAATCTCCAAACGGCAGATGGGATTCCATCCTCGCCTTGCGCCATGCCCACTTCTCCTCCGTGTCGGGATCCGCTCCTGCAAATTCCCATGCCGTTTTTCCTATGATATCCTCATCAGGTACGCGGTCTCTATTTCGCCCCCTTCCCGACATGTAGGTGAAACGGTGATGCGGATCAGTATCCCATAGCAACATGCCGGAGGCAGTCTCCACGACACCCCGAAACTGCTGCTCGCTGCGTTTCAGAGCTTGCTGCGCCCGTACTTGATCGCTGATCTCGTACAGCGATCCGGCAACGCGATAAACCCGATCGCTTTCATCGCGCAACTCCTTCGCGCGGTCGAGAACCCAAATATAACCCCCATAGGCGTGCCTTATGCGGTATTGGCACTGGAACCGCGTGACCTGTCCTCGCAAAAAAGCGCGAAAGCTTTGTGAATAGTGGTCCTTGTCGTCAGCGTGGATGAGGTCGAGCCAGTCCGTCGGGGAGGCCGTCACAGATTCAGGAGCGTGCCCGAGAATTTCCTGCAGCCGCGGCGAGCGATGAACTGCGCCAGCCCGCAGATCCCAGTCCCACAGGCCCTCATTGGCTGCCGCACAGGCCAGTTCATAACGGCAGTTCGGCACTGAGCCCGTCATTCCTCCCTCCTGCCTCTGGCATGACGAATTTCGCAGCTGAAGAGGACCTTAGGGGCAGTATCAATTCGATTCGGCATGGTCTTGGAACCATTTCGTACGGCGTCGAGCCTTCGACGTAGTAGGAGTAACGTTCGCCGATGATTACAGTAGTTTTACGGCCACAGTTATGAAGAATCCATTGTCTGTCTGCTATTCTGCGACACAAGCCCGGTAAAGAACATTAGGCTGATTTTGGAATGTTTCCGATATACCCTCTTCTCGATCAAGCTCTACCTAAGCGGACAAGGGCTAGCCGCGCCGTGCATCGCGCTCCGAGGTGAAGGAGGCGTTATCGTCGGCGCTCCGCCATGTGAGAGCGGGAAGGACGTCCATCGATGCCGGTGCATTGATGCCACAAACCAGGGCGAAGCGGGTCATTGCGCTTCTCCTGACTAACGTCGTCCCGATGAAGAAGGCGCCGCCGGAAACGCACTGGCTGGCTTACACGGAGGCGAAGCCCGATCGCTGGCGGCAGTTCTGGCACGCCGGCCAGCCTGAGGGCGCGGAACGGCAACCCTTCGGCCTGCCAGTCCGACAACCAGGCGCGGACCGAGTCCATCGCTGGGGACCACGCTACCACCTTATCATGGCTAGGCTTAGACAGAGCTAACGGTCATGCCAACAAGGAGAAGACAACGCTCCGTCGAGACGACCGGCTGGATGCGCGTCGTCGCGGCCATCCTCGCGCTCCCGCTTGGCGGCGCCACGTCCTTGGTGGTCATCGCCGTCCTGGGCATTGCCGGTGCGGCCGCCCATGTCACTTGCAAATGCATGCGGCATTCTTACCAGTTCTCTCGGAAAGGTTCATCGTGAAAAAGACCATCCGGATTGTCGAAGACAATGAGGTGACCATGAAGCTGTTTCATGATCTTCTTGACGCCCACGGCTACGACACCTTGAAAAGTCGAGACAAGGTTGAAGCCTTGGCGCTCGCGCGTGCACGGCAGCCCGACCTTATCCTCATGGATATCCAGTTGCCCGAGATTTCGGGGCTCGAAGTGACGAAATGGCTGAAGGAGGATGAAAATCTTCGATCCATTCCGGTAGTCGCGGTGACGGCTTTTTCCATGAAAGGAGACGAAGAAAAAATGTTGAAGGCGGCTGCGAAGCCTATATCGCGAAACCGATATCGATAAAAGGATTCATCGAAACCCTCCGGCACTTTCTCGAATAATCATATCGGCGCCGTGCCGTTGATGAAATTGATGCGGCGTTACTGCAATTGCGCACAAGTTTGGTAAACGGGCGGCGCTGAGACTTCTATACGCAGCGATGATCCGCGTGAGCCAAAGGCAGGAGAGAATCGTGATCATCGAATTCGGATTGAAGAGGACGGAGGAGTTACACAGTGAAATCGAGTGGGAGTTCAGGGAACCGCCAACGACGGCAGATGAAGGTGCTATCGTCAGAGAGGAATGCATATTCTAACTCACTCAGATCTGGCCGGAGCTTCTACGAGGGCGTGCGATACAAACAGG
>JBJKQL010000090.1:0-3407 GCA_046705265.1 Ferrovibrionaceae bacterium
CATGAAAAATTCAGAGCGCATCCTGATCGTCGACGATGAAGCGGCGATCCGCCGCCTGCTCCGCACCGGCCTCGCGGCGGAGGGCTATCAGATTATCCAGGCGGACACAGGTCAATCCGCGGTCGACCTTGCCCGTAGCGAGCGGCCGGACCTTGTGATTCTGGATCTCGGACTTCCTGATATGGATGGGACGGAAGTATTGCGAAGGATCCGCGAGGTCTCGCTCGTTCCGGTCATCATTCTTTCGGTTCGCAACGACGAAAAAGGCAAGGTTGATGCCCTTGATCTCGGCGCAGACGATTATGTAACGAAGCCATTCGGCATGGACGAGCTTCTTGCACGGATACGCACGGCGCTCCGGCACCGAGTACAGCAGCAGGGCGAATTGCCCATCTATCGCTCGGGCGATCTTACGGTCGACCTCGAACATCGGCAGGTCATGCTGAAAGGGCAGAGCGTTACTCTTTCGGGAAAGGAATATGAACTTTTAGCGTGCTTTGTTCGGCATGCGGGGAAGGTATTGACCCACGGCTACCTGTTACGAGAGGTTTGGGGCCCAGCGAATGCTCAGGATGTGCAATATCTTCGGGTCTATATCAGATTTTTGCGCCAGAAGCTCGAAGAGGATCCTGCGCGGCCGCGCTATCTCCTGACGGAAACCGCTGTGGGCTATCGGCTGCAATCGCCGAATTAGACCGAGTTTGGATATCACGTCGACTCTACTCGCGATTCCGCGACATTTAGGAAAGGAATTAGCCTCTCGCCAAAAGCAATTTCAATTGAGCATGCCGGCTCGACACTACGATTTGTCCTTTGGGCTAATTCGGTGTGAATACATCAGCGATGCATGGCAGCCTGTGAGATCGTATCCAGCGCAAGAATGAGAGCTTCGCGCCAATTTCAAACGCTCCGCGAAACTAGCTGAACAGCACTTCGTTGAGGATTGCGTTCACGCTACCATCGGCGCCGGCGAGCGGCAGCAGGAGCGAGTCGGCGAGTCGATATTCCTTGTTCACTACGCGAAGATTTACATGGGTACGCGCGGCCATTCGACGTGTTGCTACTTTCCGGTAGATGCCCAGAAGAAACTCGCCATACTCTGGGTCCTCATCCGCATAGAGATGGCGCACCGTCTTACCAGTACTGTCGCGCCCATAGGCCTCGGCGATCATAGCGCCGATGAGTCGGTAACGGAAGTCGTTGAGACCGGGCAGGCACTCGATGATCTTCAGTGAGCCCAGATGCTGCTTCAGTCCTAATGGGTCGATTTCTTGACGCAACGGCAGCGCCCGTTGCCCGCGCTTGGCCCGCCAATAGGCAACAAGATCCCGAAATCGCGGACTGTCCGCAATGTCGGGATCGATCACGGCAGTAAAGGGTGATGTCATCCTGGGTCCCAGTTCGCCGAGTCTCCTGCAGCAATACGGCGCGCGCTCTCTTCACCATACTCGACGCGCCATTAAAGGTCAGCGTGGTGGAGGAAGTGTAAAAACTCGCCTAACGGAAAGTCCATCTTGTCATCTGATAAAGCCTTAGAGCGTCCAGTGCCAGCCCACCGTTGCCAGACAACGGACTGGCAGACAGCCCCAATCCGGACCTCTCGACCCGCATTGACCAATGGCCGTAAAGGGGGCAAAAGATCTTATTATCGGCGTCGCGCTCGCAGCACCTGCCTCGCCGTGTTCCACTTGCTGTTCGCAAATGCAGATGTCGGTCCGTCGGACAGCTCACATTGAAGAGGACGCACGCCACTGGTTAACCGCTGGTAGGGATAGTAGTATCGGCATCCTGGGTCTCGCGATGGTGGGAAAATTGGATTTGCAGTCCTTCAGAGATATGCTTGCCAAAGCACAGCCACCTGCTGGCTTGAGTCCCGCCCTGCAGGCGCTGTGGTGGGATGCAAAGGGCGATTGGGATAAGGCGCATAAGGGCGCACAGGAACGAAACGATACGGCCGGAATGCGCGTGCATGCTTATCTCCACCGCAAGGAAGGCGATCAACCGAATGCGGAATATTGGTATCGTCGCTGCGGTGCCGCGCCTTCGAACTCGACACTTGACGAGGAATGGGAGGCGCTGGTCCGGGCACTCCTGGAGGAATAAAGCACTCCGCGTGCGAGACGCGGTACCGGCCTGAACAGGGTCTGGCGCAACATAGAGCGCCAAATATCAAGCGGCGCGGTCGTTGCGGCTGGGCCGCGCACCGGTCGGACTTAATGCAGTGACTATAATAGCCGCTGGCGACCAACCCACCGTGGCCTTGCATTGGACGTTGCCAGCCGCGAAGATAGCGCTATGCGCGTTGCCGAACTCATCCGTAGGCTGCTCCGCCTGTCGCCGAAGCCGCGCCGACGGGTACCGCTCAAAGACGGGGGCATTCCGCACGGTCAAATTCTTGAGGTGTCGGTGTTGTTGTTCCTCGCGGCCTATGGCGTCTGGTATTATTCGTCGTCAGGAGGACGCATGCGGCCCGAGCGTCTTAACTTGGTGCCGAAATCGCTCTTGCAACCGCCGCCGACAACGTCGCCGTCCATACCGCCTGTGGCGGCACGCCAATTCAAACCCGGACTCTCGGGACCCAAATCCCACGGCACCGTTTTGTGGCCACACACAATGGGACCGGGGCCGTACGGACTGTGAAAAAGTGATCGCGGCGTCACCCGCGCGATTAAACGATGCGCGGCAGATAGAACCGTTGTCAGTGATGACGGCGGTGGGAAGGATTGTCTCCTATACAAGAACGGGAGCTCAGCGCCGATTTCGGCCGTTCGCCAGGCTCCGGCCGATAGGCTCAAATCGACCCGAAGCGGAAGTTTTCTCCACTACCGCTATGCGCCAGTTTCGGACTCGCGTTACTTTTGCAGATAGCTGCGATTGGCGTAGGGGAACCCATTAAGTTGGCAATCCCGGATCTCGTCGTACTGGTAATAGGCTCGGACCTCTGCACTCCGCTGATTTTTGATGACGTACCATTCCGTCCCTCGGAACATCATCCTGCTCCCGGTGGAACGTAGCGTGTAGGCACAGCTCCATTCGCTGACAACCTCATCGCCGCTTGCGATCGTGTGGTCGATTTTCCATGTCGGGCCGTACATTTTCTTGAATTTTCGCCAATAATTTTCGAGGTGCTCTGCCCCTCGGATCGAAGGATGTACCGGAGGGAGAAAGTAATGAACAACGTCATGCGCCAGAGTGCCTTTCAGTTGCTCGACATCCCCTTTGGCGCTCATCAGAGTTGACCCGGGTCTGCTCACAGGAATTGACCCGTTGAATTGAATCCCCGGATGGCGGAGTGGGGTGGCGGTGGCGTTGTCATTTGACGCCGGCCGGGATGACGCTTGGCCCGTGGTTGAGGGGAGACGGGTCCATGGAGCGGCGGCGGTGCGCGGGCTGTGGCCGGGCGTTCC
>JBJKQL010000091.1:0-6039 GCA_046705265.1 Ferrovibrionaceae bacterium
ACATCCCGCAGCGATTTCGCCCATAATTCCAGCGTCGTCTCGATCGATGCCCCTGCCATCCATGATCCTCCCAATCATGGTGACCCATCGAGTCAGAACTTACATAAAAAGGCAACTGTAATGTTAGGAGCGCCCAGACGTGCTCTTGGCCGCCAGCCGGTCGGTGATCCGGCTGAGAACGACAATGGTTCTTTTGTGAGTTCCCTGCCCGATTTCCTCGAATTCATCGTGCGCGGTCACCTGGAACTCGATCTGCCGCCCCTCGACATGCGTCACTTCGGCCTCTGCTGTCACGCGATGACCGGCCGGCGTCGCTGCGAGGTGCCGCACGTTGACGGCGGTGCCTAGAGCGCTTTCGTCGGGTTCAAGAAACGGTCGGATCGCGTTGAGCGCGGCGTTCTCCATGGTCAAGATCATCACCGGCGTGGCCAGCACGGGAGGGAGTATGGCGTCCTTGAACTGATTGGCAAGATGCTCGGGCGCAACCTGAAGCACGAACGACCCTTTGGTGCCTACTGGTATCGGGCGCATGGATCAGTCCTCCTAGCCGACTTTATTCGTCGAAATTAGCGTGAATTGGCGTGGTGCAGCACATGTGCTGTGAAAACGCTTTGAAGAGCGACCCTTGCTGAGGCTCAGTCCATATTATTGGTAATTCAACCTAAATTCGGCAGTTAGCCTGGCTGAGGTAGCTGGGTTTAGGATGGAATTTCAACCATCGCGATAGGGTATCAGGCGGTGGTGAGACGGGGCGGCGGGTGGAGTTGGCGCCCGTGGGGGTATTTGCGCAAGGCGTGAGAGAGGATGCGGTACCATTTCTGTTCGCCGGTCAACGGCTCCGCATTTTCGACCAGCCTTTGCAGAAAAGCGGCGACCGCGGTGAGCATGCGGGCGCTCCATCGCGCCTTGGCATGGGAACCGGCGATGGTCAGCGTCGTCTGGCCGGCGTGGCTGCTCTTGGCTGCGATGGCGTAGAGGAACAGCGGCCGGCCGGTGATCACTTCGCGATGGCTGTCGGGATCGACGAGACGAACAAACAGATTCCACCAGTCATAGACCAGCGCGATCGTCTTGGCCATTAGACGGCTGCGCTTGAGATCGTGGGTGGTGAAACCAGCCCAACCCCATTGGTTCTTCAATTCATCGAAATTATTTTCACAATCGCCGCGATCCCGGTTAAGCGAGGCCGCGCTGGTCCGCCTCTCGCATGATCGGGTCATTGCCGGAGCTGGCATCGCCGCGCAGCAGCGCCGGCCAGCGATCGCGACCGATCCGCTCCAGCAAGGCCCAAAGCCCCGGCGCCGAGAAATTCGATGTGTGTTCATTGCCGGCATGAGCCTCTACGTCCAGCACCAGCCGCAGGGTGCCGATAAAGTAACTGTGGTAGATGTGTGACGGCCGCCCGGGTCTATGCGGATTGTAGCTGACGACAGCACCCTCTTGGCGGCCGTACAGGGGTTTCACCGTGCTGTCCACATCCAGGATTTACGGTTCCCCCAAAGTATGCGTCCGGAGGGGGCCGCCTAGCATCCGCGTAGCGAAGTTGGGAAGATGGTGTGTGAATCAGCACCAAAGTGAGACCCCACCACGCATCGAGGCCTAGACCATAATATCGCAGAGAAATCCTCAATCTGTGAGGGGTCCCGATCGGCGTCGACCGGGACCCCACCCGCGCGTCGATCCTTGCGCCCTTTTAAGATGTTGGTTCGCGTTTAGCTGGGGTCCCGCTTCGGTGCTGATTCACAGGCAGAGGCCGAGGAAGGCGTTGGGGAACGCTTCAATAACAGCGCCCTTTCGCACGTGAGGAAAATTCGAACTCACCCGAGAGCCCATCGTAGAATTCGACAAACGGTCGGCCGCTGCGCCGGCCTCTTCTCGCAGCCGAACGCCCGTTCCGCTGACGTGGGAAAATCCCGGTTTGCAGCGTCGTTGAAAGAGGCCGCGGCAAAACACTCTTTCGACGTTTCGGGGTTGTCGGATGTCCCGGCCTTCCGGAATCACGGGGCCGTCTATCGCGACCATATCGTAATCACCTGCTGCGGCGATCCGCGCGCAGGCTTTGATGCCATGGCAGTTCGTAAGTTGTTTGAGCTGATTATCGACCCAAAGGCCGATGCCAGCCGTAGGCTTTGTGATGGAAAAGCCGATATCGAGACCTGCTATGTGGATTGAGTCCATTGCGTGCGTATTGGGTTTAGAGATTAAGCCCTGGGGATCAAAGCCTCGTGTTTAGCCTATCGCTCAGGATATTCCGGGAACATAGCGCGGGCGCTCTCGTGCAGGATCACCCGATCGAAATATTGCTCAAGCGACGGAACATCCGTTCCCGCGCCGCAAAAGAGAACGGTAATGGAATGATCGTGGTGCAAAAGCCCTTTTCGCTCCCGCCGCTGATCGCGATAGCACGCGGCGCGCGGACGGTATGCCTCGGCCTGTCCGAGCGACAGAGGCTCGCGATCACGTTTCATCTCGACGTGAACGGCCAGTGTTTTGCCTTCAGCGTTGCGCAGGAAGAACATCGCATCAATCTCCATCGACACGGAATTGTCGATGCGGCAATTGCAGGACGCGCAAGGCTCATACCAATAGATCGACCAGAAGGGGCACACCATCTCATCCGACGGATCGCGCTTCAGCCATTGCTCTTGCCAAAGGGGCTTGGCGCCTGCGTAGGAGTGCTCGTATTCAGTTGTCTCCAATAGGAAGGCGCGTGACGCAGCGCTGTCTCTGATCCTGCGCGCAATAGCAGCAAGATAAGGCTGGGCCTGCTTCTGGTAGCTGCATTTTCCGTCGTAAAATTCCGGCATCTGAAGCCCCCTACTTCCTATCAGCGGCTCCATGCCTCGTGCCACGCGCGGAACTCGCTCGGCCTGATCTGATACCGAGCGAAATTTCCCTCATGCAGACCGAGCAGTTCGTCCTCGGCTATTTCCTCAAAGCGTTCGCGGTCATCGGCCCCGATATTGCCCCGCGTCCACGCCCTGATGTGGGCCACGGCTTGCTTTCTATCCATACGTTCACGGACAGCCGTGGCGACGACCTCGCGCAACGCACCACGGTGGCGCAGCCGGAAAGGATCGGGTTCGCCGAGCGATTGTCTGACGGCGGCATAACGCTCGGCTGAGCGTTGATACGCCCAGATGAACACGTCGCGGAGCAGTTCGAAGCGGTTTAGCTCATAAACGCCCAGCATCGCATCGGTATAGCCCTTCTGGGGCACGTCGATAAAAGAGAGCGGCGCGAAGTTTCCCTTGATCAGCGGGATGTTTGCCGCAAGGCGCGAAACGCGCTTGTTCACATCGTCAAAGGGCTGAAGGTACGGAAACTGCACCATCACAAAAAAAGACTGCTCGAAGGGATCGGTAATCGCCGCCGCGCTCGCGAGAACCTGATCAAAGCATTCCTCAATGCGCTGCGGCACCTCCAGAGGATGAAAGACGGAGCCCTGAATGCCGACGCAGATATGACGAAGCCGACCCGGCGCCTGCGTATCGGCCAGCAGATTGTTGGCGAGCAAGGCATGGAGATTGAGAATCGTGTAGCGGTTAAAACCGATCTCTTCCGACGAGCCGACCAGAAACTCGATCGCGTCCTTGTGGTTGAGGATCATCTGCGCGTCCAGCCGCTCCTTGCCTTCGGCCTCCTCGCCGAAGTCGATCAGACGCTTGGTGTCGAGCAGTGAATAGGTGTTGCCCTCAAGGCGGCTTGAGTTCCAGGACAGGTCGCTCAACAGCCTGCCGAGTATCTGTTTTGCGTAGGTACCGGCGGGCTGCTCCGCGATGTTCTGCGTGCCGAGTTCCCGGAGCTTCGCGCGCTCTTCCGCGGTCAGATAGAAGGTCTCGTTCGGTCGATATGCATCGAGGAAGCCGCGTTCGTAACCGACAGGCTTGCGGCGTTCGAGGGGCTGTCGGACATACGTCTGAATCTCCTTGCCGGCGGCGGAGAGTGGCAACACCGCTTCGCCGACGGCCTTGGCCTCACCCTTGCCGGTCGCGGTCCCGATCGCCTCCGCGATCTGGGGCGTCCGGTATTTTGCCCAGCGGACTTCGCCTTCCATGACGAGTCGCTTATCTGCGACAAGGGATTTGAGGCGGTATTGCAGGGTCCGTTGCGGCGGCGCGGACTCTAGGGCGTCGGCGATCTGCTGCGCGGTCATCCCCTCGGGATGCCCCCGCACTAGATCCTCGATTTCTTGCAAATCCTGCTTGTTAATGCGACGTGCCACAGGGTCCTCTTTGTTGCGCATAGACGATCTATGCGCAAAAATAACACGTCTATGCGCAATTTTCAAGTCTATGCGCAAGAATAACTTGCGCATAGACCTCTATCTTGCGTATATGGCCCAATTATTCCGTGGCAAAAACTGGCGGAAAACCGCGGAATATCTTCGTATAAAACCGGCAGCCGTCATGCGGCGGCATCAGACTTCATCGAGATCTGTCCGCAACCTAATTCCGTATCCCCCGCGTTTTGGATCCGCACCCTCGTGCGCCGGGCAGGTCCGATTGGCGACAGCTCATCTGGCGGCGTGCCCCAGGTGGAGGTCGACTTTGCAGAGGGCATTTCAAGCCCCGTATTTCCGGTCTCGCCGTCCCGTCTGGCTGTCGTAATGCCGAGCCAGGTTCCCTTTCCCGCACCTCTCGTCCTTCGGCCGGAACGGCCGACACGCCACTCCCTCTCTCCTTCTTGCGCACTGTCAGCAAAAGGAGATCCCCCATGAATCCATCTTCCCCAAACGTGGTTTTGAAGCTTCTTCGTTTTCGGAGTTGTGTGGGCGCAGCCCACATTCCTCGTTCGCACTTCGATGATTTTTGCCTCTTCGGCGGCGGCGCAGTTTGCGATGCCGCCGTGGTGGCCTCCAATTTGCCCCTCGCGCGGGGCTGCCCGCCCGCAGCCAAGGAAACACGGCGCCACTTCCTTCCTAATCACATCCGCCGTCCCTGGAATATCCGCCGCTGGCGAGCGCGCCGGCAGCGGTAAAGAACAAGCCTCCTCCTACCGCATCGTTACTCCTCACTGTTCCCGGAAGCGCCAGTCCGTCCCTCGCGGGCGGGCGCTTCCGGCATCCGCCGCTCGCCAATTTCCGAAAGGTCATCTCCATGCGTCCCCTCCTCCGTTCTCAAACCACCGCCCCCGAATCCGCTCGAAGCCGATCACCCCAACCATCTTCAGACCCTGACACCGACCTTGCGTCCCTGTCGCACAAGGCCGGCTTCCCAACCGACGCGCGCGATGCCGTGCCACGAGCCTCGACGCCCGAGGCCGCCGAACAGGCGGCGATCGATGCCGCGGTGGCGGAACGGCTCCTCGACCTCCTCGAGAAGGCCGAGCGCCGCGGCCAGTTTGCCGTCCCGGAAGCCGAGCTTCTGCGGCAGGTCCGCAAGGATTTCGGCATCCCTTTAAGCGTCCTCGAGAGCACCATTGATCGGCTCGCCGACACCGGCCAGGTGGGCCGCTCGTCAACCCGACGCGGCATCGCCCTTCATCGCGATCTCGCCTCGTCGGAACGAACGGTCCGTGGAATTCTTCACGTGATCCACGGGTCCCAGCGGAACGGCCACGCCGCCCTGCCAAGGTCGGAGCTTACCGCCGCCGCGGCAAAGCGCCTTCTCTGCAGTGAACAAACGGTGCTGGAGGGTATCGACACGCTGATCGGAAAGTGCGTGCTCGTCGCGGAGCGGATCGACGGCGACTTCCTCGTCTTCACCGCCGCTGCCCACAGCGCCGAAGTGGCGATGGTGAGGCGGTTGATGGAACTGACCGCATCCTCCGCCGTCAAGATCCCGCGACGACGGCGCATGCGGAAGATAATCTCGAGAGCGGAGAAGCGCTCTCACCTTGTGCTCAATGCCGGCCAGGCCGAGGCCATCACCACCATTCTCGGCAAACCGGTAAGCCTGATCACCGGCGCCCCTGGACTGGTGACATGATGCATCATCTCCTATGCTATTGATAATTCAGTGTTCGTTGTCGCGGATCTGGTGATACTGCACGCCCCGTCGTGATCGCGGCCCGAACCGCCGGCGAACCAAGAGCGGA
>JBJKQL010000092.1:0-3536 GCA_046705265.1 Ferrovibrionaceae bacterium
AGGGCGAAGCCGCGGGCATCGTCGGGATCGAAGCGTGCCGCCTCGAGGGCTTCGGCGATCACGGCAGCATGCGGCAGGGGGTGGAGGCTCCGGCTCTTGAAGCGATAGAGGACCCCGGCGAGGACCATGGCCCGGGAGACCGGAATGCCGCCATTCGCGAGCTTGCCGGAAAGGCTCAAGCTGCCGACCACCGCTCCGACGGCGGTCGCCGCGACGTCGAGGCAGACATCGGCAAAGGCGTCGACGGCGGCGGGCTTGATGCCGGTCGATCGCAAGATATTGGCGATTCCGCGTGTATCGATGACGAGGCCCGCCGTGATCGCGTGGAACACGGCGTCCCGAAGCATGCAGGCGCTTTCGGTGGTCAGACCGGCGGTGAGCAGATCGGAAAGATTGCTCTTGTCGGATCGGGTCGACACATGAAGCAGGCAGCGGGCGATCGCCTCGGCTCGCAGCTCGATCACGCCGGCGGTGGCGAGGTTGCGGGCGATGGTCAGGGTATCCGGTGCCTTGCCTTGGCGGGCATCGCAAAGAATCCGCGTGAGCGCTTCGGCCGCGGTCTCCGGCAAGCCGGCGTATTCGAGCGCGCGGGCGGTATGCGCCGTGCTGAAGATCGCCGTACGCCACCGCGTCGGCCTCCGCTCATAAAGGAAAGCGAGGAGGATCCCGATCGTGGTCGATCCCAATCCCGCGGTCTCGAGCTTCCGCGCAAGAGAGATGGTATCGACGACGGCGCCGGCCTTGGGCAGGTCAAGTCTGGAGAAGAGAGCCACGAGGGCGTCCGCCACAGCGGCCGGCAGTCCGGTGCCGGCCAGGGCATCGGCGACGTCTCGTGGCTTTGAGCCGGATGCCGAGACGGCATTGCCGGCGGCGGCAGCGATGCCTTCCGCCTGATTGCGGGGCATGCCGCCCTGCTCGAGAGAGCGAGCGAGGGTAAGGGTGTCGGGAGCATTGTTCGCCATGGTGGCCTCCTTGAAAACGAAACCCGGCCGCGTGCGGCCGGGAGGGTGGATGGGGAGACCGGGCAGAGACGTCAGTGGATATCTACGGATCCGGAGACCTGCCTGATCTCACAAGGAGGAAAAGGAGGAATGGCAAGTTTGGCGGACGCGCGGGAGAAGCCCGGCGTGAGGCCGGGCGGCGCGCGCCCGCCGACAAACCATGGAAGAAAAATCACCGCGCCGAGCGACGAGAACGATGTCCAACGCAAACCGAAGCACAGCAATGATGCGGCCGAATAGACCCTCGGATGGTCATCAATCGAATCGAGAGCCGTTTAACGCTCACGCTTGTGGGAAGACCTGAAAGCGGAGTGTTGATCGTAGTGCTTCCGGCTAAGGTCTGTAAAAGGGGCTGAGTTCAGCGACTGAGTCCAATGCGGCTTGCGGTTCATCGACCGGGGTTTCGAAGGGCAAGGCCTTTCGTGGGCGCTGATTGAGGCGCAGGGCTAAAAAGAGCATCGTGATCAGATCCGCTAGGACATTGCGGAAGAACGGATCAAGGAGGCCTTTCCGACCCCAGGTGCGACGGTTGTTACGGCGGGGACGGCTCATCGGTGGCGTTGGCGGCTTCGTGATCCTCGGGTGGTTCTTCCGCACTTGTCTTCGATTCCAGTTCGAGGAGCCGAGCGTCAGTGTCGGCCAGTAGCCGCTCGTGCACTGTGGCGGAAAGCAGACCGTTGCGAAATGCGTCGGCGATCCAATTTCGCTGTACCATAAGAAGATGGTGATGCGCCCGGTATGCCTCCCGTTCGTGAACGTCGCTTCGCGTCACCGTCTGCTCGGCGAGTTTTTCGCGCAGCTGCTCGGCTTGCTTCTCGTACTCGGCTTTGAGCGGAACGATCGAGTCTCCAGTGACGAGATGAAGCCGATCTAGTCGATCGAGTTCTTCAAGTGCGGCAGCGGTCGCTTGCAATTCGCCCCGCAGGATATCGTAAGTGCCTGGCTCGCCCTCAGCATGAGCAATGCCGAGGCGGCGGAGCAATGGCAGCATCGTCAAGCCATGACCAAGAATGGAGAGGGTGACGACGCCGAAGGTGATGCTGACGATCTGCTCGCGAGCCGGAAAATCCGCCGGCAGAGCGAGTGCCAGCACCATCGGCAAAGCACCCCTCAGGCCGCCCCAGGTGAGTACGATGCTCCACGAGCCTGAGAATCTCTCTCGCGTCAGTCCGACCAAACGCCATACGATGACGACGATAAGCGCCCGCACAACGGTCACAATCAGGTAGGCGGCGACGATCGGCAGCCACGAAATCAGCAAGTTCCGCACCGGGACTTCCAGCCCAATCAGCAGGAAGATCACCGAATTGAGCGCGAAGGAGACATACTCCCAGAACGTCTCGGCCGCCACCCGTGTGGAAGGCGACATGCCCGTCCGCGCACCGTAGCTGCCACACAATATGCCGGCCGCAACCGTGGCGATAACGCCGGAATACTGAAGCTGGTCGGCAAGGACGAACGAACCATAGGCGGCAATCGTCGTGACGCTGACCTCGATCATCGGATCGTCGACGTGTCGCAACACCGCCGAAGCGAGCAATCCGATCGTGACGCCAATCACGGCGCCCATGCCGACAACCGTGACGAATTCGAGCGCGATTGCTCGCGCCGTGACTGCGGTACCGAAAAAAATCGACAGGCTCAGTGTGAAAAATACAATGCCCGTACCATCATTGAGAAGGCTTTCGCCTTCCAGCAGCAGCGACAGTCTTCGTGGAATTCCGAACCGGCGGAACAGCGACAGCACGGCGACCGGGTCGGTTGCGGAAATGAGCGCACCGAAGACGAGCGCGTCTCGCCAAGAAAACCCCGGTAGAATGTGCAGCGCTCGGGCAAGCGGAGGAAGGGCGAGAGCCGTCAGCACGGTAGCGGCCACGACACCGGGAAATGCGAGCGCGCTGATGGTAATACGATTGCGCCAGATTTCCTGGAAGTCGATGTGGAACGCGGCTTCGAAGATCAGTCCAGGAAGGAAAATTGAAAAGAGCAGTGCCTTGTCGAGTGTGGGCGCGGGAAACAAATGCGCCCAACCGAGGAGCAGGCCTGCCAGGACGAGGCCGACGGTATAGGGCAGCCGCAGGTGGCGGACGCCGATTGCCACCACCATAGCCACGACGAAGAGAACGATAAAGGTGCTTTCGAGATTCATGCCCTACCCCTCTTCACCAACGACCCTATTGCACTTTCCGCCGTTCCGACTTTTGCCATGGAGGCGGCCGGTCCTTGGTGTAGAAACGCTTCGAAGCGGGAACCCTCCTGCTGGTTTATGTCTTTGATAATTTGAATAATTCTGTCGTATTGGAGGGCAGCCGTCGCGCCAAATATGCCCCTTTGCATTTCATGGCGGCTAAGGATCGATCAGCGCCTTGGTACTTTCGGAGGCGGGATCGCAGTTCAAAGCAGATTCAGATCTCAGGCTGTTCCCCACCGCAACAAATGCGGGCGTCATATCCGTGCCCCGACATGTCAGCCATAGCCCGCGGCGAGAAATCGGGCCGTTCGGGGTCGGTGTTCAGTCCCACATCTCCCGCATCT
>JBJKQL010000093.1:0-8892 GCA_046705265.1 Ferrovibrionaceae bacterium
ATACCTCCAGGGGCGCCAACTCCACCCGCCGCCCCGTCTCACCACTGCCTGATACCCTATCGCGATGGTTGAAATTCCATCCTAAACCCGGCCACCTTAGCCAGGGCAACTGCCGAATTTAGGTTTAATGGTTCGACGTTGAAACCTTTAATATACGAAGAAATCAGTGCCGGCATCATGAGCGCCGTCAATTTCGACCTGCAGGCCGAACGCTGGCCCGATCAGAGAGGCGACCGCGTTCGTGTGTTCGTGCGCGGCAAGTTCTATCCCGTTAGAAATTGGGAATGAGTGCGGCGCGAGCGGGGAACCGATGTTCTCCCCGCACGAGATTTGTTGGGCGATGATCCGTGCTGGGCGCAAAGGAAAACGCTTTTCCTTGATTGCTCGCGGCGACGAGGGGGCGACATCAGGTGTTGTCGACCGGACGCTTTGAACGCCTGATTTCTAAGTACCAAGCTCGGCGGTTAGCTGTGTTGGCGGCTGTTTTTCGTTCGCAATCCGCACTTTATCTGCGTCATTCTCTTTGACTTCTGCTTTACAAAGGGTCTGTCGGGCGACAATGTTTAGACGCGCGTTAGTTGACGGAATAGATGGCAATTGGAACGCCCGTGAATTCCAGGAACAAGCTGCTGCAGGAGTGAAAGCCGTAGCCTGCCCCGGCTGAAGCAATCCCGACGAGCCGGCAGGCAATTACGTTGCTACCCTGCGGCTGGCTGAGGACATAAAACCAAGGATATTGGAACGCAAGGGAGGATAGAGAATGCGGAGAAATGACGTGCCAAAGGTGCCCCGGGGTTCGCACGCTGATCTTTCTCGCCGTGATTTCGTTAAAAAGGCCGGCATCGGGGCGAGTGGCCTTGTGCTGACAAGCGGCTTTCCGGCTATGGCGCAGGCGGCTCCTGCCGATACGCTTCGGATCGGCTTCGTCAGTCCGCTGACCGGTCCTTTGGGTGGCTTCGGTCAGGGCGATCCTTACATCGTGCATATTGTGCGCAAGCACGTTGCCCATGGCTTCGTCATCCGAGGCAAACGCTATGCGGTCAGGATCATCGAGCGAGACACCCAGTCGGATCCCACCCGCGCAAGCCAGATCGCAAAGGAACTGATCAATCGCGACAAGGTCGATCTCATGCTTTCGACCTCGACGCCCGAGGTGGTCAACCCAGTGGCCGATGCCTGTGAGGCGGCCGGCGTGCCGAGCCTCTCCACGACTTGTCCGTGGGAGTCATTTTATTTCGGCCGTGGCGCAAAGCCGGGTCAACCCTCGCCCTTCAAGTGGAGCTACATCTTCAGCTTTGGCGTGGCGCAGTTCGCCAAGGCCTATACTGAGATGTGGAATGGCCCAGTGAAGACCAACAAACGCGTCGGCTTCTTGTTACCGAACGATGCCGATGGCAACGCTATCCGCGAGCATATGGTGCCGCTGATCGCGAAGGCCGGGTTCACCACCATCGATGCCGGTCCTTATGAGGACGGCACCACCGACTTTTCAGCGCAGATTGCGAAGTTCAAGGCCGAGAACTGCGAGATATTCAATACCTTCCCGATTCCGCCCGACTTCGCGGTGTTCTGGCGTCAGGCGGCACAGCAGGGCTATACCCGGATGGTGAAGATCGCGCAGATCGCGAAGACCGGCCTGTTTCCCTCGCAAGTCGAGGTTTTGGGCTCTCTTGGCTATAACCTCGCGACCGGCATCTATTGGGGCCCGACCTTCCCGTATCGGTCGTCGCTCACGGGGCTGACCTCGCCTGAACTCACGAGGGACTACGAGAAGGCGACCGGACGCCAGTGGAACCAGCAGGTCGGCATGAGTCTCGCTCTGTTCGATGGCGGTTTCGCGGCGCTGAAGCAGAGCAGTAATCCCAAGAGCAAGGCAGCAGTAGTGAAGGCCTTGAGCACGCTCAAGGATACCACCCTCGTCGGGCCGATCGACTTTAGCAAGGGACCGGTGCCGAATTGCTATCCGACGCCGATCATCGGTTCACAATGGATCAAGGCGAAGCCTGGCTCGAAGTACAAGCTTGGCCTCGTGGTGGTCGATAATGCCGACGACCGGCGTGTGCCCGTCGCTGCGAAGCTGAAGCCCTATAACGCCTAATTTCGAGATGGGGTTGGAGTTCGCCCCGGCGCCGGCGGCGACGCCTATCCTTGCCGGCGCCGGGGTCGTAAAAAGGTTCGGCGCCCTTCTCGTTCTCGACAAGGTTGATTTCGCCATTGCCGGCAATGAAGCAGTCGGCATCGTCGGCCCGAACGGCGCCGGCAAGACGACCTTGCTGAATGTGCTTTCAGGCGCGCAGCGGCCGAGCCTTGGATCCGTGCGCTTCCGGGATATGGATGTGACGAATGTTGGGGCGGCTAACCGCTGCCGTCTTGGCATTGCGCGCTCGCATCAGATTCCGCGCCCCTTCGGCGGTATGACCGTGTTCGAGAATACTTTCGTCGCGGCTACCGCTGGTGGCGAGTACAGGAGCCGCGAAGCCTACGAGCGTTGCATCCAGGCGCTTGATCTTTGCGCCATGCTGGGCCATGCGAACCGCCGTGCCGAAACTCTGGGCCTATTGGCTCGTAAGCGTCTTGAGCTGGCGCGGGCCCTCGCCACTGATCCGGTAGTGCTGCTCCTTGATGAAATCGGCGGCGGTCTGACCGACGCCGAAGCCGGCCAGTTGGTCGAAACAATCCGCGAGCTTCGCCGCCGCGGTATCGCGATCGTCTGGATCGAGCATATCGTTCATGTCCTTCTGCAAGTGGTCGAGCGGCTGGTCTGCCTCGATGGAGGCCGCGTAATAGCCGATGGCGGGCCCAAGGCGGTGATGGAGGATCCGGCGGTGATCAGCGCCTATCTCGGGCAGGGTGTTGCGTGACTCGGCTTATGGTCGAAAATCTTGATGTCCGCCATGGTCTGTTGCGGGCGGTGCGTGATGTCAGCTTCACCGTCGCGAAGGGCGATATCTTTGCCCTCGTCGGCGCCAACGGTGCTGGCAAGACAACGTTGCTCCGGGCGATTGCTGGTGCCCACAAGCCGGTCGACGGTCGCATTCTCTTCGACGGCGTCGACATCACCCGCTTCAGCGCCCACAAGCGGGTCGCCATGGGTATCGCATTGGTGCCGGAGGGGCGGCGGCTCTTTCCCTCGATGACGGTGGAAGAGAATCTCCTCGTTGCGGGCGCCGTGCGGCGGCCCGGCCCTTGGAACATCGCGACGGTTCTCGAAGCCTTTCCTCTGCTTGCTCCCCGGCTCAAAGCGCCGGCGCATAATCTTTCCGGCGGCGAGCGGCAAGCAGCAGCGATCGGCCGCGCGCTGATGACGAATCCCCAGCTTTTACTCCTTGATGAAGTATCGCTTGGCCTCGCGCCGGTTGCGGTGGACGCGGTCTACAATTCACTTAATGTTCTCATCGGTTCCGGCACCACCATTCTCCTCGTCGAACAGGACCTCAACCGCGTCCTGGCTGTTGCGAGCTCCATCGCCTGCATGCTGGAAGGACGCATTCAGCTCGAAGGCATGGCGAACACGCTGACGCGCGAGCAGATTACGGAGGCCTATTTCGGTCTTCGGCGAACGAGGGGTGGAGCGGAACACGCATGAAGCGAATACGGCGATGATCTGGCTCAACCAAATTATCAACGGTGTTCTGCTCGGCGGTTATTACGCGCTTATCGCCTGCGGGCTCTCGCTTATGTTTGGCGTGATGAACATCATCAATCTGGCGCATGGCGATCTTGCGGTGCTCGGTGCATTCCTGGTTTGGCTGATTTCGGTACATACAGGCATCTCACCCTTTGTCGCTTATATCGCCGTATTGCCGACGATGGCGGCTATCGGGTGGCTGTTGCAGCGGACAATCCTGGACAAAAGCCTGCGCGCCGGAATTCTAATTCCGATTCTCAGTACATTCGGCCTCGCCATCGTGATCGAGAACCTGCTGTTCTCGGAGTTCGGCGCTGATTCGCGCTCGCTCGCGAGCGTCATGGGGAGTCTTTCGTATGATAGCTGGGCGCTGACCAGCCAGATCTACATCGGCAAGCTCGCGGTGCTGATTTTCGCCGTCGCGGTGTTGCTGCTTCTCGGTTTGCATATTTTTCTCAAACAGACCACGCTCGGGCGCGCCATCCGCGCGACGTCTGAAGACCCCGACACGGCGGAGCTTGTGGGTATTAATGCGCGGGCGGTCTATGCGACTTCGGCGGCGATCGCGGTCGCAACGGTCTCAGCTGCCGGCCTTTTCCTCGGCATGCGCGCGAGCTTTGCGCCCTATGCGGGGCCGGCGCAGCTCATTTTCGCCTTCGAGGCAGTGGTCATTGGCGGTTCGGGTTCGCTCTGGGGTACGCTTGTCGGCGGTATTGTACTGGGTGTCGCGCAAAACATCGGCGCGCAGATCAATCCGAACTGGTTTCTTCTCGCCGGTCATCTCACCTTTCTTGCCGTTCTGATCGGCCGCATCTTCTTTAAGGAAATGATGACGCACGGCATGATTCCGATCCTTCTCGGGCGGCGCTCGTGAAATCAATGGCATTTATCACCGTTCAGCGTTGGACCTCGGTCTCGGTCCTCGCCATTGGCTTTTTGATCGTTCTTGTGGTCTTGCTTGGTTTTGCGCCGTTGGCGTTCGGCGCCAACGTGGTCGATAAACTGATCACGCTCTACATCTACGTCATCATCGCCACGATGTGGAACGCTCTCGCCGGCTACGCGGGTCTCGTCTCCGTTGGACAGCAAGCTTTCTTCGGCCTCGGCGCCTATGCGGCAATTCGGCTATCGAACGCTGGCATCGAACCCTATCCGGCCCTTGTGTTGGGTGCGGTGGCGGGTGGCCTGATCGCGATACCGCTCTCGTGGGTGATATTGAGATTGCGCGATGGGGAATTCGCAATCGGCATGTGGGTGGTTGCCGTGGTTGCGCACTTGCTCGTGGTGCAGGACAAGTTGATCAACGGTGAAACCGGAACCTCGCTCCGCGCCATTACCATCTATGCCGCCGATGCCCGGCGCGCCTATACGTACTGGATGGCGCTTGGTGCCATGGTTTTGTTTCTTGTCTTGATCTTCATTCTGTTGCGAAGCCGCCTTGGTGCGTCGGTGCAGGCGATCCGAGATGACGAGGAGGCCGCTTCCGCCGTCGGTGTTCGGGTACTTCAAGGGAAGGTGATCATCTTCGTTCTTGCCGCGTTCGGTGCCGCTGCCGCCGGCGCGCTCTGGCTCGCGACGGCCATTACCTTTCAACCGGCCACGTATTTCGGCGTGCAGTGGTCGGCCTACATGATCTTCATGGCGCTCGTTGGCGGCCTCGGCACCTTCGAAGGGCCGATCTTTGGCGCAGTCCTGTTTTTCCTGGTTCAGGATATTTTTGGCGAGATCGGTGTGTGGTATCTGGTTGGCCTTGGGTTGGTCGCCATTTTCTTTGCGCTCTTCATGCCTCGCGGCATTTGGGGTTCGATCGAGGATCGTTTCGGCATCCGCTTGATGCCGGTTGGGTACCGGTTGCGCCTGCCGCATAAGGCGGCAGAGGCGGGCGAGGGAGAAGACGCGCTGTATTCGTGACGCCGTGCCTTGGCATTGTCAGAAACCGGCTTGCCCGCGGCGGCGCTTCACATCTATAACTCTTGCACCGATTGGGCATGGGGTCGCCCATTAACCGCCAGCCGTGGCTGATGACTCCTGTCGCAGTATGCTCGCGGCGGGAGTGTGCCCGAAACAACCCGCCAAGTAGCGGTTTTTTTTGTGCCCGGCGGTCAGCGCCGAAGGAAAGGGACCGGGATGTCGTATCTTTGGGTAGCGCTTGGTGGTGCCTTGGGGAGCCTTGGCCGTTACTGGTTTTCCGCCATATTGCCAGAACTGGTCGGCCGCACGTTTCCCTGGGCCACTATTCTGGTGAATATCGGCGGCTCGTTTGTAATCGGGCTGTTCGCAACCCTGACGGGGCCAGAGGGAAGCTGGCTGGTGCCGACCGATGCCCGCGCCTTCGTCATCGTCGGCGTTTGCGGCGGCTTTACCACTTTCTCATCGTTCAGTCTGGAAACATTGAATCTGGCGCGAAACGGCGAATGGCTGACCGCCGGCGGCAACATTCTGTTTTCGGTGACGCTGTGCATGATTGCGGTTTGGCTCGGATACGCGGTTGCCGTCGCTCTCAGCCGTTAAGGTCGGGGGTATTCGTACTGTCATGGGCGATCGGATAAGGCGGCCGCGCGGACATAGAGCGTGCCTTCCATGAGACGTCGGGCAGTTCGGTAGACGCTGGCGCTTTCGGCGATCCATTCGCCATCGTGACGAACCGAGGCTCCGACGACCGTCAGTCCCGAGGGATGGGCGATTCGGATTTGATCTGCGTGCTTCGCCGGCTCACGCGTCGCCCGGTGCACGGTGCTGCCTGCAATGCGCGCCGCAGTCGCGATGCAAAGCGCGGCGGTGAGCGGCACCGCGCGATGCGCCTGTCCGACTGAAATCATGCGCACCAGAACGTCCATGGCATCGGGGTCGAGCTTCTCGCCCGAAAGCGTCTTCGCCGCAACGGGCTGTGTTACCATGCCGACCTTTGGGATGCTCGGGATTCGCGTCGCATGCTCAATCGATTCAGCGATGCCCATGCGGACGCTGGCGGCAAGGCGAATTTCTTCGAGGCGGTCGGTGAGCGTGTGGTTGGCGTCGATTGTCTCCGGCATCTCGATGCCGCTCTGTTCCAAAGTCGCGGCTGGGACGAAGACGCAGGGATTCGCTGCATCGACGAGCGAGGCTTCGATCGCGCCGATTCCCGGTACGTCCAGCCGGTCGACGACATGCCCGGTCGGCAGAAGCCTGCCCGTGCCGGCACCACCCGGCATCATGAATTCGAGTTGAATCGACGCGCCTGTGCCACCGACGCCCGGGAGGATGAAATCGCCGTCGACCGCCGCCTTGCCATCGTCGAGCGGAAAACGAGATACGATGATCTTCCGGGTATTGGTGTTGTGGATGCGGACCATGGCCTCGCTGCCTGTGGCCGGAACCAGACCCTCATCGACGGCGAAGGGCCCGACCGCGGACGACATGTTGCCGCAATTGCCGCTGTAATCGACCAACGCGTCCTTAACCGAAATTTGCGCGAAAGTGTAGTCCACATCGGCGTCGGGGCGGCTTGGAGGTCCGATGACGCAGACCTTCGAGAGTGAAGAAATTCCGCCTCCCATGCCGTCAAGTTGGCGTCCATAGGGATCGGGGCTGCCGATGGCGGACAGGAAGATAGGCGCCCAGGCACCGCGCTCGGCTGGGAGGTCTTCAGTCCGGAACATGACCGCCTTGCTGGTGCCGCCACGCATGAACACGGCGCGAATGCCGATCTGCTTCATGGTTACCTCTTCGTCGCGCCGCCGGATTGCGGCGATGGCTGTTGGCGCTCAAGAGAACCCGGCCGGCCGGGACCGCATCGCCGGGAGATTAGATCAACATTGGGCCAGATGGAATCGGCCAGCCAAAAAAGTCACTCGTTCCCCTAGTGTCCGGCTAGAACGCGGATAAGTTCAACTGGTTGGTAATAGGGAAAATATCGGTTCTGTGGTCGCTGATGGTAACTGCCTTTTCTGTATCGATTTTTTCGAAGAGCATAACGGAGAGAGTCTGCAGCAAAGTGTAGAGCGAGGCCTCGATGCGGAGGCGCTTCTTGACGATGGCGACCAGGACGTAGACCGCCACGGCAATCCAGATCTGCGTCTTCACCGCGTTCTGCGAGGTCCCATAGAATTGCTTGATGCGCAGATGTTGTTTGATCCATTTGAAAAAACTCCACCCGCCAGCGGTGTTTGTAGAGGGCGGTGATGGTTAGAGGCGGAACGGGGAAGAAGTTGGTGAGGAACAACAGCGTCTTTGCGGTCTCGATGTCGTGGTAGCGAACGCGGCGCAGGTGTTTGGGATAATCTGGCGGCTGTAGAAGCCATCGAGGGCGATGGTCTGGTCGTGGATGATGCCGTTGGCGCAGTTGGCCGGCGCCGAATAAACACGGTGGGCATCAATGTTGGATTTGGCGCGCGTAACCAAGAGCGCCCCAGCCTGGTGCAAGACATGAAGGCAAAAAAAATCGACATAGCCGCGATCCACGACGTAGATCGCACCTGCTTCCGGAATGAGCAGATCGAGCGCATGGACGTCGTATAGCTTGCCGTCGGAAGCGGGGATGAAGCTCGGAATGTTGCCTCGCGGATCCAAGAGTGTATGAATCTTCACCGCTGCTTTGGTCATGCGGAAGCGCGCCCAGGGAAAGACCGACAGGCACAGATCGATGGCCGTCGGGTCCAGGGTGTAGACCGTGTTGGTCAACTCCAGCCCCGGGTCCTCTCTGACATAGAGTTTTCTGGCATGGGCGATCAATCGTTGCGCCAGTTCCGCGTAGATACGCCAGTCCTGGTTCTCGTTCGCATCGGCCAGGGTCGAGCGCCGGATCGGTTGGCGGAAGCCCATATGGGAGAGCTTCGAGGCCTGCGCCGACAAGCAGGTCTCGATGTCGCGCAGGTTCTCGCGGTAGGTCAGCTGCGCGAAGGCCATGGCGTGGAACTGCTCGGAACAGGACCGCGTCCGCGTCCAATGGTCGCCGCCATAGACCGAAACGATGCGGGCAAACGTCGTCCACGGAAGGAAATCCATCAACTGGGCGAAAAGCGTCTTTCCGACATGCATGGCCACCTCCTCGGGAAAGTCCCGAAAAGTGGCTCATCCAGTTCAAATCGACGCCACGCATTTTTATCTCTAACCAACAGAAACCATTGCTGTATTCAAGATCAGGGACTCAGTTACTAATAAGTTCATAAGTATCTTCACATTGTGTTTGAATTAGTGTATAGTGATTGGATGGCGAGGCAAGACGCGCGCAAGCTGGATCACAAGACGCTGGAAGCGATCAGGATTCGGGCGGTTGAGCAGGTGCA
>JBJKQL010000094.1:0-12286 GCA_046705265.1 Ferrovibrionaceae bacterium
TCGACGTCTGGCCGTTGCGACCGGCACCCTACGTCGACCAGAGGTTCTTCGTTCCCCTTCAAAACGCCGCCCCCTTTTAACAGAATCTCGCCGCCGAATAGACGCGCTTTTACGCCGCCGCCAACAGAACGGCCCCCAGCCGTCATCACATTTGAATCGGAGCCGAAAAAAGACCCGAATGTGGAAGGCAACCAAAGCAACCACATTGTGCGGTTATCGCGGGACGCGCGTGTGCCAGGGTTGTGCCGCCGCATACCTGGCATGAGGGGGCGCCATACCACCCGGGAGGAACGGATTTCGTGGTGCCAAATCACGCGCCAGCTGATGTCTCAAGATGCTATCGGCGGTAGCTGTCAGGAAAATGCGGTGTGTCGTGGTCGGGATGTTGCCGGTTGCACGGGTTCGAGATCTTCGTTCTGACCTCCGATGTGCGCTTGTCCGTCAGGCGGCCGGGCAGCAAATCGGCAATCCAGGACAAGCGACTCTCGACCCCAAAGTTCAGCTTGGGCGCCACGGTCTCCGGATCGTCGAGGCTGCCGATCGTTACCTCCATATGTGCCGTCTCCAAGTATCGGAATGTCAGCGGCGTACGGCACGCCGCGCAGAAATCTCGGCAAGCGGCAGACGAGCTACGGAAGGCCGCAGGCCGGCCGCGGGTCCAGGTCAAGTCTGCCTCGTCGATCTTGGCGAGCGCCGCGAAGAGCCCGCTCGTTGCCTTCTGGCATATTCGGCAATGACATATACTGCCTTCGGGGGTGGCGTGAAGGGCGTAGCGCACGGCCCCGCATTGGCACCCCCCGCTAGCGATTACCCGGCGCTCACTCATTGATTCTCCCCTCGATGACGCTCGCACAATGAAGCGAACTTTCCGTCATCCCATTTTGCACACCACGCTCCCGGGAACGACAGACCAGCCATCATCATAATGACCACTTGGCCGCTCATGGCCCAAGCACAAAAAAAGCGAAGGCGTTCTCACGTTGGCAGTCCACAGCGCGGTCAAAAGTCAACGTCTGATTGAAGAAAATTCACGACGATCACGAATAATCACTCGAAAGTCCCCGTGTTCATCGTGGGGCATTCCTGATGACGACGAGCCTTCACCTAACCATCATATGGGCCGGCAAAAATAATGTTAGGGCTGGGAAAAAGTACAAGACATAGAGTAAAATCACCTCAATGACTATATAAGGTACGATGCTCAACATCATCTTCGGCAACGGAATGCCGGAAATCGACGACACGGTGACAAGGTTCAATCCCACCGGTGGATGAATTTGTGCGATTTCCTGGTTTACCGCGGCCATGATGCCGAACTGCACCGGATGAAGGCCAATGGCGAGCGCGATCGGGAAGAAAATCGGGATCGTCAGGATCGTCATTGCTCCTGATTCCAGAAACGTCCCCATGGCGAGATAAGCCAACACCATTCCCGTAAACACGAGAAGAGGCCCGCCTGGAATATGGCTCACGGCCGATGCGAGTTCTTGGGGGAACTGCAGGATCGCTGAATAGCGGGCAAAAACGCTACCTAGCCCGAAGATCATCAGTAACATCGATGACGTAAGGGCGGCCGTGAGGGCGGCGGAAAAAATGCCTTTCACCGTGAAGCGCCTTTGAATGAGCCCCAGCATCATGATGTAGACGGCGGCAACGGCGCCGGTTTCGGTCGGCGTAATAATCCCCAAATAAATCGACACGATGATAAACACAGGCAATAAAACAACGGGCGCTCCGCGCCGACACGCGATCCAACGTTCCTCCCAACTTGTCTTGGTGCCTTTGATCGGTGGTTTCACGAAGAAGACGACGTATATCGCAAACAATGATGCCAAAAGGAGGCCAGGAATGATGGTGCCTATGAATAGCTTTCCGATTGAGGTCTGAGTGATGACCCCATAAATGATCAAAGGAATGCTGGACGGCATAAGGATTCCCAACGTCCCGCCGCCAGCGATCAGTGCCCCTCGCACGCGATCTGAATAGCCGTCCCTTTGCAGGGCAGGCAGAGCCACGAGGCCCACAGTAACCGCCGTCACCGGGCTCGACCCGCAGATCCCGGCGAAGATGGCGCAGGCCATGACCACGCCAACCCCTAAACCATTGTTCAGAGAGCCAAACCATACCCTGGCGAAATCGAACAGGTCGTCGGCGAAAAGTCCGACCTTGATAAGCATCCCAACAAACACAAATAAGGGAATTGCCACCAATTCAAATATGTTCAGCCCCTGCCACAAGAAGGAGGAAAAGTCGACGAACGCCTGATGGACACCGAAGAAAAGTGAAAGGCCTGTAAGGGCGGCAATTCCGATCGATATGAAGATCGGAATGCCAAGCCCCATCAGCACAAACATCAACGCAACGATGAGTGCGGCGTCAGTGCCAGTTAAAAGCCCACTCATTCGTGCTGCGCCAACTTCACGGCCTCTGGATGAATTAGGATGGCAAGCCCCTGAAGCGCGATAACGAGGCCGCCCATCGGCAGTGCAAGTTCCGGCCAAAACTGCGGTACGCTCAACAACGTGTCGGACCTGATGTTCTCCGCGTATGAGGCATATGCCTGGTTCCAACCGGCAACCATCAAGACGATACCAAACGCGGCTTCTGATAAGCCTGCCAGCCGATTGAGTAAATTTGCCGCCCTTGGGAATCTTTCGAGAAGTATGGTTACGCGAAACTGATGACCCGTCTGAAGCCCGTAACCGCTCGCGAGAAAGCCCAGCATAATCATGGCGTAGCCCGAGGTCTCAAAGACCCAGTCCGGAGGAAGCCGCAGGCTGTCCATGATCACTTCGTATAGAATCGGGAAGGGAAGAAGGAACGCGAGAGCCGCTCCTCCATAGCAGACCAAGCGGCTCACGCCGGAAAGAACGCCTGCAATCCGCGCCGCAAGCGTTCTTTCTCTCGCGGAACTTGCCTTCAAGGCGATATCACCGCTCCGCTTTTAGCACCGCATTCACGATATCCGGAGGAAACCGGCTTTCATCCTGCTTCGCCAAGGGCGCAAGGCCTTTCTGGAAAGCCTTGTATGCCTCGGTTCCAGGCTTGAGAACCGTGACTTTCATGCCATGACTTTCCATTTCCTTGAGCTGAATCTGAAAAGCATGGATCATGGCCTCATTGGTCTTTCGGCCTGCTTCGTTCGCCGCTTCGGTGACAACTTTCTGTAGATCCTTCGGAAGGTGCTCAAAACTGCGCAGGTTCATGACGTAGCCATTGATGAGAAGGCCAAAGAGACCGTTAGGATCCAGGAGATATTTCGAAACTTCGTACTCCTTTAGCCCGATAGCACCTTCAAGGCCGCCCAAGGCCGCCATCACGGTACCCCGTTGAAGCGCCGGGTAGACGTCGCTCACGGTAATCGTCGATGGGGCCCCGCCAAGCGTCCTTATGATCTCGCCGGTTGGCTTGTCGTAGACCCGAACAGTCTTTCCACGGAAAGCGGATGGCGATGTCAACGGGGTATTCGACACCACGATCGGCGATCCGTTATCGAGAGCGACAAGCAGCTTGACCCCACGTTTGTGCATCGCCTCGTTTAGCGCCTTGAATAGGGTCGTTCCCGGTCCAATAACATCCTCGTACTTCGCCGACGACGGAGCGAAGAAAGGCGTATCGACGATGCCAACCAGCGGCGTTGTCGATATCCAGGTGCCCATTAGCGTCAACGAGATATCGGCGACATCGTTCTGTATCGCCGAGGGAACAACTTGTTCCTTGACGAGAGAGCCCGCAGGAAACGACTGCACCTCGATCTTGCCATGGCTTCCCTTTTCAACGAGCTTGGTGAACAGCGGCACAAAAGCCGTGACCTGCGGCGCTGTTGGGGCCCCCCAAGTCGCCAATCGCAACGTGTATTCGGCCGGGCCTGCCCAAGCTGGTAAAGATGCCCCGACTAGGGCAAGCGGGACAAGCAAACCAACCAAGCACCCTAACCACCCGAACCGGGGCGTGTTGATGATTCTACGCAGCATGTCTCAATCCTCCCTGTCTGTTCGCAATTCCCACTGTCCGTGGGCCAAAAATTGCGCCCGATGTCTATTTGGAATTTTGTCTCGCTGCCGCTGTCATATTCGCGGCGACTCTATTTCGGCAGCCAGTCTCTTTCAGCTTTCCGCCTTCAAGATTCGAAGGGCCGGACTCTCTGCATCCGGCTCAATTTCGACCCAAGCACCATTTGGAATGACCGAGGTTATATCGACATCAAATCCCGAGATCATGTTGAAGTCGGCCAGTGCGGCCCCTTGAACCATGATGGGGTTGACGACGTTCAGCACCAACGCCGCGGGCGCCATGCCGCGGCTTGCCATTTCATGCAACATCCACGCGGTGGCGACGCCCCCCTTGGCCGCGTCCAATACCAATACGCGTCCAACGTAGCTTTGACCGAAGAGTTTGTGATCCGGGCGCGAGAACACACCTTTGATCCGGTCAAGATCGTAGCGAGCCGAAAATCCGTCCTTCGCGACCAACGCGCGTCCACGCACCAACTGTCCCATGCCTGCTGCGGCGTAATAGACCTTCTCCGCTGTCATGGGATTCGCCCCGTGCAAGCTACAGCGATGCATTCATCCATGGAAAGAAGCGCCGGCTGGTAGCCGTAGCCGCTAATAATATTGACGAGTTTCGCGGAATTGGTGACAAGGCGTTTCCAGCCATTCGCTTCGCCGATTATCCGTGCATAGCTTTGGTAGAAGCACATCCCCGACAAGACCAACCCACCCGCCGTTTCAATAGCCTCCGTGATACCCATGCGGTCGGCATCCGGCTTAATCTGAGGGCTTGTTACCGCAAGAAGGGGGATTTTGACTTGCCGCCCTGTTAGACGATCAGCCAACGCGCGCATCTCGATCAGGCTTAATTGGGGCGCCGAGAACACAACCACGTCGGCACCGTCGAGGCTCTTTCGGTACGTGTCGTGAAAGATCCAAATATCTTGCTCAGTTATGTCGAAAGCGGGAGAACCCTCCAGCGCTCGGACGTCCTGTTCTCGCTTGGCTTCCGGTGTGATTTCCGCCATGTGAAACAGCGCAACCGAACCGTAGCTCGCTAGTGCCGCCCCAAAATGTTTCATTTCATCGGACGAAGGGATACGGTTTAACCCGGTGAGAAGAGGTACCTGCCAATAGCTCTCACACAGACGGCCAACCAGCGCACCTAAGGCCCCCCACTCGTTCAGCTCGCGCGGCGTCCACCGCACGGCGATCTGAAGAGTAGCGCGGCGCTTTTCATCCAAATGATAGCCATAGCGCGGCGTCCGTCCGGTCAAGCCGGCGCTCAATGCCGATGGCCCACCCTCAAAATTTGAACGCGCCCCGAGTACGCTATTGCTATAGATCACAACGCCGGTATCGCCATACGCAACATGGTCACCGAGAACCGGCGGCATGATGGTCTGATAGTTGATGCAGGTATTGGTCATCAGAACGCCTAGCGCCTCGAACGCCACGGTGGCCCGGCGTTCCAGGTCGACGATCCACGGCGTCTGCTTTATCCGATTGGCGGCACAGAAATCCGTTCCGCGAGGATCGGTAATCGTGGGAATCCGAACGCGGCGGCGTTCTTCCGGTTGCCCGGCAGACATGCGTTCTATCCATTCGATCCCCGCCATTCCAAGCGATTCGGTGTCTCCCATGATGTGGGCTTGGCTTACCGGCACAAAATCTACGGCACCGAGGTAGCGGCCAACGCGGATTTGGTGCTCTATCGCCCACTGCCGCGGCTCGCCGAAGGCGCCGCCTAGCATCGCCGTTTCTTCTTCATTCAGTCGCATCGCTAACTTTTTCTCCTGCACTGGATCGCACCGCACAGTCATGCGCAGAAATCGGACCGTATTTTTCGGATTTGATGACCATTAGAACGGGGTCAACAACTTTCCGCCTGCCAGCGGGGCGGAATCGATTCCGTTCGCGCGTCTGAACGTGAAACACGCCTCTGTCCGCGTCGGCTGCGCGAGAGTGAGAGAGAATGGCAACTGGGACGACGCTCGCCTTGACCTGGAAGGGCAGGCGGCGCGCCGCGCGCGGTTGCGCCGAACCTGTTTGTGTTGATGGGTGGCGGCGTTTCCTCACCCTTCTCTCCCCGGCCCGTCAGGTCATGTCGCCTGATTTCTATTTCTAAGACGTTATGATATGTCTTCCCATATGTAAACACCCTCTCGGAAACCAAGAATGGACGACGACTCAGAACCGCACACCCCCATCCTGCCACCTCTCCGGCGTGCGAGTCCCCGCGCCTTGCACGAGCAACTCAGCGACCGTCTGCGCGCTGAATTCGTCTCGGCGTATGCAGTTGGCGATCAGGTCCCGACCGAGGAAGAGATCGGGCGTCTCTATAATCTGAGCCGAGTAACGGTTCGCCGGGCCACCCAAACGCTGGTTGACCAAGGCATCCTCATTCGACGGCAAGGCAAAGGCACATTTGTTGCGCCGCGGCGACCCCGCATCATCTATGCAATCGACCGGTTCGGTCCGTTTTTAGATGCTTTTCCGCCGGAAGAGACCATCAAGGTCAAGCTTCTTGCCTTTGCGATGGCGGAGGAAAAGGGCTTGGCTACGGTATTTGGTGATGACCAGTCCCGCCCTGCGTTGATTTATGAACGTCTTTATCATTCGGCCGGTGTCCCGCACGCCCTTCTGCGAATTGCACTCCCTAAGCGCCTCGGCAAGAGAGTGCGCCGCGCAGACGCCGCGTCCATCGGCATCTATCAGATTCTTCGCGACAAATTGAAAGTAGCGCCCATCCGGGCGGATTTTTACGTCAGCAGCGAGTTGCCAAGCGCCAAGCTGGCCCGCACGTTGCAAATTTCAGGCAGCACGCCCTTGATGGTCCTCGAGCGGATCTCATACGACCGCGAGGGAAAACCCATTGAGCAGACGATCCACCATCTGCTGCCCGAGGTGTATAAGCTTAGTGTAAGCGTCGGAACGCCATCAATCAAAGCTAAGCCTCGCTGATATGGAACTTTCTTGCACAGAGGGGCCCGTGCGGCCGGCATATCTTGAGTCCCATCTCCTTGCATCGATACAAAATTACGTCATGGAAACACCGGCGGACGTGATGCCGTTGATCCCATGCGTCCGAACTTGCAAAGACTAATAGGTTCCGAACCGGTTCCGAACCGTCGCGGTGCTAAGCGGTCACCCTGTGTCGCGCGGGATTTCGGCTAAGGAAACGACAATTCGTGCAAGAGCCATCAGGAGATGCCGCCTCTCTACAATCGCGATTTTCAATTCATCAATGGAAGATGTCAAACTCACAAAAATTTCCGACTGGATCAGATGAATTGAATCCACCTCTATGGGGCCACTAAACATGGGGCCCCGATGCCACGAGAGAAAATCGAATATTCGCAGGCCGTCGGCAATCAAGTCGCCTATACGACCTGCTACATGTGCGCCTGCCGATGCGGCATCAAGGTCCATCTGAAGGACGGCAAGCTCCGCTATATCGAGGGCAACCGAGACCATCCGGTCAACCGCGGCGTGCTCTGCGGCAAGGGATCTGCCGGCATCATGAACGTTCTGTCGCCTGCCCGGTTGCGCAAGCCGCTCAAGCGCATCGGGCCGCGCGGGGAGGGCAAGTTCGTCGAGATTGAATGGGAGGAAGCGCTTTCGATCGCGACCGAACGCTTTGCTCATATTCGCGCGACCGATCCCAATGGTCTCGCCTTCTTCACTGGCCGTGATCAGTCCCAGTCGCTCACCGGCTATTTCGCGCAAATGTTCGGCACCCGGAACTTCGCCGCCCATGGCGGGTTTTGCACGGTGAACATGGCGGCCGCCGGCCTCTATTCGGTGGGTGGCGCCTTCTGGGAGTTTGGGGAGCCCGATTGGGATCACGCCAAGCTATTCCTGATGATCGGCATTGCCGAGGACCACGATTCCAATCCGATCAAGCTTGGCCTCGGTAAGCTCAAAGAACGCGGCGCCAAAATCATCGCGGTTAACCCAGTTCGCACCGGCTACGCCGCGATCGCCGACGAGTTCGTCGGCATCACGCCGGGCACCGATGGACTGCTCATTTTGGCACTGATCCACTGCCTGCTCGAAAGCGGCCAGATTGATGCAGAATTTCTGGTCCGCCATACCAATGCCCACTACCTCGTCATCGAGGCACCGGGGGCAGCCGATCACGGCCTCTTTGCGCGCGACCAGGCGGGCAGAGCGCTTGCCTGGGATCGTGCGACGGAAGGGCTCGTCCCTGCCGAGACAATCGACATCGATCCAGATCTGCTCGGTCGCTACATGCTTGACGATGGGCGGGCGGCGCGGCCGGCCTTCGCGTTGATGGCGGAACGGTACCTCGCTTCCGATTACGCGCCCGAGACTGTCGCCGAACGCTGCGGCGTGCCGGCCGAATCGATCCGCCGGATCGCCGCCGAAATCGCCGAGGTCGCCTTCAACCAGCCGGTCGTGCTGGAACAGCCCTGGACTGATACCAACGGTCGCCGCCACGCGACAATGGTCGGCCGTCCCGTCGCTATCCACGCGATGCGCGGCGTCTCCGCACATTCCAACGGGTTCCACACCTGCCGCGCGATCCATGTATTGCAGATGCTGATTGGAGCGGTGGATACGCCCGGCTCCTGGCGCTACAAATCACCTTACCCGAAGCCGATTCCTGGCGGTCCTGCACCCGGCGGCAGGTTACGCAACGCCGACGGTTCGCTCTCCGGCGCGCCGCTCGGCTTCCCCAAAGGCCCCGAGGATTTGCTCGTCGACGAGGCCGGCGAGCCACTCCGCATCGACCGCGCCTATTCCTGGGAGGCGCCAATCGCGGTGCACGGTCTGATGCATCTCGCGGTCGGCGAAGCGCATGCTCAGACGCGCCAGAAGATCGACACGCTGCTGATCTACATGGCGAATGTCGCGTGGAACTCGGCGATGAACCCGGGCGATGCAATGCACCTGCTGACCGACCGCAACCAGGACGGCAGCTACCGTATCCCGTTCGTGATCCTGGCCGATGCCTTCTTCTCCGAGACCGTGCCTTACGCCGATCTCGTCCTGCCCGACACAACCTATCTCGAACGTTATGATTGCATCTCGCTGCTCGACCGCCCGATCGGCTCGGCGCACGGGCCTGCGGATGCGATCCGCGTCCCGGTGCTGATGCCCGACCGCGATGTCCGTCCCTTCCAGGACGTGCTGATCGAGCTCGCTGGCCGGCTTGGCTTGCCGCATTTCATCGATGCCGCCGGACGGCCACTCTACAGCTCCTATGCCGACTACATGGTGCGTCACGAGCGCAAGCCGGGTATCGGCCCGCTCGCAGGGTTTCGCGGTGAGGACGGCACCGCGATCGGCCGCGGCGCGCCGAACCCCGATCAACTACAACGCTATATCGAGAATCACAGCTTCTGGCGCCACCATCTGCCGGCCGAGCAGCTCTACTACAAACACTCAAACCGCGCCTATCTTGAGGGCGCAAAGGCGATGGGGCTGATCGACGACGCGTCCAAGATTACGCTCCATCTCTACAGCGAGACACTGCAAAAATTCCGCCTCGCGGCCGAGGGCCATGGCGCGGTACGGCCGCCTCAGCGGCTGCGTCAGCGTGTCGCGCGCTACATGGACCCACTGCCGATCTGGTACACGCCGATCGAAGAGACGCTAGTCGACCGCAACCTCTACCCGCTGCACGCGATCACCCAGCGACCAATGGCAATGTACCACTCCTGGGGCTCGCAGAATGCTTGGCTGCGCCAGATCCTTTCCGAGAATCGCCTCTACATGAACCGCTCTAGCGCCATCGCCTATGGAATCGCGGATGAAGACTGGGTTCGCGTCGAGAGCCGCAAGGGCTCGGTCAAATGCCGCGTGCGGTTGATGGAGAATGTCAATAAGGACACGGTCTGGACGTGGAACGCGATCGGCAAGCGTTCGGGTGCCTGGACACTTGACAAAGATGCACCTGAATCCCGCACGGGATTCCTGCTCAATCACGTAATCTCGGAATACCTGCCGGAGGACGGCGAAGGCCGGCGCCTCTCGAACAGCGATCCCGTCACCGGCCAGGCCGCCTGGTTCGACCTTACCGTGAGCGTCGCGCGCTGCGAACCTGACGCTTCTGACGAAGTCGCGCCGCGCCCAGCCGCCATCAAGCCGCCTTTCGAGCCCCACCATCCCAACATCCTGCGCTTCGGCGCCAAGGTCGGAAAGATGCCGCGATGACCCGTATTCCTGAGCCCCTCCCGGGCGCAAAGAAACTCGGCCTCGTCATTGATCTCGACACCTGCGTCGGATGCCACGCCTGCGCGGTAAACTGCAAGGAATGGAACACGGGGGGTCACTACGCACCACTGCCCGACCTCGATCCCTACGGAAAGAAACCAGACGGCGTGTGGTTCAATCGCATCCACTCCTATGAGGCCGGCTGCGGTAGCACCAGCAAGACCGTCAACTTCCCCCGCTCCTGCCTGCACTGCGAGCAGCCGCAATGCGTAACCGTCTGTCCGACCGGCGCATCGTACAAGCGCGCCGAGGATGGGATCGTTCTCGTCGACACCGACATCTGCATCGGCTGCAAGCTCTGTTCCTGGGCCTGCCCCTATGGCGCACGCGAGTTCGATGAAGATCAGGGCGTGATGAAAAAATGCACCCTCTGCATCGACCGTATCTATAACCAAACGCTGCCCGAGGCCGAGCGCGAACCCGCCTGTGTCGCCTCCTGCCCATCACGCGCCCGGCATTTCGGGGACTTCAACGATCCCGACAGCAACGTCTCCAGACTCGTCACCGAACGGGGCGGCGTCGCGCCGATGCCCGAACTCGGCTATGCACCGGTCAACCGCTATCTGCCACCACGCAAGACGACAATCTCAAGCAAGCCGCTCGAACGGCCGGAGACCGGCGCAGGCCACGCGCTGCTCCGCATGCTCGACAAGGTGCTCTCACGGTGACCCCGGCAAGCTCCGTTCTCCTCCTCACCACGTTGACCGGGTTCGGCTATGGGTTGATCGCTTGGCTCGGCGCCCTTGCCGGTCTCGGCCTCCTGCCGCATGCGCGCTATTTCCTGCCGGTCGCGATCATGATTGGACTTGGTTTTTCCAGTGGCGGCCTCGTGGCCTCAATGCTGCACCTCGGCCATCCGGAACGCGCCTGGCGCGCTTTTAGCCAGTGGCGTTCGTCCTGGCTGTCGCGCGAGGGCGTGGCGGCGCTCGCAACCTTTCCGCCGGCGGTCGGCTTCGCCGGCCTCTGGTGGCTATTCGGCGCCGATGCAATGGCGACCCGCATCGCTGGGCTGCTCGCAGCGGCGCTCGGGCTCGTTACGATCTTCTGCACCGCGATGATCTACGCCAGCCTCAAACCAATCCGCCAATGGCACAACCCGCATACGCCGCTCGACCATCTGATCTATGCGGCATTCTCCGGTGCCGTGCTTCTCGCCACACTCTGGGCGATCTGGTTCGGGGCGGCCAAGGGGCTTGCGGTCACCGCCTTGATCACGGCTCTCGCGGCCTGCAGTGCGAAAATCGCGTACTGGCACTTCATCGACACACAAAACCCAGAAGTTTCGCTCGCTTCCGCGACCGGGCTTTCCGCTTTCGGCACGGTGCGCCCGCTAGACCACCCTCACTTCACCGAGAACTACGTGCTGCGGGAGATGGGCTACCAGATCGCACGCAAGCATGCGGTGAAGCTTCGCCGCATCGCGGCCGGCCTCGCCTTCCTGATGCCCGCCCTATTCGCCCTGCTCGCCGCCTGCGGAATTTTGCCTGCTATCGCCACCATGGCAGCCACTTTCTCCGCTCTGGTTGGGCTCTTCGTCGAGCGCTGGCTCTTCTTTGCCGAGGCAACCCACGTTTCGATCATCTATTACGGCCGGTGACAGCGATGGGCCATCATGCACCGTCGGCCTTTTTCGCTCTCGGCTTGGTTATTAACCGCAGCTGTCATGTTCGTCAGTGCCTTCCTATCGCTCCTGATCGCTCTTGCGGCACCGCTACGAACGGACATGCATGCCTAGGAGAAAACCGATGCTTGAACGACCCATCCGCGGCGTATCCTGGCTCCCATCTAAGCGCATCGAATGCTCTTGGATCGCACAGCGGCCCCCGTTTTAAGCGGCTTGGCCGGGAGGTCATGCGAACTCGAGAGGACGTATCTTTTTATGAGAACAGAGTAAGATAATGACAACCCGAACGTTTAACGGCAGCGCCGTTTCCGCCGGTATCGACGACAACGTTGTCCGCAAGGCGGAGATCATCATCAGTAACGTCCTGCGGGGCGGCGTGCTGCTCAGCGTCGCCGTCCTCCTCTTCGGCATCGGCGATTTCTTCCTT
>JBJKQL010000095.1:0-7132 GCA_046705265.1 Ferrovibrionaceae bacterium
GTGATGCGGGCGTTGGGCAGGTGTTCCGTCACGCCTTCGATGAAGGCCGGCGACATGTCGATGCTCACCGAGCGCACCTGCCCGGGCGCGCCCTTGTGCGCCGTCAGGTCATCGGCGAACCGCGCGATGGTCTCGGCGTCCTTGCCCTTGGTCTCGAAGACCACCTTGCGGGCGGCGGCATCGGCCGCGATGGTCAGGTAATTATCGCCCCGGCGCGAGGATGTCTCATCGATCGCCACGGCGGTCACGGCCGAGAAATCCGCCTCGGCAAGGGCGAGGTCGACATAGCGCGAGCAGATCGCGTGCACCCGATGCCAAGACTCGCCTGCCAGCCTGGCCACAGCAGCAAAGGTCATCTCCTGCGCCATCGCCAGAACCAGTGCCTCGAACAGCAGCGTAAACCCGGACAGCTTGCCGACCCATTCGGGCTCAACCTGGAGGACCCGCCCACCGGGCAGCTTGACCCGCGGCGTCCTCACCTCCAAGAAGCAATCGTGCTGGAAGAAGTTCAGGTGCCGCAGCCGCTCTATCCGCGTGTCGTGAACTGGGTGCAGCCCATCGACGCCCGGCGCCGGGAACCTGGTTCCGGCAACAAAGTTCACCCTGATTGTCAGCGTCTTCTGAGCCGCATCGAAATTGATCCCCTCGACGTACCATGGCTTCGCAATGCCAAGGGCCGCTTCAAACAACTGGTTCTGCACACCCGCTCCTTTGCTTCCAAGGCCGAATGCGGCCCCGTGCCGCATCCAGCCTCGTTCAATTGTCGTCTCCTGCGGGCGCCGTCAAGGATCCGCTTCGCCGGGCTGCGCGCGCCCTTGACCGCCCCCTCCGGACCGAACACCTACCCACTCGTTTTTCAAAAGAGGCTCAAATATTGAGAGGCCACTTGGCTAGCAGGTTGCGGTCTCCAGGGCAGCTCTCGCGAAGACACACCCCGACAACGTTCCGTTCATCACTTTTTGAGTAAGATTGAGAGTTGTCGGCAGCCGGGCATTCGTTGGTATCGCGCTCTAAGGCGATGCAGTTAACGACTGCGGAGAACCGCGCATCTAGATACGGCACTCTTACTGGTTCTGTGGCGTCCTTGTGGGACGCCTAGCGTGGAAGGAAAACGGAATGGCCAAATACCTCGTGACAGGCGGATGTGGGTTTATTGGCTCGCATCTTTGTGACGCGCTGGTAGCTCGCGGGGACGAAGTGCGTGTCCTGGATGATCTTTCCACGGGCAAGCACGAAAACCTCGCTCGGGGCGCGGAACTCGTCCATGGCAGCGTCACGGATTCGGCCTTGGTTCGCCGTGCAGTAGAAGGTATCGAAGGATGTTTTCAACTCGCGGCGGTCGCGTCGGTCGCGCGCGGGATCCATGAATGGCTTTACACACACCAAGTCAATGTAGGAGGCGCCGTCACGATATTCGAGGCGGTACGGGATCTGCCGAAGCCGGTTCCCGTCGTCTATGCCTCGTCTGCGGCCGTTTATGGGGAGCCCGGCTCTCTCCCGCTCGAAGAGACGTCGGAAAAACGTCCGCTTTCCGCCTATGGCGCGGACAAATATGGATGCGAGCTGCATGCCTTTGTGGCCACGACCGTACACGGCATTCCCACCGTTGGACTGCGTTTCTTCAACGTTTATGGGCCTCGGCAGGACCCAGGCTCACCCTACTCGGGTGTCATCTCTATTTTTGCCGAGAAGATCAGCCGCGAAGAACCGATCACAATATTTGGTGACGGAGAGCAGACGCGGGACTTCATTTATGTGGCCGATGTCGTGCGTGCTCTGCTGTCATCTATGTCGCTACGTCCGGCTTCTCCGGAGGTTCTCAACGTGTGTTCGGGAAAGGCGATTTCGGTCTGTGAACTCGCGGAGCGAATCGCCCGAATTACCGGACGGAAGCCGCGTATTGCTTTCGGGGAGCGGCGCTTAGGGGATATCAGAAATTCCGTGGGATCTTCAGCTTTGAGCCGGACCCGTCTCAGGCTTCAGGAGCCGGTTGATCTCGACGCCGGTCTTAGCAAACTGCTGGCTTGGCTATCCCGCGAGAATGCTGGTGTTTGCCGGCACCACGATGTTTTGCTCACTCACTCGTGAATGTGGCTTTCTGACAAAAAGGATCGCGGTTTCTTAGCGTGCCTCCTGCCCCCGTGCCTTCCCGGAGGGGCGAGTCGAGTTAGGTGGTTTCGCGCGGCATGAATATGGCAGGAGCCGATCCGGAGGCCCGAATCGGTCAGCCAACGTATAATACTACCGATTTGATCAAAGTAGCCTACCGAGGGGCTCTGAGCCTCCGCGGCTAGCTCCAAAGATCCGGCACGGATTACCCAACCCCGATGGGACATTCAGTCGAGACTATCTCCACCCCGAGGATCTGGCTCGCACTTACCTGGGTTCCTCGGGTCGCCTATTTAGCTGCTGGCGGAAAGTCGCAGGTTGTCAATTGCGGCTACGCTGGCGATACAGGCTACGAGAGGTGGTAGGGGCTGTGAAGCGGGTGGGCGACGTCGATTTCCCGATTGTCGTAGCGGACAGGCGACCCCGGAATCCTTGCAGCCTCATGACAGGCAACTCCCTTACTCCAGCGTTGTTGTCGGCCGGAAGCCGCAGTACTACGATCTAATTCGGATCGTTAAAGACGCGTGGCGTTGGGTGAGAAATCTTGTAGAGAAGGGCTGCTGACGCCCTCGCCTCGTGCCCGCGCGATCAGGGGGAGGGGGCCGGTTCACGCGATCATCCGAATGGCCAACTCTCCAATTGCGAGCCACAGACTAAGGGATAACAGCGCGATGATGGGAGCGGCGACGGGCCAGGGGAGGCGATCTGAACGCGGAAGAGTCTGCAATGGCGGCTTGGGCGGGGCTTGCCACGCAGCCGGAAGGGCATAAAAGGTCGCACCAGACTTGCTCTGGATTGGTTGAGGAAAGAGAGACATCGGCGAAACTCCCGGCCGCTCGATCCATAAAACAGCAGGGTGTTCCGGTAGCGACGGACCGGAACCTGCCATAGCTCCGATATACCGCGATGCTAGGGAAGATCTCTTAACGATCAGTTAATTGAGGGGATTACCGGCTCGTTGGTGCTGGGTCGTGGCAAGGTTCGCGGGTCAGCTTTGTTCAGATTTATAGTGACGGAGATGCTGCCTCGACGCTCATCAAAACGGATCCGCTATTGCTCAGAGGAATGGATCCAGCAAGTGCGCGGGTATGAGCGCGGTATCGTGCGGCATGGCGGTAGGTTCAGCACAATGAACGTGGCCGCGATGGTTGCCCGGCAGGGTCGGATGGCGCGAAGGGCGTAGCCCGTAGCGCCATCCGACCCTGCCGGGGACGCCGTTTTTATTGGGGATGATCAGGCCGCTATTCGGCTGTGGAGGGCGGTCGGCTGGCGGCGGCGCGGCGTGCCGGACGCTCCGGGGCGGTGACCGCGGGCGGCGAGCCTGCCCTGGCAGAAGCAGGGGGCACTGACTCCGGGTCACTGCGCAGCGTCGGGCCGTCGATGTGGATCTTGATGCAGTGATGCTCCAGGCGGTCACGCAGCGCGTCGACCAGGGGCTTTTTCTGGAAGAGGTCGTACCATTCCTCTGGATCGAGATTGGAGGTGATGATCGTCGAGACGCGGTTGTAGCGCATGTCCATGAGCCGGAAGAAGGCGTTGACCTGTTCCGGTTTGAGCGTCAGGTAGCCCAATTCGTCAACGATCATAGGCTGTAATCTGGCGAGTTGGGTGAGCAGCCTTTGCGACGTATGGTCGGCCAGCGACGCATAGAGTTCGTCGAGCAACTCCTGGGCATTGTAGAAGCGACCGCGATGGCCGTTCAAGCAAGCCTCGCGCAGCAGGCCCAGAGCTATTCCCGTCTTTCCCGTGCCGGGTTTGCCGATCAGCAGGATGTTCTCGGCGCGGCGCAGGAAGTCGAGCCCGGCGAGGCTCTTGATCTGCGCCTTGCTGACGCCGGGCTGGCGGTCGAAGGGGAAGCTGTCGATTGTCCAGCGCCAGGGCAGACGGGCTTCCCGGAGGCGGTAGGCAAGGCGGCGTTCGCGGCGGAAGGCGGCTTGATGGCCGAGCAGCCGATAGAGCAGTTCCGAACCGGACATGGCCTCGCGCTCGGCCTGGTCGAGTTCGGCATCGAGGGCGCCGGCCATGCCGTGCAGGCGCAGGTCGGCGAGCAATGTGCGGATCCGGTCACGCATCGTCGTCACCGCCGATATCGAGGGCGAAGAAGTCGCCGGCCACCTGCTTCAGAATGAGCGATTCCAGACGGCCGAGATCGAACATGCCGTAATGGAGCGCCTGTTCGACGGCGGCAATGAACGGCCCGGCCGGGTAGGTCCGTTTCAGTTCCAGCAGCCGGCGAAGCGCCCGCCGGCCCCAGCCGTGGGCGCGCGATTTCAGTGCCGCGGCGTAGCGGTCGAGACTCGGGTGGTGGCCGGTCAGCAGGCCTTCTTCCTTGGCCGTGCCGCGGTTCCGGCGCTCCGGAATGGTGTGATGGCCCGGCAGCGTGCTCCTTGCGTCGCGCTGACCGATCAGCCGCGGATGCACCGCGATCGTCACGTCCCGCTTGCCGATCCGGATCTCGGCGGGGAACTTGTAGACGGCGACCGCCTGGCCGACGAAGCGCTCGGGCACGGAATAGCGATTGCTATCGACCGACACATAGCCGTGCATGTCGACGACGCGCTCCAGCAGTTCGTAGACCGGCGGCAGCGCCTCGGGCAGCGGCTGCAGGTGCGGTTTCTCGATCTGATACGCCGCTTCCGGCGACATGCCGAGGGTCCGCTTCGGCTTGGCGTTGGCGACTTGGCGGCACCAGTCGACGGCTTGGCAGTTCAGATCGGCGTAATCGTCGAAGGTGCGCCCTGCCAGGAAGTTGGATTCGATGTAGTAAAACGGGCGCTCGATTCTGGCTTTTCTATCGGGATGCCCGACGCGATGGGCCTTGAATCGAAAGCCCAGGGTGCGGGCGAAGGCCAGCATCTCCGGCGCGATGACGGCGTCGGCGCCGGAACCGGCGGCGAGGATGACGCTGGTATTGTCGATCACGCAGACCGGGCAGCTGCCGCCCATGAAGCGCACCGCGTCGAGCAGGAACGCCTTCGCCTCGAGGCGGGTGAAGCGTGGATAGTATTGGAAGAACAGCCGGCGGGAATAGGCCAGCACCAACCCGGCGCACTGGGCGGTGACGGTCTTTTCGCCCATGACGATGCGGTGCGGCGAGGTGTCGTGCTGCATCTCCTGGCCGGGGACGAAGTCATATTCGCCGGCGCGCCGCGGCGGAGCGCGCAAGCCGGCCTCGCGAACCCACCGGGTCAGGGTGCTGTAGGCCACGTCGATATCGTCCTCGGCAAGCAATTCCCTGACCCGCACGACATTGCCGCGGGCCCGCTCGAACGCGGCCTTCAGCCTGGCCAGCGTCTCTTCCGGGCACGGTGGTCCGTCGGTCGGGATGTCGTCCGGTTCGTCCAGAATTCGCCGCACGGTGTTACGCGACAGGCCCAGCGACTTGGCGATCTCGCGCCGGCTCTTGCCTTGCGCCGCCAGGGCTCGCACCACTTTCCTGATCTCGCTCGGGGTCATCGCAACACCTCTCGATCTCATCGGTCAGCGCATGCGTCGCCGCCCGCAGGCGGGCCACCGCCATCCACAGAAAGGCCGGCAACGGGCGCAGTGTCGCCAAGCGCTTGCGCAAGCGCGCCATCACCGCCTCGATGATCTGCAGATCGCTCGCACAGTCGCCCTCCGGACCGTCGCGCAGCTTGGCGCCTTCACGCTGTTCGTCGCGTTCCCGCACGGCATCGAGAAGCAGGCGCGGCTGGGCGACCATCCGCTCGCGCACCACCCGGCTTGCCTTCTGGTATTGCTCGAACCAGTTGCGCAGATCGCGGGTCGACAATGGCGCACCGCGTAGCGCCGCCAGCAGCCGATCGGCATGACTGCCATTGGCGCGCGCCAATGGAGCGAACACACGGGTGGCGGACCATGTCGATAGCGATCCCTCGCGCACCGCCTCGACGATGCTCTCCGGCAACCCGGACAACAGGGCCAGCCGCCGGTTCACCCAGCTGACGTCGCGTCCGCACCGGCGGGCCACTTCGTTCTGTGACAGCCCCAGTCCGCCGATCAGTTCACGCACCAACGACGCCTCTTCGATCGCCGCAAACGATCGGCCCTGACCGCGGCTCAGAACGCCGATCAGCGCGTCGGCCAGGTCGCAGTTCCAGCGATCGACACTGGCGGTGTCCCGACCAAGCCGGCGCAATGCCGCGATGCGCCGATAACCGTCGACCAGCACGAAGCCTTCGCCGCCGGCGCCGGCCACAGCGACACAAGGCACGATCTGGCCGCACTGCTCGATCGACCGGGCGATCCGTTCCACCGCCTGCGGCTCCGCCAGGCGGGTCCCGGCGAAGCGCAGCTCCAGGCGATGCAGATCAAGGTCCAGGCGCTGAATGTCCATGCGCCCAAAGCTATCAGGGTGGCTCGACCGTCCCTATGGAGTCCTCTCTTTGCAAGATCGGCCGGTCTTCACCCGCAGACCCACACCCCTTTGAAAGGAAAGTGATTTTGACCATCCACGAGTCCATCTTTGCAAGATCCTCGCCCGCCGCCGGCAAAATCCGGTAAAACCCTGACGACACAGGGGGAATCGGCGCTGTCGAGGCCATCTTTGCAAGATCGGCCGACACCGCCGCCTCGGCCGCTGAAACCGCGCCGCGCCGGCGGCGATCCCGCTCCCGCTGCTGGACCCGGTTGCGCTCGTCGTAATCGGGGTGCGCCAACCGGTAGTCCCGCCAATACTGGGGATGGCGCTCTGCCCAGTTCCTCTGAGCCCGCGCCTGGTTGCATCGATAATCGGGATCGTCCCGCCGCTTCCGCCGTTGCCACAGCCGTCGCCGCTCACGCCGACACTCGGCCGACCCGCAATAACATGACCCGTCACCATGCGAACGCGGCCGCACTGCCCGGCCGCAGGCCGCGCACGACCGGCTCTCCATCGCCACCCCTCCACACCCCAAGAATGCGAAAAGCGTGGCCACCGACCGCCGAACATGACAACGCTGGCGGCACTCGGAAAAAGCTGGGAATTAAGTCAGCGGATCAATTCCACTGAGCAGGGCTGGGTCAATTTCGGTGAGCGCCGAAG
>JBJKQL010000096.1:0-40197 GCA_046705265.1 Ferrovibrionaceae bacterium
GTACTTGCAGCCGGGCCCCCCCTCCGTCTCGGCTACCTCGCGTTCGGCGCCGGCGGCGGGGGGGGGGTGGACTTGGGGGTGGGCGCGTTCAACTTCTACCGCGGGGGCCCGGCGCCGGGCAACGACGTGTCTCCCGAAGGCGAGCTGGAGTGGCGCGGAGGGCCGCGCCTCTTCGGCCTGGGGCCGGCCGGCGGCGTGATGGTGAACGGCGATGGCGGCACCATGGCCTACGCCGGGGTCTACACTGATTTCCGCGACCGCCGCTGGTCGCTGACACCGGAACTCGCGCTCGGCGCCTATCACCGGGGCGCCGGCAAGGCGCTTGGCGGTATCTTCGAATTTCGCCTTGCCGCGGAACTCGATTATCGTCTGCGGGGCGGCGATGAAATCGGCTTGCGTTTCGCCCATATCTCGAATGCCGGCATTCATGATCGCAATCCCGGCGAGCAGGAAATTCTGGCGACCTGGGCTTGGCCTTTTTTCTGAGTCCGGCCAGAGGAACGAAACGTTCGAGGCCATGCCCGATATTCGAATCGCCGAGGCGATCCTCGCCCTGCACCTCGCCGTCATCGCTTTCAATGTCGCCGGATTGATCGTGATTCCGGTGGGCGCCTGGCGCGGCTGGCGGATCGTTCGGATCGCCTGGCTGCGGCTGTTGCACTTGGCGCTTCTAGGCGTTGTCGCCGCGCAGGCGCTGGCCGGCCGGGCCTGCATTCTCACCATCTGGCAGAACGATCTCACCCACGGCCCGCAACCGGCCGAGCCGCTGATCATGCGCTGGGTCGATGGCCTGATCTATTGGAACCTTCCGATGGGGTTCTTCGACGCGCTCTATGTCGCAGTGTTTCTCTATGTAGTGGTGCTCGTCCTTCTGGCGCCGTTTTGGCGGCGCGGACCGGACCCCGGATAAAATCCCTACATGAAAAGCTTTCGCGCGTAGGGCGGGGTCGAGCCCGGCATGCTGGCATAGAGGCTCGCCACCTCGGCGCCATAGCCGTTATAGAGCTGCGTCGGAATACGTTTCCCGGTGCCAAGCTCGCGCTCGGTCGCCTGGCTCCAGCGCGGATGCGGCACTTCCGGATTCACGTTGGCCCAGAAACCGTATTCACTGCCATCCACCGAGGACCAGAACGTCTGCGGCATCTTGTCGGTGAAGGTGAAGTGCACCAGGCTCTTCGCCGACTTGAAACCGTATTTCCATGGCACCGCGAGGCGAAGCGGCGCGCCGTCCTGCGGCGGCAGCGGCTTGCCGTACATGCCGGTCACCATGAAGGCAAGTTCGTTCGTCGCCTCCTCGATCGTCAGGCCCTCGACATAAGGCCAGGGATACCAGCTCTGCTCCTGGCCCGGCGCCATGGCCGGGTTCTCGAAGCTCGTCATCTTGACGAACCTGGCGCTGCCCAAGGGCTTCGCGAAGGCAACGAGCGCCTTCAGGGCAAAGCCGCTCCACGGCACCGCGATCGACCACGCCTCGACGCAGCGATGGCGATAGAGCCGTTCCTCCTTCGGCATGATCTTCAACAGATCGTCGATGTCGACCGCTTTCGGCTTTTCGACGAGCCCGTCGAAGGCGACGGTCCAGGGGCGGATCTTCAGCGCTTGCGCCGCCTGCCAGATGTCCTTTTGCGAACCGAATTCGTAAAAATTGTTGTAGGTCGCGACGATCTGCTCGGGCGTCACCGGCCGCTTGAAGCCATAGGCCTTGTTGCGCGGGAAGGGATAGAGCTTGAGCGAGGGGTCCTTCGCCACTTCGGCCAAGGGGCCGCCCACCGTCTTCGCCTTGGAAAACGGCGAGAACCAGAATCCCGGCACACCGCTGGCCGCCAAGCCGCCGAGGCCAAGGTCCTGCAAGATCTGCCGCCGGTTGCGATAGACGCCCTCCGACGTCGCCTCCTGTTCCGTGATCTCCCAACTGCGCTTACGGCGAATCAGCATGGTCGTCTCCTCGGTCCCTCCGCACCCCCTCGCGAAACGCAACCTCAGTCTAGTTCGGCGCCGGGCGATGTGAAAACACACGCCGCTTCACGATTGCGTGAAAGACGGCGCGCCAGAAGGCTGCCCGGCAGCGGCGGCGCAAACTGTCGCAGCCCGAACCGCCGCCCCGATCGCCCCGTCCAGGTCGCAGTATGGGTCGCTGTTCAGGCCGCCGCCGCGGCCAGCACCTGATCGGCCAGGCGCCCGGTCAATTCCTGCAAATGGTCGAAGGTGAAATCGAAGGTGCCGACGCCCTGGGTCAGGGAGCGAAGCTCGACAATGAGGTCGTGCAGCTCCGCCTGCGGTAGAAAAGCTTCCACCACGTCCCAGCCCGACCAGCCGGGCCGCGCGTCGAAGCCGAGAATCTGCCCGCGCCGCCCGCTCAAAAGGCCGTTCACCTTCGAGGTGTATTCGCTCGGCACCGCAACCTCGACCTTGCAGATCGGCTCCAGAAGCACGGGATCGCATTTCGGCAGCGCCTCGGTCATGGCGATGCGCGCCGCCGTCTTGAAGGCGATTTCCGACGAATCGACCGAATGGTAGGAACCGTCGTAAAGCGCCACATGAACGTCGACCACGGGAAAGCCCTGCGGGCCGCTTTCGAGATACTCGCGCACCCCATCCTCCACCGCCGGGATGAAATTCTTAGGCACCACGCCTCCGACGATGCGGTTCTCGAAGGCGAAGCCCATCCCGCGGGGCTGCGGCTTGATTTCGAGATGCACGTCGCCGAATTGCCCGTGGCCGCCGGTCTGGCGCTTGTAGCGGCCATGCTGGTTGGCGCCTTTGCGAAGCGCCTGCTTGTAGGCGACCTTGGGAATGCCGCTGTCGACGCTGAGGCCGTATTTGTTCTTGAGCCGCGCGAAGGCGACCTTCAGATGAATCTCGCCCTGGCCCCACATGACGAATTGATGGGTATCGGCGTTCTGCTCGAAGCTGATCGCCGGATCCTCGTCGACCAGCCGCGCGACCGCCGAGGAAAGCTTGACCTCGTCGTTCCGGCTCGCCGCATGCACTGCGAGGCCATAGACCGGCTTGAGGCGCACCGCCCGCGGCAACGGCTTCGCCGGCTCCTTCGCCGCGGTTAGCGTGTCGCCAGTATGAATGCCTTCGAGCCGGCCGAGCGCCACCACCTCGCCGGCCGTCGCCTCCGCAATCTTTTCTGTCTGCAGACCCCTCAAGCGGAACAGCCCGGCGACACGCTCGCCGTTCAAGGTCATGCCGTCCTTGACCGTGCCGGCGAAGACGCGGACAAGCGAAAGCCTGCCGCCATGCGGGGTGATATAGGTCTTCAACACCTGGGCGATGGGCTCGGCGGCATTGGCCGGCACGCCAAGGCGATCGGCGAGCACCACCGCTCCCGGCGCCTCGTGGCGCAGCGCCTTCAAAAGCCGGCGTACGCCGTTGCCGGTCTCGGCGACGCCGAGGAGCACCGGCACGATGGCATCCTCCTGCAGCTCGCGCGCGAGATCGGCGAAAACCACGTCCCGCTCCGGCTCGCGGTCATCGAGCAGCGCCTCCATCAGTTGATCGTCGAAATCGGCGAGCTTCTCCAGCATGGCGTAGCGCGCTTCCGATTCCGAGCCGGCGAGATCGGCCGGCAGCGGCACCACTTCGGAGGGCTGGTCGTGGCGATAGATGAAGGCCCGCTCGAGGGCGAGATCGATGAAGCCCGTGGTCTGATCGCCGTCGCGGATCGGCAGCTGCCGCAATACCAGAGGCCGCGGCGACACTGCCTGCAGCGCCGCCAAAAGATCGCGCACCGAGCCCGACGCCTTGTCGATCTTGTTGACGAAAAGGAAATGCGGCAGGCGGTGATCGTCGAGAAGCTTGAGGACCGGCGCGAGCATCTGCGCCTTGGCGGCGTCGGGTTCCAGCACCACCACTGCCGCGTCGGCGCCAACCAGCGCATTCAAGGTTTCCTGTTGGAATTCGATCGAGCCGGGGCAATCGAGAAAGGTAAATCGGTCGCCGAGATAATCGACGCTCGTGGCATTGATCTCGACGCTCATCTGCCGCTCGCGCGCCTCCGCCGAGCCGTCGCCGACAGTGTTGCCCTCGCTGATCGAGCCCTTGCGGCCGATCGCGCCGGTGGCGAACAGAATGCTCTCGAGAAGAGTGGTCTTCCCGCTCAAATACGGACCGACAATGGCAATGGTACGCGGTCCCGCTGGTTTCATGGCGGCAATCCTCCCCAGGCTTCCTACGCTCCGCCGTCGATCGGTGCTGTTTTATCCCACCATGTTTTCAAGCCGGCATCGCGCTGGCAAGTGGAATCCAATGCAACCTGGGTGCCGCGCGCCGTTCAGTTCAGGGGAGCCGCGAAGTCCCCGGGGGTCGGGCGTGCGGCCGAAAACCGACCGGCCGCACCCCCAAGCCCAAGTCGTGGCCAGGATCGCGCTTCGCGCGCTTCGGCAGCGGTCCGGATGATCAGGCCGGATTGGCGGCCGCCCCCCCGGCGTAGAGCCTGAGCACGCCGTAGGCGACGCGGTTGACCGGCGTCGGCACCGTCTTCTCGCGGCCAAGCCTGACGACGACCCCGCACAGGCCTTCGATCTCGATGCGGTTGCCACGCTCGAGATCGAAGGCGAGCGAGGCCTTGGTCTCGGGCGGAAACTTGGTGCGGATCATCGAGATCGTGCGTTCGACGTCGTCCTCGCTCAGGGCGATGCCGCAAGCCTTGCCGACCGCCGCCACCTCGCGCACCGCGTCGTCGATCAAGGCCGCGGCTTCAGGGTCGCCCACGATCCTGCCCAGCGGCTGGCGGGTAAGCCCGGTGATCAGTGCGAGCGGCACCAGCATGATGAACTTCTGCCACAGCGCCTTCTGGATGTCGTTCGAGAGCTGAGCCTCGACCTTGGCCTTGTGGCAGGCCTCGAGGAAAGTCTCGAGCCGGGAGGAGACGCGCCCGTCCATCTCGCCGAAGATGAGGCGCGCCATCAGGCCATGGTGGCGCACCACGCCCGGCGACTCGATGGTGGCGGAGATCTGCGCCACGCCGCCTGCCACGTGGCGGGCGGGAATCACCTTGCCGATGCGGCTCTCTGCGTCGATGCCGTTTTGCAGCGAGATCACCACCGTATCGGGCTTCAGGAGCGGCGGCAGGAGTCTGGCCGCGCTTTCGGTGTCGTAGAGCTTGACCGTGAACAGCACCACGTCGACCGGGCCCACCTCGGCCGGGTTGTCGGTCGCCTTGGCGGGCTTCAGGAGCGCGTCGCCCGACGGGGTTATGAGCTTCAGCCCATGCTCCCGCATGGCCGCGAGATGGCGGCCGCGCGCGATGAAATGCACGTCTTCGCCGGCCTGCGCGAGCCGGAGGCCAAAATAGCCGCCAACCCCGCCGGCGCCGATGACCACGATGCGCATCACGCCGCTCCTTACCCCTCGCCGCCCGCTATTTCAGGCTGGCGCAGAACTTCTGGATGCGGCGGCAGGCCTCGGTGAGCGCCGCCGTCGAGGTGGCATAGGAAACGCGGAAATGCGGGCTTAAGCCGAACGCCTCGCCGTGCACCACTGCGACGCCCTCGCTTTCGAGCAAAAGGGTAATGAAATCGAGGTCCGATTTGATCACCTTGCCATCCGGTGTCGTCTTGCCGAGCACGCCCGCAATCGAAGGATAGACGTAGAACGCGCCTTCCGGCACCGGGCAGGTGATGCCTTTCGCCTCGTTCAGCATCTTGACCACAAGGTCGCGCCGCTCCTTGAACGCCTGGCGCCAGCCGGGAAGGAAATCCTTTGGCCCGTTCAACCCCGCCACGGCCGCCGCCTGAGTGATCGACGACGCATTCGAGGTGCTCTGCCCCTGCAGCGTGATCATCGCGTCGATCAGCTCCTTCGGCCCGGCGCAGAAGCCGAGCCGCCAGCCGGTCATCGAATAGGCCTTCGACATGCCGTTCATGGTGAGCGTGCGGTCGTAAAGCTTCGGCTCGATCTCGGCGGCGGTAGAAAAGACAAAATTGTCGTAGGTCAAATGCTCGTAGATGTCGTCGGCCAGCACCCAGACCTGGGGATGGCGGAGCAACACCTCGGTGAGCGCCTTCAATTCGTCGCGGTTATAGGCGGCGCCGCTCGGGTTGGACGGCGAGTTCAGGATCAGCCATTTGGTCTTCGGCGTGACCGCCGCCTCGAGTTCGGCCGGCGTCATCTTGAAGCCGCTCGCGAGCGCGGTGTTCACCACCACCGGCGTGGCACCGGCCAGGAGCACGACGTCCGGGTAGCTCACCCAATAGGGCGCCGGCACGATCACCTCGTCGCCGGGGTCCAAGGTGGCGATAAGTGCGTTGAACAGCACCTGCTTGCCGCCCGAGGTCACGAGCACTTGGTCGGGCCGGTAGTCGAGGTTGTTCTCCCGCTTAAACTTCGCAACCACCGCCTTTCTAAGCTCAGGGCTGCCGGCGACGGCGGTGTACTTGGTTTCGCCACGATCGATCGCCGCCTTGGCCGCGGCCTTGATGTGGTCCGGCGTGTCGAAATCCGGCTCGCCGGCGCTCAAACCTACCACATCGCGCCCGGCAGCCTTCATTTCCAAGGCCTTAGCGGTAATCGACATGGTTGCCGAGGGCTTGATGCGCTGCAGCGCCTGAGACAGGAACGACATACCGGACCTCACAAGAAAACCGGAGGGGAAGCTAACGCTCCGAGGGCGCTCTGACAACTTGCAATCGCAGCGAAAATCACCTTTGCCCGGCAAAGACCGCATGGTTGCCATGCACAATAGGTGGTTGTTGCGGCGCAACAAAGCGCCTATTTGCTTTCTGAACAATAGGACTTGGCCTTCAGTGCCAGGAATTCCCAGAGGATTTTCGAGTTGAAGGAGATGATCGCATGTCATATATGAGCCACCGCAGCCTGTCTTCCGCCGTTTCTTTCGGCGATGCACCCAAGGCCCAGTTTTCGCTTGCCAACTTATTCAGCGCTTGGCGGCACCGCGCCAAGGAGCGCGCCGAACTCGCGCGCATGAGCGAGCGCGAGCTACAGGACATCGGCCTCACCCGTCTTGACGCAGTGCGCGAGTACCAGAAGCCGTTCTGGCGCCTCTAACCCCCTTCGGCGCCTCGAAAATCCTTTTCGCGGCGCGGGTTGCGGTCAAAGGCCTCTCACCCAGTGGACTTGTCGAGCGGCCAGAGTGTGTAGCGTTCTAGCGTTGTACAGTCAGTAGCGTTTTTGAAGTGCGCAAGTGATGACCCGCAAACCCGCGCCGACCAGTGCGCCCGCCGGATGTGCCCCCCCGCATCCAGCGGGCGCTTCTTTCCTCCGCCACCGCTTTACCAACGACCCAGCCATAAGGCGGCAAAGACCAGGACCGGCCTGCAGCAACTGGTCAAAGCTGGACCCGGAAGGCATATTAGGCCCATGGGAAAGGTCGCCGATGCCATGTCCGCCGTCGAGGCGCGTTGGCCGCTCTTCGTGCCGCACCGGCCCGAGCGTCCGGTAAAGCGGGAAGCCGGCATTCCGTTCAAGCTGGTGTCGGAATTCGAACCGGCAGGCGACCAGCCGCAGGCCATCGCCGAACTTACGGCCGAAATTGAAAAGGGCATGCGTGATCAGGTGCTGCTCGGCGTCACCGGCTCGGGCAAGACCTTCACCATGGCCCATGTCATCCACAATTGCCAGCGGCCGACCCTGATCCTCGCGCCGAACAAGACCTTGGCCGCGCAGCTCTATGGCGAGATGAAAAGTTTCTTCCCCGAGAACGCGGTTGAGTATTTCGTCTCCTATTACGACTACTACCAGCCGGAAGCCTATGTACCGCGCACCGATACCTATATCGAGAAGGACGCCGCAATCAACGAGCAGATCGACCGTATGCGCCACGCCGCGACGCGGGCGCTTCTCGAGCGCGACGACGTCATCATCGTGGCCTCGGTTTCCTGCATCTACGGCATCGGTTCGGTTGAGACCTATTCCGAGATGACCTTGACGCTCACCATCGGCCAGGCGATCGAACAGCGCGACATCCTGCGCCGCCTCGTCGAGCTGCAATACCGCCGCAATGATAGCAATTTCACGCGTGGCGCCTTTCGCGTGCGCGGCGATTCGATCGAGGTCTTCCCGGCCCATCTCGAGGATCGGGCGTGGCGCATCGGCCTGTTTGGCGACGAGATCGAAACCATTGTCGAATTCGATCCGCTGACCGGCGAGAAGACGGATCATTTCGACGCGGTAAAGCTCTATCCGAACAGCCATTACGTGACGCCTCGGCCGACGCTGCAGCAGGCGATCCGGCAAATCAAGGAAGACCTCGATCTCAGGCTCAGGGAATTCATCGCCGCCGGCAAGCCGCTTGAGGCCGAGCGGCTCGGCCAGCGCACCACTTTCGATCTCGAAATGATGGCGGCAACCGGCTCCTGCGCCGGCATCGAGAATTATTCCCGCTATCTCACCGGGCGCAGCGCGGGCGAGCCGCCGCCGACCTTGTTCGAATATCTTCCCGACAACGCGCTTCTTTTCGTCGACGAAAGCCATGTCACCGTACCGCAGCTCGGCGGCATGTTCCGCGGCGATTATCGTCGCAAGACGACTCTCGCCGAATACGGCTTTCGTCTGCCGTCCTGCGTCGACAACCGCCCGCTCCGCTTCGCCGAGTGGGAAAGCATGCGGCCGCAATCGTTGTTCATCTCGGCGACGCCGGGGCCGTGGGAGCTGGAGAAGACCGGCGGCGTGGTGACCGAACAGGTGATCCGGCCAACCGGCCTGATCGACCCGCAGCCGGTGATCCGGCCGGTCGAGCATCAGGTCGACGATCTGTTGGCCGAATGCAAGGCGGCGGCGGCCAGCGACCAGCGCGTTCTGGTCACCACGCTGACCAAGCGCATGGCCGAGGATCTGACCGAATATCTCGGCGAGGCCGGCTGCCGCGTGCGCTATCTCCATTCCGATATCGACACCTTGGAGCGGATCGAGATCATCCGCGATCTCCGGCTCGGGGCTTTCGATATCCTAATCGGCATCAATCTGCTGCGCGAGGGACTCGACATCCCGGAATGCGCCCTGGTCGCCATCCTCGACGCCGACAAGGAAGGCTTTTTGCGCTCCGAAACCTCGCTGATCCAGACCATCGGCCGTGCCGCGCGCAATATCGACGGCCGGGTCATCCTCTATGCCGACCAGATGACCGGCAGCCTGAAACGGGCGACCGAGGAAACGGAACGCCGGCGCCGCAAACAAATGGCCTATAACGCCGCGAACGGCATCACGCCGGCGAGCGTGCGCAAGAACATCAGCGACATCCTGGAAAGCGTTTACGAGACCGATCACCACACCGTCGGGCTCGAGGAAGACGGCCTTTTGCATCGCATCGGCGACAACCTCACCGCCCATATCGCCGATCTCGAGAAGCACATGCTGCAGGCGGCGGGCGATCTCGAATTCGAGGAGGCGGCGCGCCTGCGCGACGAAATCCGTCGCTTGCAGGCGAGCGAAATCGGCCTTACCTCGAGCGCCGGGCAGGCGCACGACGCGCGGCGTAAGACCGGGCGCTCCACCGGCGGGCGGCCCGGCACGCGCAAATACAGAGGCAAACGGGGCAAGTGAACATGGCGAGTGCGGAGAAAGGCGCGGTACTCATAACCGGCGCCGCGCGGCGGATTGGCCGGGCCATCGCGCTCGATCTTGGCCGGCGCGGCTTTCCCATTGCCATCCATCATCACCGCTCTGCGGGCGAGGCCGAAAGCTTGGCCATGGAAATTCGTGACGCCGGCGGCGTCGCCCGCGCACTCGCCGCCGATCTCGCCGACCCTGATGCGGTGATGCGTCTCGTGCCATCGGCAGCGGCGCTCGTCGGCCCGATCGGGACCCTGATCAACAATGCCGCATGCTTCGAGCATGACACCATCCTGAATGCGACGCTTGAAAGCTGGACGCTTCATCTTGACGTCAACCTAAGGGCGCCGTTCTTTCTCGCCCAGAGCTTTGCCCGCGCGCTGCCCGAGGGCATGAGCGGCAATATCATCAACCTGATCGATATGCGGGTGTGGAAACCAACGCCGCATTTCGCGTCCTATACGGTGAGCAAAAGCGGGCTCTGGTTGCTTACTCAGACGCTCGCGATGGCCTTGGCGCCACGCATCCGCGTGAACGGCATCGGACCCGGACCAACGCTGCCTTCAACGCATCAGAGCGAAAGCGCTTTCGCGCGCCAGACTGCGGCACTGCCGCTCCGGCGCGCACCGACGCCCGCCGATATCGCCGCCGGCGTGCGCTATATTCTCGAAGCAGAAAGCCTCACCGGCCAGATGCTGGCGTTGGACGGCGGCCAGCATCTTCCTTCCCCGCCCCTGTCGGCGCCGAACGGAGACGATGAATGACGTACCCTTATGCGATCGCCGATGCCACCCGGAAACTCCGCCACGTCTTCGTGCGCGATCTCTTGCTCGCCGCTGCGATTGGCGTCTGGCGCCACGAGCAGGACCGGCGGCAGCGCCTTCGCGTTAATCTCGACCTCGCGGTGCGCGAATGGGAGACGGTCTCCGACACACTCGAGGATGTCGTGTGCTACCAGGAGGTCGTGGATCGGGTGAAGGCGATCGTTGCCGCGAGCCGTGTCAAGCTCGTGGAAACGCTTGCCGAACATATCGCGGCGGCTTGCCTCGAGGATTCCCGCGTGTGGTCAGCTAGGGTTCGGGTCGAGAAGCTCGATGCCATCCCGGAAGCGGTAAGCGTTGGAGTCGAGATCGAGCGGCACCGGCGGTCTCAAACGCCCTGAGATCGACGAGAAACAAGCCGAAAAGGCCAGAAAACCGCCAACTTGTGCACAAGCAAGAAAAAATTGTCGTTTACCAAAAAAAATTTTCTTGATCTTCGCGAGTGCAAAACAGGCGGTTAGCCAAAAAACAGAATAGTTGTGAGTTTTCAATCAATTATGCTTCCGCCTACTTTTTAGGCAATGTGGTCAGAATCCTGGATTCCTGCCCTGCGAAGAGCTATCCATGAGGTTTTTTCCACAGAGTTATCCATAAATTTCGTGGATACTATGACAAATGTGTGATCCGAATATGATGAAATGGCGTGAATCCTAGGAATTATGCCTTTTGGTATCATCGATGGCGAAGCGCGTCGGCTCAACATGATGCCCATGCAGCACGGCGGCACAGAGATCAAAAGCAACTCATCCCGCGGGCCCACGACAACCCGCGCCAAGACCGAAACCCCGAGCGCCGAGGGATCCGACCTGCCGCCTGTCCTCCGCGGTGCCGAGACAATCCGCGCCGAACTTTCCACCTTGCCGCACAGCCCCGGCGTCTATCGCATGATCGACCGCAAGGGTGCCGTGCTCTACGTCGGCAAAGCCAAGGATCTGTCGCGCCGAGTTGCCGCCTACACCCGAACCGAGCGCCTGCCAACCCGGCTGCAGCGCATGGTGGCGGCGACGACACAGCTTGAAATCATCACCACTCGAAGCGAGGTCGAAGCGCTTCTTCTTGAAGCCAATCTGATCAAACGCCTCAAGCCTTATTACAATGTCGTGCTGCGGGACGACAAGTCATTCCCCTCGATCGTCATTACCGGCGACCACCCGTGGCCGCAGATCGCGAAGCACCGCGGTGCGCGCGCGCGGCCGGGACAATATTTCGGGCCCTTTGCCTCAGCGGGTGCCGTCAACCGCACCTTGTCGGTGTTGCAGCGCGCTTTTCCGTTGCGTTCCTGCTCGGATGCCGAATTCGCGACGCGGACGCGGCCCTGCCTGCAGTATCAGATCAAACGCTGTACCGCACCCTGCGTCGGGCGCATCACGGCAAAAGCCTATGCCGAGATCGTTGCCGAGGCGCGGGACTTCCTGTCCGGCGCCTCAAGCGCGGTGCAGAAGCGGCTTTCGGAACAGATGCTGGCGGCGAGCCATGCATTCGATTTCGAGGCAGCGGCAATTTTCCGCGACCGCATCCAGGCGCTATCGCAGATCCAGGCGCATCAGGACATCAATGTCACCGAGCTTGGCGAAGCCGACGTCATCGCGCTTTGCGCGAGAGGCGGGCTCAGCTGCGTTCAGGTCTTCTTCTACCGTGCCGGCCAGAATTGCGGCAACCGCGCCTATTTCCCCGCTCACAGCCGTGACATCGACGATGCCGAGGTTCTTGCCGCCTTCATCGGCCAGTTTTACGACACGCGGCCGGCGCCGGCGCAGATTCTCGTGAGCCATCGTCTCGCCGACGCCGATCTTCTCGCCGAGGCGCTAAGCATCGGCGCCGGACGCAAGGTGCAGATCCATCTGCCGGAACGTGGCCGCAAGAAGGCGCTGGTCGCCAATGCACTGGAGAACGCGCGTGTCGCCTTGGAACGGCGCGTTGCCGAAAACGCCTCACAAGCGCAGATTCTCGCCGCCGTCGGCATGCTGTGCCGCTGCCCGCGCGCGCCGCGGCGCATTGAGGTCTATGACAACAGCCATATCCAGGGCGAGGCCCCGGTCGGGGCGATGATCGTCGCGGGTGCGGAGGGCTTCCGGAAGAACGCTTATCGCAAGTTCAACCTGCGTGACACGGCCTCAAAGACCGGCGACGATTACGCCATGCTGCGCGAGATGCTGACGCGCCGCTTCGCGCGACTGGCCAGAGCACGTGCCGGGATCGACGGTAGGTCGGCCGATGAGGTGATCATCGGTGGGGAAAGCCTGGGCGAGGAAAATGCGAACCCCGACGACGCCGCCGGAAGCGGCGAATGGCCTGATCTCCTGCTGATCGACGGCGGCCAGGGCCAGCTTTCCGTGGCACGGGCGACGCTCGAGGCCTTCGGCCTTGGCGAAATTCCGGTTGCCGGCATCGCCAAAGGCGAGGAGCGGAACGCCGGGCGCGAGCGCTTTTTCGTGCCCGACGCCGAACCCTTCTCGCTGCCATTGAACGACCCGGTGCTCTATTATCTGCAACGTCTCCGCGACGAGGCACACCGCTTCGCCATTGGCGCCCATCGAAAGCGCCGCAGCATGACGCTGAAAATATCGCGGCTCGACGAAGTGGCCGGTATTGGCCCGCGGCGCAAAAAGGCGCTGCTTCTGCATTTCGGTTCCGCCCGCGCGGTGGCCGAGGCTTCGCTCGCCGACCTCGAAAAGGTAGCCGGTGTGAGTAAGTCAGTGGCGCAGGTGATCTATAATCATTTTCACGGCTGACGTGTTATAGTGAACAGCAATTTTGAAGGCGCGAACGACCCTCGGAGGCCCATGCCGCTGAACTTTCCCATTGTGCTTACGATTTCGCGCATCATGGTGATTCCGGCGCTGATCGGCGCCTTCTATCTGCCGCATGACGCCGCTGATTGGACGGCCTTCGTGCTTTTCAGCCTTGCCGGCATCACGGATTTTTTCGACGGCTGGCTGGCGCGGCGCTGGGGGGAGGTATCGCGGCTCGGGCGCTTTCTCGATCCCGTCGCCGACAAGCTTCTGGTGGCGGCCGCGATCCTGATGATGGTGGCCGGCCGACGCATCGCCGGCATCAGCGTGCTCGCTGCCGTCGTGATCCTGTGCCGCGAGATCCTGGTTACCGGCCTCAGGGAATTCCTCGCCGAGATCCGCGTCGCGGTGCCGGTGAGCCGCCTCGCCAAATGGAAGACCTCGGTGCAGTTCATTGCCATCGCGTTCCTTCTGATCGGCGATTCCGGTCCGCCGGCGCTGCATCTGCCGGTGCTCGGCCTGCTCGGGCTCTGGGCCGCGGCGATCCTTACTCTCTATACCGGGTACGACTATCTTCGCGCCGGGCTCAGGCATCTCACCGATGCGGAACCGGCGAACCCATCAAACGGCGGTCGCAAGCCGGCCGATTTCGCTTCAGGCGACAAATACGTCTCCTGACGCCGCGACGTGAGGGTCGACCCCCAACAGCAAGCGACAAACGCGAGACGATGACGCCATGAAGGTTTTAGGCCTCGCCGGCTGGAGCGGCGCCGGCAAGACCACGTTGATCGAGCGGCTTTTGCCGGCGTTGATCGGGCGCGGGCTCAGTGTCTCGACCATCAAGCACGCACACCACACCTTCGATATCGACCGGTCCGGCAAGGACAGCTTCCGCCATCGCGCGGCCGGCGCAACCGAAGTTCTGGTCACATCGGATACACGCTTCGCGCTGATGCATGAGAATCGGGGCAGGCCCGAACCGGCGCTCGAGCAGCTTCTCGCCAAGCTCGAGCCGGTCGATTTGGTGCTGGTCGAGGGCTTCCGCGGCGGTGCGCACGAGAAAATCGAGGTCTATCGGCAGAGCCTTGGCAAACCACTCCTCGCGGAGCAGGACCGCCACATCGTCGCGATCGCCGCCGAACCGTTGTTGCAGGGGCTTGCGCAACCCTGCTTCCCCCTTGCCGATATCGTCGCGCTGACCGATTTCATTATCAAACGAGTCGCAAGCACGGACCGAGCGTGACCAGACCAAGCCCGCGACGCAGGCGGCCGGATGACGCCGGCGGTGCGAGCGGCTATGGTCGGTACCCTGCATTGACAAGGTCGTCGCCATGAAACTGATCTATTTCGCCTGGGTTCGAAGCCAGATCGGCCTCGCCGAGGAAGACGTGACGCCGCCGCCCGAGGTCGGCGATGTCGCGGCGCTCCTTGCTTGGCTCAAGACCCGTGGACCCGGTCACGCGGCAGCGTTAAGGGATGTCTCCGCCGTCCGTGTCGCGGTCAACCAGGAATACGTGAAACCCGAACACAAGATCGCCCCCGGCGATGAAATCGCCGTGTTTCCGCCCGTGACGGGTGGCGCCGCCATGGATGGCGAGGAAAGTGGCGAACCATGGCGGTAATCCGGGTCCAGCGCGAGGACTTCGATGCCGGGCTGGCCTTGACCGAGATCGCTGCCGGCCGGCCAGGCATCGGCGGCATCGCGAGTTTCATCGGCCTGGTGCGGTGCGAGGCTTCGGGGCGGACGATCGAAGCCATGACCCTCGAACACTATCCCGGCATGACCGAGCGAGCGCTACGGACGATAGCCGGCGAGGCGGAGAGACGCTGGCCGTTGGAGGCGGTGCTCATCATTCACCGCTACGGCAAGCTCGCGGTCGGCGATCGCATCGTACTTGTCGTTACCGCCTCGGCGCATCGCGCCGCCGCCTTCGCCGCTTGTGAATTTCTCGTCGATTGGCTGAAGACCAAGGCACCGTTTTGGAAGCTGGAAGAAGGGGCAGACGGTGCTCATTGGGTTGCCGCGAACAGCGGCGACGACGCTGCCGCCGAGCGCTGGGGCGCAGAAACCCGGAACAGCGGCTCGGACTAATACCGTCGGGTCGGGCAAGTATTACGTGGCGATCTTCGCTTGCGTCAGCGCCGTGGAATCATCGATCACCGTGCGGCAGCGCCGGCGTCGCGATTTTCGTTAACACAGATAATGCAAGTCCCACTCGCCGGATCGGCGGAGCGGGGATTATCTCCTTGCGGCGACCCGCGTCATCCAGCCGTGGACGTCGTTGGTATCGCCGTATTGAATGGCAACGATGGAGTCGTAGAGCTTCCGCGTCAACGCACCCGTCTTGCCGCCATTGATGACGATCTTCTCGCCCTTATAACCAATCTCGCCCACCGGCGAGATGACCGCGGCGGTACCGGTACCCCACATCTCGGCAAGCGTGCCATCGCGCGACGCGGCGATCACCTCGTCGATAGAGACCTGCCGCTCCGAAACCTTATGGCCCCAGTCGCGCAGAAGCGTAAGGACCGAATCCCGCGTGACACCGGCGAGAATCGTGCCGTGAAGCGGTGGCGTAATCACCTCGTCGGCGATCTTGACCATGATGTTCATGGTCCCGACCTCGTCGAGATATTTGCGGTGCACGCCGTCGAGCCAGAGCACCTGGGTATAGCCGAGCTTCTTGGCCTCTTCCGCCGCATAAATGCTCGCGGCGTAATTGCCCGCCGTCTTGGCGGCACCCAGCCCACCCTGCACCGCGCGCACATATTTATCCGTGGCCATGATCTTCACTGGGTTGATGCCCTCGGCGTAATAGGCGCCCACCGGCGAGAGGATGAGAAAATAAGTATAGGTCTTCGACGGTCGGACGCCGAGGAAGGGCTCTGTCGCGATGACCGTCGGCCGCAGATAGAGGGCCGTTCCGCGCTTCTTCGGGACCCAGGCCTCGTCGATGCCGACGAGAGCCTGGAAGGATTCCATAACCAGCTCGGGGTCGAGCTGGGGAATGCAGAGGCGCTCGCAGGAACGGTTCAGGCGCTCGATATGGGTCTTCGCGCGGAAGAGCCGGACCGTGCCGTCATTGCCGCGGAAGGCCTTGAGCCCGTCGAAGACCGCCTGGGCATAATGCAGGACACATGTGGCCGGATCCATGGAGAAGGGCTGGTAGGGAATGATCTGCGGGTCATGCCATCCCTTCCCCTCGGTGTAATCCATGACGAGCATGTGATCGGTGAAGACATTGCCGAACTGCAGCATGTCGTCCGACGGCCGAAGTTTAGGGCTCGAGGTGAGCGTGGTGGCGATAGAGAGCTTCTCCGCTTTCTGCTGTCCTGTCCTATGCTCAGTCACGCTCTGCGTCATCTAACTTTCCTCAAAGCTGAAGCCGGATTAATAGGTTGCGCGACTATTATTGCCCGTGCGGGCCTCGGCCAACGTGTTGGTACCCGTGTCGGTCAGGCGCAGCATGTCATCCCGCTCGCGGTAAGCCAGCAGCCCAGAATCGGGGGTGATCATGGAACCACAAAATTACACCATCAACTGGCGATCGACATCGAACCTCAACGCGCCGCCACCCACCTCACCCGTCGGGCCCACCATCGCCGCCTCGTTCACTCTTGCACACGCGGGTGAATTTTAACCCCAGACCGCCCCAAGTAATCTGAAAATCATGCCTTCATCCGGGGAATGCAGGGCGAAATTTTGGTCGGGATCGACGTTCGGGCAGGATCAACGAAGCGCGGCCAGCCGCTAGCTGTGCTCCGTCAGCTTGAAGACCACGCCGCCATAGACAAGTTCGCCCTCGAACACGCAGCTAGCATAGTGCAGCCTGTGCGTCTGTCCGTGCAGACTGGCTTGCCGCCAAGGCACGATTGCTCCGTCCATCCAGACGGTTCCGTGGCGATCGTCGAAAGGCAGCTGAGCCGCCATGACCTAATTCCCAAAGTTGTTTTATAATGGAGAATGGTTTTCATGGGTAACATTGTGAGCCAAGCGAGTCAATATGACGGGCCTTCCTTCCACGGCGAAGCTGCCATGATTTGCCGGCAGAGCGTATTTGACCACGCGTTTCATTCCAGCCGAAGGCCGAGATCGTTGCGCCACGCCGCTACCCGTGGCGATATGATCAGGGCCCGGGGGTGGGGATAGCGGCGCGTTGAGAGAGTGGCATATGGCAACGCATAAGGCGGTCGGCGGCAGTCCCAAAGGCGGCTGACGGAAAGGCGGCGATGGCGGTGACAGCAGACGAGATCGCAAGCGAAAACCATATTCTGGTGGTTGACGATGACGACCGTCTGGGCACGCTGCTGTCGCGCTATCTTGGCGACCATGGCTATCGCGTCACGGTGGCGAAGGACGCGGCCGACGCGCGGGCGCATCTGCGCGGTCTCGATTTCGATCTTCTCATCGTCGATGTCATGATGCCCGGCGAAAGCGGACTCGACTTCGCGCGCAACCTGCGCCAGTCGAGCGAGGTGCCCATCTTGATCCTGACCGCCATGGGCGAACCGCAAGATCGTATCGCCGGGTTGTCGAGCGGCGCTGACGATTATCTCCCGAAACCGTTTGAACCGGAGGAGCTTCTGCTCCGGATCGCCTCCATCCTGCGCCGGGCGCAACGCGCGGGCCTGCGGCCGAAGGTGATTCGGCTGGGGGCCCTCAGCTTCGATCCGGGCACCGGTGAGCTTTCGCGCGAGGGCCGGCCGATCGCCCTCACCTCGGGCGAGATGCAGCTTCTCTCAATCTTCGCGCGCACGCCCGGCGTTCCTATCAGCCGCGCCGAACTCGCGCGCCGCGGGGGGGCCGAGGGACGCGCCGTTGACGTCCAGATCACCCGGCTTCGGCGCAAAATTGAACCCGACCCGAAGGTGCCGCGCTATCTGCAGACGGTGTGGGGCGAAGGGTACGTCTTGAGAATCGACCGCACATGATGGCAAGCCCGCGCCGGCTCCTGAAGCGGCTCGCGCCGGAGAATCTCTTCGGCCGGGCGCTTCTTCTCATTGTCATGCCGGTGGTGCTGTTGCAGGCGGTAACCACCTATGTCTTCTACGAGCGTCTGTGGGTGGAAGTCACCCGCCGGCTCGCGGTGCCGGTGGTGGGTGAAATCGCCTCGGTGATCGACGAAATGAACGACAACTCGACGGTGGAAGCGCGGCGAGCCATTTTTGCCCGCGCCGCGCTCAACCTCAATCTCGACTTCCACTTCCGTCCCGGCGCGGACCTGCCACCCGGCCCGCCGGTCGCGCGTCCCTTCTACGCCATTCTCGAGCGCACCTTGAGCGAGACGCTGGAAACCGAACTCGGCTTGCCTTACCGGCTCAGTGCGCCGAACAACCTCGATCACGTCGAAATCAGTCTGCAGCTGCCAACCGGCGTGCTGCGGGTCGCCGTACCGGACAAGCGGCTGTTCTCAACCACGAGCTATATTTTCATCTTCTGGATGATTGGCACCTCGGTGGTGCTGCTTGCCATCGCGATCGCTTTCTTGCGCAACCAGATCCGGCCGATCCGCCGCCTCGCGGAAGCCGCCGACAGCTTCGGCAAGGGCCGCGAGGTCACCGAATTTCATCCCGCCGGCGCGCGTGAAATCCGCCGCGCTTCCGCCGCGTTCCTGATGATGAGGGAGCGTATCGAGCGCCAGATCGCCCAGCGCACCGAAATGCTGGCCGGCGTCAGTCACGATCTCCGGACGCCGTTGACGCGGATGAAACTTGAGCTGGCGCTTCTCGGCGATCGGCCGGAAGCGCGCGAGATGAATCGCGACGTCGCCGAAATGGAGCGCATGATCGACGGCTTCCTCGCTTTCGCCCGCGGTCAGGACACGGAACTGCCGATCAAGATCGACGTCGCCGAAATTCTGCGTCAGGTTGTCCGCGACACCGAACGCCAGCACCAGGGACGTGCCGTACTCGAGACCGAATCGCCGCTCCTCTGCACCGTCAGGCCGAACGCCCTGAAGCGTTGCGTCACCAATCTTGTGGATAATGCGCTGCGTTATGGGCGCCACGTCGCGATCGGTGCCCGCCGCGACGGCGAGGCGGTCGAAATCTCGGTCGATGATGATGGCCCTGGCGTGCCGCCCGAACACCGCGAGGACGTATTCCGCCCCTTCTTTCGGCTTGCCCCGGCGCGTGATCCGCTGGCCGGCGGCGTTGGCCTCGGCCTCGCGGTGGCACGCGACATCGTTCACGGCCATGGCGGCGATATCACCTTGGGCGAAGCGCCGCAAGGCGGTTTGCGGGTTTTGGTGCGGCTGCCGGTTTAGCTCTGCGGCCGGCTCGACGGGCGGAAGGGATTGAGTCGCTTCGTCCACATCGAAAGCTTATGGCGCGCAAGCTCGCGCCGTTTCACGCTCTGATCGGTGACCCAGTTGAGCTGCAGCGAGCGGCGGTAGCCTTGAAACGGGCGATGGCCGTGCCAGGAATTTTCCGTCACCCGGAAGCCGAGCAGCGTACCGGCCTCGGGCGGCACCTCGGCCACCATGTCATCGAGATCATCGGCGGAACGCAACAGGCGAAGCCGCCCCCCGGCACCGTTCCAGCCCGAATTCATGTAGATCAGGATTGTGATCAGCTTGCTTTTGGCATCGCGGTGTATACGGCCGTCGGCCAGGCCGGTCCAGCCGCGCACCGTCAGCATGGTCGGCCGATCCTTAAGCGACATGCCGAACTTCTCCGCGACTTGATCGCGGAAGGCAGGACCTTCGAGCGCGGCGGCGAAAGCGCGAAAGGCCGGCCCGAGGTGGAAGCCGCTCAAAGGAAAGCTGCCCGGCCGATCGATCACCGGAAATTCGCGATCAAGCGCCGCCAGCGCGTCCGGTCTGACAAAGCCGGGCACAATGAGATGAGGAAAGGGGTCGCACGCGAGCGGTGCAGCGGCGAAGGCGTTGAGGTCGAGAGAAGCGCTCAGCATCGATAAGATCTAAATCATCAACAGCGACGCCGAAGCCTATCCTCAGCACGCGGCTTTTGCCAGTGCCGCGGCGCGACCCGTCGCGACCTGCCGCGTCACGCTTCGCTCGGCGCGAGAGACTCCTCCCGCCGCCACGGGCAACTCTTGACCAGCCGCTCGACGCGCTGCAACTCCTTGTCCAGGGCCGCCATGGTCTCGCTCGCGTCTTCGCTATCGTCGCGAAGCCAGATACGAAGCGTGTTGAGGTAGATCAGGGCCAAGCCCTTCCGCCGCAACCGACCCATCGGCCCGCTCGCGTCGAGGCCGGCCGCCGCGAGCATCCAGCGCAAGCTGCGATTGGTCGGGCCAAGCGCGGTCAGGGCGAGCCCTGGGCTGAATGGCGCTTCGCGCAAAAAGACGCGCACCGCTTCGCGATGCGGCTTCAAGGCGTCTAGCCGGCGCATGACCACGTCGAACAGGCGTTCGCGAGCGCTCACGCCTTCGCCCGGTCCGCCGGACAGCATGGCGAGATCGACCCGCGCCATGAAGCCGGCAAAAAGCGATTTGACGGATGGATAAAGCCGGTAGAGATCGTCAAGGGGCATGCCGGCTTCCGCCGCGACCTCGCTCAAGCGCAAACGACGCCAGCCCTGGCGCACCGCTAGGTCAAGCGCGGCATCGAGCGGATCGCGGGGCGTTTCGCCCTTCGCCTTGGTGGATGAACGGGGCTTGCGTCGCCGAGTGGCGGCCATGGCAGCCTCCCTTTTCGAGCGGGGCCTGAGTTCGCGGGAGCTTGAATCCCTTAAGAATGGGCCAGAATGGCGCTCCCGGCAAGGGTCAAAGCCGGGTGAAAGGGGTGACCGGACCGGGATCAGCCGGCGTCAGCCGGGGCCGGACTCGAGGGCTTTGACGCCCGGGAGCTCCTTTCCTTCCAGCCATTCGAGGAAGGCGCCGCCAGCAGTCGAGACATAGGAAAATTCATCGGCGATGCCGGCGGCGCGAAGCGCGGCCAGGGTATCGCCGCCGCCCGCGACCGAGGTCAGCCGGCCATCGGCGGTGAGTGCCGCGGCGGCACGCGCAACGAAAACCGTCCCGGCATCAAAAGGCGGCGTCTCGAACGCGCCGAGCGGCCCGTTCCACACGAGCGTATGGCTTTCGGCGAGAAGGTTACCGAACTGCGCCGCGGTCACCGGCCCGATGTCGAGGATCATGTGATCGGCCGGAACCCGTGCCGCCGGCACCACCTTGCTCGGCGCGCCGGGCTTCAGCTCGCGCGCCACCACCACATCCTGAGGCAGAACGATCTTGCAGCCAGAACCATCCGCCGTATCGAGGATGGCCTTGGCGAGCGGCGCCATATCGCGCTCGCAGAGGCTCTTGCCGATCTCGCGGCCCGCCGCGAGAAGAAACGTATTGGCCATACCGCCGCCGATCAGCAGCCTGTCGACCCGCTGGCGCAGATTGCCGAGAAGCTCGAGCTTGGTCGAGACCTTGGCGCCGCCGACCACCGCTACGACCGGGTGCTCCGGGGTCTCGAGCACGGCGGAGAGCGACGCCAGCTCCATCTCCATGTTGCGCCCGGCGACCGCCGGCAAAAGTCGCGCCAAAGCTTCCGTCGAGACATGAGCGCGATGGGCGCACGAAAAGGCGTCGTTGACGAAAAGATCGCCAAGGCTCGCCATGTCTTTGGCAAAGGCCGGATCGTTCGTCTCCTCGCCCTCGTGGAAGCGGGTGTTCTCCAAGAGCGCGACGCCGCCCGGCTTCAGATTGTCGGCGATCTCGTGGGCCCTTGGGCCAATGCAGTCGTCGACGAAGGTGACGGGCCTCCCGAGCGCGGTGGCGAGCACCGCGGCCACCGGACGGAGCGACATGCCGGCGACCGGCTTGCCGCCCGGGCGATCGAAATGGGAGAGCACGACCACCTTGGCGCCCTTGCGCGACAGTTCGTGCAAGGTCGGCAGGATGCGGCTGATGCGGAGGTCGTCGAGGACCTTGCCATCCTTCATCGGCACGTTGAGATCGGCACGCACGAGGACACGCTTTCCCGCCACCTCGACGTCGTCGAGCGTGCGGATTTTGCCCATTTCCTCCCCCGACTCTTTGGCTCTCCGCGGAGCCGTATCTCAGACCAGCCGGCTCATGGCCGCGGCGGTATCCAGCATACGGTTGGAGAAGCCCCACTCGTTGTCGTACCACGAAAGAACGCGAACCAAGGTGCCGTCGATCACATGCGTCTGGGTGACGTCGAAGATCGAGCTCTCCGATTGATGGGTGAAATCGATCGAGACCAGCGGCCCGTCATTGATGCCGAGAATGCCCTTGAGCCGGTTCTCGGCGGCGCGGCGCACGGCGGCGTTCACGGTCTCGGCGTCGGTCGGTTTGGCGGAGCTGAAGACCAGATCGACCATCGAAACGTCCGGCGTCGGCACGCGCACCGCGGTGCCGTCGAGCTTGCCTTTCAGCTCCGGCAGCACCAAGCCGACGGCGCGCGCGGCGCCGGTCGAGGTTGGGATCATCGCCTGTGCCGCGGCGCGGGCCCGGCGAAGATCCTTGTGCAGCGTGTCGAGCACCGGCTGATCGCCGGTATAGGAATGAACGGTGGTCATGAAACCGCGCTCGATGCCGACCGCCTCGTGCAGCACCTGCGCCACGGGTGCCAGGCAATTGGTGGTGCAGGAGGCGTTGGAGACGACACGATGGTCGGGTTTCAGTTTGTCGTGGTTGACGCCGAACACGACGGTGAGGTCGGCGTTCTCGGCTGGGGCCGACACCAGCACCCGCTTCGCACCCGCTTCCAGATGTTTCGCCGCCTTATCGCGGGCGGTGAAGAGACCGGTGCATTCCATCGCGACGTCAACCTTAAGCTCGGCCCAGGGAAGCTTCGCGGGATCGCGCTCCGCAGTAACCCTGATATGGCCGCGGCCGATGTCGATCCAGTCGGGACCGGCCATGACCTCGCCCTTGAAACGGCCGTGTACGGAATCGTAGCGCAAGAGATGCGCATTGGTCGCCACTGGGCCGAGATCGTTGACCGCGACCACCTCGACGTCGTCCCGCCCCGACTCATGAAGCGCCCGCAAGACCAGTCGGCCGATACGGCCAAACCCGTTGATCGCAACGCGAACCGACATCGTCGTCATTCCTTATATGTCAGAACCCGTGAGCTGTTCTTAAAGAACGGCGGTCGCCCTGTCCAGCGCAAGGGCCGGGGCGACTCGCCAGCCGCCCGGCTAGAGCCGTTCCTTGACCGCCGCCGCCACGGCCTCGGGCGTGATTCCGAAGTGCCGTTGCAGGACGCGGTGAGGCGCCGAGGCGCCAAAGCGCGACATGCCGATGAAACCACCCTTGGCGCCAACGTAGCGCTCCCAGCCTTGGGCAGTGCCGGCCTCGACCGCGACCCGAACCGTGCGGGGCTTCAAGATGCGGTTGCGGTAGGCAGCGTCCTGGGCTTCGAACAGCTCGATGCAGGGCATCGAGACGACGCGGGTGCCGATGCCCTCGGCTTCGAGGAGCGCGCGCGCCGCCACCGCGACCTCGACCTCGGAGCCGGTCGCAAGCAGGGTCGCCTTCAGCGGCTTTTCCGCCGTCATCAGCTCGTAGCCGCCGCGCGCCGAGAGATTCTGCGCGCTCTTGCGCGGCTGGATCGCGAGGTCCTGGCGACTCAAAGCGAGAAGCGAAGGCCCGTCGCGCCGGGCGAGCGCCAGGCTCCAGCATTCCAACGTCTCGACCGCATCGGCCGGACGGAAGACATGCAGCCCCGGCATGGCGCGGAGCGAGGCCAAGTGCTCGATCGGCTGGTGCGTCGGGCCGTCTTCGCCGAGACCGATCGAGTCGTGGGTCATGACGTAGATGACGCGAATGCCCATCAGCGCGGACATCCGGATCGCCGGCCGGCAATAATCGCTGAAGACGAGGAAGGTGCCGCCATAGGGCACGATGCCGCCATGGCGGGCGAGGCCGTTCATGAGCGCCGCCATGGCGTGCTCGCGCACGCCATAATGGATATAGCGCCCGCCGTAATTCTCGGCGGTCAAGAGCGCAAGCCCCTTGCTCAGGGTATTGACCGAGCCGGTGAGATCCGCCGACCCGCCCAATGTCTCCCGCATGTTCGGGTTGATCACCTCGAGCGCTTCCTGCGAGGCCTTGCGGGTCGCAAGCTTGCCGCCTTCGGCGATGAAGCGCTTCTTACGCGCTTTCAGCGCGCTTTCCACCCTGGCCGGTATCGCGCCTTGAAGCGCGGCGGCGAATTCGGCCTGCGCCTTGGCCGGAGCAGCGGCCAGGCGCTGAGACCAGGCCGCGACCTCCGGCTCGCCACGGCGCCCCGCCGCACGCCAGGCAGCGAGAACAGGCTCCGGCACGACGAAAGGCGGATGCGGCCAGTTCAGCGCCTTGCGCGCCGCCGCGACCTCGTCGGGCCCGAGCGCTGCACCATGGGTCGCGGCGGTGCCCTGTTTGGTCGGCGCACCTTTGCCGATGACCGTGCGACAGGCGATCAGCGAAGGCCGGTCGCTCCGCCGCGCCCGATCGATCGCGGCGGCGACCGCCGCGGGGTCGTGCCCGTCGACCCGCGCCGCCATCCAGCCGGCGGCCTCGAAGCGCGCCACCTGATCCTCGGAGGTGGCGAGCGCGGTCTTGCCGTCGATCGAAATGCCGTTGTCGTCAAAAAGAGCGATCAGCTTGTTGAGCTTGAGATGGCCGGCCAGGGTGATCGCTTCCTGGCTTATGCCTTCCATCAAGCAGCCGTCGCCGACCATCACATAGGTGTAATGGTCGACGAGCTTGTCGCCGAAGCGGGCGGCGAGATGACGCTCGGCCAAGGCCATGCCGACCGCGTTGGCGAGACCCTGTCCGAGCGGGCCGGTGGTGGTCTCGATGCCGCTGGCATGGCCGAATTCCGGATGACCGGCGGCGCGGCTCCCGAGCTGGCGGAAGCTCCGGATCTGCTCCAGATCCATGTCCTTGTAGCCGGTAAGATAGAGCAGCGCGTAAAGCAACATCGAGCCGTGGCCGTTAGAAAGCACGAAACGGTCGCGGTCCGGCCAATCCGGATCGGTCGGCGTGAACTTCAAAAAGCGGGTAAACAGCACCGTCGCCACGTCGGCCATACCCATCGGCATGCCGGGATGGCCGCTTTTCGCCTTTTCCACCGCGTCCATGGCGAGTGCCCGGATCGCATTCGCCATCTCGGTGAAGGGAACCGAAGCGGCATTTGGGCACGGCGTTGCGATGGGATTGGTCACGGTCATCGATAGCTCATTCGCGCCGGAGAGAAAAAAGGGAGAGTGCCGAAATCCGTGACGCGCCATGTCACGCGCGTGAAACAACGGCGGGCTCGAAACCGCAGCAAAATTGACCATCAAATCACGCCCCGTCAACCGCCAAATCGGCATGCCGGCTTTGCTCCACAAGGGCTTCATCCATCCGCCTTTCGGCGGTTGACGGGGGAAGCCCCCCGATCATATCATCGCTTTCGAAAGGTCTGCTCTAAGCGCCTAATTTCCAATCGTCTTTTTGGTTTGCCTTAAAGAGCCCCCGAGGGGGATGTCCCGGGATGGATGATCCGCAACTCGCACGCAAACGTCTCGAACAGGCGATCGTCCGCGTTGAACGGGCCGCCGAGAAAAGCGGCGAAGCCCTGAAGATCAAGCTCAAGGCCGCACAGGCCGAGCGCGAGCGCTTGAGCGCCGTGGTGCAGCAGCTCCAGGCCGATAACGCGGCGCTTCGCGCCGTGACCGAAGCGACGGCGGCGAGGATCGAGCGGTTAATCGAAAGCTGCGAAACGCTGCTCCGGGACTAGGGCAAAACCGTCAAGCGGGAGAACCGGGCCATGGCCGAAGTCACGCTGAAGATCAACCAGCGCACCTATACCATCGGTTGCGGAGAGGGCGAGGAGGCGCGGATTCAGGACCTCGGCCGGTATCTCGACCAGCGGATGCAGGAACTCGCGAGCGAGCTTGGACAGGTGGGCGAGGCGCGGCTCCTTCTCTTGGCCGCGCTGATGGTGACCGACGACCTCGCCGCGAGCCGCGACGAGATCACGCGGCTGAAGAGCGAGCTCACGCAAGCTTCGGAAAGTCTCCGCCGCAGCGAGGGCGGCCATGGCCTCGACCGTCTCGCCCTACGCCTCGAGAGCATTGCCGCCAAGCTTGAGAACGCCTAGATTCAGGACGGACGGTTCTGCTGTCCGGTGCGTCAGGCATTCTTTCCCCGGGCCCTTTAAGTCCGATCCTGGGAGCTGTCCCTGCCGGGGCCGTGGTCCCGGACATACGGCGCCCACCTGGTAGTCCAGGCACCGTGGGATCGTCATCGCCAACGGCCGGATGGCGCCGTCCACTTTTCTCTCGATCCGCGTTGATCAGCCTTGCCTGAAATCGCCTTGCCCTCATCCGTGTCGCCGTCCGCGGCGGCGAAGGCCGTCTTTCGCCGCGCCCTGCGGGCGAGACGGCGGCGGGCGCAGCAGCTGTTCGGGCGGCACGCCGCCGAAGGTGCGGCACGCCATTTGTTCGCCGGCGTGCCGGTCATGCCGGGGCGGATCGTAGCGCTTTATTGGCCCTTCGGTTCCGAGCTGGACCCGCGACCCTTGATCCGGCCGTTGGTCAGGAAGCGCCGCGCTGTCATTGTGCTGCCGGTCGTGATCGGCGAAGGAAAGCCGCTGATCTTCCGCCGCTTCCGTCCCGGCACGCGGCTTTTTCCCTCCCTCCGTGGCATGCGGGCGCCGGGGCGGCTCGCGCGGGCGCTCAAGCCCGATCTGGTTCTGGTGCCGCTTCTCGCCTACGATCCTTCAGGCAACCGCCTTGGCTTAGGCGCTGGCTTCTATGACCGCACCCTTGCCGAATTGCGGCGGCAGGGCCGCGTCCGCGCCATCGGCTTCGCCTTCGCCGCGCAGGCCGTGCCGGCGCTGCCTAGGGATTCGTTCGATCAGCGGCTGGACTGGATCGTGACCGAAACGTCGGTGAGGAAAATCCGGTGAAGATCGTTTACTTCGGCGACGTGGTGGGGCGTTCGGGGCGCGACGCGCTGATTGGTCGCCTACCCGAAATCCGCCACCGTCTCGAACCGGACTTCATCGCCGTGAACGGCGAGAACGCGGCCGGCGGTTTCGGCATCACCCGGGAAATCTGCGAGACGTTCTACGAGGCGGGCGTCGACGTCATCACCACCGGCAATCACGTCTGGGCGCAGCGCGAGACCCAGGGCTATATCGCGAACGACGCGCGTCTTCTTCGCCCGCACAATTTTCCGAAGGGAACGCCGGGGCGCGGGGTGGCCGGATTCATGACCAAGGCCGGTAAGACCGTCATCGTGCTGCACGTCATGGGACGGCTGTTCATGGACCCCTTGGACGATCCCTTCGCCACCGTGCAGGGCGAGCTTGGCAAGCTGGTGCTTGGCGGCAACGCCGATTTCATCCTCCTCGACGTGCACGCCGAGGCGACCTCGGAAAAGATGGCGCTGGCGCATTACGTCGATGGCCGCGTCTCGCTCGTCGTCGGCTCGCATACCCACGTGCCGACGGCGGACCATCAGATCCTCGTCGGCGGCACCGGCTATGTCAGCGACGCCGGCATGTGCGGCGACTATGATTCGGTGATCGGCATGGAGAAGACCGAGCCGATCAACCGCTTCGTGCGCAAGATGCCGGCGGGCCGGCTCGAGCCCGCTTCCGGCGAGGGCACGGTTTGCGGCGTCTATGCCGAAAGCGACGACAAGACCGGCCTTACCGTCGCGCTCGGCCCGATTCGCCAGGGCGGGCGGCTTAGCCCCGCTTGGCCGGTCTAGTCGCCGGCCGATTTCCACACCAGCGCATCGACGCTGATCGGCCCCGGCCCAGCGAAGAAGAAATAGAGATAGGAAAAACAGAAAAGTACGGCGGGATCGCCGCCGCTCAACGCCGGGAAGAAGCTCTTCTGAAAATGGACCATGAAATAGGCGACCGCCATGTCGCCGCAGAGCAGGAAGGCGACCGGCCGGGTGATAAACCCGATCAGGATGAGGAAGCCGCCGAAGGTTTCCAAAATCCCCTGGAACCAGAGCAGCGTGAACGCCGCCGGATGGAAAAATGGGGGAAAGCCAAACAGCTTGCCCGTGCCGTGCTCGATGAAAAGCAGTGCAACCACCACCCGGACGAGCGAAAGCGCGTAAGGCGACGCTTTTTTCAGAGCGGACGATGCGGCCATGGTGCGGACCTCCTTGTTATTATTTTAAGCTGCCTTCGATCCCTTCGCAGGGCGGCATGGCCTATTTAGCGCCGATTTCCCGTAACGCGGCAAGGGGGCGGCGCATTACGCAACTCCGTGCGAGCCCAGCCCCACTCCTGCCACAATGGGCGCGTAATGCCCGGCGCGCGGGCGCGATGACCCCTGCCCGCAGCCCATAAGGTGTGCTAAAAGATTTGGTGTCGTGGATTCGATGTTCGCCACATTATCTATCTCGGGCTCAAGGCGAACGGCGAAACCATGGCGACGCGAGGAATCAACAAGAAGCTAGTGTCCGCCGATTCCGAAATTCGCCAAGAGCCTGATATGGAGATCATGCGAATTTCGCAATCGGGACGCTAGTCTTCCGAAACCTGTCACCAGAGAAAGCATAAGGCGGGGCGTTGGCATGGCTGGCCATTCCCAGTTCAAGAACATCATGCACCGCAAGGGTGCGCAAGACGCGAAGCGCGCTAAGATCTTCGGCAAGCTCATCCGCGAACTCACCACCGCGGCCCGCATGGGCGGCGGCGATCCCGGGGCGAATCCGCGCCTTCGCGCCGCGGTGCTGGCGGCGCGCGCCGCCAACATGCCGAAGGACACTGTCGAGCGTGCGATCAAGCGCGGCGCCGGCAGCGGCGCGATCGAAGATTACGAGGAGGTGCGCTACGAGGGCTACGGCCCGGGCGGCGTCGCCATCATCGTCGAGGCGCTGACCGACAACCGCAACCGCACCGCGAGCGATGTCAGGAGCGCCTTCACCAAGTTCGGCGGTTCGCTCGGCGAGACCGGTTCGGTCGCCTTCATGTTCGATAAGGTGGGCGAGATCGTACTGCCGGCCGAGGCGGCCACGGCCGAGGCGGTGTTCGAGGCAGCGCTCGAGGCCGGAGCCGAGGATTGCGCCTCGGACGAGGGTGGCCATCGTGTCATCACCGCGCCCGAGGATTTCCCGACGGTGCGCGATACCCTCGAGAAAAAATTCGGCGAGCTTGAGAGCGCCAAGATCGTGTGGAAGCCGCAGAACCTGACCCCGATCGGCGAAGAACAGGCGGCGACGCTTTTGAAGATGCTGGACACGCTGGACGACAGCGACGACGTGCAGAACATCTACGCCAACTACGAAGTCTCGGACGAGCTCCTGCAAAAACTGAGCGCGTGAACGCAAAGGTTGAGCGCATAACGGTGACCCGTATCCTTGGCCTCGATCCGGGGCTCAGGCGAACCGGCTGGGGCATGCTAGAGGCGAGCGGCAATCGGCTGAGGCATCTTGGTCATGGCGTCGTCACCTCCGCCGAGGGGGATCGGCTTTCCGAGCGGCTGTTGCAGATTCATCGCGGCCTTGCCGAAATCATCGCCGCGTGGCGGCCCGACGTCGCCGCGGTGGAGGAAACCTTCGTCAATCGCAACCCGGTCTCCACCCTGAAGCTCGGCCAGGTCAGGGGCGTCGTCATGCTGGCGCCGGCGCTCGCCGGGCTTAGCGTGCATGAATACGCACCGAACATGGTGAAGAAATCGGTAGTGGGTTCCGGCCACGCGGAAAAGGCGCAGATGCGCGCCATGGTGCATCGGCTGTTACCCGGCATCGCGCTTCCCGGCAGCGACGCCGCCGACGCGCTCGCCATCGCCATCTGCCACGCCCATAACGCCGCGACGCGCGCCCATTGGCCGGCCGCGATGACGGCACCCCGCGTCCGCACGAACGGCAAGATGGGCGCCAAGTTCGGCGCCGGCAAGATTTCCGCTTTCAAGGGCCTCGCCCGATGATCGGCAAGCTCACGGGGCGGCTCGATGCGGCGGGCAAGGATTGGATCATCCTCGACGTCGGCGGCGTCGGCTATCGCTTGAGCTGCTCTGCGCGCACGCTTCGCGCGCTGCCGCCCGCGGGCCACGACCTCGCGCTGTTGGTGGAAACCCAGTTCCGCGACGAAAGCATCCAGCTGTTCGGCTTCGCCGATCCGGGCGAGCAGGCGTGGTTTCGGCTTTTGCAGCGGGTGCAGAGCATCGGGCCCCGATTGGCGCTCGCCATTCTTTCCGCCCGCGGCCCGGACGAGCTTGCCCGCGCCATCGCCGCCGAGGATAAGCGCGCCTTGACCGAGATCTCCGGCATCGGCCCGAAGGTCGCAACCCGCATCGTGAATGAGCTCAAGGACCACGTCGCCGAGCTGCAGCCTTCGCCCGGCGCCGCCGCCACCGGCGCCCCCGCCGGCGTGACGTCGAACCACTCGTCGGATGCCATCTCGGCGCTCGTCAACCTCGGCTACAGGCGGATCGAGGCGTTCGGCGCGATCAACAAGGCGGAAGCCGCGCTCGGCCCCGAGGCGCCGGTCGAGGCCTTGATCAAGGCCGGGCTGAAGGAGCTTTCGGCATGAGCCGCGAGCGCCTGCCGCAAGGCGAGAAGACGCGGCGGGAAGCGGTCGCGGGCGAGGCGATCGAGATTTCGGTGCGGCCGCAGAGTCTCGATGACTTCATCGGCCAGAGACAGGCGCGGGAAAATCTTCGCATCTTCATCTCGGCCGCGCGCGAACGCGCCGAGGCGCTGGATCATGTGCTCTTCTATGGCCCGCCCGGTCTCGGCAAGACCACGCTCGCGCAGATCGTCGCGCGCGAGCTTGGCGCCGGTTTCCGCGCCACCTCGGGGCCGGTCATCGCGCGCGCCGGCGATCTCGCCGCGCTGTTGACCAACCTCGAGCCGCGCGACGTTCTCTTCATCGACGAAATCCACCGCCTCAATCCGGCGGTCGAGGAAGTGCTCTATCCGGCGATGGAAGACTTCCAGCTCGACCTCATCATCGGCGAGGGACCGATGGCGCGCTCGGTCAGGATCGACCTGCCGCCCTTCACGTTGGTCGGCGCCACCACCCGCTCCGACCTGATGACGACGCCCTTGCGCGAACGTTTCGGCATTCCACTCAGGCTGAATTTTTATCCCGTTGACGACATGGAGCGGATCGTGCGCCGCGGCGCGCGCGCGCTCAGCATGCCCTTGACCGACGACGGCGCGAGCGAGATCGCAAAACGCGCCCGCGGCACGCCGCGCGTCGCCGGACGTCTTTTGCGGCGCATCCGCGATTTCGCGGCCGTCGCCGGAGCCGCCTCGATCGACAGCCGTGCCGCAGATACGGCGCTGACCAGGCTCGAAATCGACCAGCGCGGCCTCGACGGCATGGACCTGCGCTATCTCCGCACCATCGCCATCGATTATTCTGGCGGCCCAGTCGGGGTCGAGACGATCGCGGCAGCACTCTCGGAACCGCGCGACGCGATCGAGGAGATCATCGAGCCCTTCCTCATCCAGCAGGCCTTGGTGCAGCGGACGCCACGCGGGCGGTTGCTGACGCCGCAGGCCTTCGCCCACCTCGGCCTCGCCCTCCCGAAGGCGGCGCAGCTCGATCTTTTGCCGCGGAGCGAATCTCCTGACGGGGAAGCGGCGGCCGGAGAGGACGAGAGCCGCGATGCCTGACGTCGCGCCACCGCAAACATCCCTGGCGCCGTCCTTGGGGCGGATCGAAAACGGGCAGCACGTCCTGCCGCTCCGCGTCTATTGGGAGGACACCGACGCCTCCGGCATCGTCTATTACGCTAACTACCTCCGCTTCATCGAGCGCGCGCGGAGCGATCTCCTGCGCTTCGCCGGCGTTCGCCAGGACGATATCTGGACCGAGCACGGCGTGGCGCTGACGGTGCGGGCCTTGACCATCGACTATTTCCGTCCGGCCCGCCTCGACGACGTGATCGACGTCCGCTCGCACCTCTTGGAGTTGAAGGGCGCGAGCGTGCGCGCCCGGCAATCGGTGTTTCGCGGCGATGACGAACTCGCGCGCGCGATGGTTCGCATCGCCTGTATCGACCGCCTCGGCCGGCCACGACGCCTGCCCGAGCCGGTTCGCCACGCTCTTGCCATGATTTTACCGTTGTCTCTCGAGGATCCCGATGATTGACCCGAATTCTGCCATAGCCGCCACCCAGCTTGCTGGATCGACCGGATCGGTGACCACCGACTTGTCGATTATCGCGTTGTTCATGAACGCCGACATCGTCGTCAAGGCGGTGATGCTGGTGCTGCTCGCCGCCTCGATATGGTCATGGGCGATCATTTTCGAGAAGTCGATAAGGCTCCGCCGCGTCGCCGCCCAGGCCGACGGTTTCGAGCGTGATTTCTGGTCTGGCGGCTCTCTTGACGCGCTCTATGACCGTATCGGCACCTCGGCCAATCATCCGCTGGTGATGCTGTTCGCGGCGGCGATGCGCGAATGGCGCCGCTCGGCGGCGAAAGGCGCGAGTCGCGGAGACACCCTGATCGCCGGCGTGCAGCAGCGCATCGCCCAGGTCATGCGCGTCACCATCGACCGCGAGCTGGAGCAGCTCGAGCGCTATCTCGGCTTCCTCGCGACGGTCGGCTCGACGGCACCCTTCATCGGCCTGTTCGGCACGGTCTGGGGCATCATCAACTCCTTCCATGCCATCGCGCTGGCAAAGAACACCTCGCTCGCCGTGGTGGCGCCCGGCATCGCGGAAGCGCTCTTCACCACCGCCTTCGGCCTCATCGCCGCGATCCCGGCGGTGATCGCCTATAACAAGTTCTCCGCCGACCTCGGCCGTTACGCGACCCGCCTCGAAGGCTTCTCGGGCGAATTTCAGGCCATCCTCTCGCGTCAGCTCGAAGAGGAGAAGGTCTGATGGCGGCAAGCCTCAACGGCCGCAGCGGGGGAAGCCCACGGCGCGGCCGCTTGATGAGCGAGATCAACGTCACCCCTTTCGTCGACGTGATGCTGGTCTTGCTTGTCGTGTTCATGGTCACGGCGCCGCTTCTCACCGTCGGTGTACCGGTGAACCTGCCGAAGACCAAGGCCTCGGTGCTGCCCGGCCATAAGGAGCCGCTCGTCGTCTCGGTGGAATCGGGTGACAAGGTGTACCTCATGGATCATCCGATTAAGCTGGATCAACTGGTGCCGCGGCTCACCGCGATGCTGCAGAACGCACCCGATCAGCGCATCTTCATTCGCGGCGACAAGAGCGTGAGCTACGGCGACATGATGCGGGTTATGGGGGCGATCAACGCGGCGGGCTTCACCCATGTTGCCCTGGTGACCGAGCCCGTGAACACCGCCGGCCCGAAACCACGGGCGAGGCGTTGAAGAGGGCGGGCAACCCCGATGGCCGCCATCGCCATGAAACATCCACACGCGCACCGGCGCGACGTCGGACTTGGACTCGCCTATTCGCTCCTCATTCATGGCGCCATCCTGGCCGCGCTGCTGATCTCCTTGCCGTTGGCGCCGCCGGAAAACCTGCCACCGCCGCCGGCGATCGACGTGCAACTGGCGAAGATCGGGCCAAAGACCAATATACCGCCCGAGCTTCACGCCAAGGCGCCAAGCCCGCCGCCGCCCGCACGCCAGACTCACATCGCAAAGCCGGTGGCGCCGACGCCGCCGCCGAAGATCAAGGCACCCCCCGCGCCGCCTGCGCCGCCGCCGACACCCAAGGTCGCCGCAGCGAAGCCGGTGCCCGTGCCGCCGCCGCCGAAACCCGAGGTCAAGCCGAAGCCAAAGCCGCAACCGAAACCGGTGGCGAAGCCAAAACCGAAACCGCCGAACAAGGTCGCCGCCACGCCGCCGGTGCCGGTACCCTTGCGCGTGCCGGTGGCGCCGCCCAAGGCGAAGCCGAAGAACGCCTTCAACGCAAACGCGCTCGCACAAATGCTCAATCTCGAACTCAAGCACCAAAGCACGGCGCCGAATGCCGCGAACACCAAGAGCCGCCTCAACGCCTATTCTCAGACGCCGGCCAATACCAACCAGCCTTTAAGCCTGAGCCTGATCGACGCGCTGCGCGAGCAGATCGAGAACAACTGGTCGGTGCTACCGAGCGCCTGCGGAAAAAACGCGCAGATCGAAATCCAATTCGCGCTCAATCCCGACGGGAGCTTGCAAGGTCAGCCGCGAATAGTGAACACCATCACCGACCCGGTAATCCAAGCCGCCGCCCAGAGTGCGCTCAGAGCAATTTATAAAAGCCAGCCGTTCAAGATGCTGCCGGCCAATATGTATCAGCAATGGCAGAGCATCACCGTGACGTTCAGCCCGAAGGATGTGTGCCAATGATGTTTCATCGCCCAACGCCGTTGCCGATCAGCGCCTTTCTCGCCCTGATCTTGCTCAGCTTCATCGCCACCGTCCCTAACGCCCGCGCCGCGCTCCAGATCAACATCAACCGCGGCAATCTCAACCCCATTCCGATTGCGATCTCAAACTTCGACGCCACGACGCCGGCCATGAGCGCGGCGGGCAGCAATATCGCGGCCGTGGTGCGCAACGACCTTGGCAGTTCAGGACTGTTCCGGCCGATCGCGCCTGCGGCCTTCGTGCAGACCCCGGCGGCGATGCGGGTCACGCCGAACTTCGGCGATTGGCGTGCAATCAATGCGCAGGCCCTTGTCACGGGCCTGAGCGAGATGACGCCGGATGGACGGCTGCACGTGGAGTTCCGCCTTTGGGATGACTATTCCAACCAGCAACTGATCGGCTTTCAATATTACACCACGCCCGACAATTGGCGGCGCATCGCGCATCTGATCTCGGATGCGATCTACAAGGCGCTGACCGGGGTGGAGGGCTATTTCGACAGCCGCATCGCCTATGTCGCCGAGACGGGCCCTTATGGCCGCCGCGCGACCCGCATCGCCATCATGGACGAGGATGGCGCCAACAACCGCTATCTCACCCACGGCCGTCATCTCGTCTTGACGCCGCGCTTCTCACCGAACCAGCAAGAGATCACCTACCTTGCCTATATCAACAACCGGCCGCGCGTCTATCTCATGAACATCGCCACCGGCCAGCGCGAGGTGCTTGGCGACTTTCCCGGCATGACCTTCGCGCCGCGCTTCTCACCGAACGGCAACAAGGTGATCATGAGCATGTCGCTGCAAGGCGAGACCAACATCTACACCATGGACCTTCGCACCCGCGCGATCGCGCGGCTCACCAACGATGCGGCGATCGACACGTCCCCCTGTTACTCGCCCGACGGCAATCAGATCGTCTTCACCTCCGACCGGGGCGGAAGCCCGCAGATTTACATCATGAACGCCGACGGCTCGAACCCGCACCGCATCACCTTCAGCGAGGGCGATTACGAAACCCCCGACTGGTCGCCGACCGGCAAATGGATCGCCTTTACCAAGATCTATCACGGCACCTTCTACATCGGCGTCATCCACCCCGACGGGTCGGGCGAGCGGCTTTTGTCGCAAAGCTTCCTCGACGAGGGGCCGACCTGGGCGCCGAACGGCCAAGTGATCATGTTCTGGCGCGAGACGCCGGGCTCGGGACCGCGCGGCCAGGGCACGCATGTCAACCTTTGGTCCGTCAATCTTTCGGGTTACAATCTGAGGCAGGTAGTGACCCCGACCGATGCCGAGGATCCGGACTGGTCGAGCCTTGGTTCCGTTAGCGCCACGGCGGGAGGCGGTGGCTAGGGCGCCAAAAAGGTTACAGCAATTTTAGACGTGCGTGCTCATCCCTTGCTTGATTCGCGTTAAACCTGTGGATATATTGGGGATCGCGTTTCTCCCGACGGTACGCCTGAACGGACAGCCTGAAGCAAAACAGCGGTGAGCGGTCGTTTGCCGTCAACACATAAGCCCTTCTAAGAATCAACGTAAGACAGCTTCCTCGGAGAGGAGTCACATAAAAATGCGCCTTAACAGCTCGTTAGGCTTGAAGCTCGTTGGCGTTGCAGCGGCAGCCCTGCTGCTCGCGGCCTGCGCCACCACCCCGCCGTCGACCGCCAGCACCTCCGGTGCCGGTACCCAGCAGCCGCCGGCCGCGACGCCCATGCAGCCCATGACGTCGTCGATCATCCCCGGCAGCGAAGCGGATCTGGTCAAGAATGTCGGCGATCGCGTCTTCTTCGCCTTCAACAAATCGAATCTCTCGGCCACGGCGCGCGCGACGCTGCAGCGCCAGGCGGCTTGGCTCAAGAAGTATTCGTCGGTTACCATCCGCATCGAGGGCAATTGCGACGAGCGGGGCACGCAGGAATACAATTTGGCGCTGGGCAATCGTCGCGCTCATGCGGCCAAGGCCTATCTGGTCAATCTCGGCGTCGCGGCAAGCCGTATCGCGACCATCTCGTATGGCAAGGAGCGGCCGGTTGCGCTCGGCCATGACGAGGCGGCCTGGGCTCAGAACCGCAACGCCATCACGGTCGTGACCTCCTCGCCGTCGTCCTAAGCTTGGCGCTGCCGACCGCCACGTACCGCGTCGCAGTATCCCGCCTGCAGCTCGCCCCCGGTTATCCGGGGACGAGGCAGGCGGGATCGCTTTTTGCCGCCGAATCTGAGACACCGTTCGCCCCGCCGCTCCCGCTTTAGTCTTTTCGCACGTTTCCGGCTTGATCGGGCCATTCGGACAGCAGCCGTCTTCCTGGCTCACCACGCGCCAACCGTCCGCCCTGGTACGCTTTGAATAAAATTAAGAATTCTGTGCTCTAATTCACCCAAATTAGAGGACACACCATGGTTGATAGGGCCGTTACCACCATCGCCCAAGACATGATCGCGGAATTTGGCATCGATGCCTGGAAGATGGCAAACGAACGCCTCCAGGCTCGCTCGCTGGCGGGGGATCGAAGTGGGGCAGAGTTCTGGGCCCGGGTCAGCAGCACGATATGGACCATGGGCCGTGAAAGCTTGGCGCGGCCCCCGCAAAGAGAAGCAGCCGACTGAATCTCTACTGAGTCTCTAAAGTGCCCTTCTGTCATGGGCGCAGGACCCTAATTCGGACAGCACCCTTTTAGCGGCTTCTTAATTCAGCCCAATTTCCGGGTCACAGTTCGGGATGGCCGGTTGCAGGGGGCCATGCCGGAGGGGTAAGTTCGGCCCCTGACGATTGCTCATCGAGAGATCGGCTGACACGCAATGATCCCGAAACGTCTCCGCCTCACCTTCACCGGCGCCGCGGCGCTGGGGCTCGCAATTGGGCTAGCCTCGGCTCTTCCCGCCGCGCTGCCCATCGCTTGGGCCCAAAACGCGCCGCCGGCCGGCTCACCTGCCTCCGGCGTGCCGGCGCCAGCCTACGCCACCACCGGCGGCGACAACGCTCCCGGCTCGGCGGCGGCCTATGCCAACATGGCCGCCCGCATGGACAATCTGCAGAGCGAGATCGACAGCCTGACCGGCCAGATTCAGGTTATCAACCATCAACTACAACAACTCTCGGACCGCATGGGCCAGCTGACCAAGAACGCCGCCTCCGGACCGAATGCGCCGGAGGGCCAAGGCACGCCGGCTGGCGCCAATGCTCCCGCCGGCAACCCGGCGGCGAGCCAGGCATCGAATCAGCCATCGAATGCGGCGCCCGTTGGCCGCGGTAGCGGCGGGAACAACGGCTCTCCGTTGCGCGAACCGCCGCCGCATCCGCTCGGCACCATTCCCGCCAACACGCCGCTGCCACAGCCGGAACGCAACACCGCGGGCGGCAATGCGAACGCGGGCGCCAAAGCCGAGGTCGCGCTGCCGGCCGGTTCCGTGGCGGCACAATATAAATATGCCACCGATTTTCTGCGCCGCGGCGAATACGTGAAGGCGGGACAGGCCTTGCAGCTATTCCTCAAGGCGCATCCGCGGGTCGCGCTGGCGAGTAACGCCCAATACTGGCTGGGACAGACCTACTACGTGCGCCAGCTTTATGCCCAATCGGCGGCGACCTTCCTCGCCGGCTATCGCAGCGACCCCAAAGGCAATAAGGCGCCGGATGACCTGTTGAATCTCGGCATGAGCTTGATCGCGCTGAAAAAGCCCGCCGAAGCCTGCGCCGTGTTCAAGCAGCTCGCCACGCAATATCCCGATGCCGAGCCGCGCATCAAGCAATATGCCGCCCGCGAACGCGAACGCGCGCATTGTTCCTGAGCCGGCGAACAGCCGCCGGCCGATCGGCAATGCCGAATTCGCCCGCCTGATCGAGGCGCTGGCGCCGGCATCGCGGGTTGCCGTCGCCTGCTCCGGCGGCGCCGACAGCTTAGCGGTAACACTTCTCGCCGCCGAATGGGCCAGGGCGACAGGGCGCGAGATTGTTGCGCTCACCGTCGATCACGGGCTTCGCGCCGAGTCGGCGGCCGAGGCCGCGGCAACCCACGCCTGGCTCGCCGCGCGCGGCATCGCCCATCACATCCTCAGCTGGGCCGGACCAAAGCCGAAGGCAAACCGCGCCGCCTTGGCCCGCGAGGCGCGTTATCGTCTGCTCTCCACCTTCTGCCGGGGGCAGCGGATCCCCGACCTTCTCCTCGCCCACCATCGCGAGGACCAAGCGGAAACCTTTCTTCTGCGTCTTGGCCGCGGCAGCGGCGTCGACGGGCTCGCCGGCATGGCGCCGCAAACCGCCCGCGATGGAATCCGCCTCTTGCGCCCGCTGCTCGCCGTGCCGCAGGCGCGGCTCAAGGCCACCCTTCGCGCCGTCGGCCAAACCTGGATCGAGGACCCCAGCAACGCCGATCCGGCCTCGGCCCGGGTGCGGCTTCGCGGGCTCGCGCCGGTGCTTGCCGCCGAGGGCCTGACCGCCGGCCGCCTCGCCGCGACGGCCGCCCGTATGGGCCGCGTGCGGGCCGCGCTCGAGGGAATGACCGATCGGCTGCTCGCTGCCGCCGTAACCCTCGATCCCGCAGGCTTCTGCCGTCTCGATCCGGCGGCGTTCCGCGACGCCCCGGAGGAGATCGGCCTCCGCGCGCTGTCGCGCCTTCTGCTCACGGTGTCCGGCGTGCCGCATCCCGCCCGGCTGAAGCGCCTCGAGCGGCTCTACGGCGTGCTCACGGGCTCAACAAGCCAGGGCGGCGCGACGCTGCAGCGCTGCCGTCTGTTGGCCCGGCGCGGCGGCGTGTTGATTTGCCGCGAGGTGCGCGACCTGCTCACCCTTGCCCTTCGGCCCAGCGAAGCCGCGCTTTGGGATTGCCGCTTCCGGGTTGCCTTGGCGGTACCGGCGGGAGGGGGACCGATTCCCTCCGGGCTTTTTGTCGCCGCCCTGGGCGAGACTGGCTATCGCACGATCAAGGACGAAATCGCGGCGGCGCATCGGGCCCTGGTGCCGGCGCCGGTGCGGCCGAGCTTGCCGGCGCTCTGGGACGGGCGGGGCGTGATCGCTGCGCCACACCTCGGGTTCCGGCGCAAGGGCTTCGAAAATCTCGAATTTCAGGCGGAATTCGCGCCGCGGTGGCCGCTATTCGCCACCGCCGGCGGTTCCGGCCAGGAATCGTTGCCGTTCACGGATGGCGATATTGTCTGAAAAAAATCCACTCTTATGTTAAGGTTTGGACCATACGGGCACCCTAGTCTCGAAGGGCTGCGGTGCCTACTGGCGTCGACGGAGGCGCTTCGCCCGTGAATCTGTTTGGAAAAAATCTCGCACTTTGGGTCATCATCGCGCTGCTTGTCGTGGCGCTGTTCAATATTTTTCAGAGCCCATCCTTTCATTCGAGCGGCAACACGCTTGCCTATTCCGACTTTCTGAATGAGGTGAACTCGGGCCAAGTTGCGGATGTCACGATCCAGGGCAACCACATCAGCGGTCATACGCGGGACGGGCGCAGCTTCTCCACCTATAACCCGCGCGATCCGAACCTGGTGCAGAAGCTAACCGGCGAGAAGGTGCGCATCACCGCGAAACCGGTCGATGACGGCAATCCGCTGTTCAGCATCTTCATCTCATGGTTCCCGATGCTGCTGCTGATCGCAGTATGGATCTTCTTCATGCGGCAGATGCAGTCGGGCGGCGGCAAGGCGATGGGCTTTGGCAAGTCAAAGGCGAGGCTTTTGACCGAGCGTCAGGGGCGCGTCACGTTTGACGACGTGGCGGGCATTGACGAGGCCAAGGACGAGCTTGAGGAGGTGGTTGAGTTCCTGAAGGACGCGCAGAAGTTCCAGCGGCTTGGCGGACGCATCCCGAAGGGGGTGTTGCTGGTCGGCCCGCCGGGGACCGGCAAGACGCTGTTGGCGCGGGCGATCGCGGGCGAGGCGAACGTGCCGTTCTTCACCATCTCGGGGTCGG
>JBJKQL010000097.1:0-16639 GCA_046705265.1 Ferrovibrionaceae bacterium
CCGCGCCGGCGTTCGCTCCAGCTTGGCCGGCCCGCGTATGTCCATGCCACCCGCTTCGGGATGTGCGGGCGGCTGTGCCAGGAATTTCCTGCCGCGGGATCAGGACATTGCTTCCGATCTGCCCCGGCACGTTGACGGCGAATTCGTCCGCCTTCTCCGGCGTGCCGCCGCAGCCGGCGAGCGCTAAAAGGGCGACCATTCCAAGAAAACTGGCAATCAGGCGGGAAGGCTTAGAGCCGCGTGCCCGCCTCATGCCTTGTTTTGGATCGACGACACCGCCGTGGCCGGAGTCTTCACCGGCGTCTCAAGCGTGGGCTGTCCACGTTCCCCCCCAAAGCCCCCTGGCGAGCGCATATCGACCTCGACCTGTCCAATAATCTGCCCGCCGCATTCGACTTCCAGCTGCCCATAGCGAAGCTCGCCGGAAATTTTACCTGCCGATCGTACCATCAACCGCCCGTGCACGGTAAGCTTTCCTTCAAAGCGACCTCGAATATCGGCGTCGCGCACCTCAGCGGCGCCTTTGAACAGGCCTGTTTCGCCGATTTCTATTGCCTGGCAATCCTTCAACGACGCTTCGACCTGTCCCTCCACGACGAGGCGGTCGCAGGCCGTGATCTCGCCGTTTAAGCCTATCTCGCGGCCGACGAACAATGTTTTCGGATCTGGACCGTCGCCGGGCCGTGCGCCAATGCCGAGCCGAGCCAGTTGGCCGTCGTTGCTGCGGCGTGCGGTTTCGGGATGGGTGGCCTTCGTAATGTCGGAGATGGGCATGGGGGTCCCCTGGATACGGGAAGAACGAGCCGTGTATGATGCCGCCGATCCCTGTTCCGGCGGCATCGGCGGAATCTCCTCTTTGGCGGATACGGGTTTCGGCGTTGCTGCCGATCCCGCCGCGTTGGCTTTTTTGCGGCCGAATACCATGATTGCACCCCCCTCATTCGGGAGACCAGTCAGCGAAATGCCTCCCGACCGCTTACTAGCTTTTTTAATGTCGAACGCCGATCAATATTAACCATAGTACACAGTAGGCTCCAACGTGCAATGCGGCGGCGATCAAGGACCCGATCTTGTCACAGGGTGACCCGTTTCTATGATTGCGGCCGATGAACTTGCGGCGGTTGCGCGCGCGGTCTCGCATCCTGTGCCCGCAATGCGTTACGATTGCCCGCTTCGGTAAAATGATTTGAGCGCAAAGGGGATTATTGTGACTTCGGCACCAACACAGATGGACGTCCTCGGTCTCGGTCACGCGATCGTTGACATCCTCGCTGAACGCGACGAGGCGTTTTTGCACCGGCACGGCCTGGCCAAGGGTTCAATGACTTTGGTCGACGCGCACAAGGCGAACGGTCTGTTCGAGGAGATCGCGGACGGCAGCCTTCGCCGCTCCGGTGGCTCCGCGGCCAACACCATTGCCGGCATCGCGTCGCTCGGTGGCCGCGGCGGTTTCGTTGGCAAGGTCGGCGCCGATGATCTCGGTCGGCACTTTCGCCGCGACGTCGAAAGCCTCGGCGTGCTCTTCGCCGAGCACACACCGGATTCAGTCCCGACGGGAAAATGCCTGGTGCTGGTGACAAGCGATGCGCAACGTACCATGGCGACTTTTCTCGGTGCTGGCGCCAAGCTCGCGCCGGCGGACGTGCCGGAGCGGCTCGTCGCCGCCGCGAAGGTGGTCTATCTCGAAGGCTATCTATGGGATCCGCCGTCGGGCCGAGAAGCCTGTCTGCGTGCGGCGAAGCTCGCGCACGAAGCCGGCAAAAAAGTCGCGCTGACCCTTTCCGATCCTTTCTGCGTAGAGCGCCATCGCCAAGCCTTTCGAGACTTCATGCGGCGTGGCGTCGACATTCTGTTTGCCAACGAGGCCGAGATCATGTCGCTCTTCGAAACCGACGATTTCGATGCCGCCGTGGCGACTGCCCGCGATCTTGGGCTGGTATGTGCCCTGACGCGATCAAGCAAAGGTTCGGTGGTGGTCTCTCGCCACGATATCCATGTGATCGAGGCCAAACCGACCCGCGTCGTTGACACCACGGGCGCTGGCGATCTTTACGCTGCCGGGTTTCTTTTCGGCTTGGCCAACGGCCGCGACTTGGCGGCTTGCGGCGAGATCGGCAGTCTGTGCGCGGCCGAGATCATCAGCCATTTCGGTGCCCGCCCCGAGGTCGAACTGGCCAGTCTGTTGCCGAACTGAATCCGTGCAGGATGGACGGCGCTCGCCCGCTAAGGCGCCGGGCGCGTCGGCCACGGTCGAAGCGCGATGACGCCGACAAGAAGCCAGCCGGCGAGGAACGCGGAACCCCCTATCGGCACCAAGGGTAGCACGCTGGCGACTTGCGCGAAGCCGATGGCATAAAGGCCGCCCGAGAAGAGAATCGTGCCAAGGAGAAACGCGGCCGCGGCCGCGTGACTGAGCGCGCCGGGTCGGACCGAGGTCAGCCAAGCGGCCCCGAAAAGTGCTAGAGCATGGTAGATTTCATAGCGCTGCCCGGTTTCGACCAAGGCGAGGCGCGGCGCCGGAAGCGGGATTGTCGCGTGGGCCGTCGCGGCGCCCACCGCCACCGCGCAAAAACCATTGACCGCCGCAGCCAGCAACCAGAAACGCATCCCATCCCCTCCTTGGATTTGACACTCGGGCGGATATTTTCCTGCCGCAGAGAGCGCACGATAACGGCAATTTCAGCCAGGCCCAAGGGACCGATCTTTGTCTCCTGTCTGAATGGGGCCGTGGCGGCCACCGTTCGGAGGGGTAGGGTGCCCGCCGCCGATCAGGCGGATGAGCGCGCCGGCCGCGGGGCGGTAAGCATAAGCGGGCCTTGACGGCGGCCGCCCTAGCCCGTAAAAACCCCCGGGCGCCGGGCGGAGCATCTCATATCCGGAGCGTTTCCAAGGAGCCGTTCCGGCTCGGTCCATCCGCCCTTTTTCTAACGCTTTCGAGGAGCCGCGTTCGGCCATGTCCCGTCGTTGCGATTTGACCGCCAAAGGGGTGCAATCCGGCAATAACGTGAGCCACGCCAATAACAAGACGCGGCGGCGGTTCTTACCCAATCTACAGCCGGTGACGATGGCGAGCGATGGCCTCGGCCGTTCAGTGCGGTTCCGTGTTTCGGCGCGCGGCTTGCGCTCGGTCGAGCACGCGGGCGGGCTCGACGCCTGGCTCCTGAAGACCTCCGATGCCAAGCTGTCGCTCGAAGCAAGGCGGTTGAAGCGCGCGCTTAAGAAACGCAAGTCCGCTGCCGCCGACTGACGTCTCATGGCGGCCGCCGAGACGAGCGCGATAGCCAGCGATAGCGGGCGTAAGCGGCGCCTTCGCGCCATCATCGCCGGGAAATCGCTATTGAAGGGCGGGAATTTCCGCCTCATGTCGGGCGATCAGAGCAGTTTCTATTTCGACATGAAGCCGACGATCTTCGATCCGGAGGGCGCCAATCTGATCGCCGACCTGATCCTTGAAGCCTTGCAGCCGATTGCCGTCGATGCGATCGGCGGCCCGGCTTTGGGCGCCATTCCGATTGTCGCCTGCGTCTGCCAGAAAAGCTTTCCCGAGCGCCCGCTGGCCGGCTTCTTCATCCGCAAGGAACCAAAGGACCACGGTACCGGCCGCCTGGTCGAAGGGCCGCCAAAGCCGGAAGACCTCGCCGGACGCCGCGCCGTCCTGGTCGAAGACGTCACGACCACTGGCGGCTCGCTTCTTCGCGCTCTCAAGGCGGTGCGCGAGGTTGGCGCCATAGTCGAGACCGCGGTCACCATCGTCGATCGCGAGCAGGGCGCCGGCGACAATCTCGCCCGTGAAGGTCTCGCGCTCATTTCGCTTCTGAAGGCAAGCGAATTCAGCGTTTAGTCGGGTTGCCAGCGCGATTTTGAGGTCAGGATTTCCCGCGCGATTTCTTTTCATCGATGCCGGATTTGCCCTCGCGGGTCTGAAGTTCGCCCCAGACATCCTCGGGCCTGATGCCGGCATCGGCCCAAAGCACGAGGAGATGGAAGATCAGATCGGCGCTCTCCTCAACCAGATGGCGGGAATCCGGCTCGACCGCGGCGAGCGCGGCCTCGACCGCCTCCTCGCCGACCTTCTGCGCGAGCTTCGATCGTCCTTTGCGGAGGAGCTTCGCCACATAGGAGGTCTCAGGATCGGCGCCGCGACGGCTCTCGATGACCCGGTAGATGCGCTCCAGAACGTCCGCCTCGTTGCCCCTCGTCATCTCAATTCCCCTCGCGAATCGGAAGGCCTGCAGCCTTCATATGCGCCTTCGCCTCTCGAATGGTATAGGTGCCGAAATGGAAGATCGAGGCCGCAAGCACGGCGCTCGCGCCGCCCTCGCGCACTCCTTCAACGAGATGATCAAGCGTGCCGACGCCTCCCGAGGCGATCACCGGCACGCCGACATGGTCGGTGACGGCGCGGGTCAATGCGATGTCAAAGCCCTCGCGGGTGCCGTCACGGTCCATGGAAGTGAGGAGAATTTCGCCTGCGCCTGCTTCGGCCATGCGCGCCGCCCAGGCCACGGCATCGATCCCGGTTCGCTTGCGTCCGCCGTGGGTGAAGACTTCGAAGCGATTGTCGTCGATTCGCCTCGCATCGATGGCGACCACGATGCACTGGCGGCCGAACTTGCGCGCCGCCTCGGAAACCAGCTCTGGGTGCGCCACTGCCGCGGTGTTGATCGAAACCTTGTCGGCGCCGGCAAGCAAGAGCTTGCGTACATCCTCGACCGAGCGCACACCGCCGCCCACGGTCAGAGGCATGAAGGCGACCTCGGCCGTGCGCGTGACCACGTTATAAAGAATGTCGCGGCGCTCGTGGCTCGCGGTGATATCGAGGAAGCACAGCTCGTCCGCGCCCTCGCGGTCATAGAGCGCTGCCTGCTCCACCGGATCGCCGGCATCGCGCAGGTCGACGAAGTTAACGCCCTTGACCACTCGTCCGTCCTTGACGTCGAGACAAGGGATGACGCGGACCTTCAACATCTTGTTCGTCTGAAATGCATCGCGAGACCTTAGCGCACGCTTGTCAGGGTCGGGCTGGCGACTTGCAAAGCGCGAGCGCGGCTTTGAGATCGATGCGCCCGTCGTAGAGGGCACGGCCGACGATAACGCCCTCGATCGCGGCTGGCGCGGCTTTTAGCGCCTTGATATCCGCGATCGAGGCGACGCCACCGGACGCGATTACCGGCGTCGTCACCGCCTGGGCCAAGGCCGCCGTCGCCGCCACGTTGACGCCGGCCAGCATGCCGTCGCGCTCGATATCGGTATAGATGATGGCGGCGGCGCCCGCGTCCTCGAAGCGCCGGGCGAGATCGATCGCCTGCATCTCGGTTCCTTCCGCCCAGCCCGCGACTTTGACTTCGCTGTCCTTGGCGTCGATGCCGAGCGCGATGCGGCCCGGAAAGGTCTTGCAGGCACTCCTGACCAGGTCCGGCTGCGTCACCGCCAAGGTGCCGAGCACGACGCGGCAGACGCCCGCTTCCAGCCAATACGCGATGGCCGCGAGATCGCGGATGCCGCCGCCAAGCTGCACCAGAAGTTTGTTACGGCGGAGGATCGCTGCGATGGCGGCGGCGTTCACCGGCTTACCGGCGAAAGCGCCGTTCAGGTCGACCACGTGCAGCCAGCTGCAGCCCGCCGCGGCGAAGATATCAGCCTGGCCTGCGGGATCGGCGTTGAACACGGTGGCGCGGTCCATCCGCCCCTGCTCCAGGCGGACTACGGCACCATCCTTCAAATCGATTGCGGGATAGATGTTCATCACGTCCGCCTTGCGCCTCAGGGCCGCCAGCGCAAAAAATTGCCGAGCAGCCGCAACCCGGTCGCTTGGCTCTTTTCCGGATGGAACTGGCTGCCGACGATATTGTCACGGCCGATCGCGGCCACCACCGGCCCACCATAATCGACGGTCGCGAGAATCGTGGCGGGATTTTCCGGCCGAAAGCTGTAGCTATGCACGAAATAGGCATGATCGCCGGGGCGCAGGCCGGCGAAGACCGGATGCTGGGCGACGGTCTCGAACGGGTTCCAGCCCATGTGCGGGATTTTGAGCGTCGGGTCGCTTGGGGCGAGGCCGTCGACGACGCCAGCGATCCAGTCGAGCCCGGGATGGCTGCCGTCCTCAAGGCCCTTCGTCGCCATCAACTGCATGCCGACGCAGATGCCGAGAAAGGGACGACGCTCGTCGATCACGGCGCGGTTCAGCGCCTCGACCACGCCTGGAAGCGCGAACAGCCCGGCGCGGCAATCGGCGAAGGCGCCAACGCCGGGCAGCACGAGATAATCGGCTGCCGCTACCGCCACCGCCGCGCTTTCGACCCCGACCTTGAATGCGAGCTCGTTTTCACGGATCACCCGCTCGAAAGCTTTAGCCGCCGAGTGCAGGTTTCCCGAGCCGTAATCGACGATAACGAGCTTCATAGACGATCCTGGAACAGCGTAATCCCGGGCTTACAGCACGCCCTTGGTCGAAGGCACGGCGCCCGGCTGGTGCGGGTCGATGGCAATCGCCTGGCGCAACGCGCGCGCCAACCCTTTGAAGCAGCTCTCGACGATATGGTGGTTGTTCTCGCCGTATAGATTCTCCACGTGCAAGGTGACGCCGCCGGCCTGAGCGAAGGCCTGGAACCATTCCTTGAACAGCTCGGTATCCATATCGCCGAGCTTGGGCTTGGAGAATCGCACCCGCCACACTAGGTAGGGCCGGTTCGAGACGTCGATCGCGACCCGCGTGCAGGTTTCGTCCATCGGGATAAGCGCGGTGCCATATCGCACAATCCCAACGCGATCGCCGATCGCCTTGGCGAAGGCCTGGCCGATGACGATGCCGGTGTCCTCGGTGGTGTGATGGAAGTCGATGTGAAGGTCGCCCTTGGCCTCGACCGCCAGATCGATCAGGCTGTGACGCGACAGCTGCTCCAGCATATGGTCGAGGAAGCCGATCCCGGTCGCGACCTTGTATTGGCCGCTGCCGTCGAGATTGACCGTCACCTTGACCGACGTTTCCTTGGTCTTGCGTTCGACCGTCGCTTGGCGCATCGCGCCCTCCTTCACCCGCGCGACCGTGTCTATAGCCGCGCCGCTGTTCGGCGTTGATATAACAGGAACGCGGGCTCGAGGCCAACAGCGGCCTAAGATCGGGACTGCCGACGAAGCCGGCGCCTGCCTTCGGGGGCTTGACCCGGCCGGCGAAATGCTTACATGGTCAGCCACCCGCCGAACTTCCTACCCCTTGCTCCGGAGCAGCCGATGGCCGATCACGAGGCGACGACATGGCATGGCACCACCATCCTATCGGTGCGCAAGGGCAACAAGGTGGTGGTGGCCGGCGATGGCCAGGTGACGCTTGGCCAGACGGTGATCAAGGCCAACGCACGCAAGGTGCGCAGCCTCGCCGCCGGCAAAGTGCTGGTCGGCTTCGCCGGCGCGACGGCGGACGCCTTCACCCTGGTCGAGCGGCTCGAGGCCAAGCTCGAGCAATATCCCGCTCAGCTTACCCGCGCCGCGGTGGAACTGGCCAAGGACTGGCGCACCGACCGCTATCTTCGCCGGCTTGAGGCCATGATGGCGGTGGTGGACAAGGGGGCCAGCCTGGTTTTGACCGGCACCGGCGACGTGCTCGAGCCGGAAGACGGCTTGATCGGCATCGGGTCTGGCGGGCAATATGCGCTGGCGGCCGCGCGCGCGCTTATCGACCGTGACGACGTAGACGCCGAGGCGATTGCCCGCAGGGCGATGCGCATTGCCGGCGAGATCTGCATCTACACCAACGAAAACATCGTTCTTGAAAGTCTTGATCTCTCATGACGTTTGCCACCCATGAATTCAGCCCGCGTGAAATCGTTTCGGAACTTGATCGCTTTATCGTCGGCCAGAACGAGGCGAAGCGTGCCGTCGCCATCGCGCTGCGCAACCGCTGGCGCCGTCAGGCGCTGCCGCCCGAGCTGCGCGACGAGGTCTTGCCGAAGAACATTCTGATGATCGGGCCGACCGGCGTCGGTAAGACCGAGATATCGCGCCGTCTGGCGCGGCTCGCGCAGGCGCCGTTCATCAAGGTCGAGGCGACCAAGTTTACCGAGGTCGGCTATGTCGGCCGCGACGTGGAGCAGATCGTGCGCGATCTGGTCGAGGTTTCGGCGACCATGGTGCGCGAGCGCCGCCGCCGCGAGGTGAGCGCCCGCGCCGAGCTTGCCGCGGAAGAACGTATTCTCGACGTTCTGGTCGGGGAACACGCCGCGCCCGAGACGCGCCAGAAATTCCGCAAGATGCTGCGCGAGGGTGAGCTTGACGAGCGCGAGATCGAGGTTCAGGTGCAGGACACCGGCACCGGGCAGTTGCCCACCTTCGAGATTCCCGGCATGCCCGGCGCCCAGATGGGCATGCTTAACCTTAACGAAATGTTCGGCAAGGCCTTCGGCGGCCGCACGCGGCCGCGCAAGATGACGGTGGCAGAAAGCCTCCGCATTCTGGCGCAAGAGGAAAGCGATAAGCTTCTCGATCAGGACGAGGTGATCAAGGAAGCGATCCGGCATGTCGAGCAGAACGGCATTGTGTTCCTCGACGAGATCGACAAGATCTGCAGCCGCTCGGCCGATTTCCGCGGCGGCGGCGACGTGAGCCGGGAAGGGGTGCAGCGCGACCTTCTGCCGCTGATCGAGGGCACGACCGTCGCGACCAAGCACGGGCCGGTTAAGACCGACCATATCCTCTTCATCGCCTCCGGCGCCTTCCATGTCGCGAAGCCGAGCGATCTTCTCCCTGAGCTACAGGGCCGGCTCCCGATCCGGGTCGAGCTCAAATCCCTGAGCGAAGCCGATCTGAAGCGCGTCTTGGTCGAGCCCGAGGCAAGCCTGATCAAGCAATACCGGGCGCTGCTCGCGACCGAGCAGGTCACGCTCGACTTCACCGACGAAGGCATCGACGAGATCGCCCATCTTGCGGCTGAGGTCAATGCCGGGGTGGAGAACATCGGCGCCCGCCGACTCCATACGGTGATGGAGCGGGTGCTGGAAGAGATTTCCTTCGCCGCCGCCGACCACCCGAACACCACGCTGGTGATCGACGCCGCCTACGTGAAGGAGCACGTGGGCGAGCTTGCGACCAACGCCGATCTCAGGAAATTCATTCTCTAGGGGGCCTTGATCGGTCGGAGCCGGGGCCGGCGGCGGGGGCTGCGAAAGGCGATGACAAGCCGGGCGTCCTTTGCTAAAAACCACCACTTCCAGACGCCCGATCGGGCTGTCTTGCGGGCGCATAGCTCAGTTGGTAGAGCAGCTGACTCTTAATCAGCGGGTCCAAGGTTCGAGTCCTTGTGCGCCCACCACCGCTGGAATGTACACCACAAATTCGGCGTCATCGCGCTTTCGGAACGAACCTTACGGGTCATCAACCTAACTTCCGGTGGATAGAGGATCACGGCGAAGGTTCAAGGTGCCGGCCTCTTAAAGTGTTTTCTCCAGCAACTCTTTGAGCTTGGCTAGCTCATTGTCGACCAGCTTGATCTGTTCGTCGAAGAAGGCGTCCGTGAAGCTTGGCGGCTGGAAGAAGGTGATCATGAATTCGGCGCCGCTGCCGTTCGCGATTATTCGCGCCGGCACCGTCCAGCTCGCCTGCGAATCGACGAAATCGTGATCGAGGATGAAATGCGCTTCGTCGGCGCGCATCCGCAAGCGCGCCTGGCCGCGTGGGGTAACCATGTCCCACCATTCGGGGTCCGCGGTCCGATGAGTCGATTTCACGTTGACGATCGCCCATTTCGGCCAGTTGCCGAGATCGGCCAGAAAGTCAAAGACGGCCTTCGGGTTGCGGGCGATGCGAACGGTCTTTGTAATGGAACGGGCCGTAGCGTGGGGGTGATTCGTGTCAGGCATGATCGTAGTCCTTTCAACGGGTGGCTTTAGCGGCAAAGGCCGCGGCGTGGTTTATTGGGCGACGTGACAGACCGCTTCGAGGTTGTTGCCGTCAGGATCAATCACGAATGCTGCGTAGTAATTCGGGTGATAGTCCGTTCTCAGTCCCGGCTTGCCGTTGTCGGTCGCGCCGGCGGCGAGAGCCGCCTTGTAGAAGGTGTCAACTGCCGCATGGTCCGTTGCCGACAGGGCGACATGGATGCCGCTCGCCTTGGCTTTCGAGGCGTGAAGCCAGAGCGCTGCTGAGCCGTCCCGGCCGAAGCCTGCGCCGCCGTCCCAGCCAAACAGCTTCGTGTAGCCGAGCGGCGACAGGGAAGCCTCGTAGAAGCGCACGAGCGCGTCGAATTGCGTGGTGCGAAGTCCGATATGGTCGATCATCGTGAATTCCTTTCGTCGATTGAGGTTTATTTGGAGAGCGAGACCAGGGTGGCGCCGAGGCAGATCAGCAGCGTGCCGCCTGCGGTCATCGGGAGATCGAGAGACCGCCACTCGCCGAAGACCAGAGCTCCGAGCGCCACCGCCACCAGCGAATTGGCGTTGGTCAGCGGCGCGACCACCGAGACCGGCAGCTTCAGGACGCCGAAGCCGTAAGAGATGCAGGCCATGGCGGCGGACCAAGTCAGCGCCATCGCGACCGCCCAGCCGACGGCGCCGGAGAACTGTAATCCACTGGATTGCCCGGTGAGAAACACGCTGCCCCAGCCGACCAGCGCGATGGTCGTGCCGATCATGGCGAGGAAGGTGGGAATGGACGCTCCGGCAGCGATGCTGGAGCGCATCAGCACCGTCACGAGGCCGAGGAAGAGGGCGGGAATGATCCCGCCCATGAGGATGCCGGTGGCGTTCATGGCGCGACCTTCGGCTGCATGCCAGGGGAAAACTCGGTGTGGGTCTCGCCGGTGCGGCCGTAATAGAGCACCCGCTTGCCCGCAAACGACACGAGGTATCCGGCACAACCCGCCCCGGCGACCTTGGCGCAGAAGCCCTTGTAGCTGTAGCCCGGCACCTGCGCCTTGGCTTCGGCGAGCGCCGACTTGATGATTTCCGGATCAAAGCGCTCGGCGACCGGAGAGGTCGGCGCGGTCGGGAGGTCGAGCGTCTGGCCATCCGGCATATAGTAGGTACGGATGTTGCGGCGGAAATCGACGCCATAGCCTTCGAAGCCAGCCTCCATCAGCATCTTCCAGCTCTGCGGGAAGGTCAGCGTGCCGTTTTCGGAGCCTTCCAGGGTGGTGTGGGCTAAATCCTTCAAGTTCGTGTTCATGTCGTCTTCCTTTCGTGTGGGAGGTTGAGAATGTCCGTCATCAATCGACGGGCAGGGATTTGAGGCCGCGTTTTTCGACAATGTCCTGCAGGATGCGGACCAGCGCCGCGCGGTCCTTCGGCGCTAGGTGATCGAAGAATTCGACATCGTTGGCGTCGGCCAGTGCTGCCAGCTCAGGCACCAGCCGGCGGCCCTTGGCGGTCAGCGCGAGAGTCTGCGCACGACCGTCAACGGGATCGGGCTTCCGTGTCAGCAAAGATTTGGCGAGCAGCCTGTCGGCGAGCTTTGTGATGGCGCCGCGTGTCATGCCCATGCGGTCAGCGAGGCGGCTCGGAGGCAAGGCCTCCACATCCAGCAATTGGCGCATCAGCACCCATTCCGCCACCGTCACCCCGTGCGCCTCTACCTTGCGGGCGAATGCCTGGGAGACATGGTTGGAGACGTAACGCAGCCAGTAGCCGAGATGCGTGGTGAGGTCGGAAATAGACTGATCTGTTGACATGACATCTCCTTAGTTGACTAGTAAACTATATCAAGACAAAGTTTCCTAGTCAACTAGATTCGGCACTTAGATTGGCAGCCGCCCACCGACGTAACATCAGCCCGATGGAATGGGCGTAAGCGCGTGCAAAGCAGACTGGCCGCAAACGACCCTATTTTGCGCTTCGGCGATCAGAAACCGTTATGTTTCCGTGACTTGACTGGAATCTCGATCGACACGAGCCAGTGCCCAGTTTGATCCGGGTTGGTCCACCAATCAAATCAATGACTTAGATAGGTGATGCGGGGTGGTAGAAAACGCCGTGTCCGCACTGTGTCCGCAAACGCAATGGGGGGCGTTTCCGGCATCTAATGTGATGTCCGCAGTCCGTGCCGATGCCACCAATGACCGCTCCCGATGTTCGATCTTCTCCAAAACCCTTGTTTCGAAAATCGAAACATATTCATTGACAGACAGGGACCGCTTCTACATGCTGTACCAGCGTTAGTACAGACGTTAGAACAAAGGGGGCAGCATGCTGGCTTTGAAGCTCACCAAGATCGGGAACTCCACCGGCGTCGTGCTGCCGCGAGAGGCGCTTACTAAGCTGCGCGCGGATCAAGGTGATACCGTGTTCTTTACCGAGTCAGCTGATGGTTTCCGGCTCACGCCTTATGATCCAGATTTCGAGCGTCAAATGACGCTTGCGCGGCGTGTTGCCAAAAAGCGGCGTAACGTGCTTCGTGAACTTGCTAAGTGACAACTTGGCGATGGATCGGCAGCGCGGTCGCTATAGCCGTCCATGATGAGCAGCTAGCGGAACATGGTGGAGCGGTCGGGTTAAGAGACGGTAATTTACTCGAATCGGCCCTCGCTCGGCCGCAGCATGTTGCCGCATATGATACGCCGGATGCCGCGCGCCTCGCGGCCAGCTACGCCGCGGGGATCATTCAAAATCACCCTTTCGTCGACGGGAACAAGCGTACCGCCTTAATGGCGGCGAACATCTTTTTGCTCGATCATGGGTTTGACATAACTGCGGGCGACATTGAGCTATTCCAGGCGTTCACTGCCTTGGCGGACGGATCGTTGAGTGAGGCCGATTTCGCGGTTTGGCTTCGCAGCAATATCGGGTCCATATAAATTCGTTCTACGGGTACTGGCCGTAAGCCGCCCGCACGATCGACTGTTGTTCGTACCGCTCATACCGCCAAACCCGTTCACTGTGCGCGAAGGCCGCGCGCAACTCCGAGACGCGCTTTGTGAAGGCAGGTTGAATCTCGCCAAGTGTCGAACAAGCATTGCTCAGGGACTCGGGCGGCGATCCTTCACACCAGCCGTTCGCCTCGGTGACTTGTTGCATGAGCTGACCGGAGCCGTCATTGAAACCCCGGTAAGAGGATTCAAGGCTCATGTGACTATCATTCGCCTGCATAGCGGCTCGACCCAGCGCGAGGGCGATCCGGCCTCGTGCCAGCCCTGCTTGTCCTCCGCCAAAAATAGACCGCTGGCGAGCCAGTCCCCTACTCATTTGCGCGGTGATCCATCGCCACCGTTGTTCCATTGGTGCGAACTCGCGCAGGGCGTGATCTCCGAGGAGCCAACGCCAGCGGCTCCCGTGAGCAATGACGCTGCGTCCGCCACCGAGGAGTGGTACGCCGAGCCTTAAAATCGCGGCCGCGGAATCTACCGCTCTGATGGGCCGATTTCCGCGGCTTCTGATTGAGTATCAGCGGGTCCAAGGTTCGAGTCCTTGTGCGCCCACCAGCACTTAGCGGCAACGGGCGCGATCCGAATCCCGGCAATCTTTCAACCGTCTTGCGGGGTCGCGCCGACGCCGACTGCTTTCAGGACCTCATGGCGTGCTTGACCGTGTTGGCCGCGATGGGTTTGGGTGCGAAGCTGCAAGATGGATGTTGCGCGCAGAGGGAAGGCGAGGCAGATGGAAGGCCGCCGCGGCGGTGTCCTTGTGATAGGCGCAGCGCCAGCCGTTTGATGCCGCTCCTTTCCGTGCCTTTCGGGAGCAATTCCGCTGGTGGAAAAGGAGAGGGGCATGGCGGACAAGACAGACACTATCCCGATCATCGCCGCAATCCTGGCCAGCGGAAGCTTTCGATACGGCGACATGACGCCGGCCAAGACGATCGTCGATCACGACCAGAACGTTGTGAACGCGCTGAGGAAGCGCGACAGCGCGGCCAGCGGGCCACGCGCAAAGCGCTAAGAAAAGCCGGTATTGTACATTAGGACTTTAACCAAAAAGGCTGGTCGGTTGCTTTGCGTTCCGGTTCCTATAAGGACGCGAGGCAATCCTTCGTCCAGCGCAGTGTTTCCATTGCCCCGAAATTATCGCTTTCAGACTCATCAAGCATGACACACGCTTTCTCCAATGCGTCCTCTAACCTCGGGCGAAAGGATTCGTCTCGTTCGCCTAGCGCTTGAACGATGCAAGCGGCTAAGGTTGCTATCGCCAGCCTTGTCTGATCTGGACCGTTTTGTTTCGCAGTCATCAGAATCTCCCCCTTCCGATGGTTCCATTATAGCACAGGATGTTCGGGGAGTTTGCTGACTACGATATAGCTAAGAATAAGCCCGGCCTAAGCCGGGCGAGTTCAGGAGATGTGACAGGCTTGACCCCGCACAATGGCGCGAGCAAGCATTGGCGTAGGCGCGCCTCGGGTGCGCCTTTTGACAGCTGTCAATCAAACAAAAAAGCGCCTGGTTGGGAGTGTCGGCGGGGCTGAAGTGTGGCGAATGTTTGGCAGCATTCATGGCCGGGCATTGATTGCCGGCGCAAAAGAAAAGCCCCGTTCCCTGTAGCGGGGCTATAGCAGTGGACCTCCGGCAAGGTTCGGCGCTCCGTCGTCCCGTCCTCGCCCTGTTATGACCCTAAGAATATGCCCACTAGCGGCTCGGGACAAAAACAAAAAGCCCGCCGCAGGGACCGACATTGATCGAATGGATCAATTCGGCTTTCAGCCGGGGCCAGGTTTCGCGCGAAACATGGCCCTTCGCGTCCAGTGCGCTTTCCTTACGAATGCAACGAATTGCGAAAGTTCTGAACGAGGTCAACGTTCGGAGCGTGTTCACGCACCGCCCCCTGGCTTTGCCGGGGTGGGTTCACAGGATCGTCCTCGTGCGCTGCTCGCCAGCTTCTTGAGAGCGCTGTGCCGTGCGCGAGGCCCTCCTGTGCACAACGTGGGCGAGCCCAGAACTCTGCCCCCCAAAGGCGCGTTCCAGAACATAACCGATCACTTACGCATCGCCTTTGGACAGAGTGATTGCGTGCTCAAGGGCCCGCTCGAATTTACTTGCCTTCCGACGCCCACTGTGTGGGGGAAGCCACACTTCCAAGAAGGAAGCCGTTTTGCGTCGTGGGGGGCCGTCTTTGTTTATGGTTACCTCGTCCACGCACCTCGATCCGACGGTACAATATAGTTTGAGGGCACGGTAACCGCTTTTAGAACACGGTTCATTACCGAATGGCGGCGCTGCGACTATGCGTGAAATATGGTCGAGCCGGACCTTGCGGATTTCTCGCCGCTGGCTGATCCGAATTCCCCGCGCGTTGGTTCGGGTGTAACGGGCCGTAGAATACGCCCATACCTTTCCATCAAGGTCCGTAAACACACTCCTAAGAGCGGCGCGATGCTCATGTTTGTGGTAATCGCAAGTGACGTAGTCGGTCCCTCGGGACTTTCCCGTCATGCGGTTGAGGTAGGCAGTCGTCCATGCGAGACTCTTTGGGCGGCCGAGTGCCGGGCCGCAAGGCAGCAGTGCCAGGAGCAAAATAAGGGGAGTTCTACGAAGCACGGTCACGGTAAGGAATCTCCAAAATAGGCCTTGGTTGTGATATCCGCCTCAGCTTCTTTTCCCGCGATCTTTACTCTGCACGGCTTCCTACGCTCAGGGCTGCGTATCATCTGGCGCTGGCCGAACTGTGTACCACGTTGGATCGGCACATGGACGTACCAGATGACCCTCATTTTCGCGGATCGGGGGTCAAAGCAGTATGGGGCGGTCGCAAAATGTTGTTCCTCCTTGCTGGCCAAACTCTGTGCCGATCAAGCGCTCTCCCATGCGGGCATTGTTCTCAGTATAGCGAGTACCGCACGATGCTATCACTGGGCCCTGGCGGATGCACGGAAGCGAGGCTTTATCTGAGGCCGGCTCTGTACTGAGTCGTGCGACCGAACGCGAAGCCAGCGCTTAATCCCCATGGGGATTCGGCCGCTAAATCTCAGCAACCGCGTAGCCCTTCGGCGGCGCCGCCAACGACCGTCAGCTACTAGATGTCGCCGAACTAATGCGATTTTCACGAATCGTTTCTTGATATATTGTAAACAACCGCTGTCGGTTAGCCTGATCGTACGCCTCCCCCGAGGGCCGCCTGCCGTGAGAGTTGGGGAGATGAGAGAATACTGAAAAATGGCCGACGGGGTGAGGGTTGGCGGAATTCCCGAGCAGACGGTCCCCACCGTGCTCGAAAAGTTAGCGGCAGCGGCGCCGCTCTTGGAAAGATGCCGCCTCACGCGACGAATCCGGCGCCAGGGTATCGAGGACCTGGCGGCAGTCCTCGACCAACTGAGGCGAAGGAAAGCCTAAACAGCTCGTGTTTAAGCATTTTCGTGCCGGCGGCTCGCCAAATGTCGGGGTCGTCAATCATATTGCCACGTCCTGGCGGTCTACCTTGGAGCCAATCGGATCAAGAGGTTATTATTATTGCCTGAATCGCTCTGGAGTTTCATACCCGAATCGGAGCTCAATTCTTTTCTGTCAATGTCATGCACTTGGTGGTCGCCATGATCTGGAATCTCAAGAACGTCCTGACGCTCCTTGCTCTCAGTACGCTCGCCCTTTGCGTGCCCATAATCATTGGGCGTTCATCGGCGTCGGCCCAGTCCAAACCGGCATCGCCTCTCATGCAAGCCGTGGCGCAAGGTAAACAGATATTCGAGCACGACAAATTTGGTGGTGTCCGGACCTGTTCCACCTGCCATC
>JBJKQL010000098.1:0-55468 GCA_046705265.1 Ferrovibrionaceae bacterium
GCCGCCTTTGCTGTCGCCAGTTCGGCCTCGACCGCCTGTTTGGTGTTCTCCCGGCGAGCCCGTTCGACCTGCTGGCGCATGTTGGCCAGTTCCGCCTCGCGGGTGGAGAGCGCCGCCGTGACCGCCGCCAAGTCCTCTTGCAAGCGGCGAAGCGCTTCGTCACCCGGGTCGTTTGCCTCGCTTGCTTTTGCCGCTCCACCAGGGGTCAACACAGACGCCGCATTATCCGGCGGAACCGGAAAATCGAGATGCGCAAGAGTGGCGGCACCGTCGAACTCGACGGAGACGATCCTGATGGCCAGGACGTGAGGCTTGCCCATCTCTTTGGGCGGCAGGTAGAAAAGGTCGTCCAGATCTTCCTTGGTCAGTGACCAAGTGTGATCGCCGTTATTGTGGCCTCGGGACAGCCGGGCGCGATCAGGGAGACGCTCGACTCTGAGGGAGAGGTTCCGGTGTTGCAAATAGGGCGACAGCAACGGCGCAAGATCGAGCGGAATGCCAGCTCGTGCGGCCGGTTCTTCGGCTCTCATGCGAATCAAGTTGTCCACCCGGCTCTCCTACGGCCGCTGGCCCGCTGACAACCCCGCCTTGCCCCTTCCTCTTCGCGCGGAGCTCCATCGTTGCCGTTCTGCCATCGCCATTCCGGCATCACCGTTTTGGTGGTTCGCGCGACGGTTTGACCTTGCTTACGGCATTCTTCTCCAGGCTTGGTAAACAGACCGTTCATTAAGCGTCCTAAAACGAAGACGATAGAATGATGATCACGTGAATTGACAACTAATCCCTTTGTTTATTAGAAAAAATTCCGTCCATTCGGAATTGATTCCCGATGGCAATTTTTCTTCTCTGTCGAGCGATCTTTACATTTCTGTTCAGTGAAAATTGTCGCTGCGAAAATTCGGGAATTAAACCGGCGGTCGAACAAGTCGAAATGCGACATCTATATGATATAGGCCCCTGAGCGTCGGTCACCTTCCGGAAAGAACAGAACCGCCGCCATACGTGCCGGAGAGGTGCAGGCGTCACCGCCTTTGCCGCCAGTAGGGTGGTCGACAGGGTGGTCAACGACGCGGTTTCGGAATGCCGGCCCTCCGATGTCGCCTCCGGCAGGTGGGGGAGGAGCGCCGCGCGGCGGCTTAGGCTAAAGGCCGCTATCGCAGCCCAGGCAAGGGGGCCCTAGGGGTCAGTGGTAAGAAGGCCCGCCGTTTCGGCGCTGGTGTTATCGGATGGCGCAATATTGCTTTCGGTTGCGTGTTTTGCCGGTAACACATCGCAGGTCCGATTGTCCGCCTTTAGTTTGGCACAGAAGGCTGTGGCTGTTGTGCGGTTCGGAAATGGACCGGTCTGTAGCCGTTCAAAAATGCCCTGCGATCCGAGATCGACCTGCACGATCACGGGATGAAGACGACGGAGCATCGGATAATGCCCAACCAACGCCTGCCAGTTGGCGGCAGCAATGGGAATCGTGCTGTAGCTGCCGAGCTGCACATGCGCAGACACCGGTGATTTTTCGTTGTGGTCAATGCCGATTGCGGTCGCTCCGGGCGTTGGACGGGCTTCCGCCATTGCCGCTGTCTTTGCCACCGCCTTGGTCATCGCTTCCGGCGCTTCTGACTTCTTGGCCGGGCTCATTTCTGCCGCCGTCTCGGTAGTTTTGTCAGCCGAAAGGTGGGACGGCGTCGCGGCGGCCGTGATCAAAGGCTGCGGTGGTCCGGACGCGGCCTTATTAAGTGCCGTTTTTGTTGTCTTTTTGGCTGGCAGGGGTGGGGATGCCGGCGTGGCAACCGTCGTGACCAATGGCTTTGGCGTTTCAGCCACGGTTTTTTGGGCTGCTGCCGGCGCTGGCTTCGCGGCAGTTTTCACCACAGGTTCCGGTGCTTGCGCCGCCGTCCCATGCGGTGCTTCCACAGCGGCCATTTTGGCGGGCGCAGGGGCTGGCTTTGCCGCCTTTGGCAGATTGGCGGCAAAGCGTTCGGGCGGATGCGTGGGCTTGGCCGGTGCCGCATTTGCCGCCTTGACCGTCTGGGTACGGGGCGGGGTCGCGGCCGTCGGACTTGGTGGCGGCGGCGCGGCAGGCAGAGTGGTTACCGGTCCGGCCATCATCGGCGGCCTGTGCGCTGGCGAAGTGGCGCCCGCCTTGGCCCCGAGCGGTGCTTCACTGATTGCGGCTGGGCGCGAGCTGCCAACAACAGGTATGGACTCGGACGGGTGGTGAGAATGAAACTGTTTGACCCACCGGCGCAGCGCCTTGTAATAGGCGAGATTGGCCTGAACGGAATTGGGACCAAGATCAATACTGGCAACTTTAGCCGCTGCATTATTATCGCCCGTCAGGCCATAAACCAAGGCGAGATCTTCCCGCATGCGAGCCGTGCTTTCGCTGTTGCCGGCAAGCGGTCTGAGATCGTGCAGCGCCTGTTGGTAATCGCCGCTCAAGGCGAGCGACAGGCCAAGGTTGGTGGTAAGGCCAAGATCGCTGGGCGCGAGCGCGAGGCCTTGGCGGTATTTCGCTTGCGCCTTTTTGTGCCTCCCCAGCATGTCGAGCGCGACGCCGTAGTCGTTGAGGACGTCAGGGGCGTTTGGCTGGACGGCGAGCGCCGCCTTGAACTTGCCGACCGCGGCCTGCGGTTGATCGAGGAAGACCAGCGTATTGCCAAGACCGCGGAGCGCCTCGGTATTTCGCGGCGCGACCTTCAAGGCGGCTTCGAAGGCGTTTTCGGCGCCGGTGAAGGCGTGGGCATGATCGAGGATTTGGCCGAGCGCGATCAGCGGCTCGGGCCGCTTCGGCTTCAGCTGATGGGCATGGCGATAAAGCGCGGCGGCGGCGCCAGGATCGCCCGCCTGTGCGGTCGAAGCGGCGACCCGCATGAGTTCGCTGTAGGATTGCAGCCCGTCGCCGGGCTGCTCTGGTGTGGCGCAGCCCGCGAGCAGAAACACGGAAAGGGCGACACCGGCAAGGACCGGGTGTAGCCGGCCCCGTCGTGGCCATGGAACCGTCCGGTGCTTAATCTCATGCATGCCTCTGCTTAATGCAGGTCTGGTGAAAAAAGTGTTACTTCCCGTCGAGGCCCTAGGGATTTTGCCATTCGATTTGGCGGTCGGAGGGCGCGCGGCGATCAACGTCCGGGTAGATGGGAAAATCTCTCAGGGCCTTTTATGGGCTGCCTTTTTTTTGCCCATTCTTTGCATTATGCCGAGCCTCGAAATGAAGAGTCGCAGCGAACATGACCGCCTGAACAATGGCCGGCGCGCCCGTTTGTGGCCGCTTCTTTTTGTGATGGTCGGTCTATCGGCGTGCTATCAGAGCCCATCGCAGTCTCCGATTAACGCCTTGCCGAAGATTGTTCCCCCCGATCCCTGGCGGGCTGTGCGGCCGGAGGTCGGCATTCGCGTCGCGGTCGAGGTGCCAGCGATCGTGAGTGCGAAGGCGGCCCTGATCCAAGCGAAAGTGACGATCGCGAATACCAATTCAAAGCCGGCGGAATTCTCGGCACCCGATTCCTGCCGCATTGACGATTGGGAGATCGTCGGTCCTGCGGGCAAACCGGTCGCGGCCAAGCGGCCCGCGCTCTGCCCGGCCGCAGTGCAAAGCCTCACCTTGCATCCCGGCCAGCAGGTAACGAAAACCGTCATCCTGCCGCTTGATCCCGGCGCACTGCGGGCCGGCGGCCGTTACCGCCTTCTATTTCATTTCTGGAGTAATCCCGGCGCAGCCGTTTTCCGTGCCAAGTGATTTCTGCCCCGCCGGAATGCATTTGGAATGCGATCCGCGACGTCGGCGTGGCGTACGCCCGGCTATTGTGCCGTCCGGCGGCGTTCTATGTCCTTAGCTCCGGCAGATCGGCGAAGAGCGCCAGGGCTTCCGGATTGGCCAACGCGTCCTTGTTCTTCACGGGCCGGCCGTGGACGATGTGGCGCACGGCGATCTCGACGATCTTGCCGCTAATGGTGCGCGGAATATCGGCGACCTGAATCACCTTGGCAGGGACATGTCGCGGCGTCGTATTGCGCCGAATCTGGTCCTTGATCCTGGCCGTCAATTCCGGCGTCAAGGTCAGGCCGTCGCGCAGCCGGACGAACAGCACGATGCGAACGTCATTATCCCACTGCTGCCCGATTACCAAGGCCTCCACCACTTCGTCGAGAAGTTCGACCTGCCGGTAGATCTCCGCCGTGCCGATCCGCACGCCACCCGGATTAAGCACCGCGTCCGAGCGGCCATAGATGATCACCCCGCCGTGCTCGCCTTCTTCGATCCAATCGCCATGACGCCAGACGTTGGGATAGGTGGCGAAATAGGCGTCATGATACTTGCGGCCGTCGGGATCGTTCCAGAAGCCGAGCGGCATTGACGGAAAGGCGCGGGTGCAAACCAGCTCGCCGGCGCCGTTTTTCATCGGATGGCCGTCGTCGTCAAAAACTTCGACGGCCATGCCGAGTAGCTTCGCCTGAATCTCGCCCCGCCACACCGGTCCGATCGGATTGCCGCCGACGAAGGAGCCGATTAGGTCGGTGCCGCCTGCCATCGAGGATAGGCACACATCCTTCTTTACCCGGTCATAGATATAATCGAAGCTCGCGGGCGCGAGCGGCGAACCTGTGGAGAGGATGGTGCGGATGCTCTCGAGCCGGTGCGTCTTCATCGGCGTGCGGCCGGCCTTGTTCAGCGCATCGATGAATTTGGCCGAAGTACCGAAATGGGTCATGCCATTGGCATCGGCGAAATCGAACAGGATGTCCGGCGAGGGATAGAAGGGCGAGCCGTCGTAAAGAAGAAGGGTGGCGCCGAGCGCGAGGCCCGAAACCAGCCAGTTCCACATCATCCAGCCGCAGGTCGTGAAGTAGAAAAGCCGATCGTTTTCCTGCACGTCGCAGTTCAGTCCGATCTCCTCGACATGCTTGAGAAGCGTCCCGCCGGCGCCGTGGATCATGCATTTCGGCAGGCCGGTCGTGCCCGACGAATAGAGGATATAGAGCGGCGTCGCGAAGGGGAGGCGGACGAAATCGATCTTCGTCGTGCTGTGGCCCGCGACAAAATCGTCAAACGTCACGGCGCGGTTGCCGAGCCCGTCGAGCAGCGGCTTCTCGCGCGTATAGGGCACGACAACGAGGCGCTTCAGGGCGGGAAGCTCGGCCGCGATTCCGCCGGCGCGTTCGAGCGAATCCAGCGTCTTGCCGTTGTAAAAATAACCGTCGGCTGTGAACAGGATCTTCGGCTGGATCTGGCCGAAGCGGTCCATAACACCCTTGACGCCGAAATCCGGCGAGCAGGACGACCAGATCGCGCCAAGAGACGTCGCGGCTAGCATGGCGATCACGGTTTCAGGTAGGTTTGGCATGAATCCCGCGACGCGGTCACCGAGGCCGACGCCCTCGGCCGCCAAGGCCTGACGCAAGCTTGAAACCTGATCATAAAGCTCGCGATGGCTGAGGCTTCGCTTGACCTGGTCCTCACCCCAGAAAATCAGCGCCGGGGCATCGTCGCGCCGGCGCAGCAGATTCTCGGCGAAGTTCAACTTGGCGTCGGGAAAGAACCGGGCCCCCGGCATCTTGTCGCCGTCGATCAGGAGTCGTTCGCCGCGGGTTTCGGCAATCACCGTTCCGGCATCCCAGATCTCGGCCCAGAACGTCGCCCGGTCCTCGATCGACCAGCGATGCAACGCCGCGTAATCGGCAATCTCCGCATCATGGCTCGCGCGCATGGACTCAAGGAAGCGATAGAGGCGGGTCTTCCTTCGGCGTTCTTCGCTCGGTTGCCAAAGCGGGTGTTCCATTCCTGTCTCCTCGCGCATCGTGCCGGGCAGTCTGTGACGATGTGGCCGCTCTGTCCAGGGTGCGGCGTCGCACCCTATGCCTCGGTCGCGTCTCCCCGGGATTGGCGCTTCAGCGCGCGTTCGACGGCTTCGGCGTCCGCCGCAAGGTGAGCGGCATCGAGCGTGCCGACAATCGCCGCGGTCACGCCGGATTCGGCGAAAATGAAAGCCATGGCCTTATCCAGTGCAGCCTTGTCCGGCACCAGATGACCGCTTCCCAGGGGCTTTTTCACGAGGACGCCGTTTCTCGCGCCATGGGCTGCGCGAATGGCCGGCCGCATGGTCTCATCCTCGATATTGAACGTCACCATGAGCACGTCAACCTGGTGCCGCGCCATGGCAAAACCGGCCGCGCTCTTGCCGGAAAATCCACTTGCGCGGATCGCGCCCTCGCGCTTGAGACGCGCGAGCGTTTCGATCGCGGCGCCAAAGCGGGCTTCGCTCTCGTCGGCGCCGTCGGAATGAAGGAGCACAATGTCGAGCCGATCCGTCTGCAGCCGTTTCAGGCTGCGCCGGACGCTGGCCTCAATCGCCGCCGCGGAAAAATCGAAATGCGAGCGGTCATCGCTGAATTCCTCGCCCGCTTTGGTGGCGATGACCCAGCGTTCGCGCCGGCCGGAGAGCATTTTGCCGAGGCGCTCCTCGCTCGAACCATAGGCGGGGGCAGTGTCCAGGAGATTGATGCCGATCTCGGCTGCTTGGCCGAGCAGCCGGTCGATGGCGTGATCGGAGGGCAGTGCGAAACGCCGCGGATATTTGACAGCCTGGTTGCGGCCGAACTTGACGGTGCCAAGACCGAGCGGGCTGACGTTAAGGCCGCTTGCGCCAAGCGGCCTTTGTTGAAACAGACTCAGTGCCATGACAGGGGCGCTTCCCAAGGCGGCGTGCCGAAGCCGGGATGGGGCCATGCCGTGAGAGGGCCGAAATCCGCGGTTTCCGGCTTGATGCCCGCGGTCTGAATCTCGTCTCGGATGATTTCCGCCAACTTTGGAGCGAAGGCAAGCTTTGTCGGCCAGGCTGCGATGACGTTGCCCTGCCGAGCGGTGGCCGGTCCGTCCGGCCGCCGGCCGCGCGGCCGGGCCGCCTCGGCGCGATCAATGTGGAGCGAGGCAAGGCGAAGCTCGCTTTGCTTCAGCGCTGGCAGGTAGGTGGCAAGGGTTTCGCGCGCGGCGGCAAGGAAGGCGGGCTCGTTTTGTTGGGCGCCGCTTTCCGCCAACGCGCCGCCAACGTACCAAACGGCTGCGCCGTCCGCCGCGTGGTGGCTGGTGATGGTGAGGCGCGGCGTGTCGCCATGGGTGAAGCAATGGGCATAAAGGGGGCGGAGGTCGCCTTTGACCAACAGCATCCGCAACGGCCGGCGCTGGGTCGTGGCCTTGAAGCTGGGAAGCGCCGCGAGCAGGGCCTCGTTGCCGCGTCCGGCCGTAAAGACGATACGCTGGGCGCGCAGCGTGACAGGGTCCCCCTCGGGTCCCGGCAACAGGGCGGCGGCGATACCGCCGGCGCCGTCTGTCTCGAAGCGGATGTCCTCCGGCGTCGAGATCCTCCGGATCACGTCGGCGTAAGGCGCGGCCAGCGCGCGGATCAGCGCCGGCACGTCGACCACAGGTTCCTCCAGCGCATAGACGGTCCCAACCGGATTGCCTTTCAACGCCACTGGCCAGTCGTCGGGCGCAAGGCGGCGTGTCTTGGCACGGAGTGCTCGGCTGGCGAAAATTCCCATGACCGTGGCGGCGACGCCAGGGGGCAGCCAGAGATGGCAATGTCGGGCGTTCAAAGGCACGGCGGACAGATCGACCACGCCCTTGCCGGCGAGGGCGCGTTTCCACGCTTCGGGCATCTGCGCGAGCCCGTCCACGAGCGGATCACCTTTCCGCCCGACATTATATTTGACTCCGCTATGGATGATCCCTTGCGCCGCGAGTGTCTGCCCCGTGCCGAGACTTTCGCACTCGAGGAGAAGCGCCGCGTAACCGGCACGACGAAGTTCGGCCAAGAGCCAGAGCCCGGCGATACCGCCGCCGAAAATCGCCACGTCGACGCGGCTCGATCCCGCAGGAACCGCAGCCATCAGCGCGTCAGCCGGGCGATAGTTTCGCTCGTGCTGTAGCCCTCGACCATTTCAGCCCGCAGCACGCGTCCGCCATAGGCTTCGACCACGTCGGCACCGACCACCTCGCTCAACGCATATTGCCCACCCTTGACCAGGACGTCCGGTCGCAGCGTCTCGAGCAGCGGAATAGGCGTGTCTTCGGAAAAGAACACCACGAGATCGACCGCCGCGAGCGAGGCGAGGACCACGGCGCGCGCCGCCTCGCTCTGCACCGGCCGGTTCGGGCCCTTGAGACGGCGCACCGAGGCATCGCTGTTGAGCCCGACAACGAGTCGGTCGGCTGTTGCCTTGGCTTGCGCCAGAAGCGAGACATGGCCGGGATGGATAAGATCGAAGCAGCCATTGGTGAAGGCGATACGGTCGCCGCGAGCGCGCCAGGCTTGAACCCGCTCAACGGCGACCTCGCGCGATACGATCTTAGCCTCGGTCGAATGCAGCACTTCGGCCTGGATGGCCTGGGCGAGGTCGGAGGGGTGAACCACTGCGGTGCCGACTTTGCCGACGACGATGCCGCCCGCCAAATTGGCGAGCCGCGCCGCTTGCGGCAAGTCGAAGCCAACGCTCAATGCGGCGGCAAAGGTCGCCATCACGGTATCGCCGGCGCCTGAGACGTCGAACACTTCACGCGCCTCCGCCGGCAGGTGAAGAACCGCGCCGCCGGCGCTGACCAGGGTCATTCCGGCGGCGGCGCGACTGACAAGAACGGCGCGTACATCGGCGATCTCGATCGCCTTTCGCGCGGCCGCGGCGGCTTCGGCATCGGTATCGCAGGGAAGTCCGGTTGCGGCGCGCACCTCTTCGCGGTTTGGTTTCAGCACGGCCGCGCCGGCATAGCGGCGGAAGTCGCGGCTTTTTGGATCGACCAGCACTTGCTTGCCACCTTGACGGGCAAGCGCGATACACGATTTCAGCACCGCGTCGCTCAAGACGCCTTTGGCGTAGTCCGAGACGATGACCACGTCCGCGGCGGAAAGTTCGGCCGAATAGGCGGCGAGCAAAGCTTCGGCAAGCGCGCCCTGCGCCGCCAGCGGCTTTTCGCCGTCAGCCCGCAACAACTGCTGGCTGCCGGCGACATAACGGGTTTTGGTGGTCGTTGGCCGGCTGGGGTCGACGATCAGTCGGTCGACGATGCGAGTCTCCGATTTGAGCCGTTCACGAAGACGCGTCGCCGCCGGATCCGCGCCGACGAGGCCGACGAGGACGGCACTTCCGCCAAGGGCTGCGATATTGCGCGCCACATTGCCAGCGCCGCCCGGCATGATTTCCTCTCGTTCGATGGCGAGCACTGGGATTGGCGCCTCATAGGAAACGCGCTCGACCCGGCCATAGACGTAACGGTCGAGCATGACGTCTCCGATCACAAGGACTCGGGCACGCGAAAAATCAGCGGTAAGGGGGGCGGTCGGAGACAAGATCGTCGGCCTCTGCGGTTACATCAATCGTCGAAGGATATCTGTCCGTGGGTGAGCGTGAAAGGCGATCTTTAGGGCGAGGTCGTCGGCGCGGCCGAAATGTATCAAGGCGGTGAGCGCTTAGCCAATATCCGCTGCAAGGTCCGCCGGTGCATGTTGAGTCGCCGCGCGGTTTCCGAGACGTTGCGATCGCAAAGTTCGTAGATGCGTTGGATATGCTCCCAGCGCACCCGGTCGGCCGACATCGGCTGTTCCGGCGGCTTTGGCCGCTTCCCCTCGGCAGTGAGAAGAACCGCCTCGATATGATCGGCGTCGGTTGGCTTGGCAAGGTAGTCCACCGCCCCGGCCTTCACCGCCGCCACCGCGGTTGCGATATTGCCGTAGCCAGTAAGTACGACGATGCGGCAATCGGGACGGTCCTCGCGGAGCGCCGAGACGACGTCAAGTCCGCTTCCGTCGCCGAGCCTGAGATCAACCACAGCGAGCGCGGGCGGCTGCGCGCGCGCGGCGGCGATGCCGCCGGCGACCGAATCGGCGACGGTGACGGAAAATCCCCGGTTCTGCATCGCGCGTGCGAGGCGATTGCGAAACGGTTCGTCATCGTCGACGATCAGAAGGCTGCGTTCGTTGTCCACGCGTTCGTCCACCGTCGGTTTTCCCGCCGCTACCACTGCTCGCGGCCACTCCAGTGCTCGGGAGGCGCTTCCACTATGCCACGGTACCATTGGATGGCAACCTCGCAACCGCCGGCCGGCGGATTGGTGAACGTGACCTGGGCCCCGGTGTGTGCGAGCAGCGTCTTGGCAATAAAAATCCCGAGTCCCATGCCGCCTTCCTCGGCGCGGCTCGTGATATATGGATCGCCCAACGCGCTGATAATCTCTGGCCGAATGCCGGGTCCGTCGTCGCGTACCAAGATGCGGATAGTGTCGTCACTCCAGGCAAGCGCGATGATCACTTCGTCATGCGCGAAGTCAAGGGCGTTCTGGATCAGGTTGCCGAGACCGTGCAGGATCTCCGGTCTCCGGCTGACGATCGGAAGCGCACCCTCGGAAAGCGGCTCGATCGTCAATTCGATATTGTCGCGGCGGCAGGGCGCCGCCGCCATGTCGACGAGCGCCGTAAGCGGCAGATAGGCAAAGGCGTCCTCGGCCCTTTCCGGGCGGTGACTGAGGCGGGTCAAGATGTCGCGACAGCGCTCGGCTTGGTCGACCAGGAGCGAGACGTCCTCGGCGAGCGGCGAATTGGGAGAGAGCTCGCGGGCGATTTCCTTCGCCACCAAAACAATCGTGCCAAGCGGCGTGCCAAGCTCATGCGCCGCCGCTGCGGCCAGTCCTCCCAGTGCCGACAGTTGCTGCGCACGGGCCAGCGCGATCTGAGTAGCGCCAAGGGCGTCCGACATCCGCTGCGTTTCAGCGGCAACCTGCCAAGCGTAGATCGAGAGAAAGGAAACGCCGAGCACGATCGCGACCCAGGTTCCGGCGATATAGATGTTGGGTAGCGCGAGGCCGCCTGGCCCCCAGGGAAGCGGCTCGAACCAGAAGGCGAGAACGGTGACGGCGATCACGCCGAGCAGGCCGAGCGCCACCGTGCTGCGCAGCCTCAAGATCGTCGCTGAGATCGTTACCGGTACGAGAAAAAGCAGTGCGAAGGGATTTTCCAGACCGCCGGTCAGATAGAGCAGCGCCGCCAACTGCACGATGTCGAAGGCGAAATAAAGACTGGCACCCGTTTCGTCGAGCCGATAGGACGCCGGAAACAGCGCGAAGGACGCGACATTGACGACAACCGAAACGCCGACCACCAGCAGCGCCGGTACAAGCGGAAGGTGGAAGTTAAGTCCGAAATGAACAAACAGCAGCGCAAGTGTCTGGCCCGCGAGAGCGAGCCAGTGGATCAGCACCAAGGTGCGGAGCCTGAGGCGCCGCCCGCCAGTGCCGCTAAGCACCGCCCGTTCCGGTGTCCAGGTAACGGTCGGGCGGGTGGTTTCACGAACGGCCGTCGTCATCCCGGCCGCCCCTCGATCGGCGGCAAAAATCCTGGCGCCGCTGGCGAAAAGCCCTTCTCTACACCATATTGGGAGCTACCCATGAGCGAACTCGCCATTGCAGTCGAAAATCTCGGCAAGCGCTTCGGCCCGGTTGTTGCCGTCGATGCCATAAGTTTTACCGTGCCCCTCGGCCGGGCGGTGGCGCTGCTTGGCGCCAATGGAGCCGGTAAGACTACCACCCTTGCCATGCTTCTCGGCCTGCTCCTGCCGACGACCGGCGAAATCACCGTCCTTGGCGAGAATATGATTCGGCACCGCAACCGGGTGCTGGCGCGATTGAACTTTTCCTCGCCTTATCTCGATCTGCCGTCCCGACTGACCGTGCGGCATAATCTATACATTTACGCCAAGCTTTATGGTGTCCGCAAGGCGGCGGAGCGGATCGCACAACTGGCCACCGAGCTCGATTTCGTTCGCTTTCTCGATCGTCCTTTCGGTCAGCTGTCAGCCGGCGAAAAGAGCCGCGTCGCCCTGGCCAAGGCTTTGGTAAACCACCCGCTCCTGCTGCTTTTGGATGAGCCGACCGCATCTCTCGATCCCGACATGGCCGACTGGGTGCGGAGCTATCTTAGCCGTTATCAAAAACAGCACGGTGCCACCTTTCTTCTTGCCTCGCACAACATGGCCGAGGTTGAACGTCTTTGCGACGATGTCTTGATGCTAAAAAAAGGCCGGTTGGTTGATCGCGGCACGCCGAAGGCGCTGATCGAGCGCTATGGGCGCAGCACCCTGGAAGAAGTTTTTCTTGATATCGCGCGCGGGCGAAACCGCGGCGAACAGGCCGCGGAATGAGCACACACGACAACGCGGTCTTTCGAAGCGGCGAGGTGCTGTTTTCGTTTCGCCGAACCGGCGTGATGATCCTTCGCCACTGGTATGTGCTGCGGGGCTCGGTGCCGCGCCTTCTCGAGCTTGCCTATTGGCCTGCGGTGCAGATGTTGACCTGGGGCTTCATGACGGAATTTCTGGTTCGGCAGACGACCTATGTGGCGCAGGCTTTTGGCGTGCTTCTTGCCGCGGTACTGCTTTGGGATGTGTTGTTTCGCAGCCAGCTCGGCATCTCGATCTCGTTTCTTGAGGAAGTCTGGGCGCGGAATCTCGGTCATCTTTTCATCAGCCCGCTTCGGCCCTTGGAAATGGTCAGCGCACTGATCGCCATGAGCGCGCTGCGCACGGTGATCGGCGTTTTACCTGCGATTGTCATGGCGGCACTCTTCTTTCGCTTTAATCTGGCGAGTCTTGGGTTGCCGCTTCTCGCGTTTCTCGTCCTTCTTGGGGCCATGGGCTGGGCGGTTGGACTTGCGATCTCGGGATTGATCATGCGCTACGGGCAGAGTGTTGAGACTCTCGCCTGGGCGTTGACCTTCGCGTTCGCGCCGGTGAGCGGCATTTATTATCCGGTCTCGATTCTGCCGGCCTGGCTGCAACCCGTTTCCTGGTCCCTGCCGTCGAGCTACGTCTTCGAGGGTATGCGAACAATTCTCCGCGACCATAGGGTGCCCTATGCCTTGATGTGGCAGGGCGGACTTTTGGACGCGGTCTATCTTGTGGCCGGGGTTCTCGCCTTTCTCGGTTTCTTTAGAGCCGCGAGGCAGCGCGGACTTTTGCTGAAAATGGGCGAGTAACCGGCGTGCGAGCCCGTGCCGGGATGATGCGGCCGTGGCGGCAGGTTGCCACCGTGCTTTCGCGATTTGCCAATTGCGGCTAGCCTTGGGCGGGCCGCGCCAAATGCCGCGGGTCGATCATCGGGAGGAATATCATGGCGTCCGTCGAGGAAGTTTTGGCCGAACCGTTGCCTTTCGCAAAGCACCTCGGCCTCAAAATCGTCGAAGCGGCTGCGGACAAGGTCACGGCCGAAATGGAAGTCAAGCCCGAACTCTGCACCCGGCCCGCGGTTCTTCACGGCGGCGCGGTGATGGCTTTTGCCGATACGCTCGGCGCCGTTGGCACGATTCTGAACCTTCCGCAAGGCGCCGGCACGACGACGATCGAGAGCAAGACCAATTTCCTTGGGCCCGCGCCGGTGGGGGCGACCGTGGTCGGGGAATGCACGCCGGTGCATCGCGGCCGGCGCACCATGGTATGGCAGACCAAGATATCGACCCGGGAAGGCCGTGCCGTGGCGCTCGTCACGCAGACGCAGCTCGTGCTCTGACGGCTCGGAAAATCAATAGGGCAACGAGGGAGGTCAGGGTGAGCGGAGATTATCGTGGCTTCTCGGTCGTCTCGTCGGATGGGATTCGGCTCGCAGCGCGTGAATGGGGCAGAGCGGATGGCCTCGGAATCGTCCTGATTCATGGTATTTCGCAAAGCCAGCTCTCGTTTCTGTGCCAGACCCGGAGCGCCCTCGCCAGGGATTTTCGGCTCGTGAGCTTTGATCTTCGCGGCCACGGCGAATCGGCAAAACCCACGACACGCGAGCACTACACCGAAGTGCGCCCCTGGGCCGATGATGTGCAAGCGGTGATCGAGGCGGCGCAATTGAAGAAGCCGGTTCTCGTCGGCTGGTCTTTCGGTGCCCGCGTCATCGCGCACTACTTAAGCGTTCACGGCGCCGTCGCGATCAGTGGCGTAAATTTCGTTGGCGGCCGCGCGGTCTTCGATGCCGCCGTTGCGATGCGCGGACCAGGCGCTGAATTTCTCTCCGGCATGCAATCGGCCGATCTCGAAACCAACATCCAGGCGACATCGGATTTCGTTCGCGCCTGTTTCGCGAAACCGTTGGATGAGGCGGAATTCCGCTTCATGCTGGCCTTGAACATGGTGGTGCCGCCGGAAGTGCGCGAGGCCGCGCTTGCCTCTCCGGTCAACTTTAATGCCGTGCTCGCGAACGTCGCGGTGCCGGCATTGATCAGCCATGGCCGTCTGGATCAGGTGGTGCTGCCGGCCACGGCGGAATACACTGCCCGGCTGATGAAGAACGCGCGGCTTTCCTGGTACAACGATACCGGTCACGCCCCCTTTTACGAGGATGCGCCGCGCTTCAATGCCGAACTCGCGGCCTTTGTTCGCGAAACCGGGCGGTCGCGCTGATCTCGGAGCGGCGACCTACGTTTCAAGTCGTTTCGGCCTGCAATGGACTTTGCTTCGGCGGCCCTCAATGGCTGCTTGGATGCGGCGCCGGTCCGCGATCGGTATCTGTTGCCCGTTCTTGCGCGTGATCGGCCGCGATCAGCATGTAGGCCGCCGGCACGACGAAGAGCGTGAAAAGCGTCCCGATCGCAAGCCCCGTCGCGATCACGAGGCCCATATTGAAGCGCGACACGGCCCCGGCTCCGGTCGCTACGATGAGCGGCAGAACGCCGAGGACCATGGCGGCCGTGGTCATCAGGATGGGGCGAAGCCGGATGCCGGCCGAGGTCTCGACCGCCTCGCGCTTGTTTAGGCCCTGGCGTTGCAGCTCGTTCGCGAATTGCACGATCAGAATGCCGTGCTTTGAGATCAGCCCCATCAAGGTCACGAGGCCCACTTCGGTATAAATGTTGAGAGTGGCGCCGCCGACGCCGAGGTTGATGAAGATCAACGCTCCCGCGATCGACATCGGCACGGAGACCAGAATGATCAGCGGATCCCGGAAGCTCTCGAACAGCGCGGCGAGCGAGAGAAAAATGATGATCAGCGCGAACATGAAGGTCGTGACGAAGCCGCCAGACTCCTGCACGTACTGCCGCGAAGCGCCAGCATAGTCGATGGAATAGCCCTGCGGCAGAGTTTTGGCCGCCAGATTCTTCAAATAGCCAAGCGCGGTGCCAAGCGTGATGCCCGGCGCCGGCACGCCTTGGATGGTCGCCGCATTCAGCTGCTGGAAGTGATTGAGCGATTCCGGTACCGTCTTGGTGACGATATGAGCAACGGTCGAAAGCGGAATCGTGTCGCCGTTCGCAGTGCTGATGTAATAGTTCATCAGCTGGTTGGGATTGAGACGGAAGCGTTGCGCGACCTGCGGGATGACCTTATAGGACCGGCCATCAAGGCTGAAATAGTTCACATAGGCGCCGCCCAACATGCGGCCTAGTGCGGCGCCGATGTCGCTCATCGACATCCCGAGCTGTGCCGCCTTGTTACGATTGATCACCACGGTTGCCTGCGGCTTGTCGATGCGAAGATCTGTGTCGATGAAGGCGAACATGCCGCTTTTTTGTGCCTCTTGCAGGAACTTTTGCGTGACGCTGTTGAGCTGGTCGAACGGCGCCGTGCTTTGAATGATGAACTGGATCGGCAGGCCGATGGCTCCTGGCAGCGAAGGCGGCTGGAAGGCGACGATGCGCTGGCCGGCGATACGGCTCACATCCTGTTGCACGATCGGCTGCAACTGGTTGCTGGTGCGGCTACGCTGGTTCCAGGGCGTCAACACCATGCCGCTGATATCCTGGCCCGGCTGGTCGAGCTGGAACACGTGGTCCATCTCGGGGAAGGTCTTGAAGATGTGATAGACCTGCCGGTCGTACATAAGCCGCTGCTGTAGAGTTGAATCCGGCGCCGAGGTCGCGACCGTGATGACCACGCCCTGGTCTTCCTGAGGGGCGAGCTCCTGCTTTGATCCGCTGTAGAGGAAAAAAATGCTGGTAAGCACGATCAACGCAAAGATCACGGTTACTGGCAAATAATTCAGGCTGCCGTGAAGAATTCGCTGATAGCCGCCCCTAAGGCCGGAGAACGCGCGGTCGATCCAAACGGCCAAACGCTCCTGCATGCCATGTGTGCCTTCGCCGTGCGGTTTCAGGAATCGCGAGCACATCATTGGTGAAAGGGTGAGGGCGATCACGGCCGAGATGGTGACCGTGCCGACAAGGGTGAAGGCGAATTCGGTGAACAGTGCGCCGGTCAGGCCCCCCTGAAAGGCGATCGGGACATAGACCGCGATCAGCACCGCGGTCATGGCGATGATCGGTCCGCCCAACTCGCGTGCGGCCTGAATCGCCGCCTGAATCGGTCTCATGCCTTCTTCGAGATGGCGGTTCACGTTCTCGACCACGATGATCGCGTCGTCGACCACGAGGCCGATGGCAAGCACCAGTGCCAAGAGGGTCAGCAAGTTGATCGAGAATCCGAACATCAACATCAAGGTGAATGTGCCAATCAGCGACAACGGAATCGCGACTGTCGGAATGATCACCGAACGCACCGAGCCGAGAAACGCGAAGACCACGACGATGACGATCAGCAGCGCTTCGACCAGCGTGTGTTCGACGTCGTTGATCGCGGCATTCACGAACTTGGTCGAATCGTAGACGATCCGTCCATTCAGGCCGGCGGGAAATTGCGCCTGGATGGCGGGAAAGATCTTGCGCACGCCAGCTACTACGTCGAGCAGGTTCGCGCCCGGCGCTACTTGGATGCCGATGTAGACTGCCCTGCGCCCGTCGAATCCGACAGAAGTCTCATAGCTGTCGGAGCCTAGCACCACATGCGCGACGTCCTTTAGCCGCACTACTGCGCCGTTTGACTGTTTCAGCACCATGTTGCGGAATTCCGAGACCGAGTGCAGCGCCGTCGACGCGTTGAGATCGATCTGGATCATCTGACCCTTGGTATTGCCGACCCCCGAAATGAAGTTATTGTTGGCGAGAACCTGCGAAACGTCTTGCGCCGTCAGGCCGTAAGCCGCGAGCTTCTTCGGATTGAGCCAGACGCGGAGCGCGAAGTTCATCGCGCCGAGGATTTCGGCCGTCTGCACGCCGGGCACGGCCTGCAGCTTCGGCTGCACCACGCGGGTGAGATAGTCGGTGATCTGGTTCGGATGCAGCACCGCGCTGTTGAAGCCGAGATACATGGCGTCAATGGTCTGGCCCACCTTCACCGTCAGCACCGGCTGCTGGGTGCCGGTGGGAAGCTGATTCAATACCGAATTGACCTTGGTCGCGATCTCGGTCAACGCCTTGTCCGGATCGTAGTTGAGGCGGAGATAGACGGTGATCGTGCTGACGCTGTTCTGGCTGGTCGAAGACATATAGTCGATGCCGTTCGCCTGAGCGATGGCGTTCTCGAGCGGCGTCGTTATGAAGCCGGCGATGGTGGCGGGATCGGCGCCATAATAGGTGGTGCTGACCGTCACGATCGCGTTTTCGGTCTTCGGGTACTGGAGGATCGGCAGCGACAAGCCCGCGCGCACCCCAAGCACCAGAATGAGCAGGCTGACGACGCTCGCGAGGACCGGCCGGCGGATGAAGATATCGGTAAGTTTCACGAGCTTCGCCGCCTACTATTCTTCGCTGGGCTTAGGGTTTGGGTTGTTCAACGGCTGCACAGTGTTGTTGATCACGACTGGGCTGCCGTTATGCAGCTTGATCTGGCCGGCACTGACAACGGTTTCGCCGGCGCCGATTCCCTTCAGAACCTGCACCTGGTCGCCGCGCTTCGCGCCGGTGGTAACGAAGACTTGGCGCGCGATCAAAAGCGGTTTGCCGGCCTTGTTCTTGCCCTTCTCCTCGACCAGAAAGGCGGTGCTGCCATACGAGTTGTAGGCAATCGCCGTCTGCGGCAGAGTAATGAAGCGCTGGGGGGCGCCGGTCACAATGTCGATGGTCGCGTACATGCCGGGCAGAAGCTTCTTCTTAGGATTTGGAATCTCGGCGCGAACCTCGACGTTTCGGGTGCTGACCTGTATCGCGGGGTTGATCGCGATAATGTGTCCGGTGAAGGTTTGGCCGTGATAGGTGTCGACGCGGATAGTGGCCGTTTGGCCCACCTTGATCCGGCTCAGGTCCTGCTGCGGCAGGTAAAAATCGACATAGAGCGGGTTCAACGCCTGCAAGGTCACGATGGTGGCGCCGGGACTTAGATATTGGCCGAGGTCGACCTGACGGATGCCAAGCCGGCCGGCGAAGGGCGCGGTGATGTGTTTGTAATCGACCGTGGCTTGCTGCTCCGCGACCTGGGCCTCGGCGCTTTTCATGTTTTGCAGATCGGCATCGACCTGCTGCTGGCTTACCGCCTGCACCTTAAGCTGGCGCAAGTCGCGCTGATAGGTGATGCGGGCCAAGGCGGCCGAGGCTTTGAGCGCGTCGAGCTTCGCGACATCGGCCGATGCCAGAAGGTCGAGAAGTGGCTCGCCCTTCCTTACGTCCTCGCCGGAATGGAAATGGATGCCGGTCACGATACCGGCGACCTGGGCGCTCAGATCGGCGCCGTTCACCGCACGCAGCGTGCCGATCGCCTCGATCGTCGGCTGCCAGTCCTCGTAGACCGCCTTTATCGTCGAGACGGTTTGCGGCCGGCTGCCGAGGGTCGCCATGAATTTCTTGATCATCACGGAGCGGAACGCGTCGAAGCCGAACACGCCGCCGAGCACCAGGCCGACCGCGATGAGCATGAGAATCAAGCGCCTGACCATCGTGTCGTGTCTCCGTTAAGGGGTCCGGACCGGGAATGGCAGGGCGAAACGGTCGGGGCTTCCCTTGTCCGCGGGTGAAACGTCCTGGCGATTCCACCAGCCGCCGCCAAGCGCCTGAAACAGCGCTGCCGTATCGGCGAAGCGATTTGCTTCAGCCTGCACCAAGTTGATCCGCGCCTGTTCGTACGTCCGGTCCGCGTTGAGTAGGGTGAGATAATCGATGGCGCCGATTTGAAACTGGCGTCGTGCAATGTCGAGGCTCGCCTTCGCCGCGCTCTCGGCGGCGGCCTGCGACTTAAGCGCCTTGGCGTCGAACTCGAGCGCGCGAAGCGCGTCGGCGACGTTCTGGAAGGCGCTCAGAACAACGCCGCGATAAAGCGCCGCCGCCTGATCATAGGCCGCGACCGCCGCTCGCCGCTTATGCAAAAGCTCGCCACCGTCGAACAACTTCTCCAACACGCTGCCGCCGATGTTCCACACCGGCGCGCTCGGCGAGAACAGGCGGCCGAAGCTGCTGGCCACGGAACCGTAGCCGCCGGTGATCGAGAATTGCGGCAGCTCGTTGGCGACGGCAACGCCGATATTCGCGCTGGCGGCGTGGAGCTGCGCTTCCGCGGCGCGCACATCCGGGCGCTGGCGCACGAGGTTCGACGGCAGGCTGACGGGAAGCGTTTTCGGCAGATGCAGCGTCGCGAGATTGAAGGCGACGGTCGTGGCCTCGCTCGGGAAGCGGCCGGTGAGCGCGGCGAGCTGGTTCCGGGTCAGCGCAAGCTGCTTCTGCAGCGGCGGCAGGCTCGCTCTGGTTTGCGCGAGCTGGGCCTCCTGTGCCAGCACGGCGGCCCCTGAGGTCGCGCCAAGCGTCAACTGATGACGCATGAGGCGAAGCTGCTGGCTCTCGACGTCAATGATCTCCTGCGTCGCCGCGATCTCGTCACGAAGTTCGGCGTCGGTCACCGCCGCGGTGACCACGTTCGACGTCAGGGTGAGATAAGTCGCCTCAAGTTGAAAGCGTTGATACTGAGCTTGCGCCCTGAGCGATTCTACCTCTCGCCGCGCGCCGCCGAAGACGTCGGGCGCATATGAAATATCGAGCGAGGCGGTAACGACGCTGAGCCGTGGCGAAAAACCGGGCAGGCCGGAGCTTGCACCCGAGATTCGCTCTCGCGTCGCCGAGCCATTGACACTGACGGTTGGGAAAAGAGCCCCTTCGCCCGCGTAGACGTTCTCTTGTGCCTCCCGTAATGCTGCCTGTGCCGCATCGAGATCAGGATTCGATTTCAACGCTTCCGTTATAAGCTGGTCGAGTGGTGCCGAGCGATAGAGCTGCCACCATGCGCCGGGAATGTCGCGGTCCTTGATGAAGTGCTGCGCCGCGCCGCCCACGACATCGGCCGAGGCGGTCTGCTTCGGCAGCGGAGACTTGGTGTAGCGCGGAACCGTCGGCGCTGCCGGGCGAAGGAAATTCGGTCCGACCTCGCATGCCGCAAGCAGTAGTCCGGCGCCCATCAAGACCAGAAGACGCAACATCTTCACCGCCTAGGGCCTTTCACGTCACGGAAGATCGCCTCGGTCTGCTCCCTCACCAGTTTCTGAATCGCGTGAACGCGCTTTTCGTCCAACGCCCGCCAGCCGAGCTTGCGCCGGGCGCCGACCGAGCAGAAAATCTGCACCTGCCCCAGAATCGCCATCGTGCGAAGCATGGTTGTTTGGTCGTGCGCGGCCTTGCCGGTGAGGCGGCCGATCAGTTCCGCGCAAGGCTTCAGCATATGCTGGCTGAAGCTTTGGTGCAGCGGTGCCAGCGTCGTTTCGCGTTCGATCTCGGCTCGCGAGAGAAAAACGCGCACGCTCTCTGAGTTTTCACGGGCGGCAAACAGCGTAGCCATGGCATCGAGGAGGTCCGAAAGTAGCGCGAGCGAAGCCTCGCGCGAAAGCTTTTTGTTATCCTTGAGCGCGCCGCGCACACGCTTCGCCGTTGGCGCCAGCATGGCTTCCACATGATCGACGATGTCGTCGACCACGGCGCGATAGAGTCCTTCTTTGCTTCCGAAATAATAGGGGATGGCGGGGAGTTTCACCGCCGCTCGCTTCGCCAGCACGCGGGTGGTCGCGCCCTCGTAGCCTTCGGCAGCAAAGACCTCAAGCGCCGTCTCGATCAGCCGTCGTCGCGTGTCCTCGCCACGCTGATAGATGCCGGGCCGATAGTGAACCGCGCGCTTTGCCATGGACCGTCCCTTGGAACCGGTCGCCTATATCTCTTTCGGTCGATAATGTCAAATGATACAAATTCTCACATGCCGCACTGTGGATTGCGACGTCGTCAATCCGTGACGGTATAGCCAAGCCGGGCGGCATGGCCGAACGGTTATCCTTTGTGGGGTGCAAACGGCGCTTTTTTGACCGTTCCGTTACGTCGCCGCCGGCCGTGGCGTCATACCATGCAGAAGCCGCCGTTGATGCTGAGCACCTGTCCGGTTATCCAGCTGCCACGTTCTGAGGCGAGCAGCGCCACCGTTGGCGCCACGTCTTGCGGCACTCCGAGACGCCGCGCCGGATAGAGGCGGAGGATCTTGTCGCGGTTTGCCGCGAGCCAGGCGGCATCGCTATGCGTGGTCTCGACGAGGCCGAGCGAGATCACGTTGGCGGTGACGCCTGCGCGGCCGAGTTCCTTCGCGAGTGACTTGGTGAGGGCGACGACACCGCCGCGTGCAGCGCCGGCGATGGCAAGGCCGGATTCGCCGATGCGGGAGGAATCGCCAACGAGGCTGATAATGCGGCCGCCACCGCGTGCCGCAAACTGCGGCAGCGCCGCGTGGCAGCAATGGATGGCGCCATAGAGGTCGACATCGATCTGATCTTTCCAATCCTGCGGCCGGGTCTCAGCGAATTTCTGAATGCGGGCGATACCGGCGTTGTTGACCAGGATGTCGAGACCGCCGAACTGCCGCACAATCTCGGCGATCATGGCCTGCACCTCGGCATAATCGCCGATCGTCGCGCGGTAGGCGTTGGCCTTGCCGCCGGCTGCCCGGATTTCCGCCACCACCGCCTCTGCGTCCGTCGCCGACCGGTGGTAATTGACCGTTACGGCGGCGCCCTCGGCCGCGAGCGTCAATGCAATCTCGCGTCCAATTCCATGTCCTCCGCCGGTGACCAGCGCTACCTTGCCCTTAAGATTGAAATCCATCCTTCGCTCCTTGACCTTGGGTGTGGTTTCGTCTGCTTGGCAACTCATGCCGGCATCGTTTCCTCCCGGCCTTTGTCGCCTTCACAATCCGGGCTCAGTCCTCGGCGCGATGCAAAAGACGGAAGAGGCGTTGCGGTGTTGCCGGCAGTTCGTTGACATCGATATCTTCCGGCGCGAGGGCATCGCTGATCGCATTGGCGATGGCGGCAACGGCGCCGATGGTGCCACCTTCGCCCATGCCACGGAAACCACCGACGGTCGAGGGTGATTCGGCCGCGATGTGATGCGCCTCGATTGGCGGGATTTCGCAAGCGCCCGGCATGACGTAGTCGACAAAGCTCGCGCTCAAAAGCTGGCCCTTGTCGTCATAGACCACTTCCTCGGTCAAGGCCGCGCCGATGCCTTGCGCCACGCCGCCGTGAACTTGGCCGTCGACAATGAGCGGATTTATCACCCGGCCACAGTCTTCGACCGCGACATAGCGAAGCGGCGTCACCTTGCAGGTTTCGGGATCGACCTCGACCACCGCGATATGGGTCGCCGAGGTGGTGGTGCCGAAATAGGGGTCATAGACCTTGCTCGCCTCGAGGTGCTCCTGCAGCTCCTTCGGGATGCGGCCGATCTCGGAATAGACCGCGCGGGCGAGGTCGCGGAAGCTCAGGCGCCGGTCAGTGCCTTTGACGAAAATCTGGCCTGCGGCGGCATCGAGGTCGTCGGGTGCGGCTTCCAAGAGATGGGCGGCGATCCGCATCGCCTTCTCGCGCACCGCGCGTGCGGCGAGCAGCGCGGCCCCGCCGCCCAAAACCGCGCTGCGGCTTGCGTAGGTGCCGGTGCCATGCGCTACCTCGGCGCTGTCGCCATGGATGACGCGCACATCGGCGACACCGACGCCGAGCGTTTCCGCGACCACTTGCGCGAGCGTGGTCTCGAGCCCTTGGCCGTGCGAGGCGATGCCGAAGGTTGCGGTCACGGCACCGGTGGAATCGATCCTCACCTTGGCGCTTTCGGTTCCGGTATTGATCGGCATGCCGGGAGCGGCGGAAATACGCGAGCCGAGGCCGGTGAGTTCGGCATAGGAGGCGAAGCCGATGCCGAGCCGACGGCCTTTATCTCTTGCCTTCGTCTGTTCCGCGCGCAAGGCGTCGTAGCCGATCGCCTTGCGGGCTTCGATCAGGCATTCAGTGAAGCCCGCCTGATCCCAAACCAGACCGGACGGCGCCTTATAGGGAAACTCATCGTCGGCGATGAAGTTGCGAAGCCGGATTTCGCCAGGATCGAGGCCGAGCTTCTTCGCCGCCATGTCCATCAGCCGCTCGGCGACGAAAGTCGCGACCGGGCGGCCGACGCCGCGATAGGGGCCGGACGGTGCTTTCGGCGTCGCCACCGCCTGCACGGCGCCGCGGTAGTTCGGCACGCGATAGGGTCCGGTGAGGAAACTCACGACTTGCACCGGCTCGATCGCCGCCGTCCAGGGATAGATGGAATAGGCGCCGATGTCGCCGATCGCCGTCGCGATCAGGGCAAGGATGCGGCCCGCCGCGTCAAGGCCCATCTCGGCGTCGACGGCTTCGTCGAAGGCTTGGCCGGTCGAGGCCAGGTCCTCAAGCCTGTCGCCGACCCATTTGACCGGCCGGCCGAGCCGGCGCGCAAGCGCCGCGGCCAGAATCTCCTCCGGATAAAGCGAGCATTTCCCGCCAAAGCCGCCGCCGACATCCGGCGCCACCACGCGCACGCGATGACCGGGAAGATCCAGAATCTCGACCAGGGCATCGCGGATGATGCCGGGCACTTGGGTCGTGCTATGCAACGTTAGCACGCCACGACCCGGATCGTATTCGGCGAGACAGGCGCGGTTCTCGATCGCGGCCGGCGTCTTGCGATGGAAACGGAAGCGGCCACGTACGCGGATCGCGGCTTCGGCCATCACCGTTTCCGGGTCGCCGCGGGAAAATTCCCGTGCTGCGAGGATGTTGGTCTCCGCTTCCTCGTGCAAAAGCGGCGCGTTGGGCTCTATCGCCGTTGCCGCGTCGACAGCGACGGCAAGCGGTTCATAGGCGACCTCGATCGATTCGGCCGCGTCCTCGGCGATGTAGCGATTCTCCGCCACCACCGCGGCGACCGGCTCGCCGACATAGCGCACCTTGTCGCGAGCGAGCGGTAACGTCGCGGTCGCATGATAGTTCCGCATGCGCGAGATTGCGAAAATCGGCTTGACTGGGCCCGGAAGCGTGGTGGCGGTGAAAACGTCAATGACACCGGGGATTCGCTTCGCGGCCGCCGTCTCGATGCCAATAACGCGGGCGTGCGGCTGCTCGCTGCGGCGGATCGCGAGGTGCACTAGCCCCGGCCGCTTCATGTCGGCAACGTAGCTGCCGTGGCCGGTGAGAAAGCGCGGGTCCTCGAGGCGCGCGACGCGGGCGCCGATCAGTTTCGGCCGCTCATCGGGCGGGAATTCCGTTTGCGCGCTACGCTCAATCATAAGCCTCGGCGCCTTTCTTCAGGCTTTGCCATTGTTCCGGATCGTGACCGCAAAGAACGGTCGCGCCTTGGCGCTCAAGGCGGCGAATTTCGTCCAGGGACTTGCGGAAAAGGTCGCCGCTCCAGCTGTTTTTCGGTGCGTGATCGCGCTCCAGACTGACGCGCACGCTCAAGGCATCCGCGGCGAGCAGGAAGCGCCCGCTATTCTCCAGCGTGGCCAGGGCGCCAATCGATCCCGGCGTGTGGCCGGGCAGCGGCAGCAGTACGATCCGTTCGTCGCCGAAAACGTCATATTCGGCGTCGATGGTCTCGATCGGGAGGCCGGTGTCCCATTCGGCGCGGAAGTAACCCTTACCCTCGTTGGCCGAGTCGCGCGCCACCTCCATCTCGTGGGCGTGAACGATGAAGGACGCCCGCCCGAAGAACGCATTGCAGCCGCAGTGATCCATGTGGAAATGGGAATTGACCACAAGGTCGATATCATTCGGCGCCAAGCCGATACGGCCAAGCTCCGCGAGCACATTATCGTCTGCGGCCATCGCCGGCACGATGCTTTTCGCGAGACCGCCCCAGCGCGCCGCGGCGTCGGTCGCGACGGAGGGGTGACAGCCGCTGTCAAACAGGACGTTGCCTTGCGCGTGGCGAAGCAAAATGCAAGAGCAGGGAAAGACTACCATGCTATCCCGCGTCTCATCCGGGTAGTACGTCGCCGCACGAACCTTGAGCTTACCGCCCGAGAGCACATGCATCTTCATCGCCGGTTCCATTATTGTGTTTCTCCCCCTTCCGATCTGTTCCGCATTCTCGCGGCGGCGCGAAGCGCGCGAACGATATGTTCATAACCGGTACAGCGACAAAGATTGCCGGAGAGTCCGTCGCGAATTTCCTCATCGCTTGTTAGTGGGTATTTTTTCAGCATGTCGATCGCAGTCATCAACATGCCCGGGGTGCAGAAACCGCATTGCAGAGCGTGATGGGTGCGAAACGCCTCCTGCAGTGGATGCAACTGTTCGGTCGTTCCCAGGCTTTCCACGGTTTCGATCTCGGCGCCGTCGGTCTGCGCCGCGAAGGTAAGGCAGGATCGCACGCTGTCGCCATTCATCAACACGGTGCAGGCACCACAGATCCCATGCTCGCAGCCGACATGGGTTCCTGTAAGGTTCAGGGTTTCGCGCAGGAAGTCGGCCAAGAGGAGCCGCGCCTCGACTGTCTTCTCGTATAGTATGCCGTTCACCTTGACGCGGATCGCTATCTCGTTTTCCGGGGCAGTCATGACCATGCGCCCTCTGCGCGGCGCCAAGCGCCGTGGAGCGCTCGGGCGGTCAACGACCGGATCAGGTGGTGGCGGAAATCGGCCGAAGCGTGAAGATCGCTGCTGGGCTCGACCGCGTCTGCCGCCGCGTCTGCCGCTTCTTTGATGGGAGCTTGATCTTTCGTACAGCCGGTGATCAAGGTTTCGGCGGGGGTAACGCGCATGGCGCCGTCGCCGCTACCGATCACGGCGATACGGCAGGTGTGGCAAAGGCCGTCTTTAATCGTCACCGCTGCCGCGGCAGCGGCGAGGGCAAAATCGCCACGGCGCTCGGACATTTCCTCGAAGCCCCAACCGGTGCCGGGCGGCAGCGCCGGCCAGGTGACCTCTGTCACCATTTCGTCCTCTTTGAGCGCGGTGGTTAGCGCGCCGCGGAAGAAATCCCGGGCCTTGATCCGGCGCTTGCCGCGGCGGCTCACGGCCTCGATTTCGGCATCTAGAAGCTGTGCCATCAGCGGCAGCTCGGCGGCCGGATCGGCATGTGACAGGCTGCCGCCTAGCGTGCCGCGGTTGCGGATCGCGAGATGGGCGACATGGTGCATCGCGGCCCCAAGCACGGGAAGGCGTTGCGCCACCGGCGCCGATATCTCGATCTGCCGGTGGCGTGTCAGCGCGCCGATGACAAGGCCGCCGGCCTCGTCGCGGATATAGTCGAGGCCGGGAATGCGGTTGATGTCGACCACGACGGCTGGACGCACCAGCCGGAAGTTCAGCATCGGCACCAGGCTTTGCCCGCCGGCCAAAAGCTTCGCCTCGCCCCCCGCTTCGGCCAGCAGGGCCGCCGCTTCCTCAACGCTCCGCATGGTGGCATAGGCAAATGGCGGCGGCTTCATCTTTGTCCTTCTTGGCCTCAGCGCGAGTTGCGGGGCGTGAGTCCCGTATCCAGGCAAACCCCTGAAGGCCTGTCAAGGTGGGCGGGTGGTGTCCCATGGGGACATAAAAGCGAGACAAGCGATGCGTCAGTGCCGGCGTTCGCCGAGCGGAATCCGATCTTTTCCCCACCGGTCCCGTGACGCCGACTTAAGCATGTCCTGTGGCGCAGCAACGTTTGCGCCTAACCCTCGCGCCAATTGATGTCCTGCGCATGGCACGCTGGCGAGAGCGCTGCCGATAACAACAGGGCGAGAAAGTTCGTCGACGCCGTGCTCAGAATTGTCCTTGCCGTCATCAATTTCACGGGTCCGTGACAATCGCGGACTCGGTTGTGCCTCGATGTCGGTATAAATCGGCTTTCGCGTGGCTAATGCTGCCGGTCGGCTCTCGTTTAACCTGCTATGGGCCGAACGCTGCAATACGAGCCGCTTTACCACAGACGCCCTCGCGCGGGTGGAACCGGCTGTATTTCCGCCACTATTTACGGCAAGCGGCGTTAGGGAAGCGGAAACCATTACTTGGCTAGACTAGAACGCACCTTGGCCCCGGCCTACATCCATGGGACACCGCAGCGATGGCGAGCGTTCTCGTGATTGATGACGAGTCGACAATACGCGCACTTGTCCGGCGTATTCTGAGTTCGGCTCGCTATAGTGTGACTGAAGCTGCCGACGGGAGGGACGGGTTGGAGTATCTGGCTGCGGAACGGCCCGCCGTCGTGATCACCGATATTTTCATGCCGAACATGGAAGGCCTCGAGACGATCCGCGAAATCCGCCGGCGGAGTCCGGATACAAAGATCCTGGCTATATCCGGAAGTGATTTCAGCCCTAAATATCTCGGCACCGCCCAGCTGTTCGGCGCGGATGCGGTTCTCCGGAAACCTTTCAGAGCAGCGGAGCTTTTAGAGACCGTCAATCGGCTCGCAGCGAGTTGAATGCTCATGAAGGCACTGATCTTAGACGATGATCCGGCCATAGGACGGCTTGTGGGTCGCGTTGCGGCGCCATTCGGCTTTGCCTCGGACATCACTGTCGATAGTCAAAATTTCAGGCGCAGCTACGAGAGCGGCGTTCCCGACGTGATCTTCCTCGATCTTCGACTCGGCGAGACCGATGGCATCGAAGAACTTCGTTATCTCAGTCGGCGCTTGTACCGGAATCCACTTGTGCTCGTGAGCGGGTTTGATGAGAGAGTGCTGGGGACCTCCGAGCAACTAGCGAGCGGCCTTGGCCTCACGGTCATGGGAGCGCTGACAAAGCCCGTGCGTGTCGAGCGCTTGAAAGAAATTTTCGACCGTGTCAAGGCGCGGGGCGAGCCGTGTTCCGCAAATCGGCTTTTTGAGGCAATATTGCACAATGAACTTTTCCTTGAATATCAGCCGATCGTGACGCGCGAGCGACGAGCCGTCGCCGGTTTGGAAGCGTTGGTTCGCTGGAAGCATCCCGAAAACGGTCGTTTGATGCCCGATCAATTCATTCCGTTGGCGGCGCAATCGGTCGAGATCATTGATGCGCTTACGGATTGGGTGGTGGCGGCTGCGGCTCGGGAGAGGGAACGGCAGCGCTGGCAAGGATTTGACCTCCGCATGTCGGTGAACGTTCCAGGCGGAACGCTTCATAGTTTGGACTTTCCGGATCGCATTCAGGCCATTCTGCGCGAAGTCGGTGTTATGCCTGGTCAATTCTGCGTCGAGATCACTGAAACGGCATCGTCCGAGGAGTCGGTTCGAACCATGGACATCGTGTGCCGCCTGCGCCTCAAAGGGATTGAGGTCGTGATCGACGACTTCGGAACCGGCTACTCGTCGTTGAAGAACCTTTGTCAGATACCGTTTTCCGCGCTGAAGATCGACAGGTCTTTTGTCGCCGAGATGACGACCTCGAGCGCCGCGCGGGCAATCGTCAAATCGACCATCGATCTCGCCCACAATATGGACCTCAAGGCGATTGCGGACGGTGTTGAGACCGAGGAAACCGCCAATTTATTGGCGTCGCTTGGTGTGGATGCATTGCAAGGCTGTCTGATCGCGCCGCCGCTGCCCGTTGGCAGACTCGACAACTGGCTCGGCCGCTGCTCGGAGCGGTCAAACACGATCATGAGGCATCTGGCGTGACCAGATCAGCCGCGTCGCGCATTCGGCGCCTTGTGCAAGACGTCCGCCAAATCTTCCTTCCGATACGGCCTCGATAGCGCTCGAGGATAACGGGCCGATCGATTTTGCCGTTTAGGCCGGTTCCAGGGAGTCCGATGCCGCCAGACTAGTCGAAGCGGCGGCGCAGGCTGTTGAAGGTCATGCGATGCCCTTCACGCCGCGTGCGCCAAGATCGGCTTGAAGCGTCTGAGCCTGAGCGAGTTGGTGACGACGAATACGCTCGATAGGCTCATGGCGCCGGCGGCGACCATCGGGTTGAGGAGGGTGCCGACCAGCGGATAGAGCGCTCCCGCGGCAAGCGGGATCAGCGCCACGTTATAGGCATAAGCCCAGAAGAAGTTACCCCAGATGGTCCGCAAGGTCCGCCGCGACAGCATGGCCGCGTTGACGATGCCGCGCAGATCGCCGGAGACCAGGATGACGTCGCCTGCCTCGACGGCGATATCGGTGCCAGTGCCGATGGCGATGCCGATATCGGCCTGCGCCAGCGCCGGCGCGTCGTTGATGCCATCACCGACGAAGGCCACTTTGCGGCCGTCGCCTTGCAGGCGGGCGATCTCCCGCGCCTTCTGTTCGGGCAGCGCCTCGGCCAGGACCTCGTCAATGCCAACGTCTCTCGCGATCGCTTCGGCAGTGCGCCGGTTGTCGCCGGTTAGCATCGCAACCTTGATCCCAAGGTCATGCAGGGCCCGGACGGCTTCGCGCGAACCGTCTTTCGGCGGATCGGCGACGGCGACCACGGCGGCAAGCTGGCCGTCGAGCGCAGCATAGAGCGGGGTCTTAGCGGCCGCGGCGAGGTTCTCGGACTCCGCTGCCACGGCGTCAAGCGCGATACCAAGCTTTGCCATGAATCTGTCGGCGCCGATATGTAGCGTGTGGCCGGAGACCTTGGCCGTGATGCCGTAGCCGGGCTCGGCGCGGAAATCCTCGATCGTGGGAAGTGTAAGGCTCTTTGCGGTCGCCGCGGCGACGATCGCCTGCGCAATGGGATGTTCGCTCTTGGCCTCGGCCGCCGCGATGGCAGCGAGTAGGGCCGCTTCGTCCGTCGCGCCCGCGCCGTCAAGTCGGATAAAATCGGTAAGATCGGGCCGGCCCAGCGTCAACGTGCCGGTTTTGTCCAGCACCACGATTTCGATCTTTGCCAACATCTCCAGAGCCGTGCCATGGCGGAACAGCACGCCCATTTCGGCGCCCTTGCCGGTGCCGACCATGATCGCGGTCGGCGTTGCCAGTCCCATGGCGCAAGGACAGGCGATCAACAGCACCGAGACCGCGGTGACGAAGGCAAAGCTCAAAGCCGGAGCCGGTCCGACCACAAGCCAGACGACGAAGGTGACCGCCGCCGCGGCCATGACCGCGGGGACGAAGACCATGGCAATGCGATCGGCAAGCCGCTGGATTGCGGGTTTCGCGCTCTGCGCTTGTTCGACCATTTTGATGATGCGGCTTAGCACCGTGTCCTTGCCAACCTTGGTCACTCGCAAGCGAAAGGCACCGGTCTTGTTCATGGTGCCGCCGACCACCGCGGCGCCGACGCCCTTTTCAACAGGAACCGGCTCGCCGCTGATCATCGATTCATCGACGAAGGAGGCACCCTCGGTCACTTCGCCATCGACCGGCACGCGCTCGCCGGGACGGACTTGGACGAGGTCGCCGACGATGACCTGCTCGATCGGCAGCTTGATGTCGCGGCTGTCGCGGATCACCACCGCCGTCTTCGCCTGCAATCGCATCAGCTTCGTGATCGCTTCCGAGGTACGGCCTCTCGCCGCCGCCTCCATCAGGCGGCCGAGCAGGATCAGGGTGATGATCACGCCGGCGGCGTCAAAATAGGTATTTACGGTGCCGGCGGGGAAAATCTGCGGCAGAAAAAGCGCCAAGGTGGAATAGAAATAGGCCGCGCTCGAGCCCAGCATGACCAGGCTGTTCATGGCGGGCGAGAAATGCCTGAGCTCTGCCCATCCCGTGCTGTAGAAGCGCCGCCCAGCCCAGAATTGCACCGGCGTCGCGAGCAGAAGCTCGATGATCTCCCATGCCCGTTCCGGCATGAGCGAGAGCATCGCCTTGTCGAGACCCGGCAAGTCTTTCGCCATGGCCGTAGCAAAGAGCGGAATCGTAAACGCCGCCGCAAAGATCACGTTGCGGCGCAAGCCGCCGATCTCGCGCTCGCGTTCGGCTGCCTCCGCATCCTGGCCTTCGGCCGCTGGCTCGAGCGGTCTTGCCTCATAGCCGGCGGCGGCGACCGCGGCGGTGATGTCGGTGAAACCCGCCGGACCGCGGATAGAGGTGACGTGAGCGCGATTGGTCGCCAGATTCACGTCGACCGAGACCACACCCGGAACATTCCGGATTGCCCGCTCGACGCGCCCGACGCAGCTTGCGCAGGTCATGCCGAGGATCGAAATGTCCATCTCCTCGGGCCGCGGCGAATAGCCGGCGTTCTTGACCGCAGCCAAGACATCGTCAATCCGCGCTTCCGCCGGATCGAAATCAACGGTGGCCCGTTTGGTCGCTAGGTTAACGACATTCTTGCCGACGCCTGGTACCTTGCCGAGCGCGTGCTCGATACGCCCGACGCAACTCGCGCAGGTCATGCCGTCGATGCGGAAAGTTACTTGTTCGGTCATCTCCCGATTTCCCATCACCTCGGATCGCCCTGTCCTCAGCGGCGATATCTCAGGTACTCCATCAATTCGTTGACCAGCGTCGCGGAATCGCCGCGCTGCGCCGCCGTCACCACGTGATTGCTAAGGTGGCTCTTCAGCACCAGATCGCCGATCTTGCTCACGGCGCCCTCAATCGCCCGCGTCTGCTTCAGAACATCCACGCAATAGATATCGTCCTTCTCCAGCATTTTGAGAATGCCCTCGACATGGCCCTTCACTGAAAGCAGTCGACGGCGGGCATCCTCACGGACCTTGTCGTCAAGATGCAGATGGCCGCTTTGTTTCGCGTTCACTCGACGGCTCCGATCTGATAACCCTCTTCGACAATGGCGGCTTTCAGCGCCTCGGCCGTAGCCGAGCCCTCGACCACGGCCTCGCCTCGGTCCTTGCTCACCGCGACGACCCGGGTTACCCCTGGTACCGCCGCCAGCGCCTTGCGGACTGACATCTCGCAATGGCCGCAGGTCATGCCTGATATATGTAACGTCGTTGCCATCTTCGTCCTCACTTTGTTATCCGTCATATCCACCCCTCCTGGGGGGGGATATTACCAATGTGGTGACGGTCATCGGCGGTGTCAATGCCTGCCCCTTTTCGCTGGGTAGTGCTCATCGAGCGGCTTTAAACGCCTTGCGTTTTGCCCGCCGCTTTTCGGGCGGGTCGAGATCGCCTTATGCCGTGTGGGGCAAAGGCTTCCTCACTCCGGGCCCTGCGCCGTCAATGTGATGCGGCGCACAGCCCCTGCAAAGCGCGTGGTCAAGGGCCGCCGATCGGTCGCGCCGGCTGCGGGTCTTGAACGCCGTCCTTCTTGGGCTTGCCGTGTCGCCTTCGGCACCGCTAGGCGGAGTCCCAGCCACCCGGTTGAGGAGTTTTCTCTACCATCCCGAAGGAATTGGAGCGGGTGAAGGGAATCGAACCCTCGTCGTAAGCTTGGGAAGCTTCTGCTCTGCCATTGAGCTACACCCGCCCATCTCTCTTCTGGTCCTTGCCTTTGCTCGAACGCGGTGTCACGCAGGGAGATTTTCACGCGGCGCGAGATTCGGATGGCCGGCGGCCAAATCTAACACGGCAGCCCGGTTGCGCAACCGGTATCCTGCCGTGTCAGCCGTGGGCGTCGCGGCCGGCACTGCTTCGCGTTTTCTTGAGCTCGGCCTTGCGCAATTGACAGCCGGGCGGCTTGTTCCGAGACTAATAAATTATTCGATGAATCGGACAGAAATGAGCACGACGGTCGCCGTTCCCAAGCAGAAGCCCCTCGATCCCGCGAAATTTCGTGATCCCGAGCGCACCGCCGGGGGCGAGCAGCGGGCCGAGGTCAAGTTTAAGGGCCTAAAAACGCTCTGGTTCAACACCGGAACGCTCTGCAATCTCACTTGCGAGCGCTGTTATATCGAAAGCAGTCCGGTGAATGACCGGCTGGTCTATCTCAGCGTCGCCGAGGTCGAGGCTTATCTGAAGGAGATCGCCGAGGCGCGCCTTGAGACCGAGGAGATCGGCTTTACTGGCGGCGAGCCTTTCATGAATCCCGACATTGTCGCCATGCTGGAGGCGGTGCTGGCCCAAGGCTACCGTAGCCTGGTCCTGACCAATGCCATGCGGCCGATGATGAAGCGCGCCGAATCGCTTCTCGATCTGAATGCCCGTTTCGGCGCGAAGCTCCGTATCCGCGTCTCGCTCGATCACTATGGCGCGGCGCTTCATGAATCCGAGCGCGGCGTACACAGTTTTACCCGCACGCTCCACGGGTTGGACTGGCTCGCCCGCCACGGCTTTGCCATCGCCATCGCGGGCCGCACCCTTTGGGGCGAGGCCGAGGACAGCCTCCGTGCCGGTTATGACCGGCTTTTCGCCCGCCATGGCATCGCGCTTAACGCCAAGGACCCGGAAGAATTGGTGCTGTTTCCGGAAATGGACGCCGGGGCGGACGTGCCAGAGATCACCACTAGTTGCTGGGGCATCCTCGGTGTTAATCCGGACGCCATGATGTGTGCCACCTCGCGTATGGTGGTCAAGCGAAGGGGCAGCGCGCGGCCGGCGGTGGTCGCTTGCACGCTACTGCCTTACGACCCAGCGTTCGAGCTTGGCGCGACACTTGCCAACGCAAGCGGCGGGGTGAGGCTCAACCATCCCCATTGCGCCAAATTCTGCGTTCTCGGCGGCGGCAGCTGCTCCTCGGCACAGGAGGCCTAACAGGGTTCCGGCTTGGGCGCTGACCCTGGTCTGGCGGGCCTCGATCGGCTATTGTAATGCTGCCGTCCGCCGCCATTTCCGAGGCCGTAGAGCAATGAGTTAAGCGCCCGCCGTCGTGCGGCGCCCGCAAAGGACGAGGGGATGGAGAAGAATATCTTCAGCTTCATTCTGCGCTATTCGCTACGCCAACAGATCGCGTTGGTGATTTTGTCGTTCGCCTCCTTTGTGCCTTATTATTTCTGGTTGTTTCTGCCGAAAGCGATCGTCAACCAAGGCATCCTCGCGAAGGGCGTGACATTTCCCATCGTTTATCATGGATTCCGCCTGACGCAGAGTGACTATCTGTTCCTCCTCACCGGCGCTTTCCTGATCCTTGTCGTGGTGCAGCAGGGCTTCAAGTATTCGATCAACGTCTTTCAAGGTATTTCCGGCGAGCGCATGCTGCGTCGCTTGCGCTATGAGCTCTACAGCCGGGTGCTGCGGTTTCCGCTCGGTGTCTTCCGGCGCATGAGCCCAGGCGAGATCATCCCGATGATCACCGTCGAGACGGACGCCTTGGGCGGCTTCATCGCCAACGCCTTTGCCGTACCCATGTTCCAAGGCGGCATGTTCCTGGTCAGTCTCGGCTTTCTATTCGTGCAGGACTGGACCATCGCGGTCGCGGCGCTGCTGATCTATCCGGTTCAGTTCTACCTGGTGCCGAAGATGCAGCGACGCGTGAACCAACTCGCCAAGGAACGGGTGAGGAGCGTGCGCCGTCTTTCCGATCGCGTCGGCGAGGGCATCGGCGGCATCAAGGAAATCCATGCCCATGCCGGGGCTCGGCGATCGCTCGCCGAATTCGCCTATCGTCTCGGCGACATCTACTGGGTGCGCTACGACATCTACCGGCGCAAGTTTGTCATCAAGTCGCTGAACAATTTCCTGCAGCAACTGGGGCCGTTCCTCTTCTACACCATTGGCGGCTATCTCGCGATCAGCGGCCGGATCGACGTCGGCACCGTGATCGCCGCGGTGGCGGCGCAGCGCGACATGGCCTCGCCGATTAAGGAACTGCTTAATTACTACCAGCAACACCAGGATGCGCGCATCAAGTACGAGCAAATCGTCTCGCAGTTCGATCCCGAGGGCCTTCGGCCCGAGGCCGACCTCCTAACCGAGCCGGAAGCCATTCCCGAATTCAAGGGCGATATTGCGGTCGCCAACGTCACCGTAGACGGCGAGGACGGCATGCCGCTGCTCGAAGGCGTGTCCTTTACACACGCGACCAGCCGCAGCCTGGCCTTGATCGGCCCCTCCGGCGGCGGTCGCCAGGAACTCGCGCTGGTACTCGCGCGGTTGATCGCACCGAGCCGGGGCCATGTTTTGGTTGACGGCACGGATTACGCGGCCATTCCCGAGACGGTTACCGGCCGGCGTATCGGCTTCGTCGACCAAGCACCCTATATTTTTTCGGAGGATATTGGCTTCAACCTTTTCTTTGGTCTCCGCCACCGTCCGGCGATGCCGCGGACAGCAGCCGAAGGCGAGGCGCAGGCGGAACAGCGCCGGCTCGCCGAATCCATTGCCTCTGGCAACAGTATCGACGATATCAGGGCCGATTGGACTGACTATGCGGCGGCCGGGGTCGATGGGCCAAAGGGGCTGATCACTGCCGGCCTGCACGTGCTGCGGCTGGTCGAGTTTTACGACGACGTGTTCCAGCTTGGGCTTCGCAGCACGGTCGACGCCAAGGTGGCGCCCGATCTCGCCGAGCAGATTCTTCGCGCGCGGGTGAAGTTGCGCGAGAAGCTCGCGGGAACCGGCCTCGGCCTTCTCGTCGAGAGCTGGCATCGGGATCGCTTCAACAACAATGCCTCGGTGGCAGAAAATCTGATGTTTGGCAACCCGGTCGGCGATGGCTTCAATCCCGACCGTCTTGGCGATAATGCCTACGTTCTTTCCGTGCTCCGAAAGGTCGGCATCGATGAGCAATTTCTCCACATCGGCTACGAGGTGGCGGCGACCATGGTTGAAATTTTCGCCGAGTTGCCGCCCGGTCATGAGTTGTTCCAGCAGTTCAGCTTCATCTCGTCCGAGGACCTGCCGGTTTATCAGGAGCTGCTCGCCCGGGTGCCGAAGGAGCGTCTTGATCTTCTGACCGGCGATGCCCGCGTCAGCTTGATGTCGTTACCCTTCAAGCTGGTGCCCTCCCGCCACCGCCTCGACGTGTGCACCGAAGACCTCAAGGCGAAAATTCTCGAGGCTCGCCAAGTTTTCGCCCGCGACCTGCCACCCGAGCTCGCCGGGCTTATCGCGTTCTTCGATGCCAATACCTATACCGCTGGCGCCAACCTTCAGGACAACATCGTCTTTGGCAAAATCGCCTATGGGCAAGCCAATGGGCCCGAGCGTGTGCTGGCCGCGATCAGCGAGGTTTTGGCCGACCTCGGTCTCTCCGACGCGGTGGCGGAAGTCGGCCTTGGCTTCGACTGCGGCATTTCCGGCGGCCGCCTTTCGGCGGTGCAGCGCCAAAAGCTCGCTATCGCGCGCTCGGTGATGAAACGGCCGGACATCCTGATTTTGCTGGATGCGCTTGGCGTCTTCGATCTCGCCGTTCAGGACCGCCTTTTGGCCCGGCTTCTCACCGAATTCAAAGGACGTTGCCTGATAGGCGCCTTCTCGCGCGTCGATATTGCCGATCGTTTCGACGATGTTCTGGTGCTGCGCGGCGGGCGTTTGGTCGAGAAGGGCGCTGCCACCGAGCTGCGCCGCGACGGCACCGTCTTTCAAGAATTGCTGAAGCAGAGTTGAACGCGAACCGACATTCGCATCCGACGAGAAAGAAGCGAGCCGTTGTCGGGCGGACACCGCCACCATGGGAGGAGGCGAGGTTGAGTCTCAACGAAGAGGTTGATCTCCTGCGCAATATCCCGCTTTTTGCGGCGTTGCAACCTGCCAAGCTGAAGCTTCTCGCTTTTACCAGCCAACGGCTGACCTTTGCGGTGGGTCACTCGCTGTTTCATCAGGGCGAGGTCGGCGATTCGGCCTATATCATCGTGGCGGGCGAAGCTAATGTGATCATCGAGACGCCAAGCGGCCCGTTCAAGGTCGCGACCCTGGGCAAGAACGACTTCGTCGGCGAGATCGCGATCCTTTGCAACGTGCCACGCACAGCAACGATCACCGCCGCGAGCGAACTCACCGCGCTCCGCATCTCCAAGGATCTTTTCGTCAAGCTGCTCGCGGAATTTCCGGAAATGGCGGTCGAAATGCTGCGCGTCCTGGCACAGCGGCTCGAACATACCACGAGCGACCTTCTCGAAACCCGGGCCAGGTTGGAGGGGCGCGCACCGTGACCTTGGCGCTGTTTTGGCCCCGCAGGTACCGCTGGTGGGGGTCCACGTGAGTCGGCTTGAGAGCTTTATCCGCCGTCTCGAAGCTCAGCGGCGCTGTCTCAATTACGCCGCCCGGGCGGTGCGGAAAATACCGGGACCGGTGCTTGAGCTTGGCCTCGGCAATGGCCGCACCTTCGACCACTTGCGCGGCCTCTTGCCAGAACGCGAGATCTTCGTCTTTGAACGCCAGATCGCGGCCCATCCCGACAGCCGTCCCGATGCCGCGCACCTTATTCTCGGCGATTTGCGCGAGACGCTGCCTTCGGCCATCGCCAGCATCGGCGCTCCGGCGGCGCTCGTCCATCTCGACATCGGGAGCGGCGACCGCGAAGCAAACAGGGAACTCGCGGCCTGGCTTGGTCCGGCGCTCCCGCCGCTCCTCGCGCGAGACGCGCTGGTGGTTGCCGATCAACCGCTCCGGCTTGACGCGCTTCAGCTCTTGCCGCTGCCGCGTGGTGTTGCCGAAGGACGCTATTTTCTTTACCGCGCAGGTTAAATCATCGTAAAACGCCGCCAGCCGAATTCGTTAATTGCTTGAATTAGAACGAGATTTCTTTCGGCACTGTGGCTTCATGTCACTCATGTGACATGAATGCGAAAGATAACTGTCACATTACCTTGGTAGGATCGCCCGCGTCGAACCCGAGGCGACCGTCTTTTCTCTCGCATCCGATTTTTACTTCCAACTCCAGCCAAATAAGGAGGCTACTTTGCCGTTTCTCCGGAAAACCGGATCGGACATTCCGGTCCCGACGCGCCGTTCCATCCTGAAGGGCGGCGCGTTCGCTCTCGCCCTTGCCGCCAGCGCCCTTGTCGGCGCCGGGACAGGCCAGGCGGCGGAAACCACGCATATTCTTGAGACCGGATCGAGCCTGCTCTATCCGCTCTTCAACCTCTGGGTTCCGGTTTACACCAAAGCCAATCCCAATGTGAAAATCACGACCCAGTCGACCGGCAGCGGCACCGGCATCGCCCAGTCCGTCGCCGGCATCGCCCAGATCGGCGCTTCCGACGCCTATATGAGCGACGCGCTGATGAAGAAGCATCCCAACATGCTGAACATTCCGCTCGCGATCTCGGTGCAGATGGTCAACTACAATCTGCCCGGGCTGAATGGGAGCCATCTCAAGCTGAGCGGCCCGGTCCTCGCCAGCATCTATGAAGGCCATATTCGCTATTGGAACGACAAGGCGATTCGCGAGCTCAATCCCGGCGTCCATCTGCCGCATCACTTGATTATCCCGGTTCACCGCACCGATGGCAGCGGTGACACGTTTATTTTCACCCAATATCTTTCGTTCAGCGACCATCAGTGGGGGAACAGCGTCAGCTACGGCACCACGGTAAGCTGGCCGGCAGTCTCCGGCGGCATTGGCGCCGAGGGTAATCCCGGCATGGTCACCGCGGTGCACGACAACCCCTATTCCATTGCCTATATCGGCTCGAGCTATCAGAACACGATTGAGAGGGACAAGCTCGGCATTGCCCGCTTGAAGAACCGGGCCGGCCATTTTGTTCTGCCCGAGGCCAGGACTGCGGCGGCGGCGGCGGCCGTGATGGTGCCAAAGACGCCGAAGGATCAGCGCATCAGCCTGATCTTCGCGCCGGGTTCCGAATCCTATCCCATCATCAATTACGAGTATGCTCTCGTCAGCAAGACGCAGCCTTCAGCCGACATGGCGGCGGCGTTGCGTAAATTCTTCACTTGGGCTATCAGCAAGGACGGCGGCAACGCGCCCCATTTCATCGAGGCGGTTCACTTCGTGCCGTTGCCTGAGCCGGTGGTGAAGCTCAGTGCGGCGCAAATCGCGGAGATCAAGTGACGTTCGTCGATCCTGATACGATTTTTCCCCCGCTCGCCGGCAGCTTGGCTGCCGGCGAGCAACGTATTCCTGAGTGGTTCAAAGCCGGCTTGATGCGCGGCGGCGAGGCCGATGTCACGGCGCGGAGACTTTTTGATGCCCGCCACTCCGGCTCTCCGGGGCCTTAGGTGGCATGCTGAATTTCCGGAGATTAACGGCGATTCTCGCCTTCGTCGTGCCGCTGGCCCTGATGGCGATCGTGTTTTTTCTCGCGGTCTATGCTTGGCCGGCGATCCGCCTCAACGGCCTTACCTTTGTCGTCGATAACAGCTGGAACCTCGGCAGCCTCTACGCCAACCCGATCACGGTCCATGGGCAACAGATTTTGCCCGGCGCCCACTATGGCATCCTGTTCCTGATCGTCGGTACGCTGCTCAGCACCGCGATCGCTCTGGCTATCGCCGTTCCCGTCGGCGTCGGCGCCGCACTGTTCCTTGCCGAAGGCGTGCCGGGACCGTTGCGGCCCTGGCTTTCCTTTTTTGTCGAGCTTCTGGCGGCCATCCCGAGCGTCGTCTTTGGCCTCTGGGGCTACGTGGTGGTGATTCCCTTTCTCGGTCACCACGTTTTTCCCTTCATGGTCGAATGGCTTGGCTTCATCCCCTTCTTCGGCGGTCCGGCCGGCAGCGGCTATGGCCTTCTCACTTCCGGTTTCGTGCTCGCGCTCATGATCGTGCCGTTGATCACGGCGACGCTCCGCGATGCGCTGGTTGCTCAGCCGCCGAGGCTGCGCGAATCGGCGGTGGCACTTGGCGCCAATCGCTTCGAGACGATGTGGAAGGTCCTCCTGCCCGGTTTGCGCCGCGTCCTCATCGGCGGGAGCATCCTTGCCACCGGCCGCGCGCTCGGCGAGACCATGGCCGTGCTCATGGTCAGCGGCAACGCCTTGAACTACCTGCCGGGCAACATCTACACGCCGATTTCGACCATGGCGTCCTTCATCGTCTCGCAGCTCGATAGCGCGCTTCAGGATCCGACCGGCATGGCCGTGCGTTCGCTTGCCGAGGTGGCGCTCGTGCTCTGCGTGATTTCGATCACCGTCAACGGCTTCGCCCGCGTTCTGATTTACTATCAGGGACTAAGGTCGAGGATCGCGTGATGACCGTGATCGGTGCAACTCCATTCCATGCCACTGCGGCGGCCAGCGCCCGATTTCGCCAGCGCCAGCTCATCGCCTATGTCGGCTGGGGCTTGGCCATCCTTGCCTTTCTGCTCCTCGGCAGCGCCATGGTGTGGATTCTCGTCACGATCTTTCTGCGCGGCTTTAGCGCGCTTTCGCCAAGCCTTCTCACCCAAGTCACCCTGGGCAATGGCGGCGGGCTTCTCAACGCCATCGAGGGAACCTTCGTGCTCTCCTTCGGCGGTATCCTGCTCGCCATTCCGCCGGGCCTTGCCGCTGGCATCTATCTGTCGGAGTTTGATGACGGCCGTCTCGCATCGGTGATCCGTTTTCTTTCCGACGTGCTGGTCGGCGTGCCCTCCATCGTGATCGGCTATTTTGGCTACATTACGATGGTCGTGGGCCTCGGGTGGAAGTTTTCGGTCGCGGCCGGCAGCATCGCGCTTGCGATCATCTCGCTGCCCTATATATGTCGAACGAGCGAATTGGCGCTGCGCGAGGTGCCACGCGGAATACGCGAGGCGGCCTATGCCTTGGGCGCCGGCCCTGGTATGGTGACGATGCGGATTTGTGTACCGATGGCGCTTCCCGGCATTCTTACCGGTGTCTTGCTTGCGCTCGCGATTTCGGTCGGCGAGACGGCGCCGCTCCTCTATACCGCCGGCTGGTCGAATTATCTTTGGAGCGGCCATCTTACCAACGCGCCGATCGGCTATCTGACTTACGCGATCTGGGCCTTCATCGATATACCGTTCCGAAGCGCCCATGCGCTCGCCTACGCGGCAGCGCTTTTGGTCACGCTTTTCGTCCTGGTTATCAACGTTATTTCGCGCGTCCTCCTGGACGAGAACGCGGGCTGGCGCAGCCGCGCCAAGCGCTGATCGCCGAAAAATCTAACGACGGCGATCGCCCTTGGGCGGCGATCAGAATGCAAGGTCGACGATCGCTGGAATATGGTCGGAAGCGATGTCCCAGCCCCGTGTCTCGCGCGCGACGGCGCCATGTCTTAGGCTTCCTGACAGATCCTTCGTCACCCAGATGTGATCGAGCCGGCGGCCCTTGTCCGCGACTGCCCAATCGGGCGAGCGATAGCTCCACCACGTATAAAGCCGCTGTTCCGGCGGGATGAAATGGCGCACGGCGTCGTGCCACGGCGCTGCGGCCTTAAGCGCGTCCAAGAGCGCGACCTCCGTAGGGGTGTGGCTCACCACGTTCAAGAGCGCCTTGTGCGACCATACATCGGTTTCAAGCGGGGCAATATTGAAATCGCCGACCAGAATCGCCGGCGCCGAATGGCCCCGGAACCGCGCGATCATGTCGCGAAGAAATCCGAGCTTGTGGGCGAATTTCGGGTTGGCTTTGACGTCGGGAATGTCGCCGCCGGCCGGGACATAGACGTTATGCAGAGCAACGCCGTTCGGCAGCACCGCTTTCAAGTGCCGGCAATCGCCCTTGCCACCCCAATTTTCGAACGCCACACCATCGAGCGGCAAGCGAGAGAGAATGGCGACGCCGTTGTAGCCCTTTTCGCCTCTCGGCAGGATGGCGCGGAAACCCATTTCACGTAGCGGAGCCAAGGGGAACTTCTCGTCGGCGACCTTGGTTTCCTGGAGGCAGAGGATGTCCGGCCGGTAAAGGGTCGTGAACCGGGAGATTGCCTCGATCCGGAGACGGACCGAATTGATATTCCAGGTCGCGATCCGGATCTTTCCTCCTTGGCGGCTGCCGCCCTTTTTCGTCGTCTTTGTCATGGTTCCCGTCATCAGAACAGATGGAGGGTTTGCCCAATCATGCCGAACGGCCAGCGCCCGAGTTCGAACAGACGGTATTTGTAGGCGAAAGGATGGCTTTCCTCCGTACCCGCGGCAAGCACCAGCGCCGCCTGGACGCAGGTTTGCACGGCGGCCTCGGCGGCGATGCGGACCAGTTCGGGCCCGCGCTGCCCCGCCCGCATCGCGGCGCGCGCGGCTGCCGGGTGGACGACCCGAAGCGCGAGGACGCGCACGGCTTGCAAGAGGCCGAAGAGTTCCTCCTCGGCAAGGGTTTCCGCAGCGGCGACAATCAATGCCGCTTCCATTTCATTCTCGGTGGCGACATTTTCGCCGGCTTGCAACAGCTCGACGATCTCGCCGGCTTCTTTCCAATCGGCGGCGACGGCGACCGATATCGCGCCACTGCCCAGGGCCTCACCATAAGCGATGGCGGTCTGCCGTTCGTTCGGGCGAAGCGCCTCGCCCAGGTTGTCGAACCAGCGCACTTCGTCGATCATGCGGGCAAAGCGCCGGCCCCAGATAACGGCGGCCGAGGTGCCGATATCGTCGTCGTTTCCGGTTGCGTCTCCGTTCATCGCGTGGTGGTCGGCTGCGGTGGCGCGAAAGCAGTAGCGATTCTTGCGTCAATCACGAATTAACGTCCGCGCGGGCTTTGTCGGCTTCGGTATAGAAAGCGTCCGCATGGCAATTGTCGGACCGGATACCGAGGCGGCGCAGCGCGGCAACGCAGGTCTCGACCATCGCCGGCGGGCCGGCCAGATAGGCCTTGGCGCCGTCGAGGTCTGGCGCCTCCTCCGTCAGCACGTCGGCTAGGAACCCGGTACGCCGTTCCGTCGCGCCGCTTGGCGACGATAGCACCGGAAGCAAGCTGAAATTGGCGTGCCGGTGGGTGAGCACTTGGAAATGATCCTCGAGATAAAGATCGGTTTCATCGCGGACGCCGATATAGAGTCGGATCGGCTGCCGGAGCCCGATGCCGAGCGCGCGTTCGATGATCGATTTGATAGGGGCCAAGCCGGAGCCTCCGGCCAAGGCGAAGATCGGGCCGGCATGCTTTTCCCGCAGATACGAGACGCCAAAAGGCCCGGTTACCGTCACCCGGTCGCCGTGCTTCAGCCCGTGGCGCACGTGATCCGAGACGGCTCCCCCATTGATGGCGCGGATATGGAATTCGAGGATCGGGTCGTCCGGCTGGTTGGCCATGGAAAAATCGCGCGGTGGCAACCCCGCGAACGCGACGGCGGCATATTGCCCGGCTGAAAAGTCGAGCGGCTCACTCTCAGATTCCAGTCGGATGCGGCGAGTGTCATAGGTAAGATCGTCGACGCCGACCACGCGGCAAGTCATCGTGCGCCGGCTGTGCAAGGGCATTTCTTCCTGATCGAGCCATGCGACCTCGACCGGGCCGCGCGGTACCGCTTGGCAGGCGAGGATCAGACCGGCCGCGCGCTCCTCGTTGCTCAAGGCGAATTCAGAATAGGGTCTGAGATCCACTTCGCCCGAGATCAGCACCGATTTGCAACTGCCGCAGTTCCCCGATTGGCAGCCGCAGGGATAGTCGCTGCCGGAGGCTAGGGCGGCTTCCAAAATGGTCTCGCCGGGCGCCACTTCGACGATGCGGTCGAGCTGGCGAACCTTGACGCGCTGCGGTTCTGATGGGGGCATGAGGGGCATTCGAGGCATCTCCGCGCGGACCTTAGAAAGGCGCCTTATGCAAGTCAATTATCACGGCGAGCGATCCGCATAGGGGTCGATCGGGAAGTCAAAAAGAAACCCCCGGTCGGGGGGATGACCGGGGGTTTCCCGCTCGTGGCGATTCGACGTCGGCAGGGGACCACCGACGCCTGGCGACTGGGAACCGGCCGAATCGGGGGGAGATTGCAGCCTGGTTGAATGCCCAGCCGATTGTAAAAAATATGGGGGGCACTGACCGAAAAACCAGGGGGGGTCGGACAAATACCTATGTCGCGAATGCATGGCTGGCGCTATGGCGAGGCATCGTGCCGCCGCTCGCGGCCGCTTCTCCGAAGCGCTCGGCGCGGGCCCGCGCCGCGGTAGCAAAGGCTTGGAAGATCGCCATCGAAAGGGGGGTTTCCCGCACCCGCCATTCAACATGCCACTGCACGCCGAGTGTGAAGGCCGGCGCGTTTTGGAGCCGCACCGCCTCGATCGTGCCGTCATCGGCGAAAGCCTCGGCGACAAGCCCCGGCGCCAGCCGGTCTATGCCCTGGCCATGCAGGGAATTAACCATGGCGTCCGGTGCCGCGGCGAGTTTTTCCAGAAGTCCGCCGGCGGTGAAGCGGATGCGGTGACGCGGGCCATATTGTTGCTCGCGGCTCACCTTCGGATCGCGTCGATGGTCCATGCGGCCCGGCACTTCCGCGAGATGTTGATGTAAGCTACCACCAAAGGCGACGTTCATTTCCTGAATGCCGCGGCAGATGGCAAGAATGGGAACGCCGCTTGCGGCCGCCCTGCGGATCAGTGGCAAGATCGTCGCGTCGCGATCGGGATCGTGCGGCACGCCGTCGCGGCTCGGCACGCCGTTGTAATGTCGCGGCTCGACATTCGAGGGACTGCCGGTGAGAAGCAGGCCGTCGAGCCTGTCAAGAAGCCCCTGTCCATTGGTCATGGCGCCGAGTGCCGGCACGATCACCGGCTGGCCGCCGGTGCCTTCCACAACGGCGCGAAGATATTTGTCGCCCGCCATGTGGAACGGCCAGTCCGAGACAGGACGGAGACAGCCTGAAACCCCGATCAGCAGGCTTTGTGGTGTCATGTCAGGTTCCCATGCCGGCGTGCGGATTCGCCTTGCGTCCTATTGGACGTTGTTTTGGTGGAGGCTGTTTGGCGGCGCCTCGCCCGGCGTCGGCATATCCTGGACGATGAAGAGGCTCGTCGGCAGCGAGACATTGGTATCGGTGCGGTTCAGCGTGATGGTGGTATCGCGGCCTTCGGCGTCGGTCAGGGTCCACTTGCGAAGCTGCATCGGCGGCGTCGAGAACACCAGGGCGAGCGTTCCCTGCCTCGGCTTGTCCCGCTGATACAGGGTGAGGCGCAAGAGGCCCGCTTCCCGACGGATTGACTTCACCGCCACGTCGGTGCCGGGCCCGATCGTGATCTTCTTTGAAAGCAAGATCGCGAGCGGCGAGGCGCCAAGCGGAAGCCGCGTGGTCTGGCCAAGCTTGCGATCCTGAAACACCATCCACACGCCGTCGGCGACCAGCAGGATGGGCGAGGGCGGTGAATATTGGAATCGCGCCATGCCGGGCCGGCGCAGGAAAAGCTCGCCCGAACTCAACGTGCCGTCGGGGGCCTCCTGGATAAAGTCGGCCTTGAGGCTTCGGATGCCGTCGAGATAGCGTTCAACGTCTTGAATCGTGGCCTGGTCCTTGGCCGAAAGCGCGGCCCTGGCCGGGCTTGCGGCGAACACGGCAAACCCAAGCGCAAGACCGAGGACGGAAACGATCGAACGGCGGGAACCGAATCGGGTCATCGTAAAACCACGCTCATGACAAGGCTATTTAGGGTGCGGCCGGCGGCTGTTCAAGCGCGCTTTCGCGGACCAGTCATGGCGCGCCGGCCCGCCCCCGGCCTTGGGCTCGCCACCACGCGGCCATCGCCTCGAGCTCGGAATCAAGCGTCACGTTGGGCCGCCAGCCGAGCCGGCGCATTGCCTTTTCCGGGTTGATCGTAAGCGAATCAGTCAAGCGATCGAAAGCTTGCTCGCGTCCGGCCAAGCGGGCGAGGCCGCGGAGCACCGCCGGCGGACAGGGCAGAAGCCTCGGCTTCTTGCCGAGCGCGCGGGCGATGTGGCGCACTAGCGCGGGTGTCGAGAGGTCGGTGCCGTCCGAGACCAGAAAGACCTCGCCCTTGATCCCCGGCTGTATCAGCGCGCGGCAGATCGCCTCGACCAAGTTGTCGAGCCCGATCAGGCTGCGGCGGTTGGCAATGCCGGCCAAGGGCAGCGGCACGCCCTGATCAACCCACTGCAACAGGCGGCGCATGTTGCCCTTGACGCCCGGGCCGTAGACGAGCGGTGGGCGGATGACGACGATCTCGATATCGCTCGCCGCGGCGATGTGACCGAGCGCTTGTTCCGCCTCCCATTTCGAGATCGCGTAGGCATCCTTTGGTTCCGCCGGATCGGTTTCGACGAGCGGCCGGCTCCGGCTCGTTTCGCCATGAACCTTGATGGTGGAAAGAAAGACGAAGCGCCGCATCCGGGCCTCGACCGCGGCCTTCGCCAGAGCTTCGGTTGCCGTCGTGTTGACGCGGTGGAAGGCCGCCAAGGGGTCTGCCGCGTCGTCCTGCATGCGGTGCACTCGGGCGGCGAGATGGACCACCGCGCCGACGCCCCCAAGCGCTGCGCGCCAATCGGTCTCCGGCCCGATGTCTCCAACCACGATGGACTCGATTCCGGGTTCGATCCGGCCTTCGTCTTCTGGAACGCGGATCGCCGCCCGAACCGCGACCCCGGCCTCGCGCAGCCGTCGGCACAGCGCCCGGCCGACGAAGCCGCTCGCGCCCGTGACTAGAACCCTGGGACCGGCCATGCTATTCCCTTCCGTATCGCGGTTCGGGTGAGGGAGAGCTTAGCCGGTTTCGCCGCTCCGTTCAGCAGCAGCGGCGGGCCTTGCCGGGTCGTGGCGCTTCCGCCGTTGCCCGTGTCCGCAAAGCAAGCTAAAAACCGGCCATGACCGCGCCGTCCCGGGTGTTCGGCCCGTTTGCTCTCGATCTGCCCGATCCCGCGGCGACGGTCGAGCTTGCGCGTCGCCTCGCGCGGCTCGCGCGGCGTGGCGATGTCATCGCCCTCAAGGGCGATCTCGGCGCCGGCAAAACCGCCTTCGCCCGCGCCCTGATCCAGGCGATGGCGGGCTCTGCCGTTGATGTTCCGAGCCCGACCTTCACCCTTGTCCAAACCTATGACACGCCGGTCGGCATGGTCTGGCATTTCGATCTCTACCGGCTCGAGAGCCCGGACGAGGCGGTCGAACTCGGGCTCGATCAAGCCTTCGCCGAGGGCATCAGCCTGGTTGAATGGCCGGAGCGGCTTCATGTCCTGCCGGCCGAGGCTCTGGTTCTGGAATTCCTTTTCGCCGAGAGGGCGGATGCTCGCAGGCTCCTCCTCCGCATGGGCGGCGATTGGCGAACGCGTCTGGTCGGCGAGGGCGCGAGCGGCGAGCGGGCGGTCGCGATCGCGCGGTTTTTGGCGCGCGCCGGCTGGGGCGACGCGGCGCTTCAACCGCTTCAGACCGATGCGTCCTTCCGTCACTACACCCGCCTTCGCCGGGGTGGCGAAACGGCGATGCTGATGGACGCGCCGCCGCCCTTGGAAGATGTTCGCCCTTTTGTCCGCATCGACCGGCATCTGTGCGCGCAGGGCTTCAGCGCGCCCCGGATTCTCGCCGCCGAGGAGGGCGACGGGCTGCTCCTTCTCGAGGACCTCGGCGACGATCTCTATAGCCGCGTCTTGGACCGCCGCGCCGCCGGCGCGGCCGAGCTCTACGGCGCGGCAGTCGACCTTCTCGTCGCGTTGCGCCGCCGACCGTTGCCGCAGGGTCTCGCGCCTTATGATCTCAATCTCCTGCTCGACGAAACCGACCGCGTCGTCGATTGGTACCTGCCGGAGATCACGGGCCGACCGACGCCACCCGAATTGAAGCGGGAGTATCAAGAGCTATGGACCGATGTTCTTCACCGCGCGGAGGTGCTTCCTGCCGTCCTCGTGCTCCGCGATTATCATGCCGACAATCTGATCTGGCTCCCTCGCCGCGACGAATGCGCCCGCGTCGGGCTGCTGGATTTCCAGGACGCGCTCGAGGGCTCACCGGCTTATGATCTCGCATCGCTGCTCGAAGACGTGCGCCGTCCTCTCGCGCCCGCCTTGGCGGAGGCGATGGTTGAGCGTTATATCCAAAGAAGCGGCGTCGATGCCGCCGCCTTCCGCCTCGCCTACGCGGTCTTCGCCGCGCAGCGCAACACCAAGCTTATCGGCCATTGGCCGCGTCTGTTTCGCCGGGACGGCAAGCCGAAATACTTGCGATTTATGCCGCAAACTTGGCGTCTTCTGGAGCACGACTTGCAACACCCCGCCCTTTCCGCCGTTCAGGCCTGGTTCGACCGCACCATCCCGTCGGCGCTTCGCAAGCAGGAAATCACCGTGTCATGAGTAAGGGATGCGTTTTCGCCAAGGCGATGGTTCTCTCGGCCGGTTATGGTCTCCGCCTCCGTCCGCTTACCCTGGATCGCCCGAAGGCGCTGGTCGAAGTCGGTGGCATGCCGCTGATCGACCGGGTACTCGATCGCCTCAGCACTGCCGGGGTCGAAACTGCCGTGGTCAACCTGCATTACAAGGGCACCCAGCTGCGGCGGCATTTGATGGTAAGGAAGGCTCCGAAGATCGTCTTCTCCGATGAATCCGCCACGCTTCTCGATACCGGTGGCGGTGTCGCCAAGGCGCTGCCGGACCTTGGGCCCGAGGCCTTCTACGCCGTCAACAGCGACATCGTCTGGCAGGACGCGGCCCGCGATTCCCTGGTCGAGCTTGCGGAATTCTTCGATCCGGCAAAAATGGATGCGCTGCTTCTCGTGCACCCGACGGTAAGTGCCATCGGCTATCAGGGCATCGGTGATTTTGACATGGATCCGGTCGGCCGTTTGACGCGGCGGCAGGAGACTTGGGTCGCGCCCTTTGTCTTTACCGGCGTGCAGGTGTTGCGCCCGGAGATCTTCCAGCTCTGCCCGGAAGGACCGTTCTCACTCAATCTTCTCTACGATCGCGCAGCCGAGGCGGGCCGGCTTTGGGGCCTGCGCCATGAAGGGCAATGGATGGACGTCGGCACGCCGGCCGGCTTCCAGGCAGCGCAAAAGGCCCTGGCCGAAAAGCGGCAATGAGTGCACCGCGACCACGAGTCTACAATATTCCGCAAGGCATTCCTTTCGTCGACGCGTTGGCGGCAGGCCTTTTGTCGAGGCATGGGCACGACCCGCTTGCGTTGAGTCGGGTGCGCGTCTTTCTCCCGACACGGCGCGCGGTGCGTGCGCTAGGCACTGCTTTTCTCCGCCGCGGCGCGGGCCGCGCCTTGCTGTTGCCGGTGATGGCGCCGCTCGGCGACGCGGACGAGGACGAGCTCGAACTCACCCTGCCGCAAGGGCTCGACCTGCCGCCCGCGATTCCCGATCTTGACCGGCGACTCCTGCTTTCCCACCTGATTCGGCGGCGGCCCGGCTTCGAGGATGCGGCGCAGGCAATCCATCTCGCGGGCGAACTGGCGCGATTTCTCGATGCAGTCGCGATCGAGGGCTGCGATTTCAACCGCTTGAAAGACCTAGTGCCTGGCGATTACGCCGAACACTGGCAGATCACGCTCGCCTTTCTCACCATTATCACCGAGCACTGGCCGAAGATTCTCGAAGCCGAGCAGGTCATCGATCCGGGAGAACGGCGAAACCGGCTGATCGGCGCCTTGAGCGAAAGCCTGAGCGTCACCGCAGGCGATGGTCCGGTCTATGCAGCCGGTTCGACCGGCAGCATTCCGGCGACTGCGGCGCTGATCAAGACCATCGCCAGCCTACCGGAGGGCGCCGTGGTCCTGTCGGGTTTCGATGCCGAGATGGACGACATGAGCTACGCCGCGCTTTCGCAAGCGCCGACCCATCCGCAGCATGCCCTGCATGCCTTGCTTCATGTTTTGCGCGTCGGGCGGGATGAGATCGAACCATGGCCGCTTGCGCCCGATCTCGGTGCCCTCGACCGTGCGCGCCGCGCCGCGCGCACGGCACTGATCCGCGACACGCTGCGGCCGGCGGCGACGTCGGATGCTTGGGGCAACACGAAAGGCAATGCCGCTGCGGCGACCGATCCGCTTGCGCTCGACGGCCTCGAGCTTCTTGAGGCACCGGCGCCGCGCGAAGAAGCCGCCGCGATCGCGCTGATTCTGCGCCAGGTGCTGGAGATGCCCGATCAAACCGCGGCGTTGGTGACGCCGGATCGCAACCTTGCTCGCCGCGTCGCCGCCGAGCTTGGTCGCTTCGGCATCGCGATCGACGATTCCGCCGGCACGCCGCTTCACGAAACCCCGCCCGGCACCTTCCTGCGCCTGCTCCTGGCCTGGCTTGCCGATGGCGGCGCGCCGGTCCCGCTCCTCGCCGCCTTGAAGCATCCTTTCGCGTGCGGCGGCCGATCGCGGTCCGAGTTTCTGCGTCATCTTCGCGGTTTCGAGATCGTGGCGCTCCGAGGTCCCCGTCCGGGATCCGGCCTCGAAGGACTGATCGATGCACTCTCGGGCGCGGAACGGCGGGGCGGTCTCGGCCGCTGGCTCGCGGCCCTCACGGCCAAGGCGGCGCCGCTCGCCGAAATGCTGCAAGCGCCGGCGGTCGATCTCGCCGATTTCGTCATGAGGTTTCTCGGCTTTGCCGAATGGCTGGCGACCGGTCCGGACGGCGCGGCGCTCTGGCGGGGCGAAGCCGGGCAGGCGCTCGCCGATTTCGTCGCCGATCTCACCACCGCCGCGCCGCGCGCGGAGCCGCTTCCCGGCGTGTCCTGGGTCGCGGTGATCGAGACCCTGATGGCCGAGCGCGTGGTGCGGCCGGCCTATGGCCGCCATCCCCGGCTCGCCATCTGGGGTCCGCTCGAAGCCCGGCTGCAACAGGCCGATCTTTTGATCCTTGGCGGTCTTAACGAAGGCACTTGGCCTGCTAATCGCGCCGCCGATCCTTGGCTGAGCCGGCCGATGCGCGCGCGCTTCGGCCTCTCGCCGCCTGAGCGGCGGATCGGCCAGGCGGCCCACGATTTCGCGCAGGCCGTGGCGGCGCGCCGGGTGGTCCTGACCCGCGCCACCAAAGTCGATGGCACGCCGACCGTCGCCTCGCGCTGGATGCAACGGCTGCAGGCGCTGGTCGCGAGCGCAGGCCGTGCCTTGCCGGTACCGTCGGCGCTTTTCTGGCAAGAGGCGCTGGACCGTCCGGCCCGCGTGATGCCGGTGATCCCGCCCGCGCCAAGGCCACCCCTGGCGGCGCGGCCGCGCCGGCTCTCGGTGACCGAGGTCGAGACCTGGATCCGCAATCCCTATGCCATCTATGCCCGCTGTGTCTTGAAGCTGGAGCCACTGGCGCCGCTCGATGCCGATCCCGACGCGGCAGAGCGCGGGAATTTCATTCATACGGCGCTCGACCGCTTTCTCCGCGAGAACGCGGGAGACCTGCCGGCGGACGCCTATGAGCGGCTATTGGCGATCGGTCGCGAGGTATTCCGGCCCCGGTTCACACATCCCGGCGTCAACGCCTTCTGGTGGCCGCGTTTTGCCGAGATTGCGCGCTGGTTCCTTGCTTTTGAGCAGGCCGAGCGGCGGGCTAAAGGCTGGATGCCGCTGTTGACCGAGGTCCGTGGCGGGCTTCGTCTTGATCTTCCCGCCGGCCCGTTCACGCTGTCCGCCAAGGCGGACCGTATCGATCGCGACGAGCAGGGCGCGCTCGCGATCCTCGATTACAAGACCGGCGCCTTGCCGAGGGACGACGATGTCGCGGCTGGGCTCGCCCCGCAGCTCCCGCTCGAGGCTGCGATCGCGCTCGCCGGCGGATTCGAAGGGCTCGCGCCCGCGGATGTGACCGAACTCGCCTTCGTCCGCCTCAAAGGCGCGCGCGCCGCTCCCGGCGAATTTCGCGCCGTGAGGGGCGAGGCGAAACGTCTCGCCGAAAACGCAATGGCCGGCCTCAAATCGCTGATTCTTCGTTTTGACGATCCAAAGATGCCCTATCGCGCCCGGCCGCGGCCGCAGTTCGTGCTATATGACAGCGATTACGATCATCTCGCCCGCGTCAAGGAATGGGCCGGCGGCGGAGGGGCAACATGACCCGCCGCGCCATAGAGGGCCGCATCGCCGATCAGCTTCGCGCCGCCGATCCCAGCCATTCGGTCTGGCTCAGCGCCAACGCCGGGACCGGCAAGACGCGGGTTCTGGTCGATCGCGTGCTCAGGTTGCTGCTCGCCGGCACCACGCCCGATACCATCCTCTGCCTCACCTTCACCAAGGCGGCAGCGGCCGAGATGGCGAACCGGCTCTACCAGCGTCTTGGTGCCTGGGCGACGGCGAGCGATGACGCGCTCGAGGAGGACCTTCGTCTCCTGACCGGCAAGGCGGCACCGGCCGCGCGACTTGCCGAGGCCAGACGGCTGTTCGCGCAAACTCTGGAGACGCCGGGCGGCGTCAAGATAGACACCATCCACGCCTTCTGCCAATCGCTGCTCGGCCGTTTTCCGCTCGAGGCCCGGGTGTCGCCCGGCTTTCAAGCGATGGACGAGCGCGAGGCGACGGAAAAGCTCAGCGCCGCGCGCGACCGCGTGCTTGCCCATGCTGCCTCGGGAGGTGCGGCCGATCTTGGGGCCGCGCTCGATCGCATCGTCGGTGCCATCGACGAGGGCCGCTTCGACAAGCTGATGGCCGAGATGACCCGCGATTGGCGCAAGTTCCATCGCGTCTTCCGCGCCCATGGCGAAAACCTCGGTGAGGTGATCGAGCATAGCTATGCCGCGCTTGGGTTGGCGCCGGGCCTCGAGCCCGAGGCGCTGCTCGATGTGTTTCTTGCCGGCGGGCCCATCACCGATTTGAAACGCGCCGCTGCTGCGCTGGAGAAAGGCGGCAAGACCGATCAGCAACGTGCCGTATTGTTGCGAGCGTGGCTGCGCGCGTCGCGTCGCGCACGCAAGGCGGCGCTTGATGAATGGTATCTTCCCGTCTTTCTGACCAAAGCGGGAGCGCCGCTTAAGGCCGTGCTTACGAAAGCGGGACAGGCGGCGGATGACGGCGTGCTCGCGATCCTCGAGCGCGAGCAGGCGCGGGTTCAGGCTTTCACCGACCAGCGGCGCGCGCTTGCCGTCGCGGCGCAGACGGCGGCGCTGTGGCGTCTCGGCCTCGCCATCGCCGAGGAATATCAGGCGGCGAAGCAGGCGGAAAATTTGCTCGACTTTAATGACCTCATCCTGAAGGCCCGCGATCTTCTGCATCGGGACGGTGTCGCCGCCTGGGTACTCTATAAGCTCGACAATGGTCTCGATCACATCCTCATCGACGAGGCCCAGGACACCTCGCCCGAGCAATGGGACGTGATCGCGGCATTGGCGTCGGATTTTTTCGCCGGTCAAGGGGCCCGCGTGGCGAACCGCACGGTCTTTGCCGTCGGCGATGAAAAGCAATCGATATTCAGCTTTCAGGGTGCCGATCCCGCAGGCTTCGCCCGCATGGAGGATCATTTCCAGACCCGCGTGCGCAATGCCGAGGCGGCGTGGCGGACGATGGAGCTTGGGCCCTCGTTCCGCTCGGCGCCGGCCATCCTGGAAGCGGTCGATCATGTTTTCAGGAACGAGGCGATGCGCCAAAGCGTCACCACGCGGCGCGAAATCCGTCACGCGCCGATTCGGGTCGGCCACGCGGGGCTGGTCGAAATCTGGCCCCTGATTGGGCCGGAGGCGATTGCCGCGGCCGATCCTTGGCAACCGGCGCTCGCGCAGGAACACGAAAGCGCGCCGCCGGCGCGGCTTACCGCGCGCATCGCCGGCGTCATCGCCGGCTGGTTGAGGCGGGGTGAAATTCTCGAATCGCGCGGGCGGCCGATCCGCCCCGGCGACGTCATGATCCTGGTGCAGCGGCGGAACGAATTCGTCGGCGAGATGGTGCGTGCCTTGAAGCAGGCGGATGTTGCCGTCGCCGGCGTCGACCGCATGGCGCTGACCGACGAGATCGCGGTGATGGACCTCTTGTCGCTCGGCCGTTTCGTCGTCTTGCCGGATGACGACCTTTCGCTCGCCGAGGTGCTGAAAAGCCCGCTCTTCGGCTTTTCCGAGGAGGCGCTCTTTGACCTTGCTCACGGTCGCGAGGGTCGGCTTTGGCCGGCGTTGCAGGCGGCGAGGGCCCGGCGTCCCGAATTCGCCGCCGCCCATGCCGAGCTTTCTCGGCTTCTTGCCCGCGCCGATTTCGTGCCACCGTTCGAATTCTTCGCCGCGCTTCTGGTCGGCGGCGGGCGGGCGCGCATCCTCGCCCGCCTTGGGCCGGAGGCAAAGGACCCGCTCGATGAATTCCTCGGCTTGGCGCTTGCCTTCGGCCGCAACCATCCGCCGTCGATGCAGGGCTTTCTCGCCTGGCTCGATCAGGGTGGCACCGAGGTCAAGCGCGATCTGGAACAAGGCCGCGACGAAGTGCGGGTGATGACCGTGCATGGCGCGAAGGGGCTCGAGGCGCCGATCGTCTTTCTCCCCGACACCTGCCGCGTGCCGGACGGGCACCACGATCCGGCGATCCTGTGGCAAGGGGGCACCGAAACGCCGCTTCCGTTCTGGCCCGCATCGAGCGCGAACGACACCTCGATCTGCGCGGAATGGCGCGAGACGGATCGAGAGCGTCAGCGGAACGAATACCGCCGGCTTCTCTATGTCGCGATGACCCGGGCCGAGGATCGGCTTTACATCGCCGGCTATCACGGCCGCCGGCCGCCGGCCAAGGATAGCTGGTATGAGCTGGTGTGGGCCGCGCTCGATGGCGCGGCAAGCGAAGTGCCGCTTATTTTCGCGAACGAGCCCGAAACCGCCGGCCTTCGGTTGCACGCGCCGCAGACCGTGCCGCCGCGGGCCGAGGCCGCGGGCGCCAGCGCGATATCGCCGCCGCTTCCCGCCTGGATCGCAAGGCCGGCGCCGCCGGAGCCGCCATCGCGCCGGCCGCTCGCGCCGTCCCGGCCCGAGTCGGCGGAGCTGCAGGCGGAAAATCCGTTTCGCGGCGACCGCGGCCGGCGTTTTCGCCGCGGGCGGCTCGTTCACCGGCTTCTGCAGCTTCTTCCCGATCTTGATCCGGCACGACGGGATGGGGCGGCGCGCCGTTTTCTCGCCCGCGCCGCGGCCGATATGGCAGAGAACGAGCGCGATCTGATCGCGGCCCAGGTCTTCGCCGTTCTCGGCCATCCGGAAACAGCGCCATTGTTCGCCCCTGGCTCGCGCGCCGAGGCGCCCTTGGCGGCGCTTCTCGACGGCCGGCCGCTGTTCGGCCAGATCGATCGTCTCGCGGTGCGGGAAGAGGAGGTGTTGATCGCGGATTACAAAAGCGACCGAGATTCGCCACCCGCGCCCGCCGCCGTGCCAACGCTTTATGTGAAGCAGATGGCGGCCTACCGCGCCGCGCTCGGCGCGATCTATCCCGGCCGTGCGATCCGCTGCTTCCTGGTCTGGACCACGGGGCCCAAGGTGATGCCGCTTCCCGACGCGCTTCTGGATGGGGCATCAGGTACGGCATGACCAGCGGGTGCGGACGCTTGCCAGGGTAGGGCCGATCGCTTACCTTCCGCCCCAGCGCACTCGTAGCTCAGCTGGATAGAGCGCTGCCCTCCGAAGGCAGAGGTCGTGAGTTCGAATCTCGCCGAGTGCGCCAATAGAATATTATTTTAGATGAAGGCCCATCCGGCCATGGCTCGGGCAAGCTACCACGGGAAGTGACCCCGCGGCCTTTTTGGCCTGCCCAAACCCCACTTTCGGCCCTCACAGGTGGCTTCGACCTGCGTCTTAAGCCGCATCCAGTTCGGTGAACGTCAGCTTTCGTCCGAGGCCGTGGAAAAACGCTTCAGCGGAAGCGGCTACGCTGTGTTTTCGGGTGTGTAGAGGCGGAGACGCTGATCGGCGGCCTGGCGCGTGCGGCTTGATGGCAATGGCGGCGATCAGCTTCTGATCACCGCAATGAGCGGGCCCACCCCGAAGTTCGTGATCATTCGTTTGAGGTTATAGGC
>JBJKQL010000099.1:0-2884 GCA_046705265.1 Ferrovibrionaceae bacterium
CATTGGCCATCGCGGAGAGGCTGGAATGAAATCGCAGATCGTTGATCTGGCTGGATTGGCGTGTCCGAGAATCGCCGCTTGTCCTTCGGCGGAAGATCAAGGCAGGTCTCATCGTATCCCGTCGTCCGGTACGGCCGGAACGCAAAGCTGGTTTTTAGCGCGACTCTGACGGCCGACGCCCGCGGCAGCAGCCTCTACCTTCATCCAAAACATCGGCGGACCCGTCGGAAGCCGGAGATTATGTCGACTATTTAATGTCGCGGCGTCGATTATTTTCTGCCGCACGGGAGGCGGAGTTGCAACATAATATGAGCATTAATTACGCCAGTGGAACTGTCCGGAGATTGATGCAAAGCCATGTGCGGTGTATAATGCTAGACACACAGAGAGATTCGGGTTATACTCACCTACGATTTGGATATCGGAGCGATCATGAGCGTAGCCACGCGACGGCGGGTTCTCGAACAAGCAGGGCTGTTACATCCCCGCCCCGAGGCGGTGACCGCGCCCCTGTTCGACGGTCGCGAGCCCTTCTTCCTCGCCGTGGACAAAATCCAAGTGAAGTACGAGATGCTGCGCGCTCATGTCATCGACGGATTGAGCGCCACGGCGGCGGCCGAGCGGCACGGCTACTCGCGTGCTGCCTTCTACCTGATCACGGCAGCATTCGACCAAGGTGGGATGCGCGGGTTGCTCGACGAGCCGCGAGGACGACGCGGCCCCCTCAAGCTCACTCCCGAGGTGATCGAGTTTGTCGCATCCGCCGATCCAACACTGTCCGGCGCGCAACTTGCGGCGGAGGTGGAAGCCCGCTTTGGCGTGAGCCTGCATCGGCGCACCGTCGAGAGGGCGCGCCGTTGAGCCGGTGCTTCTGGCCGATTGGCGAAGGAGCTCAGGCGGACTATGAGGTATTACGCGAGGCGGTATTGACATGTCAGCCTATGCGGAGCTTGACGGCGGCGCGCTTCGGTCGTCGCGGCTTAGCGGGTCTGATCGCTTGGCCCGTAGCCGAACCGCTCTATACGGCCACGATGATCGGCGCGAAGCGCGCCCCATGGACCCCAGACGCGGATCCGCGCCTTGACGCGCTGGCCGCCGGGTACGAGCTAATTTTAGAGACGCCTCTTGATTTTTCGGTTGCCCGGAGGATACGGCGATGAGAGTGGCGATCTACGCACGGGTCTCCACCGAATCCCAAGAAGCGCGGGGAACCATTGGCTCTCAGGTCGAGGCCCTGCGCAGACGGGTTGCGGCGGAAGGGCACGAACTCGTTGCCGAATACCGCGATGACGGTTGCTCGGGCGCTCGGCTGGACCGCCCTGGCCTCGATGCGCTGCGCGACGCCGCCGAAGCCGGGCAGCTTGATGCTGTCTGGTGTTTATCTCCCGATCGCCTGGCCAGGATGTATGCGTATCAGGTCATTGTGCTCGACGAGTTCGCACGGCACGGCGTTGCGGTGCTCTTCCACGACACGCCGCCGCTTGGCGATGACCCGCAAACCCATTTGCTCACTCAGGTGCAGGGCGTGATTGCCGAGTACGAGCGGGCTAAGATCGCCGAGAGATATCGCCGTGGCAAGCTGTGGCGTGCGCGTGCTGGCGAGATAATCACCTGGAAATGCTCGTATGGCTATCGCCGCATTGCGCGCTGCGCCGAACGGGCCGCGCACCTTGAGGTCTATGAGCCAGAGGCGGAGATCGTGCGGCGTATCTTTCGAGACTATGTCGAGGGCAATCTGTCGCTGCGACAGATCACACGGCAGCTCAACCAGGAGCGGGTCCCTTCGCCAAGCGGGAAGGCCGTCTGGGGAGTGTCGACGATTGGACGCCTGATACGTAACGAGGTTTACATAGGTCGTGCATATTACAATCGAACGGTGTCCGTTTTGCATCGTCGCCACGCAAAGGGTGCCCGGCAGGTGCGGCGTCCCCGTGACCAATGGATCGCCATAGCGGTTCCCGCCATCGTGAGCGAGGAACTCTTCGATGCCGCGCAACGCGTCAGCTATGATAACTCCCAATGGAGTCCGCGCCGCACGGAGCCGGATCGCTGGCTGTTGCGTGGGCTCGTTAAATGCGGCCACTGTGGTGTGAGCGTATCTTGTCACAAGATGCGTGGCCGCAACGGCGCCTCCAACTATTATTACTATTGTCGCAATCATGATCCTCTCAGGGCCGGTGGAGAGCATCGGCGATGCCAGGAGCGCAATATTCGAGCTGACGCCCTCGATGGTTTCGTCTTCGACCAAGTCCGCGCCGCGATGCTACGTCCGAATGTGCTGCTCACTGGCGAGGCCGCGGTGTCAAGGCGACGGAGGACCGGAGATGACGGGCTACTCGACGCCCAGGTTGCCCGGTTTAATCGCAGGATCGACGCTGCCGCCGCGGAGCGCCGGCGATTAGCCGATCTCTATCAAGCGAACTTCATCGAGCGGGAGGAGCTTCTGCGCCGCGGCAAGGAATTGGAACTACGATGCCGCACTCTCGAAGTGCAACGGCAGACGTTGATTGCCCAACGTGACCAATTGGCCCAACTGGATCGGCTCAGGGACCGGGTGGAAGGCTTCGCCGACAAGGTGAGGGCCACCATCGATCAGCTGGACTTCGACCAGCGCCAAAAACTTCTGCGCCTCGTAATCGATGAAATTCGCGTCACAGGATGGCAGGTCGAAATCAGGTTCCGCATACCTTTGGACGATCCCCCCGACCCACCGGGTAAGCCAGTGTCTAGCAAAGACCGTCTGCGTTCCCTTCGTAACCGTAATGGTTGCGAGTTTCCCCTATCATTCTTTTGCCCTCCACTGCACCTATGGCGTTGGGAAATGACCGGAATGGGAGGCGGCTTCAATGGATCGGCGCAACACCTTCTAATGTGGCAGGATTGG
>JBJKQL010000100.1:0-3181 GCA_046705265.1 Ferrovibrionaceae bacterium
ACGCTGCTCTTGTTTCTCCTTCCAAGCGTCCGCGCGATCTCCGACACACTGTGACCATTCTTCCATCGCTCCCACAGTTCCGACATCTGCCGCGGCGTGAACCATATCCGTGAAGTCCACTTCATGCCTCGCCCCCCAATCCAGCCACATTAGAAGGTGTTGCACTGACCCGTTGAACGCGCAGCCTATTCCGGCCATTCATGGCCGCAAGATCGAGCCGTCGTTTTCGGCCCGAGGACGAATCCGCTAGCGCGGCAGTGGTGCCGGCGGTGAACGTTCCACGCTGATCTGAGGCCGTGTACTTAGGTGCGCGCGGTTCTGTCTTACGATTGGGGTCTTCTCAATTCTCAGGCGGGAGGTTCCCACAAAGGACGAGAGGACCACGCTGCTGCACGAGCGGATGATCAAAGACGTGCGCATTCGCTGGATGGGCGAGAAAGCCCAGAATACCCTGCAGCGCCTCGTGCACCTGGAATACCTTGTTCGCCAGACCCAATTCGATCGTTACCATCTCGGCCATGGATATGCCCTCCTATGGTGACGCTCGGTCATCCTATTCTGCGATCCTGGGGCACCATAGCTGGGCGGCCGGCTGGCCGTCCGGTAGTGAGCGTGAACTGGCCAAGATATCCCGTCGGGAATTGGCCGATATGACATGGACGAGAAAACCACCGATTTTATTTTCACGCCACCATTGTAAACTGCCGTCGCCTCTACCATATTTGGGCGGTCAACTCGTTTTAGACTTGTTTTGTCGTCTGCCCTCGCTTAAGAGACGACGCATTCCTGTCCATTTCGAAATTTGGCCTGCACCGCAAGTGGCGGCGCAGTTATCTCTATATCCAACCAAAAGAATACCATGTCGATCGGAACGGTTAAGTGGTTTAACGCCCAAAAGGGCTTTGGCTTCATCCAGCCGGACGACGGCTCGAAGGACGTCTTCGTGCATGTTTCAGCCGTCGAGCGCGCTGGCCTCGGCTCTTTACACGAGGGCCAGAAGCTCAGTTTCGAGGTTCAGCAGGATCGGGGAAAATCCTCGGCCGGCAATCTCAAGTCAGTTTGATTTTATGGCGGGGCGGCGAAGCCGCCCCGCAACGTCAACTCGCTTCTGGCCGCGGCCCTCGCGGCTCGCGCTCTGTTGCGGACTCTGCCGCGCCGCCGTTCTTGGCAGCCCAGAGTCTCGAAGAACTCCCGCGAGGCGGCCTGAGGCGGCTCTCCGGCAATTAGGCTTTACAGTGAGCCTCGCATGACCCGGAGCCCAGCCCAGCAGCGGATCAAGTGGATGCACGCCACCGAAACACAACATACCGCCCATAGCCAGTAGGCAGTTGGCAAAGCAGGAGTTCCCTTATGTTGAACAGCAAAAGATCGCGCGATGAAGAGGCTCGGCGCAAGGCTCAGGAGCACTTTGACAGGATCAAGCAGCGCGACGCCGAGATCCTAAAGGAGCGCGAAAGGCTCCTGCAGGCCGATGCCGAGAAGACCACGCGCCTGCGGGCACTTCGTCTCGCAAAGGAGGCGGCCGAAAAGGCGGCACTTGCCTTGAAGGAGGAGGCGCAGCCGAAGCCCGCCGGTCGCCGCAAGCACACCGCCGCAGCGTAGGGGCGGATCGGGAACAAGTGGGGTGTGAAGCAGCGGCTAGCCCAACTTGCGCAGTTTGGGGGCGGTTTTCGCGATTTTAGCGAATCTGACGCGAGTCGGATCAAGAGGTTAGAGAGCGCGTGGCGCTGATTTGAGCGTGTAGTGCCGACCTTGGGTATTTTCTTTCACGGGCCGATCTGGTTGTGATGGTGCATGTACCTGCGCCACACGATTCGCAAGAAGGACGGTAAGGTCCACCGCTATTGGCGTCTGGTGCGGAGCGTTCGCGTTGGGCGGCGGGTGGTTCAGCAGACGGTGGCCCATCTTGGTGAGCTCGATGAGCACGGTCGCATTGAGGCGCGGGCGCTGGCTCACCGACTGATCGGTGCTCCTGAACAAGCGCGACTATTCAATGACGGCAGTGAACATCTGACGGTGCCGGTGCGTCTGAAGGGCATCCGCATCGAGCGCTCGCGCCGGTTCGGCGATGTCTATCTGGCGCTGGCGTTGTGGCGCGGAACGGGCCTTGAGGATCTTTGGGAGCGGCTGCTTCCGAGGGGCAAGGAACGGATCGGCCGGGCGAAGATGGCGACGGTGCTGGTGACGGCGCGGTTCTGCGAGCCGTCGAGCGAGTTGCACATTGCCGAGGACTGGTATCGCCGGACGGCGCTTTGCGATCTGCTGCAACTCGACGATGAGGAGGTCAACAAGGATCGTCTCTATCGTGGCCTCGATCATCTCCTCGCGCACAAAGCCGCTCTTGAAGCACATTTGTCCCGGCGGTGCGGCGAACTGTTCGCCGTCGAGAACGATGTCCTGCTCTATGACGTCACAAGCACGTACTTCGAAGGCCAAGCGGAAGCGAACCCGCAGGCGCAGCGCGGGCTACTCCCGGGATCATCGGCCGGACTGCAAGCAGGTCTGCATTGCCCTGGTGGTGACCTTCGACGGCTTTCCTTTGGGCTACGAGGTGTTCGCCGGGAACACCCATGATTCGCGGACGTTGCAAACGATTGTCGCCACCATGGAGGCCCGCCACGGCATGGTGGGGCGCGTCTGGATCGCGGATCGTGGCATGGCCAGCGCCGCTAATCTGGCCTGGCTGCGCCAGACTGGCCGACGCTACATCATTGGCGCGCCGAAAGCGGAGTTGAAGAAGTTCGCTTCCGCGCTCGCCACTGCGGACGGCTGGCGCACGGTCCATGAGGGCGTCGAGGTCAAGCTCACGCCCCATCCCGAGACCGGGGAAACCGCGATCCTGTGCCGCTCGGCCGATTGGCGCGGCAAAGAGCGGGCCATGCACGATAAGTTCAGCCGGCGGATCGAGGAGGCGCTGACACGCTTGGCCACGCGCATCGCCCGCTCAAAGAAACGCCTCGATCCGGCGCCGGTGAACCGGCAGATCGGCCGCCGCATCCTGCAGCAAAACCAGCGTGCCGCCGCCCGCTTCGCTGTCGAGTTGGAGCCGGACGGCTGCCCGGCAGGCTTTCGTTTGCATGTCGCCTACGACGCGTCCTTCGACGACTGGGCCGCGCTCTCCGAAGGCGCCTATCTTCTGCGCTCGAACATCGACGACTGGAGCAATCAACAGCTCTGGAAG
>JBJKQL010000101.1:0-22987 GCA_046705265.1 Ferrovibrionaceae bacterium
AAAAGGAGGGCGCGCTCGCGAACTACAAGCCCAGCGAGCCGAAATCCCCGGCGGCCCCGGAAGCCGTGCCCGCATCCGTGCCTCCGTCATCGGCTTCCCCCGCGACTTCACCGCCGCCAGCGGCGGCGCGGCCGCCCGTTGACGGAACGGCAGCGCCGGCATCACCCGCCCGCCAAGCTAGGCCTATCTTTGCGAGCCCGCTGGCGCGGCGCATGGCGGTGCAGAGCGGCATCGACCTCCGCTCGCTGACTGGCTCCGGCCCGCACGGACGCATTATCAAACGTGATATCGAAGCACGCCTCGTCGGTGCGGAAGCGCGAGCACAGAGCGTGCCGCATGCACCGGAACTGCCGCAAGGTGGCTTTGTCGCAGTTCCGCTCTCGTCGATGCGCAAGACGATCGCTCGGCGCATGCAGGAATCGAAGCAGACCGTGCCGCATTTCTATCTAACCGTGGATATGGAACTCGATCAGCTTCTCGCGCTTCGTCGTCAGATCAACGACAACACCGATTACAAATTGACCGTAAACGACTTTGTGATTCGCGCGGCGGCCCTCGCGCTTGCAAAGGTACCGGAAGCGAACGCGGTATGGGGCAATGATGTCATCCTGCGGTCGCAGACCGCCGATGTCTCAGTTGCTGTGGCGCTTGAGAACGGTCTTATCACGCCGATCATCCGCTCGGCCGATCGCAAGACCGTCGGTATGATTGCAACCGAGATGCGCGACCTCGCGGAGCGCGCCAAGGCGGGCACTCTCGCGCCCGAGGAATATCAAGGCGGCGCGTTTTCGATCTCGAATCTCGGGATGTATAAAATTCGCGAATTCGCAGCCATCATCAATCCGCCACAGAGTTCGATACTTGCCGTCGGCATGGCAGAGCAGCGACCGGTTGTGCGTAACGGCGCCCTTGCCATGGCGATGCAGATGACCTGTACCCTGGCTTGTGATCACCGCGTGATGGACGGCGTGCTAGGTGCCCGTCTCCTGTCAGCAATCCGAAACTATGTGGAAAATCCCGCATTATTAATGGTTTGACGGTAATTCTCTAAGTGAGACCGAAGCTTTGTTCGCCAATAATTCGTAATAGGCCGTATTCGAGTTTCACAGTGGCCCTATGCTCGCTTCCCTCGAAATTTTGACCATCTTTATAAGCTTCTGATATAAAAGGATTTTTTGTTGTGCCTGATGCAATGCAATTTGATCTGGTGGTGATCGGTTCGGGGCCGGGCGGTTACGTGGCGGCGATCCGCGCTGCGCAACTTGGGATGAAAGTCGCGGTCGTGGAGCGCGAGCATCTTGGCGGCATATGTCTGAATTGGGGTTGCATTCCAACCAAAGCGCTGCTGCGCTCGGCCGAAGTCTACGACACATTACAACATGCCGCCGATTTCGGCTGCAAGATCGAGGGCAAGGTTGGTTATGATTTCGCCGCCGTCATCAATCGTTCGCGGAAAGTCGCCGACCAACTCTCGAACGGTGTGAAGTTCTTGTTCAAGAAGAACAAGATTGCCGCCGTCATGGGGACCGGTACGCTGGCCGGCAAGGGCCGCGTCAGAATCAAGGGGGTGGACGGGGCAGAAAGCGAGCTTCTTAGCAAGCATATCATTGTTGCAACGGGTGCCCGAGCCCGTAGCTTGCCCGGTCTCGAACCCGATGGTGACCGCGTCTGGACCTATAAGGAAGCGATGGTGCCAAAGGCGATGCCGAAATCGCTGCTGGTCATTGGTTCGGGCGCTATCGGCATCGAATTCGCCTCCTTTTACCGGGCGTTCGGCGCCGAGGTGACAGTGGTCGAGATCCTCGATCGCATCCTCCCGGTGGAGGACGCCGAAATATCCACCTTTGCTGCCAAGGCTTTCGAGCGTCGAGGGATCAGGCTTCATACCAAGACCACTGTGAATGGGATCGCGAAACAGGGTCCTGGTGTGGTAGCGACCATCAAGGATGCGGCCGGCAAGACGGACAAGATCAACGTCGAGCGTGCCATCCTTGCCATCGGCATCGTTGGCAACGTTGAGGGCATTGGCATCGAAAAGACTGGCGTCAAGGTGGAGAAGGGCCATATCCAGGTGGACCGCTGGTGCCAGACCGGGGAAGCAGGAGTCTATGCCATCGGCGACGTTGTCGGCCCGCCTTGGCTGGCGCATAAGGCGATGCATGAAGGCGTGTTTTGCGTCGAGAGGATTGCGGGTATCAAGGGTGTAGAGCCGTTGGATGTAAGCCGTGTTCCAGCCTGCACCTATTCGCATCCACAGATTGCAAGCGTCGGCCTGACTGAAGCTAAGGCGAAGGAGAATGGGCGGGCGGTCAAAATCGGACATTTTCCCCTGATCGGTAACGGCAAAGCGGTGGCCATGAACGACACCGAGGGAATGGTGAAAACGATATTTGATGCGAAGTCAGGCGAGCTTCTCGGCGCTCACATGGTCGGTCCCGATGTCACCGAGTTGATACAAGGTTATGGGATTGCCCGCACCCTGGAAGCGACTGAGGCGGAGCTGATGGAAACAATTTTTCCCCACCCGACGCTCTCGGAAGCCATGCACGAATCGGTGCTTGACGCCTATAGCCGTGCACTCCACATCTAGAATGTAGAGGGGCTCGAAGTAGAATAGCCTGAAAATGCTCTAGCGTTGCCGCATGAAGGATTTATGAGCGAAATTTCCCTGCGTCATCCCGAGAAACGCTTGCGGCCAGATAACCCGGTGGCACGAAAGCCGGCTTGGATCCGCGTCAAGGCGCCGACGTCTCCCGAATACGAAGCGACTCGGAAGCTGATGCGTGGACTTGGCCTCGCGACGGTCTGCGAAGAGGCCGCGTGTCCGAATATTGGCGAATGCTGGGCGAAACGCCACGCGACCGTGATGATATTGGGGTCGATCTGCACGCGTGCCTGCGCCTTCTGCAATGTTGCGACCGGGAATCCGCAAATCGTTGATCCACACGAGCCGGAACACGTCGCAGCGGCAGTCGGCGAGCTCGAACTCGAGCATGTGGTGGTGACCTCGGTCGACCGTGATGATCTCGATGACGGTGGGGCCGGGCAGTTCGTCGCCGTGATTCGGGCGATCCGCGACAAGGCTCCCGACACCACGATCGAGGTTTTGACTCCCGATTTTCTGCGTAAACCCGGTGCCCTAGAAGCGGTGATAGCGGCCAAGCCCGACGTCTTCAACCATAATCTTGAAACCGTGCCTCGCCTTTATCCGACAATCCGACCGGGAGCGCGTTATTTCCATTCGCTACGGCTTCTTAACCGAGTCAAGGACATCGATCCCGCCATCTTCACGAAATCGGGTCTCATGGTCGGTCTCGGCGAGGACACGGGAGAAATCCACCAAGTGATGGACGATCTGCGCTCGGCCGATGTGGATTTTCTCACCGTGGGTCAGTATTTGCAGCCGTCTCCAAAGCACGCGCCGATCGATCGATTTGTCTCTCCGGATGAATTCTCCCGTCTGAAGGAAATGGCTTTCGGCAAAGGCTTTCTTATGGTTTCCGCTTCGCCCTTGACCCGCTCCTCGCATCATGCGGGTGAGGATTTCGTGCGGCTCCGCGCTGCGCGCGAGGCATTGACTGCGGAAGCCGGATAAGGGATGCCGACTCACGCGGAGAAGCGGGTTCTTCCTTACAGCCCGCAGCAACTCTTTGATCTCGTGGCGGCGATAGAAAGCTACCCTGAATTTCTGCCGTGGTGCGTCGGGGCGCGCGTTCGCAGACGTGACGGCAATGTTCTTCTTGCCGACATGATTATCGGCTTCAGGATGTTCCGGGAGCGATTCACCTCCCGCGTCGTTCTCGATCCTCCGAGTCGCATCGACGTATCTTATACTGAGGGTCCGTTCCGGCACCTCACCAATCATTGGCTCTTCCTGCCGCACGGTGATGGCGAGACCTTGATCGACTTCTATGTCGATTTTGAATTTCGCTCGCGCGTGTTGCGGGCGGCGATCGGCGTGCTCTTCAACGAGGCTGTGCGGAGAATGATCAGTGCCTTCGAGTGCCGCGCGGGTGCCCTTTATGGCTCCAGGACGGGCGTCCCGGCGCCTTCCGGCCCGCTCAAGCCCTGAGCGGTAAATTCGGCCCCAGCGCATTGCGGCCGATCATATCTTTGATAGTGGTATGCCCTGGGCGAGCGTGTAATAGAGGTAGGAGATGGCGAGCAGATTGATCGCCATATGCGCCGCAATCGAAGCCCAGAGCGATCGGAAGCGTTGATAGAGAAGTGCCAGCAGGAAACCCACACCGGTGGCGTAGAGGATATGTTCGGGCTGGATATGAGCGACGCCAAAAGGAATGGCGCTAAGCAGTGCCGCGAGCCAAAGGCGTACCCGCTGCCTTAACCAACCGAAAATCACGCCGCGAAACAAGGCTTCCTCGGCAAAGGGCGCGATGACCCCACCGAGAAAAAGCATCATCGCGAGGGCGGTCCACGAAAACCCCGCCGGCGCGAGCAGGCTGGCGCCGGGCGTATGCGGCGGCTGGCCGAGCAGCGCCTGTAGCAGGCCGATGCCGAAGCTCAACACCGGTCCGATGATGAGGCCAGCGGCGAGCGCGAGAGCCCATTGCCAAAGCGCAAGACGGCGGAGGCCAAGAAAATGCGACAGTGAACGGCCGCGCGTCGCGGCAACCACGCCAAGGAGCAGCGCCGCATTCTGGAGCGTAAGGAGAATGCCGGTAAGAGCAAGCCGGTCCGCCGCTGGATCGCCTGCTTTCATGCCCGGTGGATGAATAATCACCGTGGCGATTATAACGGCGACAATCAGCCCGGCCGCAACGGCAATGGCCATGATGACATCCTTGCCCGTCGGACCTGATCCGATAACGGCATGCGGCGCCTCGGATGTGGGTACGGTCACGGCAGCGCTCGGGCAAGCAGCTGGAAGGCCGCGGCAACGGTCGCAAGGCGAATCGCGTGGCGGTCGCCGGGACCGAAGATATGGCGCTCATGGCATGTCGGCTGGTTACGGGTGCCAACCGCGATGTGTACGAGGCCGACTGGTTTTTCGACACTACCGCCGCCCGGTCCCGCAATGCCCGTCACAGCGATCGTGAGATCGACGGGCGCTGCTTTGAGTGCGCCTTCTGCCATAGCCCGCGCGACTTCCTCGCTGACAGCGCCATGCTTTGCTATGAGCGCATGAGGCACGCCGAGAAGAGCTTCCTTGGCGGCGTTGGAATAGGTGACAAAGCCGCGCTCGACGACATCAGAGGCGCCGGCTACTTCGGTGAGTGCAGCGGCGATGAGCCCGCCAGTGCAGCTTTCGGCAAGCGCTATCTTATAGCCGGCGCGCCGGCAGGCATCTATTAATCGTCCGGCGTCGACGATGAGTGCTTCCGGTGTCATATCCATGTAGCGGCCAAACGCATAGCGGCGAGCGTGACGAGAAGGGCATAAATGCCGGCCAGAAGATCATCGAGCATGATGCCGATGCCGCCGGAGACATTCCGGTCGGCCCAGCCAATTGGCCAGGGCTTGACGATATCGAAAATGCGGAAAGCGAGAAAGCCCAAGAGATAGGCGGCGAAGTCGAGCGGCAAAAATGCGAGAATCAGCCACAGGGCAGCAACTTCGTCGATCACGACCTGACCGGGATCGGCGATACCCTGATCTCGGCTGTAGGCGCCTGCCGCCCAAACACCGAGCGAGAAAATCAGGACTCCGGCAATACCTAACGCTACCGAACCGGCAACACGGACGATTCCCCAGGCTGGAAACAGCGCGACAAGCGAGGCGAGGGTGCCAGGCGCGATGGGAAACAGGCCGACGCCGCCAAAGGTCGCGATCCAGGTTACCGGTCGCCCGAAGCGCTTCGGCATGGAGTTCACGGTAGCCGGACCGTTGCGGTCGCGTGGCCCGCGATACCTTCCTTTCGGCCGGTAAAGCCGAGTCCGTCGGTGGTCGTCGCCTTGATGCTGACACGCTCGGGCGCGATGCTGAGGATCGCGGCGACACGCACACGCATCGCCTCTCGGTGCGGACCGATCTTGGGCCGTTCGCAGATTAGGGTAATGTCGAGATGAGCAATGGCGCCGCGACGGACCAAGACGCGATCCGCAGCGTGGCGGAGGAAGCGATCGGAAGAAGTATTGCGCCAGCGCGGGTCGCTAGGTGGAAAGTGCTGGCCAATGTCGCCTTCTCCCAAAGCTCCCAGGATGGCATCGGTCGCCGCATGAAGCCCGACGTCGGCATCCGAATGGCCGGCAAGGCCAAACTCATGCGGCACGACGGTGCCGCAGAGGAGGAGCGGTCGGACAGGCCCGAAAGCATGGACATCAAAGCCGTTACCGACTCTGATATCCAAAAGACGGCCGTGCAAAATGGCTTCGGCTCGAGCTAGATCCGCCAAAACCGTGACTTTAAGGTTCGCCTCGGCTCCCGAGACCAGTCGAACAGTTAATCCCGCCCGTTCCGCTACTGCCGAATCGTCGGTAAGATCGGTCCCGACGGCATCACGATGGGCTTTTAGGATGTCCGCGAACCGGAAAACCTGTGGCGTTTGGGCACGATAAAGGCCGGCGCGGGGCACCGTTGCGACGATAATTCCTTGCTGTTCTCGCTTTAAAGTGTCGACCACCGGTAGCGCAGGGACTACACCGGCGGCGTTTTCCAATGCCTTTAGCGCCGGCATGATCACCTCGGGTGCCAGGATTGGCCGGGCGCCGTCGTGAATCAGTACGCGTTCCGGTGCCGTACTCGCTAAGCTTTCCAACCCCCTTCGCACGGACTCCTGACGCGTTTCGCCACCAATCACGGGATCGAGGAGGTCGAGGCCCAGCGCTGCTTGGTCATAAGATGCCCGATCCTCTTCTCGGATCACGGCCCTGACGCCATCAATTTCTGGATGTTCAAGAAGGGGCCGAAGAGCATGACGTATGAGAGCTTCGCCCGCTAAGGGCAGGTATTGTTTCGGCAGTTCGGCGCCAAGGCGGCTACCGCGGCCAGCCGCGACGACGAGGGCAATCGTTCGCATGGCGTCAAACTAATCGGGGGCCGCAACATATACAACAGAGTTTGGTGCGATGGTTTTCCTGTTGCACTGCAAAGAAACTTGTGGCTTAGTTGCCTACGAATTAATCATATTTGATTGGTGATTAAAAAATGCCCATTTGTATTGGCGGCGTGATTCTGAGCAACCCAATTCTGTTGGCTCCGATGTCCGGTGTCAGCGACCTACCATTTCGTCGTCTGGTCAAGCGGGCAGGAGCTGGGCTCGTGGTTTCGGAGATGATTGCCTCCCAGGCGATGATTAGAGAAAGCCGACAGTCCCTCAAGATGGCCGAAACGGCGGCGGAGGAAGCGCCGATGGCGGTGCAGCTTGCAGGCTGTGAGCCCCGGGTCATGGCCGAAGCGGCCCGGCTCAACGCCGACCGCGGAGCGGCATTAATCGATATTAACATGGGTTGCCCCGTGAAGAAGGTGGTCAACGGTTACGCTGGTTCCGCTCTGATGCGTGATCTTGATCACGCTGCTCGCATTGTCGAGGCGACGGTCAAGGCCGTCTCGTTACCCGTTACCCTGAAGATGCGGACTGGCTGGGACGAAAAAAACCGCAATGCGCCGGAACTCGCGCGCCGAGCCGAGGGGCTTGGCGTGAAGATGATTACGGTCCATGGCCGCACCCGCAATCAGCTCTTCAATGGACGCGCGGACTGGCGTTTCGTCGCCGAGGTCAAGCGCGCGGTCAGAATCCCTGTAGTGGTGAATGGCGACATCAACGAGGTCGACGACGTAAAGAAAGCACTGGCGCAATCCGGCGCGGACGGCGTGATGGTTGGCCGCGGTACCTACGGCCGGCCGTGGCTCTTAAGGCAAATGAGCTATTATCTTGAGACGGGCGTGCATCTCCCTGCGCCACCGCTTGCCGAGCAGTTTGCAGTTATTTCGGAACACTACGACATGATCCTCGCTCATTATGGCACCGCGAGCGGGGTGCGCATCGCCCGGAAGCATCTCGGCTGGTATACTCGTGGACTTCCCGGTTCAGCCGAGTTCCGCAATCGCCTCATGCGAATGGACGAAGCCCATGAGGTGCGAAGCGCGCTGGCAGAGTTTTACCAGCCACTGCTCGAACGGCAGGCGGCGTGATGGCGAAGTTCGTTTCCGCCGGCCGGCTCGACGTCATCGATCCCGGCCATATCCTTGGCTCCTTGCCGGACCCCGTTCTCGTTGTCGACGCAAGTGGTCATATCTGTTTTGCCAATCCTGCCGCCGAACAATTCTTCGACGCCGGCGCATCATGGATTTGCCAGCAGTATTTGAGCGCGATCATCCCATTCAGTAGCCCGCTGCTCGAACTCGTCCACCAAGTGCAGACCCATGGACAGACGGTATCGGAATATGGCGTCGATATCGGAAGCCCGCGCATCGGGCCACGCGAGGTCAATGTACTGGTAAGTCCAGTGCTTGAGGTCAGCGGTTGCGTCGTGTTGCAGATCGAGCCACGCACGATTGCCGAAAAAATGGATCGCCAGCTTTTGCACCGTGGCGCCGCCCGCTCGATCAGCGGCATGGCGGCCGTTCTGGCACATGAAGTGAAGAATCCACTCTCAGGCATTCGTGGTGCGGCGCAGCTCCTTGAGCAGAATGTGGTTCCGCGTGACCGCGAGTTGACGCGTCTGATTTGCGAGGAGGCTGATCGCATCTGCGCCCTCGTTGACCGCGTTGATATATTCTCTGACGAAGAGCCTATCACCTATCGCGCGGTAAATATCCATGAGGTTTTAGAGCACGTGCGCAAAGTGGCGAAGGCCGGATTTGCGCGGGGCGTGCGCTTTACCGAGCACTACGATCCCTCGCTGCCGCCGGTCTTTGGTAATCGTGACCAACTTATTCAGGTCTTTCTCAATCTGGTGAAAAACGCGGCCGAGGTGGTCGAGCCCGGGGGCGAGATTACGCTCGCTACCGCCTATCGTCACGGCGTTAAGCTTGCCGTTCCAGGCAACCGTGAGCGCGTCCATCTGCCGCTCGAGGTGTCCATACAGGATGACGGGCCGGGCGTGCCCGAAGATCTGAAGCCGCATCTTTTCGACCCGTTCGTTAGCACTAAGGCCAATGGGACGGGTCTTGGGCTGGCGCTGGTGGCGAAGATCGTCGGCGATCATGGCGGGGTGGTTGAATGCGAAAGCCGGCCGCGACGCACGATCTTTCGCGTGCTGCTACCGGTGTCGGACAGCGCGAGCGAGGCATAGCGATGACCAAAGGAACGATTCTTGTCGCCGATGACGACCGTGGTATTCGCACCGTGCTCGATCAGGCGCTCGGCCGGGTTGGTTATGAGGTGCGTACCACCGGGCACGCCGCGGCGCTGTGGCGCTGGGTCGCCGATGGCGAAGGGGATTTGGTCATAACTGATGTAGTGATGCCGGACGAAAACGGTCTCGATCTCCTGCCTCGCATCAAAAAGCTGCGTCCGGATCTGCCGATTGTTGTGATGAGCGCGCAGAGCACGCTTCTCACTGCCGTCAAGGCGGCCGAACGAGGCGCCTACGACTATCTGCCAAAGCCCTTTGATCTCAAGGACTTGGTCGTTGTTGTGGAACGTGCGTTAAGCCGCCCGAGGAGCGAGGCCGTCGGCGGCTTGGCGGATCAGGAGGAGGAGAAGCTTTCGCTCATTGGCCGGTCGCCTGCGATGCAGGAGGTTTATCGCATTCTAGCGCGACTTTTGGCGACCGATCTTACGGTCTTAATCTCGGGCGAAAGCGGCACTGGCAAGGAGCTCGTGGCGCGCGCACTCCACACCTATGGCAAGCGAAAAAATGCTCCGTTTGTCGCCGTTAACATGGCGGCGATTCCGCGAGAATTAATAGAATCGGAGTTATTTGGCCATGAAAAGGGGGCTTTCACCGGCGCCACTGCCCGCAATGTCGGGCGCTTCGAACAGGCCAATGGCGGCACCCTTTTTCTTGATGAGATCGGCGATATGCCTCTCGAAGCGCAGACACGGCTTCTACGTGTCCTGCAGGAAGGTGAGTACACCTCGGTTGGCGGCCGTGAGCCGATTCGCACCAACGTGCGTATTGTCGCCGCAACCAACCGCGACCTCCGCCAGTTCGTTGCCCGCGGATTGTTCCGTGAGGATTTGTTTTATCGCCTCAACGTGGTCCCAATTCGGCTACCACCGCTGCGCGAGCGGACCGACGATATCCCTGATTTGGTTCGCCATTTCCTGAACCAGGTACAGGCCGAGTCGCTGCCGGCCAAGACAATTACGCCAGAGGCACTGGAACGTCTGAAACGACACCGGTGGCCGGGCAACATCCGTGAACTTGAAAATCTGGTGCGGCGGTTTGCTGCGCTTCATTCCGAGGAGGTCATCGACGTACCGGTGATCGAAGCCGAGCTCGCCGACGCAACGCCACCGCCATCGACCGCTGACGCCACCGGCGAAAGCGACAATCTAAGCGGTGCGGTGGAACAGCATCTTGCGCGCTATTTTACCGCTCATGGTGAACACCTTCCCCCCGCCGGGCTCTATGACCGGGTCCTGCGAGAGATTGAACGTCCCCTTATTACCTTGACGCTCTCGGCTACCCGGGGCAATCAGATCCGGGCGGCGCAGCTTCTTGGCCTCAACCGGAATACGCTGAGGAAGAAGATTCGGGACCTGGACATCCAGGTTTGGCGCGGCATGCGCTGACGTCGAAGGGATTGACCGGCCGGAACGAAGCGGAAATTGCCGGTTTCCCGGGCTTAGGGTAGTGTTCGGCATGACCATGCCGGCAACCTGGGGCAAGAGGACGTTCGACAACCTGCTGACGGCAGCTCTTGCTGCGGTGATCGGGTTTTCGGGGTGGGGCCGTCGTGTCGGCCTTGCGCGTAAACTGACCATATCGCTGGCGCTCGGGGCGATTGTGTCAGGCGTGGCGACCTATCTATGCCTGACCGGCGGCATACCGATCGCGTCGAATCAATTCCTTCTACGCGGTCTCCTACTTTCCGATCTCGTCATTCTGCTGCTCTTGAGCGCGGTGGTAGCCCAGCGCGTCGTCCGCCTATGGCTTGAGCGTCGGAGTGGCGTCGCCGGATCGAAGTTACATGTCCGCGTCGTGCTCCTCTTTAGTATCGTTGCAGTGATGCCGGCCATTATCGTATCTGTCTTTTCGGCACTATTCTTCAACTATGGGCTGCAGGTTTGGTTCAGCAAGCAGGTAGTGACGGCGGTCAATGAGTCGGTCGCGGTCGCCGAGGCCTACATGCACGAGCACCGGCGAGCGATCAAGGCCGATGTCCTTGCCATGGCCGCCGACCTCAACCGTGATGCGCCGGAGCTTGCAAACAATCCGGCTTTGTTCAACCGTGTCATCAACGCGCAGGTACAGCTTCGCTCACTGTCTGAAGCAATGGTTTTTGATTCGCAGGGCGATATTCTCGCACGATCAAGCCTCAGCTTTCTGATGGAATTCGACAAGGTGCCCGAATGGGCATTGGAAAAGGCGGCGAAAGGGGACGTAGTGGTTCTCACGTCCGACAACGAGGACCGCGTCCGGGCTTTGGTCCGGCTCGACGACTTTCTTGATAGCTACCTCTATGTCGGGCGTCTCATCGAGCCGGAGGTGATCGCGCACCTGGAGCGGGCCCGACAGGCCGCTGCGGCTTACAGACGTCTCGAGGCCGAGCGACCACGAATCGAGGTCACCTTCGCGTTAATCTATATCGTGGTGTCGCTGTTGACGCTCCTGGCCGCAGTCACATTCGGCCTTGCCATCGCAACCCGGCTGATACGCCCGATCTCGAATATGATCGCCGCGGCCGAGCGAGTGCGCAGTGGTGACCTCTCGGCCAGGGTTCCCGTTGTTGCCGCCGATGACGAGATGGCGAATCTGGGGCACGCCTTTAACCGGATGACGATGCAGCTTGAAGCGCAGCGCACGGAACTTGTCCTCGCCAATCGCGAAATGGTTGAACGGCGGCGCTTCATCGAGGCAGTTCTGGCCGGTGTCTCCGCCGCGGTGATCGGTCTTGACGACGACGGCCGCGTTACGGTTGCCAATCCGTCGGCGGTGCGCTTCCTTGGCACTGCGGCTGAGGATCTTATCGGTCTTTCAGTAACGGTGGTGATGCCCGGTATGGAGCAGCTTTTGCGGGACGCGCAAAGCCATCCCGAGCGCCCGGTCGAGGGGCAGATCACGGTGGTGCGAAACGGACGGCCACGCCATCTTTCTATCGGCATCGCGGCCGATCGAGAGGGCGGGGTGACTCAGGGATACGTCGTGAGTTTCGACGACATCACGGAGCTGGTATCGGCGCAGCGCACTGCGGCCTGGGCGGATGTGGCACGCCGCATCGCTCATGAAATAAAGAACCCGCTAACCCCGATCCAGCTTTCGGCCGAACGGCTACGGCGGAAATATCTCAAGGAAATATCAAGTGATCCTGATGTCTTTTCTAAATGCACCGATACGATTATTCGCCAAGTCGGCGACCTTCGACGAATGGTGGACGAATTTTCTGCCTTCGCCCGCCTTCCGGCACCCGTATTCAAGTGGGAAAATTTGAACGAACTGATCCGACAGGGACTCGTGCTTCAGCAGCTCGCCAATCCGGATATCGATTACATCGCGACACTGCCGGAACAGCCGGTAATGCTGCGCTGCGACTCTCGTCAGATCGCGCAAGTTCTCACCAACCTCTTGCAGAACGCGGCGCAGTCGATTGAGGCACATCGGGCCACGGAAGTGGACGCACCTCGCGGGCGCATCATCGTTCATCTTGCTTTGGGGCCGGGGGCAGCCATCCTCGACGTGGTTGATAATGGCCGCGGCCTGCCTGCCGAGGAGCGGGACCACCTGACGGAGCCCTACGTCACGACCCGAGCCAAGGGTTCCGGCCTCGGCCTCGCGATCGTCAAGAAGATCATGGAAGATCACAACGGCACCCTGCTCTTGGAGGACGTTCCTGAAGGCGGCGCGCGAATCCGCTTGGTATTTCGTATTGGCGAAGGAGAGGAAGATAGCATGGGAAAGGTCGAGCAGAGAATAGACCATGGCGCATGACATCCTGATTGTCGACGACGAGGCAGATATTCGGGAACTCGTGGCAGGGATTCTCTCGGACGAGGGGATGAACACGCGAACGGCAGGCGATTCGGATGAAGCCTTGCGTGAAATCTCGGCGCGCCGGCCCTCGCTTCTGGTGCTGGATATCTGGCTTAAGGGCAGTAAGCTCGATGGACTTGAGGTGTTGGATGTCGTCCGTCGCGACCACCCTCACTTGCCGGTGATTGTCATCAGCGGTCACGGCAACATCGAGACAGCTGTGGCTGCAATCAAACGCGGCGCCTATGACTTCATCGAAAAGCCGTTCAAGGCTGATCGACTTCTGCTTCAGGTGCAGCGAGCCATTGAGGCTTGGCGTCTAAAGCGCGAGAACGAGGAATTACGCATACGGGCGGGTCATGAGGCGGAACTGATCGGCTCGTCGGCGGCGATCCAGGTGGTCCGAAACACCGTCGAGCGTGTGGCACCGACTAACAGCCGTGTCCTCATCAGTGGGCCGCCCGGATCCGGTAAGGAGGTCGTGGCGCGGCTGCTGCATGCTCAGTCGCGGCGGGCCGACGGCCCCTTCGTCGTCCTTAATGCTGCCTCGATGGCACCCGAACGGATGGAAATGGAGCTCTTTGGTCTCGATGAGGGCGCCATGGGAGGTGAGGGAGCGCCAAAGATTGGGACTTTCGAAGAGGCGCATGGAGGCACACTTTTCATCGACGAAGTCGCGGAGATGCCGCTCGAAACCCAGGCCAAGATTCTTCGTGTTCTGGTGGAACAGACGTTTCAACGCGTCGGAGGCCAAGCCAAGGTTGCGGTGGATGTCCGGGTGGTGAGCGCGACTAGCCGCGATCTTCCAGCTGAGATCGCGGCGGGCCGGCTGCGACAAGATCTGTTCCATCGCCTGAACGTGGTGCCGATTCGAGTACCCGGCTTGCATGAACGACGCGATGACATTCCGGCCTTGGCGCGTTATTTTCTCCGTCGTGAGGCTGGCGCTCAGGGGCTTCCCCTTCGCGAGATCGGTGAGGACGCGATGGCGATCCTGCAGTCGGCGAGCTGGCCCGGCAATGGACGCGAACTTCGTAACATCGTTGCACGGCTACTTATTCTCACGCCAGGAGACCCCCGCTCGACAATTCGCGCTGAAATGTTGCCGCCTGAGATCGGCGCACTGACCCCGCTTTCTCCCCGTGGGGACAGTAGCCAAGAGGTGATGGCGCTGCCGTTGCGGGAAGCGCGCGAGGTGTTCGAGCGCGAATATCTTCTTGCGCAAATCACCCGATTTGGTGGCAATATCTCGCGGACTGCAGCCTTCGTTGGCATGGAACGTTCAGCTCTGCACCGTAAGCTGAAGTCTCTCGGCGTCACCACCAGCGAACGTATACTGGGCTAACATCGCGATTTTAATTAATACGAAGCTTGGAAAAACAGAGATGTCACGGATCGCTTACGTCAACGGTCAGTATGTGCGTCACGACAAGGCTGCCGTTCACATCGAAGATAGGGGATACCAATTCGCCGACGGCGTTTATGAAGTGCTGGCTGTGGTCGACGGCGACTTGATCGACGTCGCGGATCACATGAATCGCCTTGATCATTCTCTCGCGTCGCTTGGCATCGGCTGGCCGGTGACGGCGGGAGTTATGCCACTTTTGATGCGCGAAGTCGTGCGGCGGAACTGTGTCCGCGATGGCATGCTCTATCTGCAGATTACCCGCGGCGTCGCCCGGCGCGAGCATGCGTTTCCCATTGACACTAAACCAACGCTGGTAATGACGGCGCGGGCCGTCGCGCCGACCAAACGCAGGATGCTGATAACGACGGGTGTCAAGGTGGTGACGTTGCCTGATATCCGTTGGTCGCGCTGCGACATTAAGTCGGTGGCCTTGCTACCCAACGTATTGGCGAAGCAGAAAGCGAAGGAGGCCGGTGCCTATGAGGCCTGGATGATCGCACCGGATGGCACCGTCACCGAAGGTGCATCGAGCAATGCTTGGATTGTCAACGCGGACGGCACCGTTATTACACGACCACTTGGACGCGACATTCTCGGCGGCGTTACGCGCTTGCAGATCGTCAATCTTGCCCGACATGCGCAAATCAAAGTGATCGAGCGTCCGTTTACGGTTGCCGAAGCCAAAGCGGCCCGGGAGGCCTTTGTCACCTCGACTACGGCCTTCGTTGCGCCGGTGGTTGAGATCGACGGATTTGTCGTCGGTGACGGGGGACCCGGGCCAGTGGCGCGGAAGCTTGCTGGACTTTATGATCGGCATGCAGCCGGTGAGCACCACACGGCATGACATCGGAGTGAATCGTCTATGGTTTCAATAGATTTTGGTGATTGTAGATGCCGCTGAAGCTCTTGTCGCCGCCACAGCGATACCCCATGTTGTTTTTAGGTTCAGAGGGTGGTGCCGTGCCCAACTTTTTGCGACGACACCCAAAATCTGAACTGAAGAAGAATAGCAGATAATCAAAAAGGACACGCGATGACCACCGAGAAGCCTCAAAATGTTCAGGACGTATTTCTTAATCACGTCCGTAAAAACAAGCTTCCTGTTACCGTTTTCTTGGTCAATGGCGTCAAGCTTCAGGGCATGATTAGTTGGTTTGACAACTTTTCTGTTTTACTGCGCCGAGACGGACATGTGCAGCTCGTTTATAAGCATGCAATTTCTACGGTGATGCCTGCGGGACCGATACAGTTGTTCGAGCCGGCGCAACAGCAGGAGGCGGCGTCTGCCCGCTAACGGCAAGCCGCCCACGGCGCGCCGGTTTGCCGCACCGCTCGGACAGGACGTGCGCACCGTCGTATTATTGCCGGTCGCCAAACGGGTTCATAGGGGCAGGTTGCGTTCAGCCGCCGCGCGACTCGCTGAGACGGTCGATTTGACGAAGGCGATCGGTCTTAAGGTCGTACGTGCGGAAGAAGTGCCTGTCGAACGATTCCGTCCATCGACATTGATCGGCAGAGGGGTAGTCGACCGGGTTGGCGCGGCGATCGCAGACGACAAGATCGAGCTTGTGGTGGTTGATGCTGCTGTATCGCCAGTGCAGCAACGCAATTTGGAACGTGCCTGGCAGGCAAAGGTGATCGACCGTACGGGGTTGATCCTGGAAATCTTCGGCGAACGAGCCTCGACGAACGAGGGGCGGCTTCAGGTCGAGCTAGCCCACCTTAGCTACCAACGGTCACGCCTCGTGCGTTCCTGGACCCATCTTGAGCGCCAGCGCGGCGGCTTCGGATTTCTCGGTGGTCCTGGCGAGCGGCAGATCGAGGTTGATAGGCGGCTCATCGACGCGCGGATCCTGCATATTCGCCGTGAGCTGGAGAGCGTCGTCCGCACTCGCGCCCTTCATCGCGTCCCACGGCGCGATGTGCCTTACCCCGTGATTGCACTCGTCGGCTATACGAATGCTGGAAAGTCCACCCTTTTCAACAAGTTGGTCGATGCAGGGGTGACCGCGAGGGATCAGCTCTTCACCACCCTGGATCCTACCCTGCGAGGCCTCGTTCTTCCGAGCGGCCGACGCGTCGTTCTTTCTGATACGGTAGGCTTCATCGAAGATCTTCCAACCCATCTTATAGCCGCCTTTCGAGCCACGCTTGAAGAGGTGGTCGAGGCTGACATTCTCATACACGTACGTGACATAACCGACGCGGAGACAGAGGCCCAGGCTGCCGACGTTAGCCAAGTGCTTTCTGAGATCGGAATTGCCGGCGACCTGAACCACAACATGATCGAGGTCTGGAACAAAATTGATCTCCTGCCTTCCGAGCGGCGGATCGAGATAATGAACCGGAGCCAGCGAGACGGACGAAGCGTCGCACTCTCAGCTTTGACCAGTGAAGGCGTTGATACACTTCTGGCACGGCTAGACGGGAAGTTGGCGGCGTCAGCGGAAATCATCGACGTGACAGTCGACCTCGGGGACGGCGAAAGCTTAGCCTGGCTTTATCGGCATGGAGAGGTCTTGAGCCGAAACGACGATATGGCAGGATCAGCCCATCTTCGGGTCGGCATGAACGCCGCGAATCTAGCGCGGTTCGAGCGCCGTCGAACGCGAGGCAAATCCTCCTAGAGAGACAAAATGCGCGGCGGATCAATCAAGCAACGATTACAGTAGCCGAAGCAAGGAGAACGCGCTCGGGCGGAAACTCTACCGTCACAGTAGTACCGCATCCAGCCTCGCTCGTTAAGTTGAAGGAGGCGCCGTGCAAGGCGACCAGCGCCTGCACCAAGGAGAGACCGAGCCCGGTACCTTGATATTTACGCGCCAAATGACTGTCCACCTGCCCGAAGGGTGAAAGCGCCTTTTGAATATCCTCCTTGGCGATGCCAATTCCAGTATCCTGAACCGTGATCCGCATGGCACCGGTTGCAGTTAGGAGGGCGCTTATGGCGACGTAACCGCCCGATGGCGTGAACTTGACGCCATTCGATAATAGGTTAATGAGGATTTGCTTGACCTTGCGGTCGTCGGCGCGAAGTGGCGGTAAATCGGCAGGAACGTTGCATTCAAGGTGAACAGCGTTGGCCGATGCGCGTTGTTTCACGAGACGCAACGCCGCTTGGGCGCACTGATCGACGCCGACTGTTTCCTCGTGCAGTTCAACCTTTCCTGCTTCGATCTTGGCAACGTCGAGGATGTCGTTAATCACGTCGAGAAGGTGCATGCCAGAATTGTAGATATCGTCGGCGTATTCGCGGTATTTCACTTTGCCTATTGGCCCCAGCAGTTCGTGTCGAATGATGTCCGAGAATCCGATTACCGCATTTAAAGGCGTGCGTAGCTCATGGCTGACGTTGGCCAGAAATTCGGTCTTGGTCCGGCTCGCCGATTCAGCTTGCTCTTTCGCGCGCCGCAATTCGATCTCCTGATTTCTACGTGCGCTAATGTCGGCGACCGATCCCGCCATTCGATAGACTCGACCGTCCTGATCTCGCCGCGCCAATCCGGTATCGAGAACCCATAGATAGCTGCCGTCGGCCCTGCGTAGCCGGTATTCGCAGCGATACGAGGAACTCCCACCTTTAAGATGCTCGAGGAAGGCATGTTGACGGCGCAATTGATCGTCAGGATGAACGTGCTTATCGAAAATCAATCGCGCTTTCTTTGAGTCCGGAGCGGTGATTCCAATAATCGCCGCAAGTCGAGGAGCGATGTATACCTCATCTCGCAAAACGTCCCAATGCCATAAGCCCTCACTGGTACTTTCCATGGCGATCGCATAACGATCCTCGCTTTCGCGAAGAACTTCTTCTCGGTGCTTAATGGCGGTAATGTCACTCCATACGCCAACGATGCTACCGTCCTTCATCCGTCGTTCGTGAATTTGTATCCAACGATCGTCGCTAAGATGCTGTTCAGTTATAGAATCTGGGTTTCGATGCTGGGCGAGGCGCTGCGCGAGGAACGATTGGCGCTCGGCGTCGGTGAGTTTATAGGCCCCGCGCTCGAAGGTGGCTCGTACCAGATCAAGAAATGTGATTCCGGGAGCAATAAGGTCGGCTACGACCGGGTAGAGATCTCGGTAACGTTGGTTGCACAAAGCCAGGCGGTCGTCGGTGTCGTAGATTGCGATTCCTTCAGGGATGGTCTCGATGATGTTGAGAAGTTGGGAGGTGGCCAGCGCATTGCGTGACTCGCTATCGAGAAGTGCCTCTTCCCGATGTTTAATCTCAGTGATGTCGGTCCAGACACCGACAATGCTTCCATCCGCCGTTCGCCGTTCTCGGACCTGAATCCAGCGGCCATCCGAGAGATGTTGTTCCGCGAGATAGCTGGACATCTTGTGAGCGGCAATGCGGTCCTCGATCCAAGCGTCGCGAACTGTGCCGGGGCCGAGAGGGAACGAGCCTCGAGCGGCGTTGGCACGAACGAGATCCTCAAACAGAACGCCGGAGGCGATGAGGTCAGCAGTGGCGGGATAAAGACGCCGATAATTTTCGTTGCAGAAGGTCAGACGGTCTCTGGTGTCGAAAATGGCCACCGCTTCGGGGATTTCTTCGAGAAGATCGAGAACACCCGGGTTCGTGACCAGCTTGGGGTTGACCAGTTCGACTTGGTGAGTGATCTCGGAAAGGATGCCACGATGGCCCAGATAGCGGCCGGCGGGATCAAATAATGGCCGTCCGCTTATACGCCACCAACAGGATGGGCCGTCAGGGAAGGACTGAGAGGAGAATACAAAATCGCGAAACGCTTGCGACCGCTCGGCAATGTTGCCGATATGCCGTTCAACGAGGCCGACGACAGAATCGGAGACCGGTCGCTCTGTTCGACTATGTGTTTCATTACCCGGAGGAATGTGGTTGTCCGTTCCACGAGAAAAAAAATAGATGATTCGACCATCGGCATTGGTTTCCCAAAGCCAGTCAGCGGCGATCTCGGCAAAGTCGCGGAAGGGGCCGTCGATTCGCCGCCGGGATACCGTGGTTGCGCGAAGCCAAGTAAGCAAACTCGCGGTCAGGGCAACAGCGACGAACGCGATAGGCAGCCACAGACCGGTCAACAATGAGGTCACGAAGGGAGCCTCGAGTGCATTGGCGCCAGACGGCCCGCGGCACGGCGGACATCAACCGTGCCACTGGCGTCCATAAGGATTGCTTGCGGGGCCTGCCGGCTCTCCGAATTCGCAATCATCGTGTTTTCGTCTCGCAGTGTGCCGCGTGTGGATCGAGGAGAAAAATACGACGATTACATTTACGAGATAGTTAATCCTTCAAAAAACTTATACGGATTGGTCTAAAAAGCCGGCCATTTTTCGTTCTACCGGGCCACCCAATCTCCCACTTCCTTCCTTGTGCCCAAGGCGGTGCATTAGTGCCATCAGAAAATCGCAATATTGTGCGTTAGGCGGTCTTTTGTTCTTGCAAGTTCAATTCTTCGATCATTTTTTGGCGGATGACGAATTTCTGGATTTTTCCAGTGATGGTCATTGGAAAGCCATCGACAAAGCGCACGTAGCGCGGAACCTTGTAGTGTGCAATCTGACCCCGGCAGAATGCGATGATTTCCTCGGGGTCGGCGTCGGCCCCCGGCTTAAGCTTTATCCAGGCGCAAATCTCCTCGCCGTACTTGGCATCAGGAACCCCGACCACTTGGACATCCTGAATCTTGGGGTGACGATAAAGGAACTCCTCGATCTCACGCGGGTAAACGTTTTCGCCGCCGCGGATCACCATATCCTTCAATCGGCCGACAATGTTGCAATAACCTTCGGCATCTATGGCGGCAAGATCCCCGGTATGCATCCAGCCGGCCCTATCCACTGCTTCGGCGGTCTTTTCCTCATCGTTCCAATAGCCGAGCATGACGGAATAGCCGCGAGTGCAAAATTCGCCAGGAACGCCACGCGGGACGATCCTTCCTTGTGCATCAACGATTTTCACCTCGATGTGCGGCTGAACGCGGCCGACGGTAGATACCCGCTTCGTCAGCGGATCGTCAGTTGCGCTCTGGAAGCTGACCGGTGAGGTCTCGGTCATGCCGTAGGCGATCGTCACCTCGCGCATGTTCATTTCGCTCTGCACCCGTTTCATGACTTCAATCGGGCAAGGCGATCCGGCCATGATTCCCGTGCGAAGGCTTTTGAGATTGTAAGACTTGAATTCCGGATGATCGAGCTCCGCTATGAACATGGTGGGAACGCCATGAAGCGCCGTGCATCGCTCTTCTTGTACGGTTTCCAAAACCGCCTTGGGCTCAAAGGCCTCGGCGGGGTACACCATGGCAGACCCATGGGTAAGGCAGGCAAGGTTGCCGAGCACCATGCCGAAGCAATGATAGAGCGGCACGGGAATGCAAAGACGGTCCTTGTTGCTGAGACGCAACGCCTCGCCGATGAAAAATCCATTATTAAGGATATTGTGATGACTCAACGTCGCTCCCTTCGGGAATCCGGTCGTCCCCGAGGTGAACTGGATGTTGATCGGATCGTCGAACTGGAGCGTCGAGGCGAGTTCGGTTAGCCTCTCGCGTTCGGCGGTTCCCCCCATGGTCTCAACGACATCAAAATTGAACATGCCAGGGGTCCGTTCGGGGCCGAGACGGATGACTGTCGTGAGCTCCGGCAATGCCTCGGCTTTCAACGCGCCTGGATTCGCCGTTGCGATCTCCGGCGCAAGCTCGCTCAAAATCGCGATATAATCGCTAATCTTAAAGCGAGGAGCCAGGATCAGCGCCTTGCACCCAACCTTATTCAAGGCGTATTCGAGCTCGCTCCGGCGATATGCGGGGTTGATATTGACCAGGATAAGGCCTGCCTTGGCTGTAGCAAACTGGGTCAATACCCATTCGGCGCAGTTCTGTGACCATATGCCGATGCGGTCACCGGGTTCGAGGCCAAGCGCTAAGAGCCCCGCCGCGAGGTTGTCGGTACGGTGGCGAAGCTCTGCATAGGTCCACCGAATACCCTGGTAGCGGACAACGAGGGCCTCGTCGTCGGCCCAACGCGCTGCCGCCTCATCGAAAAACTCGCCGATGGTCTTTCCGATGAGCGGCGTCGAACTTGCGCCATGAACATAGCTCAAGTCAGGTCGGCTCATGTCATCCTCCCATTCTTTGCGCTCTTTTGCCTTCATACGCCGTTATGCTTTGGTTAGCTGTAAGTCTAAAATTAGCAAGGAGATGCGGCAAGCTTCTTACCCGTTGGCAATTCGGGGGAAATGGATCGAGCTATGACCGAAGCAAAGACCTCTTCGGGGCCTTCCTCAGCTTTCCCGGCAGGTGCGCTGGCGTCATGGATCGGATCGAATTACCCGTCGCCCTACGGGCCGAGGGTTCCGTGCGAGTCAAGCGAGCCATCGGCGACGGGGCAGAGTCGCGGAATTTCGGCATCAATCTGGTTGAGCTTCCAGCTGGCGCGCGGTCGGCGCTCCCCCATTGGCGTAGCCTACAAAACGAACACTTGAATCCCGGATCAAGCTCATTCCCGAGGTTAGCGAAGAGGAACGCGGCCCCAGTATGACCTTGGGCTTTCCTGCCGGAAAGGCTGAGGGGCATCATCTGGTGAATGCAAGCGATATCCCCGTCGCCTATTTCGAGGTCGGCGACCGCGGCGTCGGAGATAATGTCAGCGATCTGGACGATGATTTGATGCTAAAGGACGCAGACGGCCGGCGCGCGACGTTTCTCAAGTCCGGCAAGCCGTATTGGGATTTTGGCTGGATATCACGGGACCATCGACGGCCAGAGGTCGGTGCTGAAAAGCTGCTTGCGAATTCCGAAATCGATGCGGATCTGAAGGCCGACGACAAGGCTGTTGTATTGGGGGCTGCGTTGATAGGTAACATCACCTTGCAGTGCCCAATCATCATTCAGACGATAAATCGCATCTGTTGAGAGATAGTAATTCGGTCCGGAGCCCCGGCTTGCCGGTGCAAACGCATTCGTCGGAGCGAGAGGATAGAGTGGCGCTGCGGCCTGAAAGGCGGTCTGCCAGCCGGCGAAGGCACTTCCTTTGACGATGAGGTGTCGTGCCTCGAGCGTTTGAAAATTCAGCGCCATGCCGACCTTGTGATACCACTGAGGGCTGTAATAGCCGCCGTTGCCAAACGTGAACCCGCTCAGGTTGTGCTGGAAGTTCTCGTGCTGATAGAAGGTCCCATAGAAATATATTTGAAGGGTGCCGGACCCAGCGAATAGTCGAGGCTTGCTGCAGCCGAAAGGTGACGGTTGTCCGCCACATGAATCCCTGTGCGTTCACCGAAGCCGGCGGAGAACGCCGCGCCCCAATAGGTATCGAATTGATGGATCAGACTGACGGATCCGCCGGTCTCAACCACCCGGCCGAAGGTCGTTCCGGTTGCCGGATCGACGGTTCCTGTGAAGGACAGGATCGATTCCGTCACCGGTCTGCGGAAGCAGGGCTATCGCATTTGAACATTTGTGAACTGGAGCAGGATTTGGGTGAGGAAGGTATTGTCCCAACCAGCCTGCTTGAGCTTTCCACGCATGGAGCCCTTTGAAGGTTCGAGCTTGGCGAGATT
>JBJKQL010000102.1:0-5319 GCA_046705265.1 Ferrovibrionaceae bacterium
CTCAACCGCCCGAATCCTGATCGCTTCCAGCGTCTTGTGATCCAGCTTGCGCGCGTCTTGCCTCGCCATCCAATCACTATACACTAATTCAAACACAATGTGAAGATACTTATGAACTGATTAGTAAACGTCGGATCAGCCGCAGCGCGTGCCGCGTTACGGCTTTGCCATTTTGCGGGGTTCTTCAACGATCTCCGGATTGGCAGGGATCGAGACGTCGCCCGCAACCTGGTTCGACGAGATCGCGGCGAAGACGCGTCGTATGATCTTGCCCGAGCCCATCTTAGGCATATAGAACACGATCCACCGGAATTTTCCATCAATCATAAGACTTCGCCTGGGGCAGATGGCACCTGGCCCAAAGATGACGACGGTGATGTTGATGGGATACCGGATAGCCGGCGGGGTCGGAGCGATCGCCGTCGGATTTGCCTTCTTTCCACCGGACTGCGTACTCACCCTGGCCGCCGTCCGGCTCGCGAAGCGTTTCGAAGAGTCACCAGGGCAGGCGACGATACAGAAAGCGATGGCGCCAGTGGTAACCGGATTGATGGCGTCAGGAATCTATACAATCGCGCGGCTATCAATCCGCGGCGGCACCGGTCTCTTGATAGCACTTGCGGTCTTCCGCCTGTTGCTCTGGCACGATATCGATCCGGCCATGTTGGTGGCTATCGGTAGTATTGTTTACTTGGTTGGGCCGCACGTCATTTCATTTTCCCGCTGAGGCGCTCATCCCCCCTTCGAAATTTCGCACCCACAGCACCTGCACGTCGATCACCATGACAATACTGAATTAAGCCCTTGCGCAAGAACGCGCGGGTATAGCCTTCATCACTCTATCAACATATTCGACAGGATCATCACACAAGCCGCATACTGGCGGTACCCCTTGACCTACGGAGATCATTCCACTTCCAATGGCGAATCTAACGCTTTCTAGGAAAACATAGGCGGACGGCGCCGCCTCAGGACGCACGGCGTTCGAGCAACGATAGAGACATCACCCATGCGCACCAGAGACACAGTGTCAAGGCATTATGCCGTGATTTGTTATCATGCGCGGAAAGGAGGCATAAGATGACCGAAACACTTAAGAGAGAAGGACTTTCGCGTGCCGAAATGCTGAGGCGCGTCGCGCGCTTCCGAGACCTGAAAGGCTCCGATGGCGGGCTTCCGGACAGTCGCATGCCGGGAAGTGAACGCATCCTATACAACGTTATAGGCTTTCAGCCCCCTCCAGACGGTGGCGGAGCGGTGACGTCGCCGGTGGGCGATGAAGCGGCGCGTCTGGCGGCGATCAAGATCTCAGAGGGTTTCAATCTTGGCTACTGCCGCGCGTTGCCCGGCCACGGCCCGATGATGCACAATCACGACACAAACGAGACGTTCATCGCCATAACGGGACGCTGGCGTTGCAGTTGGGAGAATGAACGTGGGGCGGTAGAACATGTCGATCTGGATCCGCTCGATGTCTGCTCGTTTCCACCTGGCGTCGCCCGCCGCTTTGAGAATGTGACGGCAGGCGATCCTGCAAACGAGGCCATTCTGATGTTCGTCATCGCAGGCGACGCGCCAAAGGCTGAGTTCACCGATGAATCGATGGCAGAGTTGCAGCGCGCGGGTGTGCTTTAGGTCGGTTCAATTGGGCCCTGATACGTCAGCGCCGCTCTGGGCCAATTGACTGGTAACGGAGCAGGGCAAAAGAAGTGATAACCGCGAACCGAGCGACTTGATGTCATTCCGCCTACGACCGAGTAGCGCTCGTCCACGCCCCCCTTCCCTGCCGCCGCGCCGGGCAGACGTCCCAGCCCGCGGCACGGCAACGATAATGGGCATGCAGTTACAAAAGGCTGCGCCCGAGCGGGGCGAACTCAAAGAAGCAAGTCCCGCCCCGAACAAACTCGGCAAGCCTGATACCTTTAGCTAAGATTCGCGTTACTTGTCGTCAACCTCATGCCGCTTCGGCACCGTCGGCCGTCACTTTGTCCACCTTCACGGCTGCGCCCTCCATCAGCATCACCTTGTTCAAGAGCTTGACCAAGGCATAGACCGACTCGATTGCCGGCGCCGAGGTATCCGTGACTCGCGCCATTTCAAGGATCGAGCCGATCAGCGCCTCCGTCTCGAGGGCACGCCCGGCCTCGACGTCCTGCAGCATCGAAGTCTTGTGCGCACCGACGCTCTCGGCGCCGGCAATACGCTTGTCAATCGAAACCCTGAAGGTAACGCCGAGTTTCCGGGCGATCGTCTCGGCCTCTTCCATCATTCTCGCAGCCAGATGTCGCGTCTCGGGAAAACGGCAAATTTCGACCAATGTCGCATGCGTGAGCGCACTGATCGGGTTGAATGATAGATTGCCCCACGCCTTGAGCCAAATCTCAGACCGAATATCCTTTAGAACCCGAGACTTAAGACCCGCCTTGATCAGAACGTCGTGCAAGAGCTTCACTCGGTCGGTGTCCCTGCCGTCGAGTTCGCCGATGGGAAAGCGGTCGCCTTCGACGTGGTGAATCACGCCCGGAGCAGTCACAGCGGCCGCCGGATAGACGACGCAACCGACAAGCCGGTTCGCATCAATCTTTTTCGACAGGATCCCAGTCGGATCCAAGCTTTCGAGCCGCCGGTTATCGTATTTGCCGCCGAGTCGCTGAAAGTACCACCACGGCAGACCGTTCTGTACAGTCATAATGACGGTGTCGGTGTCAAGAAGCTTGTCGATGTCCCTTGCCGCATTGTCGAGGTGATGCGCCTTGACTGCCAGGATAACGAGGTCCTGTTTTCCGGCATCAGCCACCTTGTCCACGGCCTTCACGGTCGCGGTCGCGACCTTGCCCCCCTGCCATTCGAGCTTAAGCCCGTTCGCCTTGATCGCGGCCAGATGGGCCCCCAGGTCGATTACCGTGACGGCGTTGCCGGCGAGAGCGAGCTTGGCCGCGATCAGGCCGCCAATCGCGCCGGCCCCGACGACACAGATCCGAATCGGTTTTGGCGGCTCCTTCAGCAGATAGGGGCTCGGCACTACTTGGTCGAAGGGATTGCGCAAAGCCCCGACGCCATCAATGATCACGTCGATGATGTTGTGGGCCTCGGGCATCGGCCTAACGCCAAGCGAGGTGCCGCACGAAATGATATCTCCGGGCATAAGCGTCATGTCACGCGAGATCATCGCGACGAGCTTCGCCGGTGGAAAGAACATATCCGCAACTGGATAATTCTGCACCTCCTTATTGTTGAGGATGGTGCGGATGACAAGCTTCATCGGATCGACGTCCGTCGTGATTACGGGGCCAAAGGGCCCAAAGGTGTCGAAGCTCTTGGCTCGGACCCACTGATCGAAGGTTGCGTCCTTCTTCAGCAGATCAACGGCAGTAACGTCGTTGACGCAGGTATAGCCGAAGATATAACCGGGAGCCTCATCCTCGCTCACCATCGCGCATTTCTTGCCGATAACGACGCCGAGCTCACCTTCGTAGACGATGCGGCCGGTATAAGACTTCGGACGTTCGATGGGTGTGCCGGGGGCACAAAACGCGTTATTGCCCTTGAGGAAATAGAGCGGCTCCTCAGGTTCCGAGAAATTATTTTTAGCGGCGAGCTCGTGAAAGTTGTTCCATAGACAGACCATTTTCGACGGCTCGCACGGTGCCAGCACGCGCACCTCGCCGAGCCCTGCGGTTTCCCCCGTAGGCTGAGGCGCGGCGAACATGTCGCCGTCGTAGATTGATATTACGTCCCCCTGGAGCGTGCCAAAGCCGACATGGCCTTGACGTTCAAAGCGAATCCATTGGGTCATGGCTTTCCTCCCAAACCGGCCACCACCGGTTCACCTGACTGCTTTCCATAGGTAGCGCCTTTCCTGGGTCACGGACACGATACTTCGACCTTATCGGCCGCATCCACCCTAGGACCGACCTTAGCACCCGGCAGGTATATGGGCCACACTCCCGAGCTCAAAGGCGGCTCCTGGCTTCCGCGAGGCACGAAGTTGGCACCCAGATCGGCCCCTTTCCTCGCGACCGCCGTTTCGGCACGAAACTTTTACTTAATTTCCGGACAATACAAGCCTTGAACAGGATGCTAAGGTCGCCTAGCCTGCTCAGCTGGTGATGCCTGCTATCTGGCGAGAAAATTTCAACACAGGGCGGGACATCTCCTTTCCCTGACTACACTTTTCGAATGGTGAAAGACATGACCGCTCCGGAAATGACGGACGGCTTCCACCTGGTGGTGGATGCTCTCAAATTGAACGGGATTGACACAATCTATGGGGTTGCTGGTATCCCAATTACCGACTTGTTGCGTTTGGCGCAGAGTGAAGGGCTCCGATATATCGGCTTTCGGCACGAACAGTCGGCTGGCAACGCCGCCGCGATCGCCGGCTTTTTGACGCAGAAGCCGGGCATTTGCTTCACGGTTTCGGCCCCAGGCTTCCTTAATGGAATGGTCGCCTTGGCCAATGCCACGACCAACTGTTTCCCGATGGTCTTGATCAGCGGGTCGAGCGACCGGGCAATCGTGGATCTCGAGCAGGGGGACTACGAAGAACTCGACCAGATGAACGCCGCCAAACCCTACGCCAAGGCGGCCTACCGCGTGAACCGGCCACAAGATATCGGCATTGGCATCGCGCGGGCGATACGAGCCGCCGTTTCCGGGCGGCCAGGGGGCGTCTATCTCGACCTCACGGCTGAGGTTCTGGGCGCAGGCCTCGATATCGAGTCGGCCAAGAAATCGCTGGTTAAAGTCATCGACCCCGCGCCGCGCCAGGTGCCGGCACCCGAGTCGATCACGCGCGCCATTGACCTTTTGGCAACAGCGCAGCGACCTCTTGTCATCCTCGGCAAGGGCGCCGCTTATGCGCGGGCGGACGATGAGATACGCACCTTTATCGAATCGACCCAAATGCCGTTTCTCCCCATGTCAATGGCAAAGGGTCTTCTGCCCGACGTCCATCCACAATCGGCCGCCGCCGCTCGCTCCTACGCGATCGGCCAAGCTGACGTGGTCATGCTGGTTGGAGCACGCCTGAACTGGCTCCTCTCGCACGGTAGAGCCCCGCTTTGGTCGGAGAACACACGATTTGTGCAGGTTGACATCTCGGCGACCGAAATGGACAGCAACCGGGCCATTGCCGCGCCGGTCGTTGGCGATATCAAGTCGGTGCTTGCTGCCTTCAACGCCGCGTTGAAGCCGGGACGAATCAAGCCGAGTGCCGCGTGGCTGACCGAGATCGCCGAGCGTAAGCAAAAGAACGTGGAGCGGATGGCTGCACGCCTCAACGCCGATCCGAGCCCGATGAACTTCTCCAGTGCGTTG
>JBJKQL010000103.1:0-84269 GCA_046705265.1 Ferrovibrionaceae bacterium
ATCACGCGCAAATAAAAGGGCGATCGGAGATTTTTGCCGACTACCATCTTCGTGTCGGCGAAGTCTTGGGAGATAGCGAAACGCCTTTGGGCCAAGCGCTGTCCGAATACCACGGCGACGTCACGGAAGTCGGCATGGCGAAGAGCTTGGTCTTGATCGATCGGCGGCTACCGGCAGGAAAATCTTCGCGCGCGGATGCGGCAGCACTCACCGCGAGGCTCGGCGTTTCCACTGTGGCTCAATTCACCGAATGGGACGTGCTCCAAAGCATTATTACGTCCGGCAAGTTCCTTGTTCTTGCGTCTGCTGAGGTGGTCGCGACCTCTTTCGCGCCCGACGCGGAAGGGCAACGCTGCGAGGTGCGAATTATCCGCGATTATGGCATGTTCGATCGGCGTGAGGCGCCGCAATATTATCCGTCGATTGCGTGGAACTCCGGAACCGGAGAGCGGGAATAAGAACGATGGCCGAAATTTCAATCGAAAAATCGGGACGCGTCACGACCGTGATCCTGTCGCGACCCGAGGTAAGAAACGCGGTCGACGCTAGAGCCGCCGAGGCGCTCGCCGAGGCCTTTCTTGCCTTCGAAGGCGATGGGAGTGCCGATGTGGCGGTCTTCTTCGGTGCGAACGGCGCGTTTTGCGCCGGCGCCGACCTCAAAAGTGTTGCCGAGGGCAACGCGCGAGAGCGACTCGCGGCATTGCGATATCCGGATGACGAGGCCACCGATGCGCCGTTCGGTCCGATGGGGCCGTCGCGCCTCGTTCTTTCGAAGCCGGTCATCGCGGCTATCTCGGGCCCCGCCGTGGCCGGCGGCATGGAACTCGCCCTTTGGTGCGATATCCGCATCATGGAGGAGAGCGCTTATTTCGGTGTCTATTGTCGGCGCTGGGGTGTGCCTTTGATCGATGGCGGTACGGTGCGGCTGCCACGACTTATTGGCATGGGGCGCGCCCTCGATCTCATTCTCACCGGACGCAAGGTCGACGCGCAGGAAGCGCTCGCGATTGGTCTTTGCGAACGGGTCGTAGCGGACGGCGAGGTTCGCACTGCGGCCGAAGATTATGCCCACGACATCGCTCGTTTTCCGCAAAGCTGTCTCCGCGCCGATCGCGCTTCCGTCTATCGGCAATATGGCCTTTCGACGCGCGCGGCAATGCGCGATGAGTTCAGCCACGGAATTGCCGCGTTCGAGGCAGAAGGCCGCGTAGGCGCCGACCGCTTTGCGGCTGGCAAAGGCCGCCACGGCGAGCGGTCGGATATCTGACCGCGCCGTCGGCGGACGGTGCTCGCCTTGGCGGCGGGCTGAAACTCCTGATAGACTTGCCTGCAAATCGTGGCGAAAGCCACCCCGGGTCGGTCGTTCCGGGCGATTCCGTGCGCGGGTTGCTATGGGGAGGGTAATGACGGCGACGAAAGGAGCCGCAAAGGCGGCCGAGAGAGCGGCCCGGGGAAAGCCTGTGGCCAAGTCGGGGGAAATAAAGGCCGCAGCGCAAAGCGACGCCAAGAATGTGGGGTTGCCGTGGGTCAAGGATCCGGAGACCGTCGGTTTTTCCGCCGAACGGCTTCAGCGCATTACCGCCATCTTTCAGGCGGAAATCGACAAGGGTTCGATCCCGGGTGCCGTCATCCTCATCGCCCGCGCCGGCAAGGCGGTCTATTTCGAGGCACTCGGGTATCGCGACCGCGAGGCCAAGGCGCCGATGGCGCCGGACAACGTTTTTCGCATCGCCTCAATGACCAAGCCCGTGGTGTCGGCGGCGGCGATGATCTTGGCGGAAGAAGGCAAGCTCCAGCTTGCCTATCCGGTCTCACGCTATCTTCCGAAGCTAACGGACCTCAAGGTCGGGGTCGAGCGTATCGGCGCTGGCGGCAAGCTTATGCTGGGGCTCGAAGCGCCCGCACGCGAAATGACGGTGCAAGACCTCATGCGGCATACGTCGGGCCTGACTTATGGCGCCTTCGGCGATTCGCTCGTGCATCGGGCTTACCGCGATCAGAACTGCTTGGATTTCAGCCAAACCAATGCCGATCTGGTAGCGAAACTTGCGCAATTGCCGTTGCGTTATCAACCGGGCAGCACCTGGGAATACGGTATGTCGACCGACGTACTCGGTGCCGTGATCGAGGCGATTTCCGGTCAAGAGCTTGATGCGTTCCTCGACGCGCGGATTCTAAAGCCGCTCGGCATGGTGGATTCGGGCTTCTTCCATCGCGACAGCCGCCGCGTCGCCGTGCCGCAAGTCGATCCGGCAACCGGCAAGCGTCCGCCCTTCGGGGCTGCGGATGCGACCAAGCGGCCGAGTTGGATCTCGGGTGGTGGCGGCATGCTCTCGACCGCCGCCGACTATCTTCGCTTCGCCGAGATGATGCGCGCGGGCGGCGTGTTCCAAGGCGTGCACCTGCTCTCGCCCGCTTCCGTTCAGTTGATGTGCTCCGATCATCTGCCTCCGCATGTGCAATACGGCTCGGGCGTCCGGGCGATGTTCGGGGCGGTCGCACCGACGCGGGATCTCGGTTACGGTTTTGGCCTCGGCTTCGCGGTCCGTACCCATCCCGGGCGCAATCCGCTACCGGGATCGGTCGGCGACCATTTCTGGAGCGGCGTTACCGGGACCTATTTCTGGATCGATCCGGTAGAGGAACTGGTGGCGATCAAGATGATGCAGGCGCCGGCGGAACGGCTTCATTACCGTTATCTGCTGCGCCACGCGGTCTATCAGGCGATCGTCGGTCCGCCACGCCGGTAAGCCACTGCGCTTAGGTTTCAGCGCCATCGCTCCGGGACGACGCCCGTCTCCATTTCGCGTCACGAAGATCACCGCCAGCCATGGGCAGCCAGTGAACACTGCTTTATTTTGCCCTCTTGAAGCACCGGGTACTTTTACGCGGTTCCCGGTATAATTCACCGCAATGCAGCTAAAGTCCGGCACGGGGTGCCGCGGACCCTCGGCTGAAACGAGACGGGGGGAGGGGGAATGTCGCAATCGGTGTTATGGGCGGCGCTTGCCGGCGGGCTGATCGTCGCCGAGATCTTCACCGGCACGCTCTATTTGCTTGTGCTCGGCCTTGCAGCTGGCACCGTGGCAGCGGCGTTGGAGTTTGCTCCGGAGCTCGCGCCTTTGTCGCAAATCGCCGTCTTCGGCGCCGTCTGCATCGGCGGCTTTGTGCTGGTCTACAAGTTGCGCCGCAACGCGCAGAGCGGCGGCAACGACTCACTCGATATCGGCGCGTTGGTTCAGGTGGTGCGGGCCGAGTCGGACGGGCGTTGCCGGGTCGTGCACCGCGGCACCGAATGGGACGCCCGGTTGGTGTCCGGCATGCCGCCGCAAGCCGGCGATTGGCTCACTGTCATCGGCACCGAGGCGAATGTCTTGCTTCTCAAGAGGAGGAAATAGGTCATGGATGCCGTGGGACTGCCGATTCTCGCCGCCGTCGTGGTTGTCGTCATCGTCGTGCTTGGCCGGGGCATCCGGGTGGTGCCGCAACAATCGGCTTGGGTGGTGGAACGGCTCGGGCGGTTCCATGCCATCCTCAATCCTGGCCTTAACCTGATCATCCCCGTTATCGATCGTGTCGCCTACAGGCATGTCCTGAAGGAGGTGCCTTTCAATATGCAGCCGCAGGTCTGTATCACGAAAGACAACACCCAGGTCGAGATCGACGGCAATCTCTATTATCAGGTGACCGATCCAAAGCTCGCCTCCTATGGCGCCACGAATTACGAAACCGCGATCATCCAGCTGGCGCAGACCTCGCTTCGCTCCGAGGTCGGCAAGCGTGAGCTCGACCGGTTGCTTGAAGAGCGCACGGATATCAATCATGCCGTGATCCAGGCTCTTGACGCTGCCAGCCTGAGCTGGGGCGTTAAGGTGTTGCGCTATGAAATCCGCGACATCACGCCGCCGCAAACGGTTCTGACGGCGATGCAGAAGCAAATCACTGCGGAGCGTGAGAAGCGCGCGGTGATCGCAACCTCGGAGGGGCAGCGCCAGACCAAGATCAACGTGGCGGAGGGCGAGAAGGAGGCGGCGATTCGCCAATCGGAGGGCGCTCAGCAGGCCGCCATCAACCGCGCCCAGGGCGATGCGCGGGCGATTACCCTGATGGCGGAAGCAACCGCCCAAGCGATTGCCCGCGTGGCGGCGGCGATCCGAGAGCCCGGCGGCATCGAGGCCGTGAACTTGCGCGTCGCCGAGCAGTATGTCGGCGCTTTCGGACAGGTCGCAAAGCAGGGCACTACGCTGATCGTCCCGGGGAATTTCGCCGATATGGCAGGCATGATCGCGGCCGCGATGCGGATTGTGCAAGGCGCACGAGGAGGGGCCGCGTCGGCTGCCGCGGAGCACCCCTAAGAATTGTTGCGAGGGCGCTGGTTTCCGAGCCGTCGCCGTGATTCGGCGGTTGACCGTCGTTGACCGGCGGGCTACAAGGCGATGTTGGCAGTGCGTATCGCAAGGAGCCATCAACTCTAAATGGACACCGACTGTAGTCACATAGGATCCGCCTGAGGGCTGGTCGCGCACCTCCCATTTGTGCCGCCGCCAGCCTGAGGGCGAGGCGGCGGAACCAAGCCGGAAATCGGCTGTTTCTGCCAGAACAGAATTACGACGGAGCCACGGAGCAAGTCGACATTTCGCTCGCGGTTTGCTCAGCGGTATGTCTGTCGCTCAATCCTGGCGCCGGTAGTAGCGCCGGGATAGGGGAGATGCAATGTCGGTTCAGGCCGAGGACGAGCTCGTCACGATCTCCCGGCGTAGGGGTCGGTACGCGGATTTGCCGGCGTCGCTGCGCGAGCGCTTGCGCGATCGTCTCCATGTTGCCGAGCTTCGCCGCCGTCCTCGCACGATTGGAGCGCGGCTTCTTTTGACCCTTGCCCTGGTCGGCCCCGGTGTTCTCGTCATGCTCGGGGACAATGATGCAGGCGGCGTCATCACCTATGCGCAGACCGGCGCCACTTATGGTATCGGCTTCTTCCTGCCGCTAACGCTGCTTCTTGGCATCATGGCCTATGTGGTGCAGGAAATGACCATTCGGCTCGGCGCGGTGACGCGCCGCGGCCACGCCGAGTTGATCTGGAAGCGCTATGGGCCTTTCTGGGGTGCGTTTTCCCTCATCGACCTCGTCGCTGCCAATGTCCTGACCCTGATGACCGAGTTCATCGGCATTCGGGTCGGGAGCGCGGTGTTTGGCCTTTCGCCCTTTCTCACGGTTCCGATCGCGGTTGCCTTCGTCGCGTTCACCCTGGTCTTTCTCCGCTACTGGACGTGGGAGCGGATCGCGTTGTTCATGGCGGTCCTGAACATGGTGTTCGTGCCCATCGCCGTCGCTTCGCATCCAGACTGGGCTGCCGTAGGGCGAGCCTTCGGTGATTGGGGCGTCTCGGGCGGCATGCTCACGGCCTCGTTCCTGGTGGTCGTTTCGGCCAATATCGGCACTACCATCGCGCCTTGGCAGCTGTTCTTTCAGCAATCGAGCGTCGTGGACAAGGGCCTGTTGCCACAGGATATTCCGGCAGGGCGACGCGACCTTGCGCTCGGTGTTGGCGCCATGGTTCTGGTTGCTTCGGCGATCATAGTCATTACCGGCCAGACGATTCACGGCCTGCCAGGAGCGCAGAACTTCCAGATCGAGCAGATTCTCACGTCAGTCCGCGCCTCCATCGGCGAGACGGCGACCGCGCTCTTTGCGCTCGGCCTCGTTGAGGCGGGCTTGGTCGCGGCCATCGTCATCACCACGTCGACGTGCTGGGCGATCGGCGAGGCGTTTGACCTGCCACGATCGTTGAACGAAGACCCCCGTCAGGCCCTTGGCTTTTATCTGCCCGGCATCCTGGGCACGGTTGCTGCCGGGATCGTGGTGCTTTTGCCCAACGTGCCTCTTGGCTTCCTGAATCTTCTGGTTCAGGTTGTCGCCACAATCTTCATGCCGGCGGCAATGCTGTTCCTGCTTATGCTTTTGAACGACCGCGAGCTGATGGGCGAGCATGTGAACACGGCGGGCCGCAATGCATTGGCTCTTGGCATCATGGCGTTTCTGATTCTCTGCAATGGCCTATTCGGGATCGCGACGCTCTTTCCACGGCTTTTGTAGAGCCTTCTAAGAGAGGGCGTGGCAATGCGGGATTTTGAGGCCTACACCGATGCGGCGATTGAGCACCTTCTGCATGAAGAGGGTTGGGATCGCCCGCTTCCTCCAGTCGCCCGGCAACGGCCGACCGGATGGTATCGGGTGGCGTTCTGGGCTTTGCAGCTGTATATCCTGGTCATGCTGGCCGCCGTGATGCTCAGCTTCATCCGCGGCGTCCATTAGCGGACCCGGCGACGAACTTCACCAGGGCCCCGACGGGTCGTCAGCCCCTTCCTCGATATTTTTCGCCTTTCATGGGGCTGAGGATCGGATTGCCGATTCGCGGCCCTCCACGGCCACAGGATAAGGAACATTCCGGGTCCAAGGCGCGCTGCTCGCGCCATCATCGGTTCAACCCAAAAGCAACTTTTGGTAGTTTCTTCATCTGGTATTACAAACGACGGATAGTTCGTTGATTTCAAGATGGTTTTTGCTGCGCCGCATCATTGTCTGTGGTGGCGAACCGTGACATAAGTGGCGAAATTGTCACAAAAATCAAAAACATGAAAAAGATTTCAAAGGCTCTTGGCAAAAGGCGTCGAACCAATTATATTGTGCATTGCAGTAACCGACGTATTCGCGAACGTTGCTGCATGCCCTTCCTGGGCGTTTCCTCCCTAGACTTGGGCTGCCTTCGTGAGAAGGCAGCCCCTTTTTTCTGAGTTTACGGCTGCGGGCTCCGCAGGCGCCCCGCCACGAGGCCGGCCGCCGCCATGTCGGCGCGGTAGCCCGTCCGGTCGTCCGTTGCCGGGGCTATGCCACCGCGGGCGTGAATAGCGCTGGGTCGAGCCGTTCTAAGGTCTCGATCAAGGCCGCCATATGGGCGGCGAGTCGAGGCAGGCCCGCAGTGGGCTCGATCGCCTCCTCATCCATATAGAGCGCCCGATTGATCTCGATCTGGAGCGTGTGCAACCCCCTATTCGGCCGTCCATAGTGCTGAGTGGTAAATCCTCCGGCATAGGGCCAGTTGCGCGCGACGCTGTAGCCCTGGGCCTCCAGCACGCTTCGCACGATTTCGATCAAGCCAGGCGCACAAGCGGTGCCGAAGCGGTCGCCAAGAACGAAATCGGGCCGGGTTTCCGTGTCGTGTCCGTCGGTTGAAGGCATGGAATGGCAATCGAGGATGATCGCGAATCCGAAATGCCTTTGGGTAACCTTGACCAATTCTTGCAGGGAGCGATGATACGGACGGTAGCAATCGGCGATGCGTTGTTCGGCTTCGGCGAAGGTGAGCTTGCGGCTATAGATTTCTTCGCCGGAGCCGGCGATCCGAGCGATGGTGCCGAGCCCGCCCGCGACCTTGATGCTTGCGGTGTTGACGAAAGACGGCAGCGGATCCTTGAACATCGCAGGATCGAGTTCGTAAGCTTCACGATTGGGGTCGCAGTAGGCACGGGCGAAAAGGGCTTTCAAGAGCGGCGCGCCGCGCTCCGGCGCGGCGGCGAAAATCTCGTCGACGAAGCTGTCCTCGGAGCGACGGAGCCGCCGAAGCTCGAGACGCGTCGCGGCGCAAAGTTCCGGCGGGTAGTATCGGCCGCTGTGGGGTGAAGCATAGATAACCGCCTGAAGCTGTTGCTTGGGCGGGCAAACATCGACGGGGGGCCGCGTGCCGTCCCCCTGCGGCGTTGGATCGGCATACATCTGCCAGAGGATATCATAGGTTCGTCCGCTCGGCGCTTGCTTTGATCGACCGTGCCGGTATCCTGCAAGGAGGTTGAAAAGCTGGCCTCTGCCGTTGCGAAAGGCACATCTATGGCTCGCATCCTGATTGCTGAAGACGACGAGTCGCTCCGTTTCTTCCTAGAGCGGGCGTTGCAACGGGCTGGACATGAGATCATCGCGGTGGGAAGCGGCAACGAAGCCATCCCGGTACTGGCCGAGAGCCGATTTGACCTCTTGCTCGCAGATGTCGTGATGCCTGAAATGGACGGAATCGAGCTTGCCGAGCGGGCCGCGACGATCGATCCGAAGCTGCCAATCATGTTCATCACTGGCTTTGCCGCGGTGGCGGTGCGCCGCACCGGGGGATTCGCTGCTCCAACCCGCGTCCTGTCGAAGCCGTTTCACCTGCGTGATCTGGTGCGCGAAGTCGAACGCATGCTGAAGCCGCTCGGCCGGCCGCGCTCGACCGAGCCAGCCTGAAAGGCTTGGCTACGACGCTTGCATTGGCGCCCTCTTCCGCATAAAAAGCGGGAGCTTTTGGGGGCGCGTAGCTCAGCGGGAGAGCACTTGCTTGACATGCAAGGGGTCACTGGTTCAATCCCAGTCGCGCCCACCATTTTCATGCCGGGGTCGGTCGTGACGAACGGCGGACAACACAGCGCCCGTAAATGGCTTCTAGGATGACGGACTGGCGCGAGATCGCGAACGGCCTTCGCTTTCCTGAAGGGCCGATCGCAATGGCGGATGGTTCTGTCCTTCTGGTCGAAATCGCCGCCGGTCATCTCACCCGGATCACTGCGGACGGCCGAAAGGAAGTGGTCGCCCGCCCTGGTGGCGGCCCGAATGGCGCGGCGATCGGGCCGGACGGCAAATGTTATCTCTGTAACAACGGCGGCAATCACTGGCTTGATCGAGACGGCGAGCTCTATCCCGGTCTTGCCGATTGCGACACCTATAGCGGTGGCCGAATCGAACGGGTCGATCTCATTAGCGGCGCGGTCGAGCGCCTATATACAGAATGCGACGGCACGCCGCTGTGCGGTCCGAATGACTTGGTTTTCGATTCGGCGGGCGGCTTCTGGTTCACCGATCACGGCAAGACGCACCGGCGGACGCGCGATCGTGGCGCCGTGTATTATGCGCAGGCTGACGGGTCGGCGATCAGGCAGGCGATATTTCCCCTTGAAGCGCCGAATGGCATCGGTCTGTCACCGACCGAAGACCGGCTCTACGTGGCAGAAACTGACACTGGTCGGCTTTGGTCCTTCGAAATCGAGGAACCCGGGAAAATTCGCCGCACTTGGGATGAGTTACCTTGGCTGCGCGGGATGCTCGTGACTGGCCTTCCCGGCTACCAATTATTCGATTCACTGGCCATAGAGGAGGGCGGCAATATCTGTGTCGCGACCATCGGGGCCGGAGGAATCACCATTGTCTCACCGGATGGCGGGGGGATCGAGCGCGTCTCTGTGCCCGATCCCTTGACCACCAATATCTGCTTCGGCGGTGCGGATTTGCAGACCGCCTATATCACGCTCTCGTCGAGCGGCCGGCTGGTCGCCATGGATTGGCCGCGGCCCGGTCTGCCGCTCAATTTTCTCAACCGACGCTGAGTTGCCGTCTGATCATCGCCCGCCCCGATATTGGTGGCGTTGCCCGAAACGGCTGAAAAGCACGTCGGCGATGTGCTTTTGCTTCGGGCTGAGACTGGCATAGAGCGGCTTGAATGCAGTCGCAAAGCGGCTCAGGTCGTCGGCATGGGCTTTCGCCCCTTTCAGGCGGAGGTCAAGACGCTCTATGGCGTTTGGCGTCTTGCCCGCGTAGGCGTCGTGGAATTCCCGTCGCAGTTGCTGCCGCTCACCGGCGCTCTGGCGCATCGCGGCCGCTACGGGCTTCCATAGTGATTCCTCGGCTGGGGTGATGCCGAGTTCAGCCTTAAGGAAGGCGATACGGCCGGCTATCATTGAGATTGGCGGGCCCTGCCATGGATGCGGTGACGCCATGGCCGGATTAGTAATAAGGGAAAGCGCAGCGCCGCTCACGGCGATGGCGAAAGCAGCGGCGATCACGGATCGGTGCATCGATAGGACTCCTCTGGAGATGGGAGGGGCTATTTGTGTGCCTATCTACACGCCCCGGCCGGCGAAATCCTGCGCCGGCGACTGCGTGTTATGAGGGGGATAACCTCGAAACGGGGTTACGCCATTGCTCACGTATCGTGGTGCCGGACGAGCGGGTGCTAGCGGGTGAGTTCGCGCATCGCACTTTCGAGACCGACCAGGGTCAACGGGAACATGCGCCCGCCCATGAGTTGACGGACAAGCTGTACGGAGGGCGTGTAGTCCCAATACTTCTCCGCCACTGGGTTGAGCCAAGCCGCTTTCGGATAGGTGTCCAGCAGACGCTGTAGCCACACTTGGCCCGGTTCCTCGTTCCAGTGCTCGACGCTACCGCCCGGGTAGACGATCTCGTAGGGGCTCATGGTGGCGTCGCCGACGAAGATCAACTTGTACGCCGAGCCATAGGTGTGGATCGTTTCCCAGGTTGGCAGATGTTCGGTATGACGCCGGCGGTTGTCCTTCCAAAGCCGCTCGTAGGGGCAGTTGTGGAAGTAGAAGAACTCGAGATGTTTGAATTCGGCCCGCGCCGCCGAAAACAGCTCTTCCGATAGACGAACGTGATCGTCCATCGAGCCGCCGATGTCGAAGAGGACCAGAACCTTCACCGTGTTGTGCCGTTCCGGCACCATCTTAATGTCGAGATATCCCGCGTTGCTCGCGGTGGCACGGATCGTATCCGGGAGATCGAGCTCGAGATCGGCACCTTCGCGCGCGAACTGACGCAACCGTCTGAGCGCGACCTTGATGTTGCGTGTGCCGAGTTCGACGGAATCATCGAGATTCCGATATTCACGCTTATCCCAAACCTTTACCGCTCGGCGATGGCGTGACTCGTCCTGGCCGATGCGAATGCCTTCTGGATTGTAGCCATAGGCGCCGAAAGGTGAGGTGCCCGCGGTCCCGATCCATTTGTTGCCGCCTTGGTGACGGCCCTTCTGTTCGCGTAGCCGCTCCTTTAGCGTTTCCATCAATTGCTCCCAGCCGCCGAGCGACTTGATCGCCGCCATCTCTTCCGGAGTCAGCACCTTTTCGGCGAGCTTGCGCAGCCATTCTTCCGGGATTTCGGTGACTTCTTCGTCTGAGAGAAATTCGAGGCCGTTGAAGCAATGACCAAACACGCGGTCAAACTTGTCGAGATTGCGTTCGTCTTTTACCAGCGCCGAGCGGCTAAGATAATAGAAATCCTCGACGCGCCAATTTGCGAGACCGGCCTTCACCGCATCAAGCAGCGTGAGATATTCGCGGAGGCTGACTGGAATCTTAGCTTGGCGAAGCTCGAAGAAGAAGTTGACGAACATGGCCGTTCGCGGATCGATTCAGTGATTGCGCTCGCGCCGGGCGATAAACGCCAGCCGCTCGAAGAGATGAACATCTTGTTCGGTTTTTAGCAGTGCGCCGTGAAGCGGCGGGATCAATTTATTCGGGTCGCGCTGGCGCAAGACTTCGGGTGAAAGATCTTCCGCCATCAAGAGCTTAAGCCAGTCGATCAGCTCCGAGGTCGAGGGTTTCTTCTTCAAGCCCGGCGTCTCGCGGATCTCGTAGAACAGCGTCAGCGCCTCGCGCACCAGCTCGCGTTGGATGTCGGGGAAATGCACCGCGACGATCCGCTGCATGGTTTCGGTGTCGGGAAAGCGGATGTAGTGGAAGAAGCAGCGACGAAGAAACGCGTCCGGCAGTTCTTTCTCGTTATTTGAAGTGATGACCACGATCGGGCGATGCCGGGCCTTCACCGTTTCGCGCGTTTCGTAGATGTAGAACTCCATGCGATCGAGTTCCAAAAGCAGATCATTGGGGAACTCGATGTCAGCCTTGTCGATCTCGTCGATCAGCAGAACAGGCCGCTCGCCGGCGACGAAGGCTTCCCACAACTTGCCACGCACGATGTAATTGCGGATATCGTGTACTTTCTCGTCGCCGAGCTGGGAATCACGGAGCCGCGAGACCGCGTCATATTCATAAAGTCCGTGCATCGCCTTGGTGGTTGATTTTATATGCCATTCGATCAAGGGACGATGGAGGGCCTTGGCGATCTCGTAGGCGAGAACGGTTTTACCAGTGCCGGGCTCACCTTTGACCAAAAGCGGCCGCTCGAGCGTGATGCCGGCGTTGACGGCCACCATCAGATCGTCGGTGGCGACATAGCTATCGGTACCTTCGAATTTCATGAAATCCTGCGCTAACTTAACGTATGGAGTTCTCACGCCAAATCGCGGCGGAAACGAGAATGATGTAACGGCAAGGTAGAAGCGGGGCGAGGGGATGGCAAGGCCGAAAACCCGGCGCACTCCTCGCCGTTGCGGGTTGCGCCAATCTTCGCCGGACGCGACCAGCTTTTGCCTCAGGCGTTGGCGCGATGAAAGTCGATGCAGATGCGGGCTTGATCGCTGTCGTTCAGATGGTCACCGGTGAGGCCGCAGCGAGGTACGATTGCCTCCGTTGCGTTCATCTTGACCGCTGCAAGGCAAAGCAGGCTGCAATCGCGGCAGACGCCGAAGGTTTTGGCTCCAGCCCGGCTTTCCAGTTCGTGGGCGAGGCGGCTTAAGCCCCGCACGAGCGCGATCTCGATCTCTTGCGGTAGGTCCTTGGCCGCTTCCTCGACCGCGAGAATAGGGTCACGACAAAGCAGCGCCTCGCCCTCGGGCGTCAGATCAAGCGCTCGCGTCCGGCCGTCGCCCGTGCCGCGGCGGCGTGTAACCAAACCACGGTTTTCCAGAGCAATGAGGGTCTGCGATGCGGTCCCGCGGGTTGTGCCTAGAAAAGCGGCAAGCGCGCTCGGTGAACGAGAGTACCGATTGGCCCGGGCGAGAAATCGGAGCGCCTCCCATTGGGCGGGATTAAGCCCTTCGCAGAATTGAAGATCGCGGCTTAGTCGCGTCAACCGATCTACCAGCTGCGCGATCCGACGCGGGACGACATTCAGGTCTTGTGACATTTTGAGATAATAGCGATTCAATATTATTCTTGCAAGAGGGCGCCATCGGCTTGTAGTATCGACTCGACAACAGTTTTGGAAAAGCCCTCCGGCCAACACGCTTCATAGGTTTGGTGGCGGCCGCGGCAAGGAGCGTTGGTGATGGCCACCCATAGCGAATCGACCCAGGCGACCCGCCGCAACCGCAGCTACGTCGCGGCGGCGATGGATCGGCCCTTGTTGACCCAGGAGCGCGAGTTCGAGCTGGCCCAGCGCTGGCGGGAAGACGGCGACGAGAAGGCATTGCACGAGTTGGTTAGCGCCTATCTGCGGCTCGTGGTGTCCATCGCAGGGCGATTCCGCCAATACGGCTTGCCGATCGGCGATCTGGTGCAGGAAGGCAATGTTGGCCTGATGCAGGCCGCGGCCCGGTTCGAGCCGTCGCGTGAAGTGCGCTTTTCGACTTATGCAAGTTGGTGGATCCGCTCGGCGATGCAGGAATTCGTGCTGCGCAACTGGTCGATCGTCCGCACCGGCACCTCGGCGGCGCAAAAGACGCTGTTCTTCAATCTACGCTGGCTTCGCGCTAAGCTCGAGCCGGCCGGCGCGGTCGGCTTGAGCGGGCCAGTGGGTGACAAGATCGCTGCCGATCTGAAAGTATCGGCGCGCGAGGTGAGCGCCATGGCGGAGCGGCTGGCCGGGCGCGATCAGTCGCTGAACGATCCGGTCGGTCTCGACGGCACCGACGAGTGGGAGGATTTCCTCGTCGATTCAGCGCCAACACCGGAGGAAACTGCGATCCAACACCGCGACGGCGAGATCGAGCATCGCTGGCTTGTCTCGGCGCTCGATTCGCTCACCGATCGCGAGCGGCTTATCATCCGGGCTCGGCGGCTGCGCGAAGAGTATTCGACATTGGAGGAACTCGGCGCGCGCCTCGGCATCACCAAGGAGCGGGTCCGGCAGATCGAGCATCGCGCCTTCCGCAAGCTGCAGGATGCGGTACTGCGCCAAAGCCTTGAGCAAACGAGTCCCGAGGCGCATCGCCCGACGGCCTTGCCGGAGCAAGTCTGATCGCGGGCGCGAAGCGGCCATCGAGCGGCGGGCGTTAAGTCGCGTTGTGTCTCACGCGGCGGCGAGCGCGAGGTTGTCGATCAAGCGTGTCTTGCCGAGCCAGGCGGCGACGAAAAGCCGTGCGCCGGGGGCGGCGTGAGTGAGATCGCCCAGCGTCTCTCCGTCGCGAAGTTCGAAATAATCCACACGAGTGAAACCGGCGGCGAGAAGGCTCGTTTCTGCCTGGGCTAATAATGGAGCCGCCGGCCCGCCGCCGCTTTTCAGCGCCATAGCCGTCGCGCGGAGCGTTCGGTGGATGACCGCTGCGGTCGCGCGCTCCGCGGCCGTGAGGTATCGGTTGCGCGAGGACAGGGCAAGGCCGTCGGCTTCGCGCACCGTTGGCACGCCGACGATCCGGACGGGAATGTCGAGGTCACGTGTTAAGCGGCGGACCACCAGGAGTTGCTGGTAGTCCTTTTCGCCGAACAGGGCCACATCGGGCAGCGCCTGCAGCAGGAGCTTGGTGACAACCGTTGCGACGCCGGAAAAATGTCCCGGCCGGAAGCGGCCGCAGAGACAATCAGAGAGGCTCTCGACCGTGACGGTAGTGCAGAAATTCGGGGGATAGATGTGATCAACCTCAGGCGCGAAGAGGAGATGCGCGCCGGCATGAGCGATCTTTTTGCGATCCTCCGTTTCATGCCGCGGGTAACGGCTGAAGTCCTCGTTCCGGCCAAACTGCTTGGGATTGACGAAAATGGAAACCACGACGCGGTCGGCTTGGCGCAGACCCTCGCTCACCAAGGCAATATGCCCAGCATGTAGGGCACCCATGGTCGGCACTAGCGCAACGCGGAAACCTTGCTTCCGCCATGCGGCGATGTCGCGGCGAAGCTCGGCGATGGCGCGGACGATCGCAACGCTTCCTGTCACGTGCGTGCTCGCGGGTCCCGGTTATTCGGCTTTTTTCGCCATGAAGCAATGCTCCGGCCCGGGGAAGCGCCGGGCCTGCACGTCTTCCGCATAGGCCGCCGCAGCAGCAGCGATGGCAGGGCCGATTTCGGCATAACGCTTGACAAATTTCGGCTTGAAGTCGGAGAACAGGCCAAACAGATCGTCGCTTACCAGAATTTGGCCGTCGCAGGCGGGTGAACCGCCGATGCCAATGGTAGGGACCGACGAAGCCGCGGTTGCCTCGCGGGCAACTGACTCCATGGTTCCCTCGATGACGATTGAAAAGGCGCCGGCATCGGCGATGGCGCGAGTGTCCGACACAATCCGGCGCGCTTCGCCGGCCGTACGCCCCGTGGCACGGAAGCGGCCTTCGCGATTGACCATCTGTGGCAGAAGACCGACATGTCCCATCACCGGGACGCCGCGTTCGGTAAGGAAACGGACCGTCTCAGCCATCTCGGCGCCGCCTTCGAGCTTGACGCCGGTACAGCCGGTCTCCGCGAGAATGCGCGCCGCGGTGCGAAATGCCTGCTGCGGCGATTCCTGGTAGCTCGCAAAGGGCAGATCGACGATGACGCAGGCGTGTTTTGCTCCGCGCATCACCGCCTGGCCATGGGCGATCATCATCTCCGGCGTAACCGCGACGGTGGTCTCGAGGCCATACATCACCATGCCGAGAGAATCACCGACCAAAAGAAGATCGACGTAAGGATCGAGCAGCCGCGCGATCGGCGTGGTATAGGCGGTGAGGCAGACAAGGGGCACGCCGCCTTTCCGCGCCACGATGTCGGGTACGCTCATACGGGTTTGGCGCACGGGGACGCTCACGGACGACCTCCGACCTGTTTTAATTGCCTCTTTTTTACCCTTCGTTGCGAACCCCGTTCAAGCAATTGTTGCGGCGCAGCACCAGTTTCAGCGCCTGCTCAGCCAATCTTGGCGAGGCGCGGGAACGCCTGCAGCAAATACAGGCCGATCTGGCCTAGGCTATTGGTAAAAATAAGCACTCCGGTCGCGACCAGAAGTCCCCCTGCGGCGATTTCGGCTTTGCGCAAATGGCGCCGGAAACGGGACAGAAATCGGAGAAATGGATCAACGGCAAAAGCGGTGAGCAGAAATGGGATGCCGAGCCCCAAGGCATAAACCGCGAGCAGCAGGGTGCCGTAATCCAGCGATTTCTGTGTGGCGGCAAGAGCAAGTATGGCGGCAAGGATGGGGCCGATACAGGGGGTCCAGCCAAACGCGAAGGCAAGTCCGAGAACATAAGCTTGGCCGAGCCCTGCCTGCCCAGGGGCAGGATTGAATCGGGCCTCGCGATTGAGAAACCGAATGCGCAGGAGCCCCATCATATGCAGCCCGAACAAGACAATGATGACGCCGGCGACCTTCGCGAGCACCGGAAGATGCGGCAAGATCAGCTGGCTGACCGCCGAGGCAGAGGCGCCAAGCATAATGAAGACGGTACTGAAGCCGAGCACGAAAGCGAAGGCGGCGGCCAGCGTCCGGCGCGCGAGCGCCGGTGGCGGCCCTTGGGCGGCGGCCAGCTCCTCGAGCGAAGCGCCGGCGACATAGGAAAGATAAGCGGGAACCAACGGCAGCACGCAGGGGCTGAGGAAACTCAATGCGCCGCCCGATGCGGCAATTACAAAGGATAGGGACGAGCCGGCCATGGCTTTACCCGTTGGTATGAACTCCCAATGCTTTTCCGGCGCGCCTGTCTGTCGGCCGCCATGTTTCGCTGTCGAGACTGCACCCTAGGTTCGGGGGCCGGCAGCCGGGATTGCGCGGTCAATGCTTCCAGGACTCTTCGCCGTAGAGCGAATACGGCTTTCCCTGTTCCCCGGTGCCTGCCTGCCGCACCCGCTGGGCGCGATCGAATGCCGCTCCCAGACGGCGCTGGCGTTGGCGCTCGCCCGTCGTCTGCCACCAGCGGAACATCGTGATTCCGGCCAGTATCAAGATAATCGCTATCGCGACGCCAAGCAGCACGCCATAAGGCATGGCCTTTTAATCCAAGTTCCCGTTCTGCCTCTTGTTTTGATGCCCCAGCCTGACACCAGCCAGGAACATTCTCTGTAAGGATAGCGGTATCGGCGTGATTTCTCAACGTCATCGGCCATTCTTAACCGGCAAGGTTGGCCGGCCGGAGCCGCAAGGCATCCAGCGCACCTTGTAAAAAATAGGCGGCGGCGAGCTTGTCGACGAGTTCGGCGCGGCGTTTCCGCGAGGCATCGGCCTCGAGAAGGGTGCGGGTCACCGCCACGGTCGATAGCCGTTCGTCCCAAAAGGAGATGACAAGACCGGGGAAAAGGCCGGCAATGTCGTCGGCGAATTTTCGCGCCGATTGCGCTGCCGGGCCCTCGCTGCCGTTCATGTTGCGGGGCAGGCCGAGGATGAGGCCGCCGACGCCTTCCCGCACTATCACCGTCTTCAGGGCCTCGGCGTCCTGTTTCAGGCCACGGCGTCGGATCGTGGCATAGGGCGAAGCAATGCAAAGGCCCGGGTCCGACAGGGCGAGGCCGATCGTTTTGCTGCCGAGGTCGAGGCCGAGCAGCCTTTGGCCTGTCTTCAACTGCGCGGCCGCCTCGTTCGGGTTGTCCATGATCATCGCCGGTGCTACCTTCCGCCCGCGTTAGGTCACGACTAGAAGGCACAAGGTCGCATATGTCTCTCGATAAGGCCACGGTGCGTAAAATTGCCCAGCTCGCGCGCCTTCGGGTGACCGAAGAGGGGGAGCAGGCAATGGTAGGCGAGCTGAATGCCATTCTCGCCTTCGTCGAGCAGTTGAATCAGGTGGATACGTCGGGAGTCCCGCCAATGACGTCGGTGGTCGAGATGCGGCTCCGCCTGCGCGCGGACGAGGTGACGGAAGGCGGTGATCCAGAATCCGTGCTTGCCAACGCGCCGGAGCGTGTGGGCGATTTCTTCCTTGTGCCGAAGGTCGTTGGGTGAGCGCGCTCGCCGATCTCACCTTGGCCGAACTCAGGGCCGGGCTCAGGGCGAAGGAGTTTTCGGCAACCGAGCTTGCCGAAGCTTCGCTCGCCGCCATGGCTGAGGCGCGGGCGCTGAACGCCATGGTCCTTGAGACTCCGGAGCGGGCACTCGAGGACGCGAAGCGCGCCGATGTCAAACTCGCCGGCGGCGAAGTCGGTGCGCTCGAGGGTATCCCCATCGCGGTGAAGGATATCTTTTGCACCAAGGGGGTTGGCACCACCGCCGCCTCGCGCATCTTGAATGGGTTCGTGCCGACCTATGAATCCACCGTCACCGCAAAGCTCTGGTCCGCCGGCGCGGTGCTCGTCGGCAAGACCAACATGGACGAGTTCGCCATGGGTTCGTCAAACGAGACGAGCCATTATGGGCGGGTCGAGAATCCATGGCGTCGCAGGGGCGACAACCGCGGCCTCGTGCCGGGCGGCTCGTCGGGCGGCTCTGCCGCCGCTGTCGCGGCGCGTATCGTCAGTGGCGCGACCGGCACCGATACAGGTGGCTCGATCCGCCAGCCGGCGGCATTGACCGGCATCGTCGGCCTCAAACCGACTTATGGCCGCTGCTCGCGTTACGGCATCATCGCCTTTGCTTCCTCGCTCGATCAGGCGGGGCCGATGGCGCGCAGCGTGCGCGATGCCGCGATTCTGCTCGGCGCCATGGCGGGCTTTGACCCCAAGGATTCGACCAGCGTCGACCTGCCGGTGCCGGATTACGAAGCGGCACTGGAAAAAGGCGTCAAAGGGCTTCGCATCGGCATCCCGAAAGAATACCGTCTCGATGGCATACCGGCCGAAATCGAGACGCTTTGGAATCGTGGCGCCGATTGGCTACGTGCGGCAGGCGCCGAAGTGCATGAGGTTTCGCTGCCACATACGTCCTATGCGTTGCCTGCTTACTACATCGTGGCGCCGGCCGAAGCGTCTTCCAATCTCGCCCGCTACGATGGTGTGCGTTACGGCTTGCGTGCCCAGGCTGCGGATCTGACAGCAATGTACGAGGAGACGCGGGGCGAGGGTTTCGGCACCGAAGTGCGGCGGCGCGTCATGATCGGCACCTACGTGCTTTCGGCTGGCTATTACGACGCCTATTACCGCAAGGCGCAGCAAGTTCGCACCCTGATCGCGCGCGATTTTAAGCAGGCGTTCGATGATGTCGATGCAATTCTGACCCCCGCATCGCCCTCGGCAGCCTTTGCCTTCGGCGACAAGACGGACGATCCCATCGCCATGTATCTGAACGACGTCTTCACCGTTCCTGTCAACCTCGCGGGGCTTCCCGGTCTCGCCGTTCCGGCGGGGTTGAACGCACAAGGAATTCCTCTTGGGCTGCAGATCATCGGTCGGGCATTCGATGAAGCGACCGTGCTTCGCGTCGGCCGCGCGCTCGAGCGGGCGGCTGATTTTACGGTCAAGCCGGAACCATGGTGGCGGTCATGAGCGGGTCTCTGATCGAGGGACGCACAGGCGCCTGGGAAATGGTCATCGGGCTTGAGGTCCACGCCCAGGTGATTTCGCAGTCGAAGCTCTTTTCCGGTGCCGCGACGGCGTTCGGCGCCGCGCCGAATTCGCAGGTCTCGCTGGTGGACGCGGCAATGCCGGGTATGCTTCCGGTCATCAACGAATGGTGCGTCCACCAGGCGATACGTACCGGTCTTGGGCTTAGGGCCGAGATCAACCGGCGCTCCGTCTTCGATCGCAAGAACTACTTCTATCCCGATCTGCCGGCCGGGTATCAGATTTCACAATACGCCCAACCGATCGTGGGCAAGGGCCGGATCCTTCTCGACCTTGTCGACGGCGGCGTGCGCGAGGTGGGCATCACCCGCCTCCATCTTGAACAAGATGCGGGAAAAAGCCTGCACGACCAGAATCCGACCAAAACATATGTCGACCTCAACCGCGCCGGCGTCGCGTTGATGGAGATCGTTTCCGAGCCCGATCTCCGCAGCGCAGAGGAGGCTTCGCTCTATCTTGCCAAGTTGCGCTCGATCTTGCGTTACCTTGGCACCTGCGACGGCAATATGGACGAAGGCTCGATGCGGGCAGACGTCAATGTTTCCGTGCGCCATCCGGGGGCGCCGTTCGGCACCCGCTGCGAGATCAAAAACGTGAATTCGATCCGCTTCGTGCGTCAGGCGATCGAATACGAAGCGCGGCGCCAGATCGAGATTCTGGAAGAAGGCGGCACCATCGATCAAGAAACCCGCCTATTCGATCCGGGCCGGAGCGAAACGCGCTCCATGCGTTCGAAGGAAGAGGCGCACGATTATCGCTATTTCCCCGATCCCGATCTTCTACCGCTCGAACTCTCGGAGGACTTCATCGCCGGGATCGCGTCCGGACTCCCGGAGCTACCGGACGAAAAGAAGGTGCGCTTCGTTGCTGATTACGGGCTTTCGCCATACGAAGCCGGGGTTCTCGTCGCCGAACGCGAGACCGCCGATTTTTATGAACAGGTCGCCGTCGGTCGTGATGCGAAGCTCGCCGCCAATTGGGTTATGGGCGATTTCTTCGCCGCTTGGCGTCGCTCGGGCCAACCGCTCGGCGCCTTTTCGGTAACCGCGGCAAAGCTTGGCGGCCTTATCGACCTGGTCCGCGACGGCACCTTATCGGGCCGGCTCGCGAAGGACGTGTTCGAACTCATGGTCGAGACGGGGAAGGATGCCGCAACGCTCGTCGATGAGCGCGGCCTGAGGCAGGTTACCGATCAAGGTGCGATCGCAGCTGCGATCGATCAGGTGCTTGCCGGCAACGCCGACAAGGTCGCGGAATACCGTGCTGGCCGTGAGAAGCTTTTCGGCTTTTTCGTTGGCCAAGTGATGCGGGCGACCGCCGGCAAGGCCAATCCAGCCGAAGTCAACCGCCTGCTCAAGGAAAAATTGGCGTCTTAGACGATCCCTTACGGCTCTCTCTTCCGGGGGGCCAGATCGGACGCGGCTCGCGCTCGACTTCGCCCACGGTTCGGATCATGCTTCGAATCGTCTTTCCGGGGGGCGAGGGGCGGTGCGAAAGCAAAAAGAGCTCCGGCTGGCGGTTGTCTGCTTTGGTGGCGTATCGCTGGCGATCTACATGCACGGTGTTACCAAGGAGCTACTAAAATTAGTCCGGGCCTCGCGTTGCGTTCGCGACGGCACCGAGAATATTGCGCTGCCGGAAGGCGACCGTTCTGATACCGAACACGTCTACGCCGAACTTCTGCGTGCCATCGGCTTCCACCTCGATCTCAGGGTTCTGGTTGACATCGTTGCCGGCGCTTCAGCCGGTGGCATCAATGGCATCATGCTCAGTCGCGCCTTGGCCCACGATCTCGCGATCGATCATCTGCGCGACTTATGGCTGGATGGCGCCGATGTCGCCCGCCTTCTCGCACCCAATCGGCGGGCCAAGGTCTGGAGCAAGTGGTTTCTCAAGCCCGGGATTTCATTCTTCACGCAGCGCTTTGCCGGCGAGGTGGGGACTGACGCGGAAGCACGGCGCAATCTCTCGCTCTTTATTCGCTCGCGTTGGTTTCACGCCCCTTTCGACGGCGTGGGATTCAGTAGGCTACTGTACCGCGCGCTCGGGCTAATGTCGGGGTCGGCAGGCGAGGCGGGATCGCTGGTGCCGCCCGGCCTTGGTCTCGATCTCTTCGTTACCGTGACGGATCTTTCTGGCTATCGCCGCCATGTGGCGATTCACGATCCCCCTACCATCGACGATACCGAACATCGCCATATCCTCCATTTTGGCTACCAGCATTGGCGGAGCGGGGAAACGCGGAGCGATTTCGACCGCGATCATCTTTTCGACCTCGTGTTTGCGGCACGCGCGACCGGTTCTTTCCCCGGGGCCTTTCCGCCGCTCTCGGTGGCCGAGATCGACCACTTAGCGAAACAGGAGCGGCAGTCGTGGCAGGGGCGCGATGCCTTTCTCGCGCGTGTCTTCGCACCCCAGATAGCGGCCGGTGAAGACCCGCAGTCGATCGCCCTGATCGATGGTAGCGTCGTCAACAACAAACCGTTCGATGCCGCCATCGCGGCTCTGCAAGGGCGACCGGCCTATCGCCAGATTGACCGGCGTCTGCTCTATCTCGAGCCCGATCCGAAACCGAACGGCGCGCGAAGCAAACGCTCCGCCGGCTTTTTCCCGGTGCTGAAGGGTGCACTTTCCGACATTCCCCGCAACGAGCCGGTGCATCGAGAACTGGAGCGGATCGAAGCCTTCAACGGCCGCGTTCGGCGTATCCGCCGCATTGTCGAGGCGACACGGCCGAGGGTCGAGGAGCAGGTTTCGCGCGTCATGGCGGAGGCAGGGGTCGAGGTCGCGGGCGCGGCGGCGGTTACCGCTTGGCGAGCTGCGGCGAACGCTGCTGCAGCGCGCGAGGCCGGTTTTGCTTACGAAGCCTACCTTCGGCTCAAACTGGTCAATGTCATTGACGATCTCTGCGCCAAGTTCCGCGATGCCAGCGGCATCATGGAAAACAGCGTCGCCGCCCATTGGGTGACCGCCGTTGTCTATCGTTGGACAGAACGCCGGGGATTCAACCCGGCCATGCTCGCCCTCGATGATTCGCAGGCCCCGTGGATTCATTTCCTGCAGGAGCTCGACGCTTCCTTCCGCGAACGGCGTCTGCGCTTCGCCTTGCGCGCCCTCAATGATCTCTATAGTAAGGTGGGCGAACGGGCGGTGGCGGCGCTCGATGCGGCAAAGACCGAGGTCTACGAGCTTCGCACCGTTTTGCGTCAGGCGAGCGCCCTGCCGCATGAGCACGAGCAGCTCCGCCTCGGACTCGCCAAGGTCTTTTCCGGCCGTGCTCCACCCGCGGATCGGCGGGGGATTGCGGCCGAGGTAGATCGTTTCGTTGCTGAGAAGGAGGGCGAGATCGATGCTGCGGTCGAGGCCCTAGCGGCGGCGCAGGCGTTAACCACCATTGACCGCAAAGGCGATGAGCTGTTCGCGACGCGGATTTCCGCCTTGCTACCGGTTTCTTTCGCGCACGAGCTTCTCATTACCTATCTCGGTTTCGCGTTCTGGGACGTTATGACCTTTTCGCTCACCAACTGGCGCGACCTTGAGGAGTTCGACGAAATCCGGATCGACCGAATCAGCCCCGAAGACAGCCGGCTGTTTCGATCGCAAACCTACGCGAGTCCCCTGATGGGAACCGGCCTTAGCCACTTCAGCGCCTTTCTCAGCCGCGCTTATCGCGAAAACGACTATCTCTGGGGACGACTAAACGGCGCTGAAAGGCTGATCGATATCGTGCTCGACGCGGCCCGCATCGAGGGCGTCGACAAGGTCATCGACGGCCCGCTTTTGAAGCGTCGGGCGATTGCGGCGATTCTCGATGCCGAAGCGGCGCACCTGCCGACCTGCCGCGATCTGATCGCCCAGCTTCGCGGGATTCTGGCCGCGGATCGGGACGAGACGGAAGAGCCTTCCTAAAGGAGCTAAAGCGGCGGCCGGCGAGCGGCCCAGGGCTGCGCTGCCTCGATCTGAGCGGCAAGGCGGAAGAGTGTCGCCTCGTCACCGAAGCGGCCGACGAACTGCACGCCGATCGGCAAACCGTCCTGAGGCCAGTGAAGTGGCATCGACATTGCTGGATTTCCTGAGGCATTGAAGGGCGAGGTGAAAGCAATCGAGGCCAGGATCGCCTGGTTGAAGCGTTCGATATCGCCGGTCGTCATGTCGAGAATGCCAAGCGGGTAGGGTGGGTCGCACATGGTCGGCGTAAGCAAGACATCATAGTCGCGGAAGAACCGGCCGATGGCACGCCCCGTCGCGTGCAGAACATCGAGCGCCGCGACGTAATCGGCGGCGCTTGCGGTTCTGCCGATAGCCGCCATGCGTGATGTAATCTCCTCGATATCGCCAGGCTTCGGCTCGCGCCCGAGACTCTTGCCGCGAGCATCGAGGGCGGCACGAACTTGACCACTGATGATAACGCGGTTGGCGGCGATCAAACGTTCGGCATCGAAACGAGGGCTGGCCTCAGCCACGTGATGGCCAAGACCTTCGCAAAGCTTTGCCGCGCCTTGCGCGGCGGCACGGCATTCGGCGGTGACCGGCTGGCCATTCCACGCGGCGGTCGTAACGGCGATGCGAAGCCGGCCAGGATCGGTGCCGACCTCATCGAGGTAAGGGCGAAGCATCGGTGGTGCGCAATAGGGGTCGCCGGCCTCGGGGCCGGCGCTGGCGTCCAGGAGCGCGGCGCTGTCGCGGACGGAGCGGGTGATGGCATGGTTGATCCCGGCACCGCTCCAGCTTTCGCCTTTGTCGGGCCCGATCGGCACCCGCGCCCGTGTTGGCTTCATGCCGAACAACCCGCAAGCAGAGGCCGGGATGCGAATCGATCCACCGCCGTCGCTCCCGTGAGCTGCGGGCACCATGCCTACGGCTACCGCCGCGGCCGCGCCACCGGATGAACCGCCGGCGCTGTGATCGAGTTTCCAGGGATTGCGGGTCGGGCCAAAGAGGCGCGGTTCGGTCGAGGTGGCGAGGCCGAACTCGGGCGTGTTGGTTTTGCCGAAAATAACCAGACCGGCGGTCTTGTATCGGCCGACCAGTTCACTGTCGTGATCGGCGCGGGCATCGGCAAAAAAGCGCGACCCGCCAGTGGTCACCGCTCCCTTATAATAGAGCCCGAGATCCTTAAGCAAAAACGGCACGCCCGTGAAGTGCCCTTCCGGCAAGCCATCGGCGATCGTAGCCCATGCCTCGTCAAAGAGCCTGGAGACGACCGCGTTGCACGCGGGGTTGCGTGCCTCGACGCGGGCGATGGCGGCCTCGAGCAGCTCGCCTGCCGTAACCTGCTTGTCACGAACTAGGGCCGCGAGCCCAAGAGCATCATAGCGATCGTATTCAGGCAGATCGTTCACCGAGACCTCCCTAACCGCTATCCCTAGTACAGCGATTCCTTGAAACCAATCATTTCGAGTGATTTTCCAGCAGCCTGAACAACGTGCATTTAACAAGGAAAAACTGCTTGTCCATCGTGTCCCCCACAAGATTTGAATCAAGGAAGCAGTCTACTAGCCAAGGGTAGCGACGAAATCCTCGAGACCGCCGGAAATACCGCTTCGCCTTTCGCGTCGCAGACGTTCAGCCTGAATAACGGTCCGCAACTCGGCGAGGCAGGTCGCGACGTCGACATTCACCAGCACGTAGTCATATTCCGGCCAGTGTGAGATCTCCTTTCGCGCGCCCTGCATCCGCTTTTCCACCACAGTGGCGCTGTCCTGGTTACGGCGTTCAAGGCGCCGATGCAATTCATCAAGCGAGGGCGGCAAGATGAAAATCCGCACGAGATCGGCCTTGAACTGCCCTTTGGCGAGCTTTTGCGCTCCCTGCCAGTCGATATCGAGAAGGATGTCGCGGCCTTGCTCGATCGCCGCCGTGATCGGTTCGGCTGGAGTGCCATAGGCATAACCGAAGACTTCGGCATGCTCGAGGAGCACCCCCTCGCGCTTAAGGCGCTCGAAAGCCGCCGGTTCGATGAAGTGATAATCCACGCCGTCGGTTTCGCTCGGCCGCTGCGGGCGGGTCGTGACCGAAACCGACATCTGTACCGTCGTGTTTTCGGCAGCAAGCAGAGCCTTGGCAATCGTCGTTTTTCCGGCACCGGAAGGCGAGGAGATGACGATCAAAAGCCCGCGGCGGCGGATGAGGGGGCCGCCGGCGGATGCCGCGTCGGATTTCCGCACGGCGCCTGCCTCAGATGCGTTCATGCGGGGGCCTCGGTGCCGGGCACGCGTTGCGGGTGGCGGATCGCACGTCGATCGTCTTGCCGTGCTGACACTTCACGCCGCTCATCTCTAAAGCCCGATCATATCCGCTTGGCGAATGGTGTTATTCAGGATGCGGATCGAGGCCGCATCCACCATGACACCGTCGACGTTGACGGCGCCGAGCCCTTCCGCCTCGGCCTTTGCATAGGCGGCGGCCAATTTCCGCGCCTGAGCGACGTCTTCCTGCCGTGGCGTAAATGCTTCGAGCGCGATATCGATCTGTGCCGGGTGTATCGCCCATTTGCCGGCGCAGCCAAGAATCTGAGCCCGGCGGCATTCTTCGCGAAATCCGTCCGCGTCGCGAAAATCGGCATAAGGCCCGTCGACCGGGTCGATGCCGGCGACACGGCAGGCGATTACCAGCTTGAAGCGCGCATAATGCCAGATGTCGCCAGGATAGCTGCCGGAGCCGCCGATCGATCTCAGGTTGATGCGGTGTGAGGCGGAATAATCGCCCATGCCGAAGATCAGGCATTCGAGGCGAGGACTCGCGCGTGCGATATCGTCGACGTTCTGCAGCGCTTCCACTTCCTCGATCAGTGCCTCGATGCCGATTGGTCGGTCGCGCCCGAGCCTCATCTCGATCTGGCTCAGCAGGGTCTCGACGAAATAGACATCGGCCGCCGACCTCACTTTCGGCACCATGATGGTGTCGAGATTTTCGCCCGCCCGCTCGACGACGTGGATGATATCCTCATAGCAATAAGGCGTGCCCAGATCGTTGATGCGGACGCAGCGGGTCTTGCCGTTCCAATCCAACGTGGTGAGGGCCCGGACGATCTGCGCGCGCGCCTCGACCTTGGCCTTGGGCGCCACCGCGTCCTCGAGATCGAGGAAGACATGGTCCGCCTTGCTCTCAGCTGCTTTGATCATCATCTTTTCGCTTGAACCAGGTACGGCAAGCTGTACCCGGCGTAATCGTTGCGGTCTCTCGTGCATCTCATCCACTCTCGCGTTATTGCGTTGGCAGTTTTTCCCGCATTCCCGAGCCGACCACGCCGGCGTCTCGCCAAACGGCGATCTCAGCATCAGTATAGCCGATGCCGGTGAGCACCGCTTCGGTATCCTCACCGAGGAGCGGCGCCCGCCGATAACGTCCGGCCGGTGTCTCGGTCATGCCGATCGGCGTGCCGACGATTTCGACCGGCCGCGCACAGCCTGGATGATCGATGCTCTGGATCATGCCGCGGCTCGCGAAATGCGGATCGGCGGCGATTTCGCCGACATCATAAACCGGGCCGAATGGCACTTTGCCGCCGAGAAGCCGGACGAGATCGGTCTTGGTCAGGCGACGGGTCATCGCCCCAAGTTCGCCATAGACCGTCTCGGCGTTACGAATCCGGCTTTCATTATCGGCGAAGCGCGGATCAGTCGCTAGATCCGGCCGGCCGAGGAGTCGGCAGAGATCCGGCCAAAAGGGATCCTCCTGGCAGGCGACGGTGATCCAGCCGTCCTTCGCCGGCAGTATTCCGAAGGGGCAGAACAACGGATGGCGGTTGCCTTCGGGTTTCGGAATGCGACCATCATAGGAATATTGATGCATGATGCGCTCGCAAAGCGCGAGCACGCTGTCCACCATGCCGACATCGACGAACTGGCCGTGACCGCTCGCCTGCGCGTGATGGACGGCAGCGAGGATGCCGAAGGCGGCCATGATGGCGGGGAAAACGTCGCCGATCCCCGGCCCGACCTTGGTCGGGGTTGCAGCATCCGGCCCGGTGATTCCCATCAGGCCGCCCATCGCTTGCGCCACCACGTCGAACGCAGGCCAGTTGACATAGGGGCTTTTCCCGGTGCGCGGATCGCCGAAGCCGCGAATCGCGGCATAAACGAGCTTCGGATTATGCCCGCGCAGGACTTCGTACGAGAGGCCAAGCCGTTCCATCACCCCCGCACGGTAATTTTCGACCAGAACATCGGCATCCTCGATCAATCGCAGCAGGATGGCGCGGCCTGCCTCCTGCTTAAGATCGAGAACGACGCTCCGCTTGTTGCGGTTGACGCTCTGGAAATAGCCGCCGAAGGCCCGCAAAGCATCATCAGGCCGAAAAGGACCGAAGCGTCGGATACGATCGCCTTCCGGCGGCTCGACTTTGACGACGTCAGCGCCCTGATCCGCGAGCAGCATGGTGCAATAGGGGCCAGCCAGCATCTGAGTAAGATCGACGACCTTTAGATCGGCCAGCGCGCCCCCATTGCCCATGGGCTATGGCTCCACGCGGGGGCGGCGCTTCACCAGAACGCGACGTTCGCCCTCGAACACCACCTCGTCCTTTTGATTTACGCCCCAATGGCGAAAATGCACCTCCCCGGCATCGGGGTAATCCGAATCGTTCACGCCCAGCACCTCGGTGAACGCATAGAGCGTGTCGCCATGATGCACTGGAGTGCGGAAGCGAATTTTGTCGACGCCGAGTTCGGCCAGCGCGTTCTCGCTCGTGTCCTCGCTGGCCAGACCGATGATGAGCGACAGCGTGACCCCGCCGAAGGTGATGCGCTCACCGAAACGGGTCGATTCCATGGCATGCTGGTTGAAATGCGCTTGGGCAGTGTTCAGCACGAGGTTGGTAAGCAGGACGTTGTCGATTTCGCCCACCGTCTTGCCGCGGGCGTGGCGGATCACCGTGCCCGGGGTAAAATCCTCGAAGTAATTGTCGCTGCCGGTGAATTCGGCTGGATTCATGAGCCGCTCCTGCCCAAAAGATGATCGGAAATGATTCGCATCTGGATTTCCGAGGTGCCCTCAAAAATCTTGGTCAATCGTGCGTCGCGCCAATGCCGTTCGACGGCATAGAGTTTCGTGTAACCCGCACCGCCGTGAATCTGTAGCGCTTCGCTGGTCACGCGCTCAGCCATCTCGCTGGCGTAGAACTTGACCATGGCCGCTTCCTTGTCGCAGCGGCGCTTCTGATCGATTTCGGTACAGACGTGATACATGAGCTGGCGAGCGGCTTCGACCTCGGTTGCCATTTGCGCGATCTTGAATCGGATTGCTTGGAAATCGGCAATCGGCCGGCTGAACTGGACGCGGCCCTTGGCGTATTCGATCGCGTCCTCAAGGCCGCCCCGGGCAAGCCCGATGGCGCGCGCGGCGGTGTGGGCGCGTGCCTTCTCGAGGCCGGCGGCGGTGAGATAGAAGGCTTTGCCTTCCTCGCCGATGACATTTTCCGCCGGCACGCGGCAGTTATCGAAGGCGAGTTCCCAGGTCTTCCAGCCGAAGTAGCCAATCTTCGGGATTGGATGGCCCCGAACGCCGGGCGGCAACTCGCCGCGCCGCTTCTCGATCAGGAAGCAGGTGAGGCCGATGTGGCGACGGTCATTTGGCGGGTCCGAGGTGCGCGCCACGACCATCAGGAAGTCGGCGCCATCGGCGAAGGTGCACCAATACTTATTGCCTGTGATAAGCCAGGAATCGCCGTCTCGGCGTCCGCGGCACGAGATGTTCGCGACGTCCGAACCGGCGTTCGGTTCGGACATGGAAAAGGCCCCGAGGTATTCCCCTTGCGCCATGCGGGTGAGATAGCGGCGGCGCTGCTCTTCGTTCATGCCGCCCATGCCAATCAACCCATTGCCGCGTGCGATCAGGCTCGCGACACTCATCCATGCGCGGGAAAGTTCCTCGGTGATCAGGCAATATTCAAAGCAGCCGAGGCCGAGACCGCCGTATTCCTCCCCGATCAGGATGCCGAAGTACCCCATCTCGGCAAGTTTCTGCCGAAGTTCCATCGGGATGTCGCCCTGTTCGGGATCGAGCCGGTTGGCTACCGGCAGAACTTCCCGCATGGCGAATTCGCGCGCCTGAGCCTGAATCAGACGCCGCTCCTCCGTCATGTAGGTCATCGCGCCGCGCTCCGCAGGTTCACGAGGTTCGTCCGCTTGAAGGCGACGACTTGTTCGTCGCGCTGGTTGAAGCCTTGCGTCGACCAGGTAACGATGCCTTGGCCAGGGTTCTTTTCGGATTCGCGGCGGCTCACCACCTCGCTTTCGGCGCGCAACGTGTCGCCAGCATAAACCGGCTGTTCGAAGCGCAGGTCCTCGAGGCCGAGAAAGGCACCGCCCGCCTCGCTGAAATCTTCGACCGTTAGGCCGAAGACGGTGGTGAAAACTAAGTATGGGTTGATCACGACCTGAGGGTGTCCGTGCACCTTGGCATATTCAACATTGAAATAAAGCGGATTGAAATGAAGGGTGAGGGTCGAAAAGAGCGAGTTGTCGCCTTCATTCAAGGTGCGCCCCCAATGGTGTTTGAACCGGCGACCGGGAACGAAGTCTTCGTACATCAGCCCTTTTCGTTTAAGCACCGCACGGGCGCGAAAATCAGCTTCCATTAGTCGGTCTGTCCTTTCATGCGGCAGGGGAATCGGTGGCGCAAAGCGCAAGCAGCGGCCGGATGTCGTTCAGGCGGTCGATGCCGAGCGCCATTTCAGCGAGGCGCCCCGAGCGTCTGGGCGAGAGGATCGGCGCCACCAGGCTGTGGAACTTGGTTTCGAGCCGCACGCGCTGGTGGCCCAGGTGCTCGGCCGGGACGCCACTGTCATGGCGGCCAGTGAGGCGTGTCCCATCCGCCATCGCGACCGTCATTTCGGCCAGGGTGTGCGGCCAGTTCGGAACAAACTCGATCTCCACTTTGTCTCGCAGTGCGGTCAAGACGGGGTCGGCGGCGCTCGCTTCCGAATAGGTCGTGAGATCCGCCGTATCGAGGCCGGCCAGGGAGAACGCGGTGGTGAGTCTGAGTGAGAACTTCGCCTCGAGACCGTTGCGCGGTGCGGTGATGTTGCATACGCGGCTCGCTCCAGCGTCGAGGCGGAGGTTGACGTGCCGAATCTTTGCGAGATCGAAGGTCGAAGCCCCGCGAATACTTGCCGCGCATTCGATCGGTGCATGAGTGAGGTAACAGGCGGCATGATACTTGAAGAGATTGGCAAGGATATGAAAGCCGCCCGGCGGTTCGGCAAGCGCAGCTTCTGGATATGCGCTCTCGGTCAAGGTGGCCGCGAAACCTTGCGGACATTCGATTGCGTCTGCGCGCGCGGTGAAGCCGCGCTCGGCCAAAATCGCGGCGAGAACGCCATTTTCCGCCGCTTTGCCGGCATGAAGCGGCTTGCACATGGTGCCGAACATCGACTTGAGTCCCGCCGCTTCCGTAGCCGCGATGCCGAGCGCGTAAGCCGTCTGTTGCCAATCGAGCGCGAGAAGTTTGGCGCAGGCAGCCGCGGCACCGAGGCTCCCCAAGGTTCCTGTGCTATGAAAGCCGCGGGCATAGTGCGAAGGATTGACCATCGCGCCGACTCGGCAGGCGGTTTCGTAGCCCGCGACGAAGGCAATCATGACCTGCGAGCCGCCGATCCGGCGTGCCTCGGCAAGGGCCAAGAGGCCGGGTAGGACAGTCACCGTGGGATGGCCGCTCATGGCGAAGTTCACGTCGTCGAAATCGAGCGCATGTGACGCCGCGCCGTTTACCAACGCGGCGCGGCGCGGCGAGACGCGGCCGCGATGGCCGACCAAAGTTGCGGTGGCGTGACCGCCTTCGGCGAGTGCGTCGTCACGAAGGATGCGGGACAGCGGTTCCTTGGTGCCGGCGAGGGTTACCGCGATCCAGTCGAGCACGCATTGGCGGGCGATTTCTCGCACCCGCTCCGGTATATCGGCGAGATCGAGGTTGACGATGCGGTGCGCGAGTTGCGCCGTAACCGGCAATTCAGCGGCAGGCAAGGCGGGTGTTGGCTCGATGGTGGCGGCCATGGCGTTCTCCTCGATCGAGGCGGTGACCGCGGCAGGTTAGATCGTGACGATCTTCCCCGGATTCATCAAGTTGAACGGGTCAATCGCCTTCTTCAGTGTGCGCATGAGCGCGACGGCGGGCCCATGCTCAGCCTCAAGAAATTTCATCTTGCCGAGGCCTACGCCATGCTCGCCGGTGCAGGTCCCTTCCATGGCAAGCGCGCGGTAGACCAGCCGATCGTTCAGTCTTTCGATTTTATCGCACTCCACCGGATCATCTGGGTCGATCAGAACCACGAGATGGAAATTGCCGTCTCCAACGTGGCCCACGATGGGAATCAGGAGACCACTCTCGTCGATGTCTTTCCGCGTCTCGAGAATGCATTCGGCGAGCCGCGAAATCGGCACGCAAACGTCGGTCGCCCAGACCGCGGCATTGGGACGAAGCGCTTTCACGGCATAGGCGGCATCGTGGCGTGCCTGCCACAGTGTACTCCGTTCCTCCTCCTTGGTCGTCCAACGGAAGTCACCGCCGCCATTTTCGGCGGCCAGTGCCTGGACCATCTCCGATTGTTCCCGCACGCTGGCCCCTGTGCCATGGAATTCGAGGAAGAGCGTCGGCTGCACCGGATACGAAAGACCGGCGAACTTGTTCGTCGCGTCCATCATCGCGTCGTCCAAGAGTTCGATACGTGCGATGGGGATGCCGGACTGGATCGTGGTGATGACTGTATCGACGGCGCCTTTCAGAGAGGCGAAGGAACAGACAGCCGACGAGATTGCTTCCGGAATGCCATATAACCGAAGTGAAAGCTCGGTGATCACGCCAAGCGTACCCTCGGAGCCGACGAAAAGCCGTGTCAGGTCATAGCCGGCGGAGGATTTGCGGGCGCGCCGGGCAGTGCGGATTACCTGCCCGTCCGGTATCACGACGGTGAGGGAGAGGACATTCTCGCGCATGGTGCCGTAACGGACCGCGTTCGTGCCTGAGGCTCGCGTCGCGGCCATGCCGCCGAGAGAAGCATCAGCGCCGGGATCGATGGGAAAGAAGAGGCCGGTGTCGCGCAGATACTCGTTCAGCTGTTTGCGCGTAACGCCGGGCTCGACGGTAACATCAAGGTCCTCCACATTGACGCGAAGAACGCGGTTCATCTGCGACATATCGAGCGAAATTCCGCCTCGGATCGCCATAAGATGACCTTCGAGCGAGGTGCCGGTGCCGAATGGAATGATCGGGGTCCGGTGGCGCGCACAGATGCGAACGATCTCCGCAACTTCCTCCGTCGATTGCGGAAACGCGACTGCATCCGGCGCATGCGGCGGATGCCAGGATTCGTCCTTGCCGTGTTGCTCTCGTACCGCTGGCGCGGTGGATAGTCGGTCTCCGAGACGCGCTTTGAGGTCGTCGATTGCGGTCTCGCAGGCAACGGGTTGCGCAGTCATCGGCGGCTCCTTTGCGTTCTGCCAAGCGGTTGCTGGCGGGCTTCAACCGAGGCACAGGCCCTTTTCTTCCTATCGGTTGGCGGGTTCGGTCGGTAAGGCCTGGAATCTGACTTTAGTCCGCAGCGATGGGGTCGGCAACCGCACCGGCGGCGGGCCTAAATGGCGATGGCAATCGGGGGGCTCGCGTGGTGGCGGCGTGTCGCCTCGCACCACAAGGAGGCGACCTTAGTCCTCGCGACGTCATCGGCCTCGCAACGTCATCGGGAAGAGACGGGTGAAACAGAGGGCCGAGAGAGGAAAAAAATCGCCCCGCAACAGGCGGGGCGAAAAGTGTCAATCGTCGCGTAGGGAGGGAGTTTCAAGCACGATGTGTCGCCATCGTACAGGCGGTTCGGTTAATAAAGGGTTTCCAGCGCTGCCATTTTCCTCAGGCGGCCAAGGCCCGCCTTCTGGTGGTAGCGCAGGGCGGGAATGTCGCCGCAAGGCATAAATCCTAGCCGGCCGAGGCAAGCTTGTGATTTGACCCCTTGAACCTCTGAGAGCCTTCGGCTAAATATCCTGGCACTCGACGCCAATGAGCGCTAGCAGCGCTACCGGAGGCTGTTGTATCGGATGCAAACTGCGGAGGATAGCTTATGAAATTCAGGCCGTTGCAGGACCGGGTCGTGGTCCGCCGCTTGGAAGCGGAAGAGAAGACGCGTGGCGGGATCATTATCCCTGACACCGCGAAGGAAAAGCCGGCCGAGGGCGAAGTGGTTGCCGTCGGGAGCGGTGCGCGTAACGACAAGGGAGAGGTTATCCCTCCTGAGGTGAAGGTGGGCGACCGCATCCTGTTTGGCAAGTGGTCGGGCACCGAGGTCAAGCTCGACGACCAGGAACTCCTGATCATGAAGGAGTCCGATATCATGGGAATCATCGAGCAAGGTGGTTCCAAGGCGAAGAAGGTGGCGTAAGGAGGACTGAAGACAATGGCTGCCAAAGAGGTAAAATTCAGCACGGATGCCCGGACACGCCTGCTCCGTGGCGTCGACGTCCTTGCCGATGCGGTAAAGGTGACCCTTGGCCCCAAGGGGCGTAATGTTGTCCTCGACAAATCCTTCGGTGCGCCGCGGATAAGCAAGGACGGCGTCACGGTCGCTAAGGAAATCGAGCTTTCCGACAAGTTCGAGAACATGGGGGCGCAGATGGTCAAGGAGGTCGCCTCCAAGACCAGTGATCTCGCCGGCGATGGCACCACCACGGCGACGGTTCTGGCCCAGGCGATCGTGCGCGAAGGCGCCAAGGCCGTCGCGGCCGGCATGAACCCGATGGATCTGAAGCGTGGCGTCGATCTTGCCGTCGAGGCCGTGGTCGAGGACATCAAAAAGCGTTCGACCCGGGTAAAGACTAATGACGAGATTGCCCAGGTCGGCACCATCTCGGCCAACGGCGACCGCTCGATTGGCGACATGATCGCGAAGGCCATGGAGCGGGTCGGCAACGAGGGCGTCATCACTGTCGAAGAGGCGAAGGGAATCGAAACCGAGCTTGACGTTGTCGAAGGCATGCGTTTCGACCGTGGCTATGTCTCGCCCTACTTCGTCACCAACGCCGAGAAGATGACGGTCGAACTCGACGATGCTTACGTGCTTTTGCACGAGAAGAAGCTGTCGGGTCTGCAGCCGATGCTGCCGCTGCTTGAGGCGGTGGTTCAGTCGGGCCGCCCGCTGGTGATCATCGCCGAGGAGGTCGAAGGCGAGGCATTGGCGACCTTGGTCGTCAACAAGCTTCGCGGCGGACTCAAAGTGGCGGCGGTGAAGGCGCCGGGCTTCGGTGATCGTCGCAAGGCTATGCTGGAAGACATCGCGATCCTGACCGGCGGCCAGGTGATCTCGGAAGATCTCGGCATCAAACTCGAGAACGTCACCCTGCAGATGCTGGGTCGTGCCAAGCGCATTCTCATCGACAAGGACAACACCACCGTCGTCGAAGGCGCCGGCAAGAAGGCCGATATCCAGGGCCGCTGCAACCAGATCCGGGCCCAGATCGAGGAGACCACCTCGGACTACGACCGCGAAAAGTTGCAGGAGCGTCTGGCGAAGCTCGCCGGCGGCGTCGCGGTGATCCGCGTCGGCGGTGCGAGCGAGGTTGAGGTGAAGGAACGCAAGGACCGTGTCGATGACGCCATGCATGCGACCCGCGCTGCGGTCGAGGAAGGCGTCGTTCCGGGTGGCGGTTCGGCTCTGCTGTTTGCCATCCGTACGCTTGACAAGATCACGCCGGCCAATCGCGACCAGCAGGTCGGGATCGACATCGTGCGCCGGGCGCTACAGGCCCCGACGCGCCAGATCGCCGATAACGCCGGCGCCGACGGCGCCGTAGTGGTCGGGAAGCTGTTGGAGAACAAGGACCGCAACTACGGCTACGATGCGCAGAACGGTCAGTACTGCGACATGGTGAAGTCTGGCATCATCGATCCCACCAAAGTGGTGCGGACCGCATTGCAGGACGCCTCTTCCGTTGCCGGCCTTCTCATCACCACCGAGGCGATGGTGGCGGAGAAGCCGGAAAAGAAGCCGGCTCCGGGGATGCCGCCGGGCGGAATGGGCGACATGGATTTCTGATCGTCCGATTCGACGACGTTGACGAGAGAGGGGCCGCGGCGTGCGGCCCCTCTTTTGTTTGCTTGGTCGTTATTTGGCATTGCGGCGCGTGGCTGGCATTTGTCCAGGACTTGTTTCTCCGGAGTGGTGACGAATGACGAGCTTAATCCTTCTGTCTGAGCGACGTGGAGAAGAAAGGGGGACGGTGGCTTGATGCGCCGAAATCCCCCAATTTTCCCACGGAACTGCGCGACCTGATCATCGCCGCGGCTCGCCGCGATTCGCGACAATCGGGTTACACCGTGGGGCCCTGTAACGGGCTTTCTTGCCGACGCTTCTAGGCCATGCCATTCTCGCTCACCATGGCAGCGTCGATCACCATCCGACCAGAAGAGGATCGGGCCCTGCTCTGTCCTAGCGGACGGTGGGAAATTGCCAACGCGGCCCAGCTGGACCGGCTCTTGCGCGAGCTTTCGCTGCCTGATCGGCGGGTCACAATTGACCTCGACGGCATCGAGGCAATGGACACGGCCGGCGCCTGGCTTCTCGTTAGAACGCTGAAGCGCTTGGAAGCGCAGGGGCTTGTCGCCGACTTTTCCGGCGGCAAAGCTGCCTATCATCTCCTTCTCGATCAGCTCGAAGCAGCCGCACAGGCTCCCGAAGCGCCGGCGGCGGTGTCGCCGCTCGCCGACTGGTTTGTCCGCATCGGCACGGCAACAGCGGTTTTCAGCGCCGGCATCGTTGGTTTCCTGCTCTTTCTTGGTCAGGTCGTCACGACTCTCGGTCGAATCGTGATACAGCCACGGAGGCTTCGCGTCACGGCCATCATCAACCACATTGAAACGACCGGTGTTACCGCACTGCCGATCATCGGCTTGGTGTCATTTCTGATTGGCGTCGTGCTCGCCTATCAGGCGGAAGTGGAGCTTCGCCGCTATGGCGCGACGAGCGCGGTGATCTACATCACCGCGACCGCAATCATGCGCGAGTTTGGTGTCCTTCTGACCGCGATTATGGTGGCAGGGCGCTCGGGCAGCGCCTTCACGGCGGAAATCGGTACCATGGTCGTTGGCGAGGAGGTCGATGCGCTGCGCACACTCGGTCTCGATCCCATCGAGATTTTGGTGATTCCCCGCCTCATCGCGCTGGTTGTCGCCGTTCCGCTTCTTTCCTTCTTCGCCGATATTCTCGGTCTTCTCGGCAGCAGCCTTCTTTCGTGGGTCGCGATCGGCCTTAGCCCCGCGCTTTACATCCATCAATTGGGCGAGATTTCGATCACTCATTTCTGGGTCGGAATGGTAAAGGCGCCGGTTTTTGCCGTGATTATCGCGTTGATCGGCTGCTACGAGGGGCTTCGCGCGGCGGGTAGCGCCGAAAGCGTCGGTCGTCAGACGACGCGCTCGGTGGTCGAAGCGGTCTTTGTCGTGATCGTGCTGGACGCTCTGTTCTCGGTGTTTTTCGATGTCCTCGGCATCTGAACGAGAAGCCGTGATCCGCGTGCGCGGGCTTGCCGTCGGTTTTGACCGGCAGCTCGTGCTGGAGAACGCGGACCTCGATGTCTATCGGAACGAAATACTCGGCGTCGTGGGCGGCTCTGGGACCGGCAAGTCGCTGCTGCTCCGCACCATCCTTGGCCTTGTGCCGTGCCGGACAGGCCGCGTCGAAATCTTCGGCCGGGACATCGCAACGCTTAATGGCGAACAACGACGGCGCACCGAGCGCCGCTTTGGAGTCCTCTTTCAGGGCGGCGCTTTGTTTTCCTCCCTCACGGTGGCTGAGAACGTCGCACTGCCGCTTCGCGAGCATGTTGGTTTGACGGCGGCGCTTGCGGGGGAGATCGCGGCGGTCAAACTGGCTCTGGTTGGACTCAATCCCGCGGTGGACGGCAGGAAGTACCCGTCGGAACTTTCCGGTGGCATGACGAAGCGTGCTGCGCTCGCACGGGCAATCGCGCTCGACCCCGAGGTCCTGTTTCTTGACGAGCCGACCGGCGGTCTCGATCCCATCGGCGCCGCGGCATTCGACCGGTTGATCCAGGATCTGAAGCAAACCCTCGGGCTCACGCTCTTCATGGTCACGCACGATCTGGACTCGCTGGTCACGATTTGCGACCGTATCGCAGTACTTGCGGACCGCCGTGTTTTGACAACCGGCTCGATCGAGGAATTGCGGGCCGAGACCCATCCCTGGGTAAGGGCCTATTTCCACGGACCGCGCGCGGCGCATTTCTTTGGCCCGGAAGCGTTGAGCCGGAGCGGATGATATGGAGACGAAAGCGCATTATTTTGTCGTTGGAGTCGTCGTCGTGGCGCTTCTGCTCGGCGGCATGGCCTTTGCCGTATGGCTCGGCCACCTCAGCCTGCGGGGGAGGACCGCAACATACCGCATCTTCTTCACGCAATCGGTGGCGGGGCTCGGCGTCGGTAGCCAAGTCCTATTCAACGGCGTGCCCGTTGGCACAGTAAGCTCGATCGCCATCGATCGTCGCGATTCGCGCCGCGTGAAGGTGAAGATTCACATCAATCGGGAGGTGCCGGTACGAGCGGATTCGATCGCCACTATCGGGCTCCAGGGCATTACCGGCGTTGCCCTCGTAGATATTTCGCCTGGTACGCCCGGTGCGCCGCTCCTTGTGCGCAAGCCTGGCGGTCTCGCGCCGAAAATTCCGTCACAACCCTCGGAACTCACCAGCGTCATACAAAGCGTGCCCCAGGTCGTGAAGGAGATGAAGACGCTGATCGAGCATCTCGATCGCATCGCAAGCCCCGATAATGTTCGAAACTTGAAGGCGATTCTGGCAAATACCGCCACCATTACCAGCGTGGTCGCCTCGGAGCGCGCGGATTTGACGAAAACCATCGCCGCGGCTGCCGCCACGTCGGCCAAGCTCGCCCGCCTCGTGGATACGGCCGAAGCGAGCTTGGCTGCGGCTCACGCCACCTTTTCCAGCACCGCACGGTTAACCAAGGACGATGTGCCGAAGCTTGTCGACAATATGCGCGCCACATCTCGTGCCCTGACCGCTGCGGCCAATCAGGTCAATGCCATGGTGGCGGAAAATAGGGCCTCTCTTCATCGCTTCTCTACCACCGGCCTTCCACGCTTGACGCGCCTCTTGAGTCAAACCGATCAGGTGGTTCAACAGTTGTCCCGTACCGTGCAGAAGATCGACGACAACCCTTCAGTGCTGTTCTATGGCGAAAAGGTGCCCGAACGCACTCTGCGATGAGGACTTGACCATGAGGTGGCCCCGATGACGTCCCGGCGGGTCTTGAGCAAATCGCGGGTGCGGCCAGAACGGCTGGCGTTCGCGCTTCTCTCGGCGCTTTGGCTCGGGGGTTGCGTGCGATTTCCATCCTTGGGAGAGGCGCCGAGGTTTTACGAACTTGCGCCGAATCTGGCCGCACGCTCGGTGCCGCGCCAGCCGGTAGTCTGGCAACTCGCGGTCGACGAACCGACGGCCCCGGCCGCGCTTGATACGGACCGCATAGCGCTCAGGCCCAATCCCCTACAAATCGAATACTACGGCCATGCGCGCTGGGCGGATCCGGTGCCAAAGATGGTGCAGCGGCTGCTTATCAAAGGTTTTGAGCAAAGCGGCCGCATCGTCGGCGTGGGGGCAGCCGGCATGGGCCTCAGGGCCGATTATGAACTACATAGCGAGCTGTGGAATTTTACCGCCAATTACCGGGGCGGCAGCAGGTCCCCCACAGTGCGCGTTCGGCTGGTCGTCAAAATCATGCGCGAGGCGGATGGTACGATAATCGCGATGCGAAGCTTCGCGGCGAACGTACCTGCCGCAAGCGACACCATGGGGGGCGTGACCGAAGCCTTTGATCGGGCACTCGGACGAGTGATTGACGCCGTGGTTCCATGGGTCCTTGCCGCTCCGCGTTCCCGCTCACGGCTCATGGGAACTCGCCAGCAGTAACGGCGGTATCAGGCGCAACTGTAAGGGCGGCGGCACGGCCGAAGGCCGATCTTTTGTTCGTCATACGCCCATTTCTTTTGTTTTCAGGGTACTCCTTTCACCCTATATCTTTCACGCACGGGGCCAAGCGGATTTCGGTTTGGGCGACGCCTGGGGTTGGCTTGTGGATTAATGGCCGGGGACGCGGGCGTGTGCCGCGCGGACATGGGCCACGCCCACGGTACAGGAGCAAGAACTACAGAATGGTGAAGGCGGCCTACGGTGTTTCTTTTGACGAGCTTTACCATCGTGACGGGTTGGCTCGCCTCGACCGCGCGTTCCTCGACTTCCTTGGCGTCGCCGACCCGGATCTGAAGGGCCGTCTCGAGCTTGGCCGGGCGGCGCCCGATAGCCTCGACCACGCAGGGCATTCGGCACTCATGCTGGCGCTCGGCCCGCATCTGGACGATTTTATCGCGGATTTTTTCGATATTCGCGCCGAAGTTCAGGCGCTTGCCGCCCGCCATCACAAGCTCGCGCCGCTTTATGCCTGCAAGCGTCTCTTCGTGCAGCGCCAGGCGATGAAGAAATTCAAGCCGGCGGAGGCCGAAGGCTTTGACGGGCCCGCGCTCGAGGCGGCGCTTGCGGAGCGAATCGGCGACGTCTTCGACGAGCTTGCCTTTGCCACGGCATTGACGGCTTGGGAGGCAGCGGCGGACACCCATGCCAACGATCTCGATCTCGCGCTCCGATATGCCGCCTGGGCGGCACTGACGCCCGAAGGCAAGGCGCGCCACCACCGGGGCGTGCTGTTCAAGGCTCCCGCCAAGCTCGATCCTGACAACCTCATTGCTCTGGTCCGCGAAGATAAGGGGGGCGTCGTCAGCTATAGCCTGCCTGATGACCACCTGCGTCGGCGCGAGGGCTTCGCGCTTACCGATACCGGCACCGATCTCAAAGGCGCGTTAGACGAGGTCAACTACTGCATCTGGTGTCATCACCAGGGCAAGGATTCATGCTCCCATGGTTTCCGCGAGAAACCGGCGAAGGACGCGGCGCCCGGTACCCCCGGCGCCTTCCGCGAGAATGCGTTCGGCGTCAAGCTCACCGGCTGCCCGCTGGAAGAGTGCATCTCGGAATTTCAGGAGATGAAGGCTGCAGGCCAAGTTCTCGCCGCGCTTGCCGCCATCACGCTCGACAATCCGATGGCGGCAGCAACCGGGCACCGCATCTGCAACGACTGCATGAAGGGCTGCATCTATCAGAAGCAGGAGCCGGTCAATATTCCCCAGTCGGAGACGCGGACGCTGCGCGACGTTCTCGAACTGCCGTATGGATTCGAGATCTACAGCCTGTTGACGCGCTGGAACCCGATGGATCTCCACCGCCCTTACCCGAAGGCTCCGAGTGGTCGGCGGGTTCTGATCGTCGGTATGGGGCCTGCCGGCTTCACTCTTGCCCATCAGCTGATGAACGAAGGTCATATGGTGGTCGGCATCGATGGCCTGAAGATCGAGCCGCTGCCCGCGGAAATATCCGGCGTCGATGCGTTCGGTCGCCGCCAGCCGTTCCGGCCGATCCGCGACGTGAACGAGCTTTACGAATCTCTCGATCATCGGTTGATGGCGGGTTTTGGCGGCGTCGCCGAATACGGCATCACCGTCCGCTGGGACAAGAATTTCCTGAAGCTGATCCGCCTGCTGATCGAGCGGCGCGGCGAATTTTCGCTGTTCGGCGGTGTCCGCTTTGGCAGCACCCTTTCAACCGCGGATGCTTTCGCACTTGGCTTCGACCACGTGGCACTTGCGGTTGGTGCCGGACGTCCGACCGTGCTTGACATGCCGAATGGCCTTGCGCGCGGCGTGCGCACGGCTTCCGATTTTCTCATGGCGCTGCAGCTCACCGGCGCTGCGAAAGAGGATTCGATCGCCAATATGCAGATCCGCCTTCCGGTGGTGGTGATCGGCGGTGGCTTGACCGCGGTCGACGCAGCAACCGAATCGCTCGCCTATTATCCGGCGCAAGTCGAAAAGTTTCTCCGCCGCTACGAAATCATAGTCGGAGAACGGGGCGAAGCGGCCGTGCGCGCGCCCTGGACGCCCGACGAAGCGGCGATCGCCGATACGTTCCTCGACCATGCCCGACAGATTCGGGTCGAGCGACAGAATGCGGCGCGCGAGGCGCGCCCGGCGCGCATCCGTGAGCTTCTACAAGGATGGGGCGGCGTCACCATCGCCTACCGCAAACGCTTGATCGACAGCCCGTCGTATACCCTGAACCATGAAGAAGTGGCGAAGGCGCTTGAAGAGGGGATCCGATTCGCCGAGGCGCTCGACCCGCGGGCGGTAGAGGTGGATCGCTTCGGCCATGCTGCCGCGATCCGTATGGCGGTGATGCGGCGCGATGAAGACGGGAATTGGACGGAGAGCGGCGAGGCGGTGCTGCCCGCGGCCTCGATCCTGATCGCGGCCGGCACCCAACCCAACACCGTGCTGGCGCGCGAGGAACATGAAGACTTTCCTATTTCGCGACGCTATTTCCAGGCTTGCGACGAGGATGGCAATCCGGTGACGCCCGAGCGCGCGATATCGAAGCCGGATGCGGTACGGGTCCTGTTGAAGAAGCGCGAAGACGGCCGTTTCATGAGCTTCTTCGGCGACGTTCACCCATCCTACTTCGGTAACGTTGTTAAGGCCATGGCGAGCGCGAAGCAGGGTTATCCGACCCTGAGCCGTGTTCTCGGCCGCCATGCGCCGGCCTCGGATCTGGACGACAAGGCCTTCCTCGCGCGGCTCGACAAAGGGCTCCGTGCCAAAGTCGAGGCGGTGAATCGCCTCGCGCCGAACATCGTCGAGGTGGTCGTGCAGGCGCCCTTCGCCGCCCGGCGCTTCCGCCCGGGCCAATTCTATCGACTGCAGAACTACGAAACATTTGCCATGCGCACCGAAGGCACCACGCTTGCCATGGAAGGGATCGCTCTGACGGGCGCTTCGGTTGACGAGGAAAAGGGCTTGATCTCGACCATCGCGCTGGAGATGGGTGGCTCCTCCGATCTGTGCACCTTTCTTGCTCCCGGCGAGCCGGTCGTGTTAATGGGGCCGACGGGGGCACCGACTGAAATTCCGCCCGGCATTACTGTCGCGCTGCTCGGCGGCGGGCTTGGCAATGCGGTTCTGTTCTCGATCGGGGCGGCATTGCGTGCCGCGGGATCGCGCGTCCTCTATTTTGCCGCCTATCGCAAGCCGGCCGATCGCTACAAGGAGGCCGAGATCGAGCGCGCTGCCGATCTCGTTGTCTGGTGCTGCGAAGAGGCGCCGGGCTTCACCCCAAGCCGGCCGCAGGACCGGAGTTTCGTCGGCAATGTGATACAGGCGATGACGGCTTACGCGTCGGGCGCACTCGGCCCGGTACCCATTCCGGTACAGGAGGTAGATCGCATAATCGCCATCGGTTCCGACCGCATGATGGCGGCGGTGGCGGCGGCGCGGTCGGCCGAGCTTCGGCCCTATCTCCGCCCCGATCACGTGGCAATCGGCTCCATTAACTCGCCGATGCAATGCATGATGAAGGAAATCTGCGCCCAGTGCCTGCAGCCGCATGTCGATCCGCAGACCGGAAAGACGGTTTATGTCTTTTCCTGCTTCAACCAGGATCAACCCTTGGATAGCGTCGATTTCGTCGGCCTTGCTGCCAGGCTCGGACAGAATGCCACGACCGAGAAGTTGACCCGGCAGTGGATCGATCGCTGCCTCGTGCGTCTCGAAAAACGTCCGCAGGTCGCATAAGACAGCGCCGCGGCAAGGCGGCTCTCTTTATCTTTTTTCACGGAGTGCGATTTTTCTATGAGCAAGGCGCAAGGTCTCGACCGCGGTCTTACCGATTACGGCGATCCGGACTTCTCCCGCTATCTGCGCCGTAGCTTCGCGCAATCGATGGGCTATTCGCGCATACTTCTGTCAAAGCCGACGGTCGGCATCGCCCAATCGACGAGCGGATTCAACAATTGCCACCGTCATTTTCCGGAGCTGACTGAGGCCGTCAAACGCGGTGTCCTTGCGGCGGGCGGTTTGCCGATCGACTTTCCGACGATTTCGCTCGGCGAGGCCTTCCTACAGCCGACCAGCATGATGTTCCGGAATCTGATGGCGATGGATGTTGAGGAGATGGTGCGCGCCCAGCCCATGGACTCGGTGGTTCTGCTTGGCGGCTGCGACAAAACATTGCCGGCTCTGCTCATGGGCGCGGCTTCGGTCGACCGGCCGGCAGTGGCGCTGATCGGCGGCTCCATGGTGGCGATGCCGTTTGAAGGCGAGCGGCTCGGCGCCTGCACTGATTGCCGGCGTTTCTGGGCTGAGTTTCGCGGCGGCCGCATTGATCGCGAGCGGATCGATGATATCGAGTCCCACCTTGCCGTCACCGCCGGGACCTGCGCGGTGATGGGCACGGCTTCGACCATGGCGGCGGTTGCCGAAGCCTTGGGTATGACCTTGCCCGGCACGGCGGCGATTCCGGCCGTCCATGCGGATCGGCTGCGCGCCGCCGCCGGGAGGGGCCGCCACCCCGTAAACCACGCCAAGGCCAGCGGGCCGAAGCCGAGCGAGATAATCACCGAGAAATCGATCGAGAACGCGCTTCGCGTCATTCTCGCCATCGGCGGTTCGACCAATGCGCTTGTCCACCTTGCCGCGATCGCCGGACGACGCGGCATCCGCGTGCCACTCGGTCGCCTCAATCGGATCAGCGACGAAACGCCGGTTCTCGTCGATCTCAAGCCAACCGGGCGCCACTATCTGCCCGACCTTTTCGCCGCTGGCGGTCTCGGCGCCGTGCTCCGCGAGATGACGGATTTGCTTCATCTCGACTGCCTAACCGTTACCGGCGAGACGCTGGGTCAAAGACTCTCTGGGCAACTGGCCTACGTTGACCGCGAGGTGATCCGTCGCCGCGCCGAACCGGTCCAGGCGGACGGCGGGCTCGTCGCGCTCTTCGGCACGCTGGCGCCGGACGGCGCCGTCCTTAAGCGCTCTGCCGCCAGTCCCAGCCTGTTCGAGCGCGAGGCGAGGGCCGTGGTCTTCACCTCGCTTGAAGACCTGAGCCGGCGGATTGACGATCCCGATCTCGACGTTGCGGCAGACGATTTCCTGGTGCTGCAGAACGCGGGGCCGCGCGCCGCGGGCATGCCGGAGGCCGGCTATCTGCCGATCCCTGCGAAGCTCGCCCGCGCCGGCGTCAAGGACATGGTGCGGATTTCGGATGCCCGCATGAGCGGCACGGCCTACGGCACCGTGGTGCTGCACGTGGCGCCCGAGGCCGCGGCTGGCGGCCCGCTCGGATTGGTACGAAGCGGCGATCGCATCCGGCTTTCGGTCAAGGAACGGAAGCTCGATCTTCTCGTCGATGCGGCGGCGCTCGATCGACGGCGGGCCGAGACCACGTTGAAGCCGCCGCCGGCCCGCGGCTACCGCCGGCTTTATCATGAGCATGTCACGCAGGCGCCGGAGGGTTGTGACTTCGACTTCCTGCAAGAGTCTCCACCAAGATGACCGATGCCGCGAGGAAGGCGCTCGCGATTCGCCATGTCGCGTTCGAGGATCTTGGCATGCTGGAGGAAAGGCTGACCCGGCGCGGTTTCGACATTCGCTACTGTGAAGCCGGGGTCGACGATTTCGCGACCCTCGATCCCGTGGCCGACGATCTTCTCGTGGTGCTGGGCGGCCCGATCGGGGCCGATGAGACGGAAAGCTACCCCTTTCTCGCGCCGGAGATCCGGTTTATCGAAAGACGCCTCGCGGCGATCCGGCCGGTGCTTGGGATCTGTCTTGGAGCCCAGCTTATGGCTCGCGCTCTCGGGGCCCGGGTCTATCCCGGTCCGGCAAAGGAAGTCGGCTGGGCGCCGCTTGCCCTGACGGCAGCGGGCGCTGCCTCGGCCCTCCGTCATCTTGCGCCAGAGAAGACCTCGGTCCTTCATTGGCATGGCGATACCTTCGACCTGCCGAACGGGGCGGACCTCCTCGCCTCGACGGCCGTGTGCCGAAACCAGGCCGTTGCCATCGGCAGCCACGCGCTTGCGCTACAGTTTCATGCGGAGGTAACGGCCAAGGGGCTCGAGCGCTGGTTCATCGGTCATACGGCCGAGATCGCGGGCATTGCCGGTCTCACGGTCCCAAAGCTCCGCGACGAAACGGCGCGCTCAGCGCCACCGCTCGCTATTCAGGGGCCTCTCTGTTTTGACGCCTGGCTTGACGCGGCAGGCCTTTAGAACCGGATCGTCTCTTGGCGTTGCGCTTTCTCGACGCCTTCTGATTGGATTAAGCTGGCGCCGGAACGGCGGCTATCTTTTCAGCTGCAACACCAACCTTCCGCGCGGCGTTGAGGATCGCGCGCATCGCCTCGTCCGAAAGTGGCACCCCTTCCTTCAAGCGGTTTTCCTTGTTGCGCCGCTCGGGATCGCCCGGCAGCAGCACTTCGCCGCCAGGGCTTGCCGGGCGTGAACTGGTAAAGAAATCGATATAGCTTTTCACTTCAGTGGCGAATGCACCCTCTGCGGCGAAGGCCTCGGGCTCCATGTAGATCGACAGCATGCCGTTCGAGATGCGCCGTTCGCCCGGCCCGGCGCAGCCTGATCCGGTGAGGGCGCCGCCGAGCAGTTCGCACATCAAGGCGAGGCCCGATCCCTTGTGTTCGCCCATAGTGCGAATCGCTCCTGGCCCCTTGCGCGGATCGAATGGGCGATGATTGCCATAGAGCGTCACGGGGTCCTGGCTCATGGTGCCGTCCGGCTCGATCAGGCTTCGCTTCGGCAGCGGCTTGCCGCCGAAGGCCGCGATCAGCACCTTGCCTTCGGCGACCACCGAGGTGGCAAAGTCAAGGATCAGGGGCGGCCGGTCGGCAAGCGGGATGCCGACCGAGAAGGGCGCCGTGGAAAGACGCCGGTCTACCCCGCCGAACGGCGCCACGAGCTGGCTTCCCGCCACATTTACGAAGTGGATCGAGACCAGCCCTGACGACGCAGCGCGTTCCGACCATTCGCCGATGCGGCCGAGATGGCCGGAATGGCGCAGCGCAATGATTGCGACCTTGGTCTTCTTCGCTTTCTCGATGCCGAGGTCGACCGCTTGCGGTCCGATGCTCTGGCCAAATCCGTGCTGCCCGTCCACGACGGCGAAACTCTCGTTCTCGCCGATGACGGCAAGCTTCTGGTTGGCAACGACGGTGCCCTGCTCTTCCCAGACAAGATAGCGCGGCACCCGGATGACGCCGTGGCTGTCGTGGCCGGCGAGATTGGCGCGTATGAGATATTTCGCGATGCGCCTGCCTTCGCCTGGCCGGGAACCGGCGGAGACAAAGATTTCCTTTACCAAGTTTTGCAGGGGGTCAACGGGCACCAACACAATTTGTCTCCTTCATTTTCCGCGTCTATTGATTATTTAAAGTCGGTGAGGGGGGCAGCGGCCGGTCTTGACAGAGGCGTCATGCCAGCGGATTTTGCCTCGTGCGTCAATCCACGCGGCGGTCATTGGTCGGCCGTGCGATGGATGCTGTCGCGAAGAGAGGGAGGGAACCTTGCGCGAAAACCGGATCCGGACCATCTGGGGCCAGGGTGAGGCCGCGATCAATGGCTGGCTCACCATTCCAAGCAGCGTCTCGGCAGAGACCATGGCGCACCAGGGCTTCGACTCACTGGTCATCGACCTGCAACATGGATTGATCGATTACCAGACGGCGGTCAGCATACTGCAGGCGATCTCCACCACCGTGGTGACGCCAATGGCGCGCGTGCCATGGCTCGAGCCTGGCATCATCATGAAGCTTCTGGATGCTGGCGCCTATGGCATCATCTGCCCGATGGTGAACAGCCGCGAAGAGGCCGAGACCTTTGTCGGCGCTTGCCGTTATGCGCCTAAGGGCTATCGCAGCTTCGGGCCACTCCGTGCCTTGATGTATGCCGGCGGCGATTATCCGCAGAAGGCAAACGACACTGTGTTGACATTCGCGATGATCGAAACCGCGAAGGCATTGGCCAATCTCGACAGCATCGCCACCACGCCTGGCCTCGATGCGGTCTACATCGGGCCCGCAGACCTCAGCCTCAGCTTGGGATGCGAGCCGCGGCTTGACCATACCGATCCCAAGGTCGTGGCCGCGATCGAACGCATCCTAGATGCCGCGACGAAACATGGGGTCAAGGCCGGCATCCATTGTGCTTCGGCCGCATATGCGCAGAGGATGATCTCCCGCGGCTTCCGTTTCGCGACCGTGATGAGCGACAACCAGGGGCTGATCAACACCGCGCGCACGACGCTCGGCGCCATGCGTCAAGGTCCGGCGAAAACCGCCTGATACGGTCCGCCGGACAGCCGATGAGAGGCAGCCGCGGCGAAGCCTGTAGCCACCGGTTTATCGATCCCCTTCAGGCACGCTCTCTAATGCGATTCACGCGGAATGCCGGCACCGCGGCAGCCAACCAGAAAGTCGAGATCGACGCCGCGATCGGCTTGCAGGACGTGATCGTAGTAAAGCCGCTGGTAGCCGCTTTCCATCGGCGGCGGCAGGGGCTTTCGCTTCGCCAGCCTGGCTTTGATTTCCGCGTCGGAGACGTCGAGATGAAGCTTCCGCGCCGGTACGTCGAGCGTGATCCGATCGCCGTACTCGACAATGCTAAGCGGTCCCCCGACGGCGGCTTCGGGCGCGACATGTAGGACCACGGTGCCATAGGCGGTGCCACTCATGCGGGCATCCGAAATCCGCACCATGTCGTTGATGCCTTTCTTCAGGATCTTCGCCGGCAGCGTCATGTTGCCGACCTCGGGCATGCCGGGGTACCCGCGGGGCCCGCAGTTCTTAAGCACCATGACAGAGCTTTCGTCGATGTCGAGATTGGGATCGTCGATTCGAGCCTTGTAATCGTCGATGTCCTCGAAGACGACCGCACGTCCGGTATGCCGCATCAGCGACGGCGTCGCAGCCGAGGGTTTTAAGACCGCGCCGTTCGGGCACAGATTGCCGGAGAGCACGGCGATGCCGCCAGCTGCGGTCAGCGGCTGATCAAGCGAGCGGATCACATCCCCGCTTTCGTTTCGCGCCTGGGCGATGTTCTCGATCATCGTGCGGCCACTCACCGTCATCACATCCCTGTGCAGAAAGCCTCTCTCGACCATCGCTCGCATCACCGCCGGCAAGCCGCCGGCGTAGTAGAAATCCTCCATCAGGAAGCGGCCCGACGGCATGAGATCGACGATGGTTGGCACGTTGTGGCCGAGCCGGTCCCAATCTTCGAGGCTGAGATCGACGCCGATCCGCCCGGCGATCGCAAGCAGATGCAGGACGGCGTTGGTCGAACCGCCGATCGCGCCATTGACCCGGATCGCATTTTCGAACGCTTGCCGGGTCAGGATCTTGGACAACTTCACGTCTTCCTTGACCAATTCGACCGCCCTTCGCCCCGCCATATGCGCAAGCGTGTAGCGCCTGGCGTCCACCGCCGGAATCGCGGCGTTGCCGGGGAGCGCGATACCAAGCGCCTCGACCATGCAGGCCATGGTCGAGGCGGTGCCCATGGTCATGCAGTGGCCAGCGCTCCGTGACATACAGGCTTCGGCCTCCGCCAGATCGTCAAGATTCATTTCACCGGTCTTTAGCATTTCACTGAAGCGCCAGACCTCGGTGCCCGAGCCGATGTTGCGGCCCCGGTAGCGGCCGTTCAGCATCGGGCCGCCCGAGACGACGATTGTCGGCACGTCGCAGCTCGCGGCGCCCATGACGAGAGAGGGCGTGGTCTTATCGCAGCCAACCAGAAGCACCACGCCGTCGATCGGATTACCGCGGATGCTCTCTTCCACGTCCATGCTGGCAAGATTGCGAAAGAGCATTGCCGTCGGCCGCAGATTAGTTTCCCCCAAGGACATGACCGGGAATTCAACCGGAAATCCGCCCGCCTCGAAGACGCCACGCTTGACCCGCTCGGCGATGGTGCGGAAATGCGCGTTGCAGGGCGTTAGTTCGGACCAAGTATTGCAGATGCCGATGACCGGGCGGCCGTCGAAGAGATGGCGGGGCAAGCCCTGGTTCTGCATCCATGACCGATGCGCGAAACCATCGCGGTCCTGAAGGCCGAACCAGGCGGCGGAGCGGAATTTGGGCTTTGACGACGACATGGGGTTGATCCTCCACTGATTTCTTCTTCGGCCGCGTGGCCATGCGATTGACGCTCTCCGCATATTCCTGCACCTTTCGGGCTTGCCGGTAAAGCCCAGCCCGGTAGGCATGGGGAGAAAACGCATGAAGGTGGTGATCACGGGCGGCGCCGGATTCATCGGGCGCCGATTGGCGAAAAGCCTTTTGGCGCGGGGAGCCTTGACGAGTCCGTCCGGCGCGCAAGAGTCAATCGATGACATGCTGCTTTTCGACGTGACCGAAGGTGCGGCGTTCGACGACACCCGAGTGACGCGGATTGCTGGCGACATTGCCGACAAATCCACGGTGGCACGATTGATCGACCGCAAGGATATCGCGGTGTTCCATCTCGCCTCCGTGGTGAGCGGCGGCGGCGAGCAGGACTTCGATCTCGCGCTTTCGGTTAATCTTCACGGCGGGTTTCACGTTCTCGATGCCTGTCGCGCGCTTGGCTCGAAGCCGCGCCTCGTCTTCGCGAGCTCGGTCGCGGTCTTCGGTGGGCCCGCCATGCCGGCCGCCGTCGGCGATACCACCAAACAAGTGCCGCAGACGACCTATGGCATGACCAAGGCCGTGCTCGAACTCCTCATCAACGATTATACGCGGAAGGATTTTCTCGACGGCCGCAGCGCGCGGCTTCCCACCGTGATCATCCGGCCGGGAAAGCCCAACAAGGCGGCATCGAGTTTCGCAAGCGGTCTTTTCCGTGAACCGCTGAGTGGCGTCGACTGCGATGTTCCGGTCGCCGCCGCCACCATGATGCCGGTCCTCGGCTATCGCACGGTGGTGGAGAATCTCATACGCCTGTATGAAGTCGATGGCGCACGACTCGGCCCTGATCGGGCGGTCAGCTTGCCGAGCCTCGATGTCAGCGTCGACGAGATGATTCAAAGCTTGCAGCGCGTCGCCGGCGACCGGCAACTTGGCACCGTTCGCATCGTGCCCGACCGCTTTATCGAAGCCATAGTTGCGACCTGGCCGCAGCGAACCTTTTCCGACCGTGGGCGGGAAATCGGGCTGGTTTGCGATGTCGGCCTCGACGCGATCGTCCGGGCCTATATCGAAGATTATCTGCCGCGCTGATTGGTAGCCGGGTCAGCGTGTGCCGGCGCGGTCTGCCTCAGATCATGGCGTTGAGCCAGGCGATGTCACCTTGGACTCGTTTTTCCTCGTACATGGCGCGATCCGCGCGGCGCAGGAGATCCGCAGGCTCGGTCTCGGGGCCATAGGCCGCGATACCGAAACTGGCGCGCAGATGCAGCGCCAAACCGCCGCTGATGAATGGCGTTTCATTCAGTATCCGCTGAATCTGGCGTGCGCGGGTCGCGCCCTGGGCGGGCGTAACGCGCGTCAGCAGCAGCGCGAACTCATCGCCATGCAGACGGGCCGCAAAGTCGGAGAGCCGTAAATTCTGGTCAAAAAGCTGCGCGATGTGGCGCAACGCTTGGTCACCGAAGTCGTGACCATAGTTGTCATTGATGCTTTTGAAGTCATTGACGTCGACATAGGCCATGACACCGGTCTCGCCGTGTCGACTCGCGGCCGCCAAGGTGCGGCGAAGAAACTCATGAAAACCGCGGCGGTTCGGTAGATTGGTGAGTTCATCGGTGAGCGAGAGCCGCTCGAGCTGGGTGATGCGCTCCTGCTGTTCAGTCAGTTGTTGCTCGGCATTGGCGGCGAAAGCGAGAATCTTCTCGATCATCTCAAGCCGATCGGCGTCGAGGGGGGTTGTCTGAACGCTGCGCAAAAGTCGATTCGCCATATCGCCGACAAATGGATTGAGCTCGGGTGTAAGCTCATATGCGATGGCCAATGGTGAACTCATTGCAGCCTCCTTGCCTCGAGATGCCGGATCTGGTCGATCCGGCCTTCACCTCTCGCAAAAGCCCGATAGCGCTGGATGGCGCGCTCGATGCCTCCGCTGCAAGGGCAGTGCAATGGGCATGCCAGAGGATCGCTCTGCATTGGAATAAAGCATTTTCAATGGGTTCGTCGCGGCTTCCCTAACGCCGTCAGGAAATTTATTCCCCACATCCGAAGGTGCCGGCGTTTTTTGCCGATCAATATCGCCCCCCGCCACGCGACCGACCGCCCCCTCCGAGGCCGCAATTTCAATAAGGTCTAAGTGGTGGCGGTTGGGTCGACGCATCAGGTCAATGCGTTCGGCGGCGGTCTGCCGGCAAAGACCGCGTCGAGGTTATCGAGGGCACAGAATCCCATGGCATCGCGGGTTTCGAGCGTGGCGCTGCCGAGATGGGGCAGAAGGAAGGCATTATCAAGCTTGCGATAGGCAGGCTCGATCGCCGGCTCGCCGGCAAAGACGTCGAGGCCAGCGGCGAAGACGCGGCCTGAGCGAAGTGCCGTGATCAGCGCTTGGTCATCAACCAGGTCTCCGCGGGCGGTATTAACGACGACCGCGTTCTCGGGCAGAAGGTTGATACGCTCGGCGTTAAGAAACCGCCGCGTTTCCGGGGTCGAGGGGCAGTTCAGAGAAAAGAACTGGCTGACGCGAAGAAGCGCGTCTGGATCCCTGTGGTAGATCGCGTCCTGCTCTAGATCGGGACGGAGGCGTTCACGGTTGTGATAATGGATTTCCATGCGGAAACCGCGAGCGCGCGCGGCAAGCGCCCGGCCGATGCGGCCAAGCCCGAGAATGCCAAGCGGTTTGCCGGAGAGCTGACGGCCGAGGAGCATCGTCGTATACCATTTGTCCCAGCGGTCTTCGGTGACAGTGAATAGGCCTTCGCGGGCCCGCCTTGCCGCGGCAAGAAGGAGCAGCATAGCGATCTCCGCTGTCGCGTCGGTGAGGACGTCGGGCGTGTTTGTCACCACGATACCGCGCGCCTTCGCGGCTTCGACCGAGATGTGTTCGTAGCCGACCGAGAATGTGGCGATGACGCGGATGCTTTTCGGCAACGAGGCGATCATCGCCTCGGTCATCTTCTCACTGGAGCAGATCAAGAGTCCGTCGCAACCCTCCGCGAGGGCCGGCAGGTCGGTACCATAGATCCGGTCGTCTGCGTTCAGCCGGGCTTCGTAGCCGCGGATTGCGCGGGCTTCCACGGCTGGTGGCATACGGCGGGTCACGAGGATGGTCGGCTTTTTTGTCATGATGGCGTCACCTGATTATTCCGATTGGCGGAGCCGGGCCGGCGCGAGACGTCGCATGTGGGAGAATCAGAGATAGAGAAAGCGGCGAGGCAATGCAACCGGTCTGCCTAAGCGTCCGGGCGGCCGTTAATAGCCGCAACTTCGGTCTGCGGCCGCGTCAGGGCTTGGGTTAAGATAATCGGATGTCACGTTGCCCGAATTTCCGCCTGGCTGTTGGCGCCGTAATTATCGTCGTGCCGTGGTTAACCGGCGTGACGGCTTCGGCTTCACCGCTCGCGGCGGCATCCCGGCCGCCATCGGTCTTGGAGGCGCCGCAGCTCGTCTCCTACCGGGCAAACTACGATCTCACGTTGGTGCGAGCGGATCCCGGAGGTTCGGTCGTGGCCGGCGACGGCGCGCTCCGCATCGTATTCGAGAATGTCTGCCAAGGCTACACTTTGACCCAGCAGCTTCACACGCGAACCGCAGGCGAGGATGGCAATGTGGTGGACAGCGACTTCACCTCCACCTCGTTCGAATCCATTGATGGCAGGCGGCTACAGTTCAATATCCATGACCGGGTCAATGGCATTCTGGTTGAATCCTATAACGGAGTCGCTCATATCCCGGAACTCGGTGGCACTGGCAGGGCGACGTTCAACGAGCCAAAACGCACGCCGCTCGGCCTGCCTGCGGGGACCGTTTTTCCGACGATGCAGCTTCGCCGTCTGCTATGGGCCGCCGCGGCAGGGAAGGATTTTGTTTCGGTGCCGATCTTCGATGGCTCAGGAAAAAGCGGCTTATCGCAGACCGGCAGCTTTATCGGCAAGCGTTCGCCAGCGGCGGGCGCAGGCTTTCCGGCCGGTCTCAGGGGTGTCGCCTCATGGCCCGTCAGGATGGCCTATTTCACGGTCGGCACGAAGACGATGCGTCCGGACTACGAAATTGGCTTCCGGCTTTTTGCGAACGGAGTGAGCACCAACCTGGTGCTTGATTTTGGCAGCTTCACCTTCGACGGCACGCTCGCTCATTTTAGTATTCTGCCGCCGTTCCCCTGTCATCACCGATGAGGCCCGGCCGCGGTTTCCGCCCGATCGACGTGCGAAATCGCTTCAACTCCGCGCTGGCGCCGGCCATAACCAGGCGGCGCCCCGAACCCCGGAGTCATCGCCAAAGTGAGCGGGTACGAAGCGGGTTACGATCGCATCGGAAAAGGCATAGGCGCCCCACAGCTTCGGCACATGATTATAAAGTCGACTGAGATTGGAGAGGCCGCCTCCCACGACCACGACATTAGGATCGACGACGTTCAAGATCGTAGCCAGAGCCTTGGCGAGGCGTCGCTCGTAGCGCCCAAGACTGGCTTCGGCATGCCTGTCGCCGGCTTCGGCGCGGGCAGCAATTTCCGCCGGCTTAAGATGATCGCCTGATTCTTCGCCACGCGGATCGTGAACCGCGTGGTCGGCGGCGAGGCCTGGGCCCGATAAAAAGCTTTCAATGCAGCCCCGTTTCCCGCAATAGCAGGCAGGACCCGGCCGCTCGTCGGCGTCGGGCCAGGGCAGAGGGTTGTGGCCCCATTCGCCAGCAATGGCATTGGCGCCGGGCATAACCTCGCCGTGACAGACGATGCCGCCGCCGACGCCCGTGCCAAGAATGACACCGAAAACGGATGTAGCGCCTTGCGCGGCTCCGTCGGTTGCTTCCGAGAGCGCAAAGCAGTTCGCGTCATTGGCGATCCGCACCGGCCGGCCGAGCGCAGCTTCAAGGTCGCGGTCAAGGGGCATGCCGATCAGCCATGTCGAATTAGCGTTCTTGACGAGGCCGGTTGACGGCGACATAACGCCTGGAATTCCGATCCCGACGGTGCCAGGGCGGCCGAGGCGAGCTTCGGCCTCGGCCACCAAGCCGGTCACCGCACGGATGGTGGCCGCATAATCGCCAGCCGGGGTTTGAACGCGGAACCTCAGCCGTTCCGCGCCGCCCTGATCGAGGGCGATCGCCGCGATCTTGCTGCCGCCAAGATCGATGCCGATCCGCATCGGTGGCTCAGAGTTCCACTGGCTGGCCTGGTCAGCGTTCACGAGAAGCCCCATCGCAACAAGATAACAAGGGCAAGGGCAGTGGGGGAGCCGCAATCGCCTTTTCTTCCTCGGTCAATCCGTCTTAAAATTCCATCTTAAGGTGCCCCTTCCGAGCGGCGCCATGGAGGCCGGAGGAACTTGCATGCCGTTCGCCGAGGCCGAGGGAGCGAGGCTTTATTACGAAGAAGCGGGCAGCGGTTACCCGCTTGTCTTCGTGCACGAATTTGCCGGCGATTATCGCTGCTGGGAACAGCAAATGCGTGACTTCTCGCGCTCCTATCGCTGCATTGCCTTCAATGCGCGCGGCTATCCTCCGTCCGACGTGCCGGCGGATCCTTCGCTCTATGGCCAGGAGTTTGCGGCGGATGACATCGCGGCTGTGATCCGCCATCTTGGCCTGCCGCGGGCTCATGTGGTCGGCTTAAGTCAAGGTGCATCGGCCGCGCTTCACTTCGGCATGCGCCATGCCGAACTTGTGAGCGCGCTGGTTCTCGCAGGATGCGGAAGCGGCGCCCCGAAAGCAGATCGCGAGCGCTTTCAGCGCGAATCGCGGGCGAAGGCCGATCAATTGGAAAACGAAGGCATTGACAAGATTGCCGCCGATATGGCTCTCGCGCCAAACCGGGTGCAACTGCAGAACAAGGATCCGCGCGGCTTCACCGAGTTTGTCAAGCAATTGGCCGAACACTCGAGCGCGGGATCGGCAATGACATTGCGCCGCTATCAGGCCATGCGGCCGTCTCTTTACGACCTCAGTCACGAAATCGCGGCGATTGCGAGTCCGACTTTGATCCTCGTCGGCGACGAGGATGAGCCTTGTCTTGAGCCTAGCCTATTTCTTAAACGGACGATGGCATCTGCCGGCCTTTGGGTTTTTCCCAAGACCGGCCATGCCATGAACCTCGAAGAGCCGGCGCTGTTCAATCAAGTGGTACGAAGCTTCCTCGCCGCGGTCGAACTCGGAAAGTGGATGCCGCGCGATCCGCGCTCGCGCGCAACGGCGATGTTTACTGCCGCCAAGGCGGAAAAGGCCGTTTGAGATTCGACGTGGCCGAAACCTAACTGATCGGCGGCCGACGGATGATCCAGGGCCTCGTTGCTTCGAGTTGGGCGGCAAGGCGGAAGAGTGTTGCTTCGTCGCCAAAGCGCGCAGCGAATTGGACGCCGATCGGCAGGCCTTCCGCGTTCCAATAGAGCGGTACCGACATCGCCGGCTGGCCAGTAACGTTGAACAGCGGCGTGAAGGGCACAAAATCGAAAACCCGCTGCGACAGCTTTTCGATGCCGCCAAGAATATGAATGAAAATCCCGGCATTGAGCGTGACGATAAGCTTCTGCATTGCGGCCTCGATGCCCGTCGGTTGTAAGGCACCGATGGTAACCGGCGGCGAGCCCAATGTCGGCGTCAACATAACGTCATAGGTCTGGAAGAAGCGGCCGACGCCGCGCGCGATGCGATGCAGTTCGCGCACCGCGGTCGCTAGGCGCGGCGCGCTGTATTGCCGGCCAATAAGGCCGAGAAGACGGGTCGGAACTTCGAAATCGTCGGCTTTCGGTGGCCGGCCGACGCGCTTTACGCTTGCCATCAATTCGGCCTCGGTTTCCGCCGCGACGACGAGCAGGAAGGCGGGGACCAGTACCTCGGCATCGATCTCTGGCCTTGCATCCTCGACATGATGGCCAAGCGATTCGCAGAGCTTGGCTGCATCCTCGGCGGCGGCGACGCAGTCAGGATGCACCGGTGCTGGAATTGGCGGCACTGTGGAAAAGGCGATGCGAAGGCGCCCCGACGAAGCGCCGATTTCGGTTTGGTAGGGGCGGCTTGGCGGAATTGCGGCATAGGGAGCGCCGACGTCGAGGCCCTGGGTTGCATCGAGCATGGCGGCACTATCCCGCACCGTCCGCGAGATTACGTGATCGGCGGTCGCGCCGTGCCAGTGCTCGCCGATTTCGGGACCCATTGGGTTGCGGGCGCGGGTAGGCTTCAACGAGAAGACGCCGCAGCACGAGGCGGGAATGCGAAGCGAGCCGCCGCCGTCGCTGCCATGGGCAAGTGGCACCATGTGGCTTGCGACGGCGGCGGCGGCGCCGCCGGACGAGCCGCCCGCCGTATGGCCGAGGTTCCAGGGGTTCAAAGTTGGGCCGTTCGCGACCGGCTCGGTAAACGGCACGAGGCCAAGTTCCGGGGTATTGGTCGTCCCAAGGATAATGGTTCCGGAGGCTTTGTAGCGCTTGACCAGCTCCGAGTCGTGGGTCGGCCGGTAACCCTGGAAGTAGCGGCTGCCGTTGGTCATCGGAACACCGGCCAAGGGCGTGTTCAAGTCCTTGAGGAGAAAGGGCACGCCTGCGAAAGGCCCGAATCCAAGCGGCTGGTCTGCCGCCGCCAGCGCGGCGTCGGCCAAGGAGGTTACGATGGCGTTGATTTTCGGATTAAGTGCCTCGATGCGTGCCAGCGCGGCTTCCACGACGTCTCGTGTCGAAACCTGCCTTTTTCTGATCAGCTCGGCCAGGCCGAGCCCATCATAGGCCGTGTACTCCGCAAATCCCCCCATCTTCGCTCCCTTGGTTGCCTGCTGCACCCAGCCACAGCAGCCGGTTGATACAAGAAGGACAGCGACGGCAGGTCAGTTCAAGATTCTCTCGCGCGGCAGGTGAATGGTAACGGTGGTGCCACGGCCAACCTCGCTTTCGATCGCGAGGGAGCCGCCATGAAGTTCAGCCAGGGTCTTACACAGCGGTAAGCCGAGGCCAGTGCCTTCATGTGTCCGGGTTAACACGCTGTCGACTTGGCCAAAGGCCTGGAGCGCGCGGGGAATGTCTTCTTCCGCGATCCCGATGCCGGTGTCAGCGACGGTGAGCAGAAGATCGCCTGCCTCGTCGAACCGGCTCGCGACCTGGACCGAGCCACCGGCCGAGCTGAACTTTATGGCATTGGTCAGAAGGTTAAGGAGTATCTGCTTCATCATGCGCTGGTCGACGCGCATGAGGGGGAGGAATTCTATTCGATTGCTGAGCGCGACGCCTGCCTGAGTTGCTCTCTCGAACATCAGGCGGCAGGAGCTGGCGACGGTTTCGGTAAGATCGACTTCCTCCTCCCGTAGTTCGAGCTTGCCGGCCTCAGCCTTGGAAAGATCAAGAATATCGTTGATGACGCTAAGGAGATGCTGACCGCTTTCACGGATATTCGCGGCGTATTCGACATAACGTGAATTGCCAATGGAGCCAAACAACTCGCCCGCCATGATCTCAGAAAAGCCGATTATTGCGTTCAGCGGCGTACGCAACTCGTGACTCATTGTAGCGAGGAATTCGGTCTTCGCCCGGTTCGCGCATTCCGCCTGCTCCTTGGCGGCACGAAGCTCGCCCTCATGTTGGCGTTGCTTGCGGACATCACGGCCGACGGTAATGAAGATCGGATGGCCATGTTCGTAGAAGCAGGTGGTCGAGGTTTCCACAGGGATGACGCCACCGTTCCGGTCGCGCCATAGAAGCTCGATCGGCGGTAGGCGCGATACCGAGTGCTTCAGCATGTATTCCGTGCGCTGGCGCGCCAGCTCGCGCGAGCTTGGATGCAGGAGATCGAAGATGTAGCGGCCGACGATCGCATCTGGCGCTTCCTCGCCAAAGAGATGTGCCCCAGCGGAATTGGCGAAAATGATGACGCCGTCACGATGAAGGCCGATGGCGTCGGGCATCAATTCGACGAGCTGGCGATAGCGCTCTTCGCTTTCACGGGCGGCGGTTTCCGCCTGCTTGCGTTGGGTGATGTCGGTATAGATGGTAACGAATCCACCGGCCGGCACCGGGTTGCCGCGCACTTCGATGGTCACCCCATTCGTGCGCGTATGCTCGAAACTGTAGGCCTTTCCTCTTGCCGCTCCAGTCGCCGACTTTTCGATTACCACCGTGAAGTCAGCCGCGCCATGCGGTTCTGGTATGGTGCCGGCGAGATCGCCGAGAGCAGGCTTCGGTCCGACCAGGGCCTCGGTCGGGATGCCGAAAAGGTTCAGGAAGTTGTGATTCCAGCCAATCAGCCGCCCATCAGCGTCGACCATGCTCATGCCGTCGGCCATGTTCTCCACGATGGCGGTGAGAAGAGCGCTTTGTTCGGCGAGTTGCCGTTCACGCTCCTTCAGGGCGGTGACGTTGGAATAGACGCAAACGGTGTCGCCGTTTCCGGTGCGCCGTTCGATGACGCGATAATGCTGGCCATCTGCGGTCTCGTATTCCTGGCTTCCCGCGGCAGCGCGATGCTGTGCGATTCGCTCCGCGATCCATTCGTCGGCGCGGCCGGCAGCGGCGGGAAACACGCCGGCATCGGCGAGGCCGCGGGCAAAGTCGGCAAAGCTGATGCCCGGCGCCAGAACGGCCGTTGGCAGAGTGAATTCGCGTATTTGTTGGTTGCACAGCACGAGGCGGTCGTCAGCATCGAAGAGAAGAACGCCGTCGGCGATACCGTCGATGGTGTCAAAAAGACGCTGGCGCGCCTGCTCCGCCGTTTGCTTCGCGATTATTTCGGATGTCACATCGGTCTCGATGCCACGGTAACCGCAGAAAGCTCCATCCGGGGCAAAGAGGGGAAAGCCGCTGATGCGGAAATAGCGGCGGCGATTGCATTCGCGATACGCATAGACAAAATCGCGGAACGGCTGGTGGGCATCGAGACCGGCTCTATGACGAACGAGATCCTCGGGGTCGTCAGTCGAAATGGGCATTTCAAAGCGCGTGCGCCCGATCACATTCCCTCGGTCATGGCCGGTCACGGTCGACCATCGGCTATTGCAATAGCTAAAGCGATGCTGAGCGTCGGTTTCCCATACCCAGTCCGTTGAAACGTCTGCCAGATAAAAAAAGCTCGCATCGCGCGCTTCGCGGCCGTTTTCGCGTGGCCAAGCGAGAAAGCCGCCGCCAAGGCCAACGAGAAGCGTGCAGAACGCCATCAGACCGGAATCAAGATACCCCACGTTCGGCAACACGCCGAGGACGACTAATCCGCCAAGCCCAACACCCAACAAGATGTAGGCCGCTAGACGTCTTCCCGACAACTGGACCATCTCTTGCCGGTTCCAGAACAGAAGACGTGACAACCTCTTTCCCTCGCCGTCTGAGCGCCGCGACAAGGGAGATGACACGCGAGGATATTGCGAGCTCACCATGCGCCCGGAATCCTGTGCAGTTTCCCTTTAAAACAGGTTAACATTTCTTAACTTAGGAGGAATTTCTAAATTACCGTCAATGCCGATGCTGACATCCACTTGTGCTAAAAGTTGCGGCGATTTATGACCAAGGTCAGCGATGCAGGCCGCACCCGCGAAATTTCATTTCGAAGTCTAGGGTGCGGGCCAAGCCGGGACGCAAGGACGAGATCATTCATGACCGGCGTGGAAACCCAGCCATTCTTGCAAGCGACCGAAGGTATACAGGCGACGCGGGATATCACGTTTTCAATGCTACCTGAGATTGCAGTGGTGATTCCGGCTCATAATGAAGCCGAAAATCTGGCGGACCTGCTGGCTGAGGTTCGTGAGGCCCTTAAGCCATTGGCGGCTTACGAAATTATCGTGGTTGATGACGCCTCCAGCGACGCGACGGCGCAGATACTGCGCGACGCGATGCGCCAGTTTCCTGCCTTGCAGCCGCTGCGTCATCGGCGTCGAAGCGGTCAGAGCGCCGCGCTTATCACGGGCATCCGGGCGGCGCAGGCCCCTTGGATTCTCACCTTGGACGGCGATGGCCAGAATAATCCAGCCGATATTCCATTGCTCTGGGCGTTAAAGCCGGCGGATGTTGCAGATGGGTCACCACCAGTCTTGATCACCGGGCACCGCGTTGGCCGCCGCGACGTCTGGCAAAAGCGACTTGCCTCGCACGTTGCCAATGGCGTGCGCAGCGCGCTGCTCAAGGACCAAACGCCCGATACCGGCTGCGGCCTGAAGCTCTTTTCACGTCAGGCGTTTCTTGCCTTGCCGCATTTTGATCACTGCCATCGTTTCTTGCCGGCGCTGTTTCTCCGCACAGGCGCCCGGGTGATTACGGTTCCCGTCAGCCATCGGCCGCGGACGCGCGGCCGCTCGCATTATGGCATCGGAGATCGGCTTTGGGTCGGTCTCGCTGATTTGCTTGGCGTTATCTGGCTGATGCGTCGTTGGCGTGATCCCGGCGGCGTCGATCCGATCACGCCGCCCTGATTCCACCTCGGTTCGAGAATTCCTTTCCACTGCCAATAAAGTCGGCGGCCATGGCCGCCTTGGGAAACGCTGCGTCGCAGCATTATAATGCTGTGGTGCGGCATTGTGAGAGGTGCTGGGACAGTAGGGTGACGGTCGTTCTTACGCCACAGAACCAATTCTAAGCCGGCGGATCACCGAGCTCGGTCTCTTGGTGCCCACAGGGCCGTCCATGCGGCACCCGGGGTATCGCGAGGCACGGTGCCTCGGGAGTCGTTCGCGATCCGATTTCTGTCTCCATCCATGAGGAACAATCAATGGATAGCCAGTTGCATTCGGCGCCAAAAATTGGCCTCGCGCCGCACGTCAAGCCGATCCGCAAGAGCCACCGCTCCGAAAGCCGGCCGCCGTTTCAGTGCATCTCGCTCGTCCTGCAAGGTGGTGGCGCGCTCGATGCCTATCAGGCGGGAGTCTACCAAGCCCTCGCGGAGGCGGACTTGCATCCCGACTGGATCGCCGGCATTTCGATCGGTGCCATCAATGCCGCGCTGATCGCCGGCAATCCTCCGGCGAAGCGGGTTGAGCGCCTACGGGAATTCTGGGAAGGCGTCACTACCGCGTCACCGCTCGGGTGGTTCAACGACGCGGCCGGGCAATGGGTGCAGGGCGACATGGGACGCAAATTATTCAATTCTATGAGCGCTTGGCGCGCCGTGATCAGCGGTGTTCCGGGTTTCTTCTCGCCCCATGTCTCAGGTCCTTGGTTGCGGCCGCGCGGGACCCGCGAAGCGCTCGGCTATTATACCACCAGCCATCTGCGATCGACTCTCGAATGGCTCGTCGATTTCGACCGCATTAATGCGGGCCCCTGTCGCTTCAGTGTCGGCGCGGTCAACGTCCGGACCGGAAATTTCATCTATTTCGACACCAAGATGCATGACATCGCCGTCGATCACGTGATGGCGAGCGGTGCGCTGCCCCCCGGCTTTCCCCCGGTCGAGATCAACGGCGAGTTCTATTGGGATGGCGGTCTCGTCTCCAATACGCCGCTGCAATGGGTGGTGGACAACGACACCCGGCACGACAATCCGATTTTCCAGGTCGATCTCTGGGGCGCACGGAGCGACATACCGGCCAATATGCCCGACGTGATGGCGCGGCAAAAGGCGATACAGTATTCGAGTCCCACCCGCGCCCAAATCGATCAGCTCAAGCGTCTCCAAGCCCTGCGGCGCGGTCTTGCCGCCTACCTTGACAAACTGCCTGACGCATATCGCCAGGGACCCGAATTCGAATCCCTGCAAAGATTAGCCGACCAGACCTGCTTCAACGTCATTCACCTGATCTATCAGGCACAAAACTACGAAGGACAGGCTAAGGATTACGAGTTCTCGCGCCTCAGCATGGAGGACCATTGGCGGGTCGGCTACAACGATGCCATTCGTACGCTCCGCCACCCGGAAGTGCTGGAACGGCATGACGCGGTGGAAGGGATCTTCACCTTCGATCTCGCCCGCGAGGGTCGCGACTAACGCCCTGCCTCTTCACGATGGGAGATGCCGATGACGGAAGACGACGTGCGCAAGCATGCCTTCGCCATGCCTCTAACCACCCCGCCTATCCGTCGGGACCCTACCGCTTCCCCGATCGTGAATATCTTGTCATCACCTATCGCTCGGACCTGGATGGGTTGCGTGAAATCATCCCCGCGCTGCTTGAACTTGATGGACCTTTCGTGAAATACGAGTTCATTCGCATGCCGGACTCGACCAGGTTCCGCGATTACACCGAGAGCGGCCAAGTGATCCTAGTGACCTTCTCTGGGCGGAAAGGCGGCCATACGCATTGCATGTTTCTGAATGACGAACTGCCGATCGCCGGTGGGCGCAAAATCTGGGGCTTTCCGAAGAAACTCGCCAACCCGGGTCTTCCCGTCGAGACCGATACTCTGGTCGGGACGCTCGATTACGGCCCGGTGCGGGTTGCGACCGGCACCATGGGCTACAAGCATCGTGCAGTTGATCGGGCGTCGGCGCTGGCGGCACTCGGCGCGCCGAATTACCTCTTGAAGATCATTCCCCATGTCGACGGTGCCGCCCGCATCTGCGAGTTGGTCGAATATTTTCTCGAGGATATCGAAATCAAGGACGCCTGGACCGGACCGGGGGCCTTGTCGCTGCAACCGCATGCGCTGGCGCCGGTCGGCCGATCTGCCAGTGATCGAGGTCGTCTCGGCGGTCCATATTTTGGCCGATCTCACGCTCGGCCTCGGCTGCGTAGTCCACGATTACCTCGACTGAAGTGAGGTTTTCGCAACGACCGACGGAAGTCATGCAACTAGGAGAGCGGATATGCGTTTGAAGGACAAAGTCGCCGTGGTCACCGGTGCGGCAAGCGGCATTGGCAAGGAAATCGCCCATACCTTTGTTGCTGAAGGCGCCAAGGTTGCGATCGCTGATCTCAATCAGAAAGGCGCCGATGCAGCCGCTGCGGAAATGAATGGCGCCGAACGCCGTGCGATCGGCGTTGCCATGGACGTGACGAGGGAAGAGGAGGTCGGGGCTGGTATGGCCAAGGTCATTGAGACCTTTGGCCGGGTTGATATCCTCGTCAGCAACGCGGGCATACAGACCGTTGAGCCCTTGGATCAGTTCGAGTTCAATAAATGGAAGCAGCTCCTCGCCATCCATCTCGACGGTGCCTTCCTAACGACCCGCGCGGCACTGCGGCAGATGTATAAGCAAGGCAAGGGCGGTAGCATCATCTATATGGGATCGGTCCATTCCAAGGAAGCGTCGGTTCTGAAGGCGCCCTACGTCACCGCAAAGCACGGCTTGATCGGCCTCGCTAAGGTGGTAGCAAGAGAAGGCGCGACCCATGGCGTGCGTGCCAACGTCATCTGTCCTGGCTTCGTTCGCACGCCGCTTGTCGAAAAGCAGATCCCCGAACAGGCGAAGGAACTTGGCGTTTCCGAGCAGGAAGTAATCAAGAACGTTATGCTGAAGGATACCGTGGATGGTGAGTTCACGACGGTGCAGGACGTGGCGCAGGCGGCGCTCTTTTTTGCTGCCTTCGAAAGCAACGCCTTAACCGGCCAATCGCTGGTGGTCAGCCACGGATGGTTCATGCAATAGGCTGTTTGCCGAGGCGGCTTGGTGCTTGATTCTGGTAACTTCGTCCAGGGAAAAACCGGCAGAGACGCTCGCGGAGCTTGAGACTTTCTTTCGTTCCTGAGATCGTTGTGGGGAACGGCGAGGCAGGATGACCGATACCCCATCACCACAGGCGGCGTCTGATCCGCCAGGCAAAATACCCAAGAGACGTGGCCGGCTCAGTGCCGCCGCCGGCCGTATCGGCAGCAAACTCCGCAACTGGTTCCTGACCGGTGTCATCGTCACGGCGCCTATTGGCATAACGCTCTATATCGTCTGGAGTTTCATCGAGTTCACCGACAATACGGTGAGCAATCTGATCCCCGAACGCTATCTACCGACCCGGCTTAGCCCCTTCGGCATTCCCGGCAGCGGCCTCATTCTCGCGCTTATTCTCCTGACATTGGTCGGCTTTCTTACGGCCAACATCATCGGCCGCCGCCTGGTGCGCTTCGGTGAGCGTATCCTCGTACACATGCCGGTCATCCGCAGCATCTATGGCGCTCTGAAGCAGCTGTTCGAGACCATGCTGACGCGTTCCTCGAAGGCTTTCCGAACGGTGGTGCTGGTGGAATTTCCGCGTGCCGGCGCCTGGAGCATTGCCTTTCTCACCAACGAGAACCCTGGCGAAGTCACGCGCCGCCTTGGCGACGACATCGTGGCGGTTTATCTGCCGACCGCCGTCAATCCGACCTCCGGATATCTGCTCTTCGTGCCACGTGCCAGCATCGTTCCTCTTAACATGACGGTGGAGGACGCGATGAAGATGGTACTTTCAGGTGGCTTGGTAACGACTCCGGAGCGGCTTCTGCCGGTGGCTGCCAACCCAGCCGCGGTCAAGGTCGAGGACGTGCTCGATCCTCAGCCGGAGTGAAGATAACGCACGGCGCCGTCGCGCTCGAAAAGATAGAGCAGAATGCGGAGGGCTTTGCCGCGCTCGGTGCGGAGCTCGGGGTCGCGCGCGAGGATGAGCTGGACATCGTCGCTTGCCGTTTCGAGAAGAGCGTGGTGGCGCGTGAGGTCGGCAAGACGGAATACGGGAAAACCGCTTTGACGCATGCCGAGGAGGTCGCCGGTGCCGCGGAGACGCAAGTCTTCTTCGGCAATGCGGAAACCGTCGGCGGTCTCGCGCAAGATGTTGAGTCTTGCCTTCGCGGTCTTGCCGAGCGGTGGCGAAAAGAGCAGGAGACAGGTGCCGGGCCGGCGGCCGCGTCCAACGCGGCCGCGAAGCTGGTGCAATTGCGCAAGACCGAACCTCTCGGCATGCTCGATCACCATAACCGTCGCGTCCGCAACGTCGACGCCGACCTCGATCACCGTGGTGGCGATCAGGATGCGTATCACGCCGGTCGCAAAATCCGCCATGACGTCGTCTTTTTCCGTCGCCTTGAGACGACCATGCACGAGCCCGACGGTATCGCCGAAAATCCGTTGAAGATCCTGAAACCGTTCCTTCGCGGCGGCAAGGTCGACAACTTCGGATTCTTCAACTAGGGGGCAGACCCAATAAACTTGGGCGCCCGCGCTGAGCGCCCGGCGCACTGCCTCAATGACCTCGGGCATTCGTTCCAAGGGGAGCGCCCGGGTATTGACCGGTTTTCGTCCCGGCGGCTTTTCCAGAAGACGCGAAACCTCCATATCGCCGTAGGCAGTCAGGGCGAGCGTGCGGGGGATCGGCGTCGCCGTGGTGACAAGCACGTTGGCACCGCCTCTTTCGGCGGTGCCCTTGGCCGAAAGCATGAGCCGCTGGTGCACGCCAAAGCGGTGCTGCTCATCGATGACGACGAGCGCGAGATCGCGGAATGCGACCGGGCTTTCCAGCAACGCATGGGTGCCGATCGCGATATCGGCCTCGCCGGCGGCGAGCTGGGCGAGCGTCTCGTTGCGCGTTTGGCCCTTGTCGCGACCGGTGAGAAGGGCGAGGCGGACTCCAGCAGCCTCGGCCAGTGGCCGAAGGTTGTGATAGTGCTGGCGCGCGAGAACCTCGGTCGGCGCCATCAACGCGGCCTGGGCGCCTGCTTCGACCGCGATGAGCATGGCAAGGAAGGCAACGACGGTTTTGCCCGACCCGACGTCCCCCTGCAAAAGCCGCAGCATTCGTCCGCCACCGGCGAGATCGGCCGAGACATCGCGCAGGATGGTTTCCTGCCCAGCCGTGAGGCGATAAGGCAGAACGGCAACAACCTTGGCGCGGAGTCGGCCGTCGCCTAAAAGCGGCCGCCCCACCCGACGGTGTTGGTGCCGGCGCACCAAGGCCAAGGCGAGCTGGTTGGCAAGAAGCTCGTCATAGGCAAGACGCGACCGCGCCGGCGCGTCGGGTAGAAGATCGGCTTCAGTTTGCGGCTGATGGGCGGAGGAGAGTGCCGCCTTCCAGCTTGGCCAGCGATTTCGCGCGCAAAAGGCCGGTTCGAGCCATTCAGGAAGCTCGGGTGCGCGCGCGATCGCGGCCGAGATCGCCTTGGCGAGCGATTTGCGGTACAGTCCGGCAGTCAACGGATAGACAGGTTCGATTGTCTGCAGCGTTGCCGCCGCTTCCGCGCTTGCGATGTGGTCCGGGTGGGTCATCTGCCGTTCGCCGTTGAAGATTTCAACCTGCCCACTGACCACCCGGACGGATCCTTCGGGGAGCGACTTCCGAAGCCAGTCCTCTCGTGCATGGAAAAACACCAGGGTAAGCGTGCCGCTTCCATCCGAGCCGTAAACCCGATACGGCTGGCGAGGGTGTCTTGGGGGTTGATGGCGTTCGATCGTAAGCGTGATGGTGGCGATCCGACCGGCCGGGGCATCGGCGATCTTGGGCGCGAAACGGCGGTCGATCAGACCGCTCGGCAGATGCCAATAGAGATCGATGGCCCGGCTGGCTGGGAGCTTTTCCAGCAGCTTTGCCGTCCCCGACCCGACCCCCGGCAACGTGGTGAGCGAGGCGAAGGCAGAAAAAAGGATTTCGGGCCGCATGATCTTGTCCTACCAGCATACCGGCTTGCCTCGGCACCGGCCACAGCGAGCAAGCAGACTCGACTGATGCCCGCTCTGCCTCAGTCGAGACTTAAGGCTGACAGAGGCCGCTTGTCGGTCTATACCATGGTCGCGCGAGAAATCACCCTTTGAGCGCGTGAACCTGAGCGAGAGTTGCTGCCTTGTTTTGCGAGGTTCTGAAGTTGGTGAGCGGCTGATGCCTGAGTCTTCGAGTGGTCTCGATCTCCGCCGGCGGCGGCTCTACTACCGCTGCCATCACACCGGCATGCGCGAGACCGACCTTATTCTCGGTCCCTTCGCGCGCCGCCATATCGTCGATCTCGGTGAGCAGGAGATCGATGATCTCGAAGCCTTGCTCGACGAAGTCCCGGAGGCTGAAATCTTCGCTTGGGTGGCAGGACTCCGTGTCGTTCCCGAAGCACGGCGGACTGCGCTCGTTGCCCGTTTGTTGAACTTCAAGATTCAAGATACCTAGCTTGCAAACCTTACTTACGTTGATCGCGGCGCCGGGCCGGATAACGATTTCAGATCTGCCCGAAGGCATGGCCGCGAAGTTTCTTGCCGAGCTGACGCTTTCGGCGAATGCCGGTGTTCTTCACATTGCCCGCGACGGAGTGCGGATGGCGAGCCTCGCCGAAGCACTGCGTTTCTTCGCGCCGGGCATTGAAGTGGTCCAGTTGCCTTCCTGGGACTGTATGCCCTATGACCGGTTGTCCCCAAACGCGGAGGTCGCGGGCCGGCGCATCGCGGCCTTGAGCCGGCTTGTCGCCGAACCTGCGAGATCCGGCCGCATCTTGCTGACGCCCCTCAATGCGGCCTTGCAGCGGCTGCCGCCTCGCGACCATGTAGCGGCGGCACAATTCTCCACTTTCGCCGGGGCGAAGATCGACGCTGACGCGCTCGGCGCGTTTCTTGCCCGTCAGGGCTACAACCGTGTCGGCACTGTGATGGAGGCCGGCGACTACGCCTTCCGAGGAGGGCTGATCGATATTTTTCCACCCGGCAGCGATGAGGGATTCCGTCTTGACCTATTCGGTGACCGGCTGGAAAGCATTCGCCGTTTCGATCCCTTAACTCAGCGCGCAACAGGCCGTGCCGAACGGCTCGATCTTCTGCCGGTTTCCGAGGTGCCGCTCGATGCCGAGGGGATCGCGCACTTTCGCGCCGGCTATCGCCATGCCTTCGGCGCCGTTACTCGCGAGGATCCGCTTTACGCGGCGATTTCCGAGGGCCGCAAACACGTCGGCATGGAGCATTGGTTGCCCCTTTTCTATGATCATCTCGATACGGTCTTCGACTACGCATCCGGTGCCGTCGTAACCCTCGACGAGACACTTCTCTCCGTCCGCGACGCGCGGCTCGCCGAAATCGCCGATCACTATGATGTGCGCGAGAAGGCTTTCGCCGCCGGCACAGGACTTTACAAGCCGCTCCAGCCGGAACGGCTTTATCTCGATGTTGCTGGCTGGGATCGGGCGTTGGAAGGCCGCACGGTGCTTGATTGTACGGCGAACCATCTGCCGGCGGAGCGGCGCGGCGTCTATTCCGCGGGGGGGCGAGCCGGACGCGAGTTCGCGCCAGAGCGGACAAGCCCCGACGTTAATGTGTTCGAGGCGGTCGCGCGTCATCTCGCGGCGCTGCGCCGAGAGGGACGGCGGACGATCATCGCAAGCTTTTCGGCTGGCGCACGAGAACGGCTCGCGGGTCTTCTCCGTGACCACGGTGTTGAGGACTTGGGTTTGGTCGCGAGCTTCTCGGAAGCCCTCGGTTTGGCGCAATCAAGCGTCGCGCTCGCCGTGCTCGGCCTCGAGCACGGTTTCGAGACCGATGAATTCGCGGTGATTAGCGAGCAGGACATCCTTGGCGACCGCCTCGTGCGTCCGCGCCGTCCGCGCCGTCGCGCTGCCGATCTCATCGCCGAAGCGGCGATGCTCTCGCCCGGTGATCTCGTCGTCCACATGGATCACGGCATTGGCCGTTATGACGGCCTACGCACCGTCGAAATCTCGGGCGCGGCGCATGACTGCCTGCTGATCATCTATGATGGCGGCGACCGGCTTTACCTGCCGGTCGAAAACATCGAGATGCTTTCGCGCTATGGCTCGGATTCTGCCGAGGTCGCGCTCGACCGGCTCGGCGGTGCCGGCTGGCAAGCGCGCAAGGCTCGCCTCAAACGGCGTCTCAAGGACATGGCGGAAGAGCTGATCCGCATCGCGGCGCTCCGCCATCGTCATACAGGTGCGGCACTGACGGTGCCCGAGAACTTGTACGAGGAATTTTGCGCCCGCTTCTCGTTTGAGGAGACCGAGGACCAGGCGCGGGCGATTTCTGATACGCTAAACGATCTCGCGCTCGGCCAACCGATGGACCGGCTGGTTTGTGGCGACGTTGGCTTCGGCAAGACCGAAGTGGCGCTTCGTGCCGCTTTCGTTGCAGCCCTGAACGGCAGACAAGTGGCCGTTTTGTGTCCGACGACTTTGCTCGCCCGCCAGCACACCGCAACCTTCCTCGAACGCTTCCGTGGTTATCCGGTTCGGATCGGCCAACTTTCCCGGCTGGTTGCAGCGAAGGAAGCGAAGACGGTGAAAACCGATCTCGCCGCCGGCCGCATCGATATCGTCATTGGCACGCATGCGTTGCTCGGGAGGAATATTGCCTTCAAGGATATTGCCCTGATCATCGTCGACGAGGAACAGCGCTTTGGCGTCAAGCATAAGGAACGTCTAAAGCAGCTCCGTGCCAATGTTCACGTCCTAACCCTCACCGCGACGCCGATCCCGCGGACCCTGCAGCTCGCGCTTTCGGGGGTGCGCGATCTCAGCCTGATCGCGACGCCGCCCGTGGATCGACTTGCCGTCCATACCTTCGTTCTGCCGTTCGATCCGGTGGTCGCGCGCGAAGCAATCCTGCGCGAGCGCTACCGCGGCGGCCAGACCTTCTATGTCTGCCCCCGCATCGAGGATCTTGACGAAGCCGCGAGCTTCCTCAAGGAAGACGTTCCGGAAGTCAAGTTCGCCATGGCGCACGGGCGCATGCCGGCGGGCCAGCTCGACGACGTGATGACCGCCTTTTACGAGGGCGCCTACGATGTCCTGCTTTCAACCGATATCGTCGAAAGCGGGCTGGACATACCGAACGCCAATACGCTTCTGGTGCACCGCGCTGATCTCTTCGGTCTGGCGCAGCTCTACCAGTTGCGTGGGCGGATCGGCCGTTCCAAGCGCCGTGCCTATGCTTATTTCACCTTCAGCGCGGCGAAGGCGATCACGGCCGGTGCCGAGAAGCGGCTGCATGTGCTGCAGGCGCTCGATACCTTGGGTGCAGGCTTTACCTTGGCGAGCCAGGATCTCGATCTCCGTGGCGCCGGCAACCTGCTCGGCGAGGAGCAGTCGGGCCACATCCGCGAGGTTGGCCTTGAGCTTTATCAGGAGATGCTGGAGGAAGCTGTGGCTGCGGCGGGGGGCGGGAGCGTCGATGTCGAACCAGAGGAGCGCTGGTCACCACAAATCAATCTTGGCACGACGGTGCTCATCCCAGAGAGCTATGTTCCCGATCTGCCGCTTCGGCTCGAACTCTATCGCCGCCTCGCGCATCTTGAGACGCCGGCCGAAATCGAGGCCTTCGCCGCCGAGCTGATCGATCGCTTCGGCACCCTGCCGGACGAGGTCGACCAGTTGCTCAAGGTGATTTCGATTAAGCTCTTGTGTCTGCGTGCCGATCTCGAAAAAGTCGAGGCCGGACCGCGTGGCGCGACCCTCAGCTTCCGCAACAACCGCTTTCGTAATCCGCCCGGTCTTGTGACCTTTATCAACCGCGAGGGCAAGGCGGCGAAGCTCCGTCCCGATCACAAGCTCGTGCTGTTTCGAGACTGGCCGAAGCCAAAAGACCGGCTGGCGGGTGTGACAACGCTTCTCGGTGAACTCGCCAGCATCGCCGAGGCGCCGCCGCCGATGGCCGTTGCCCCGGCGCGATGAACGGCGCGTGAGCGCCAGTCAGAGCGCAGCGGGGCCGGCGTCACCGCTTACGGCTTCAGCCGCAACTTGCTCGAAGGCTTTAAGAAGGACCGCCGGGGCCTGGGCGCCGGAGATGGCGTATTTGCTGTCCAGGATGAAGAACGGCACGCCACCCACGCCGATCTCTCGCGCGAATTGATCTTCTCTCCGCACAAGATCGAGATCAGTGTCGCCCGTGAGAGTCTCAGCCACCCAGGCGCTGTCCATTCCGGCGTCGCATGCGATCTCGATCAAGGTGTCGTGGGCGCCAATGTCTTGACCACCGAGGAAATAGCGGCTGAACAGCTGCTCGACCACCTGATCCTGGATATCCGCTCCAGCTGCGCCGGCCCAGTGGATTAGACGATGGGAATCGAGCGTGTTTGGTGTACGGGCAATGCCGGCGAAGTTGAAGGCGATGCCTTCGCTCTGCCCCGCCTCGGCAACGCGGGCGTAGATTTCCACGCTATTGGCCTCGGAGCCGAACTTGGCGGTGAGATAATGTTGTCGTTCCATACCTTGTCGCGGCATATCGGGATTGAGCTGAAACGGCCGCCAAGTGATGTCGGCCTCAAGGTCTGGACGTTGCTGAAGCGCCTGGGCGAGCCGGCGTTTGCCAACGAAGCACCAGGGGCAGATGGTGTCGGAGATGATGTCAATACGCATGCCGTTCAGCTTACGCCTGTTGTACGGCACATTACAGGCCGAAATCCTCAACGCTGGCGCAACAGGGCCCAAGCAGTTGCCTTGACGGCGATAGGAGCGGTGGGTCGATGGATTCCGTGCGATGCGGCGTCGCGCTAGGCTGGATGACCGGCATCCTTAGCCGCTCGCGCGATCAACGCTACAGCGCTGTCGCCCGGGCACAGGGTCGAGATGCCGACGCGAATGCCGACCCTGACCGGCTCGGCGAGGTTGGCGACCGCGAACTGGGTGTAGCCAATGATGCTGGCCAGACGATTGGTCATGACGCTGGCCCCTGCAAGGTCGGTTTCGAACAACGTGACGCAGAAATTTGTCCCGCTGTAACGGGCGGCGAGATCCTCGGTTCTGGTAAGATGGTCGACGAGGAGGCCGACTTGGTGGAGCAGCTGATCGCCTGCAGCATATCCGCACTGCTGGTTGACGTGGTCGAGGCCATCAATGGCGAAATAGCCGACGCTAAGGGAATGCCCGCCGTGGCTGGCATCGGCAATCTGGATGGTCAAATGGTCATGCAGGAAGCTGTGGCTATAAAGCCCGGTCAGGATGTCGATGGCGACGGGGGCATAGGCTTTTTGTGTCGTGCGGCGTACCGCGCGATCGTAACGCGCGCGTCCCATCAGAAGGCTGAGGCGAGTGCGGAGATCAGCCTCACGCCACGGCCGGTACATAGTATCGGTGCCATCTGAGGGAAGCGGCGTCGGGTCGTTGCTGTCGGTGAGGAATAGGACCGATGTTGCTCGGGGGGTGTCTGCCTCGCGTGCGCCTTTATAGAGCATGCACATGGCTTCAGGCGCCATGGCGAGAACGGCGGCATCGTAAGGTGGCGCCGATGTCGCGGCCAAAAGCGCGGCCTCGGCTGCCGCCATATCGTCCGGCGCGGTCACGCTCGCCATATCGCCAAGCGTCTGGAGCAGCCGTTCGCGTTCCCGGTTGTCGGCCGCGGCAATGAGGAGGTGCGCTGGCGTATCGGCATGGCTTGCATCCATCCATCCCGGCAGCAGAAAGCCATATCTCTCCCCGGTTCGTTGTCGTCTCGCGACTTCCGCCTGCAAGACTGTGAGCCGGCTCGCGGCCATTGCACTGCGGCGATCCTGGCCGGCAACGCCTGCCCAATTCGTGGAATCCGCCATATTACCTTTCCCGCGGCCACTCTTTCGGCGTCGTATTGAGCCGCTACCTTGACCCTTAACGGTTAACGAGCGATTACCGTGCGATTGAACACGGTGCCGCTTGACCTCTGCCGGATGGCACGGGAGCATGCCGGCCGTTGATTCGGCGACCGCATTCGGCACCGCAACGACAAGGAGGTTTGTGGGAATGATCGACATGACGGATTGGTTGGTCGGACGAACGGCGTTTGTCAGCGGGGCCTCTTCGGGGCTCGGCGCGCATTTCGCCGGGGTTCTGGCGAATGCCGGGGCGCGCGTCGCGCTGGCTGCCCGCAGAGGTGAGCGAATCGGTGCTTTGGCGAAGCAACTGGACCTTCCGGGGCGGCCGGCGGCCGCCTTCGTCTGCGATGTCACGGACCTCACGAGCATCCGCGCTGCAGTGGCGGCGGCCGAAACGGCGCTCGGCCCGATCGATATCCTGGTCAATAACGCCGGTGTCAGCGTGACCCGACGGATCGTTGATGTAACTGAGGCAGATTACGACTTGGTGATGGGAACCAATCTCAAGGGAGCCTTCTTTCTTGCTCAAGAGGTCGGCCGGCACATGATCGAAAACGCTCGCGCCGGGCGGATCATCAATATTTCTTCTGTCGCCGCGTTCAAGGTACTCGGCCAGCTCGCGGTCTATGGGATATCCAAGGCGGCCTTGGCTCAGATGACCAAGGCGATGGCGGTCGAATGGAGCCGCTTTGGCATCAACGTCAATGCCCTTTGCCCAGGCTATATCGGCACCGAGATCAATGCCGACTTTTTGGCGAGCGAGGGCGGTAAGAAGCTGCTCGCGAGGCTTCCGCGCCGAAGGGTCGGAGAGCCGAAGGACCTCGACGGCGCACTTCTTTTGCTTGCCGCGGGCGAAGAATCGCGCTTCATCAACGGTGCCATGCTGAGCGTCGACGATGGTCTCGTGCTGGCCTGAGTCATGTCTGACCGCCCAGGCTAATCTCCGGCAGGTGCCAGATGATAGCCAAGCTTATGCATGCAGTAGTCCTGCAGCCGCTCGTCCCGCAGCCCCTGATCCATCCAATATTGCTGGCGGCGCAGCACGTTGTTCTGTGGCGCCGGCATGAAACCCGGGACGAAAACCGGCTCAGAGCCGCTCCAATACGGGCCCGAATCGTGGCTTTCCGCATATCGTCGGCACCTTGCGATATCGTGAGCCACTTGCTCGGGGGTGGCACCCGGCTTTTGCCACGCTGGCCGCGCGGCGCAGCTTGCGAACGCAAGAGCAATGAAAACGGTGGCCAAACGGCGCAATTGAGGCAAGCAACGCATTGGACCACGTCTAGGGCAAGGGTACAAAAACCGATCTTACTCTCTTTCGGGAAACGTAGCGTTCGTCGCAGGGTGTATGCCGAAGGTCAGATCAGCGACCCCTTACCCTTGTGGCCAGGGCAGGATAAACTGTGACCGCAAATCGCGAATCCGGCCGACCTCGAAAAAATGCCTGGGGGGCCGCAAGGTTGGAGGCCATGCAACATCTGCGGAATTTTTTCGTGCCGATCCATCGCGACGGCTGGCGGTTCGTCTTACCACTGGCAGCGGTCACGATCGTTCTGTGGTTGCTGTGGGCACCGCTCGGGTGGCTCTTTTTCGTGCTGACCGTGTGGTGCGTTTATTTTTTTCGCGATCCGCCACGGGTCACGCCGATCAGGGCCGGCCTTCTCGTCAGCCCGGCTGACGGCGTGGTGCAGTTGATCGAGCCGGCGCCGCCTCCGCCCGAGCTCGAAATGGGTCCAGACCCGCGAATGCGGATCTCGATTTTTCTCAATCTCTTTGACGTGCACGTGAACCGTGTGCCGGCCGATGGTAGGATTGTCAAGCTCGCCTACCGGGCGGGTAAATTCTTTCATGCCGGACTCGACAAGGCTTCCGAGGAAAATGAGCGCCAGGCGGTTCGCCTTGAGCTTCCGGACGGACGCGATATTGCCTTCGTGCAGATCGCCGGTCTCGTCGCGCGGCGCATTGTCTGTGATCTCGACGAAGGCCAGACGGTTCAGGCTGGCGAGCGCTACGGCATGATTCGCTTCGGCAGCCGCTGCGATATCTATCTTGATGATGAGATGGCGCCGCTCGTGGTCGTCGGCCAACGCGCCGTTGGCGGCGAGACGGTCATCGCCGACTTCAAGGCAAGCGAACCGGCCCGTGCTGGGGAGATACGGTGAATGACGCCGGCTGGTAAATCCCGGGCGCGGGTTTTTTCCGCCGCCCATCTCGCTCCCAACATCCTGACCATGCTGGCGCTTTGCGCCGGCCTTACCTCCATTCGATTCGCGCTGCAGACGCGCTGGAACATGGCGGTCGTGGCGATCGTCGTCGCCGGGGTGCTGGATGGTTTGGATGGGCGCCTCGCGCGTCTTCTCAAAGGGGCTTCGAAATTTGGGGCCGAGCTCGATTCGCTTTCGGATTTTGTCAGCTTCGGCGTCGCGCCGATGGTGCTGATGTATCTCTGGAGCCTGCAGGCCTTGGGCGGCGTCGGTTGGATCGTGGTCCTAACCTTCAGCATCTGCTGCGCGCTCCGGCTTGCCCGCTTCAATACCGCGCTGGATGAGGTGGACAAGCCCGCCTGGCAGGCTAATTTCTTCAGCGGCGTGCCGGCCCCGGCTGCGGCTGGGCTGTCGCTGCTCTTCGTTTTCGTCAGTTTCGAGGCGGGCGATACCTTCTGGCGTGCGCCGGCGACGAACGCAATCTGGTCGCTCATCGTTGCCTTTCTTATGATCAGCCGGTTGCCGACCTTTTCCTTCAAGAAGGTGCGCGTTCGACGTGATGCCGTTTTGCCGGTGTTGCTCGTGGTGGCCGTGCTCGCCGCGGCACTTGCGAGCTTTCCCTGGTACACGCTGACGGCGCTCGGAGTCCTTTATCTCGTAAGCCTGCCGTTCGCGGCGCAGAGCTATCGGCGATTCGCTCACGGAGCGGCCGGCCGGCTGATCGGCGCAGCCGGCGATGGCGAGGCCGAGGAGGGCGACGCGGAGGATGGTGAGGAGGCGGAGCAAGACGACCGCTCATCGCTTTCGGGAAGGCGTGATGGCGGTTCATGAGCTTGATGCCACCGGTCTCAAATGTCCGATGCCGGTGTTGCGTGCCGCCCGCGCTCTGCGCGGCCTCAAGGCTGGTGACGTGCTGATCGTCACGGCGTGCGACGGGGCTGCCCCTAAAGATTTTGCGGCGTTCTGCGCCACGGTCGGCCACCGTCTGAAGGCAAGCCGCGAAGAGCAGGGCGTTTACGTTCTTGAGATCGAAGTCGCTGTTTGAACGACGGCGGGGTTATCGTGTTGCCGTCGGTCCTCCGAGGCTCTCGATCGCCTGCCGATAGGCAGCCGCAGTCCGTGGATCGAAGGCGACGAAAACAACGCGCTCTGGCTGTGCGTGCGCTTCGAGTTCGGACATGACGGTATGCACCGCGATCCGTGTCCCCGGCTCAATCGGGAAGCCATAGACGCCGGTCGAGATGGCCGGGAAGGCGATGTTGCGGGCGCCGGCTTCGCGGGCCAGGGTCAAGCTTTGGCGATAGCAGCGCATTAGCGCTTCCGCCTCGCTTGCGGTGCCCCCGCGCCACACCGGGCCGACGGTGTGGACGACCCATTTGGCAGCCAGCCTATAACCCCCGGTAAGTCTGGCCTCGCCCGTCGGGCAGCCGCCGAGAGCACGGCATTCCGCGAGCAGTTCCGGCCCAGCGGCGCGGTGAATGGCGCCATCGACGCCACCACCGCCAAGCAGCGTGCTATTCGCCGCGTTGACGATGGCATCGACCTCTTGGCGGGTGATATCGCCTTCCGCCACCATCATCCGGGCCCAAATGGACGCCACCATCGCTCTAGCGCCCCGACTTGTAGAGCAGATGAGATTTATATTTTAGATCATAGCGCAGGAAATGGTTGAGCAACAAAGAACGGAAATAGTCAGCGAGCTCTCTCGCCGGGGCGGAGGGAACCATGGCGCTCTCGATATCCCTGACGACGTCCGCCAGTTCCTGCTCGATGCGATAATGTTCGGCCGCATGCGCCTCGGCTCCGGCAAAGCCTTGCCTGACGAGAATTTCCTCTTCGCGGCGAAAATGCGCGATGCAATTTTCTCGCATGCGCCGCACCAGCCCGGCCAATTCCGCCCACGGCCGCTCCGCTCCCAGAACGGCGAGAATAATATTGGTATCGTCGATCAGTTTATGGTGATCCGCATCGATGTCAGGTTGCTCCATATTGAGCGTGTCGAGCCATTCGATGCGCCGAAACAAAAAATTGTCCTTGGATGCGTTGGCCATTCGCGGGCGGTCTCCGTCAGTGGTGCCGGGCTTCCTTGGACGACCATAGCCGAACTCCCTTCGCGCTTGGACCGTGACGGGGTTTTGCGCGACAGAAAAATCCGCTGATGGTGCCGGGTGAGGGATTTGAACCCCCGGCCTTCGGTTTACAAATCTCCTGCCAAGCCGCTTAGGCGGCGTACTTCGGTTTACCTGTTAGCTCAAAAAGCGCCACAAACACTTTACAAACCTGCCATTTAGGCTTACCTTAGGTTACTAGGGTACACAGCCGTTAAGACGGTCATTCCGTTAGCTGGTGTTAGCTAGTTTACCGAGGGAGGCCAAAACCCATGCCCAAAACCATCAAGAAAATCGTCCTCACCGACCGCAGTCTACAGGCAATGAAGCCCTCCAAGGAAGGCCGCATCGTCTGGGATGCCGCCCAGCCGGGCATGGCGGTCCGGATCGGACGCAAGGGGCGCCCAGCCTTCTACGTCGTGCGGCGCATGCCGGGTGCCCGGCAGCCGACGTGGCGCAAGCTCGGTGAATACCCAGACATCCAGCTCGGGCAGGCCCGCGAAGCGGTGCGCGAGGCGCTGAGGGCGATGACCGAGGGGACGGACCCCGCCGCGCTCGCGGAGGCGAAGCGTGTGGCCAAGGCCGATGCGGAGCGAGCCACGAAGGCCAACAGCTTCCGCGCTGTCGCGGAGCAGTTCATTACGCGGCACGCGATGACAAAGCGGTCGGGCGAGCAGGTGGCTGGCGTGGTTCGGCGCGAGCTTGTCCCGGTGTGGGGCGACCGGCCTATTGGCGAGATCGCCAAGCGCGACGTCATCAAGCTGATCGAGGCCATCCTCGACCGCGGCGGCGAGAGGCCAGAGGCGGGAAGCCGACGCAAGGACGGCGGTCCGTATGCCGCGCGCCACGCTCTTTCTGCGGCGAGGAAGATGTTCAACTGGGCGGCTGGGCGCGACCTGATCCCCACTTCACCGTGCGATCGGATAAAGGCAGCGGAGCTGCACGGGAGCCCGGCGGCGCGCACGCGAGTGCTGACCGACGACGAGATTCGCCGGGTGTGGCAAGCGGCCGAGGCGACGGATTACCCCTACGGGCCGCTCGTGAAGATGTTGTTGCTGACGGGGCAACGACGCGAAGAGATCGCGGGGGCGAAGTGGTCTGAGATCGATCTCGACAAGGGGCTCCTGACTATCGGTCCCGAGCGGATGAAGGCGAAGGCCGGACACAGTGTGCCGCTGACGGAGGCTGCCATCGAGATACTGAACTCGCTCCCGCGGTTCGTCGATCACGAGTGCGTGTTCCAGGGCCAATCGACCGACAAGCCGTTCTCGGGATTTTCCAAGGCCAAGAAGAGGCTCGACAAGGCGATCGGAGAGATAGAGCCCTTCACGCTCCATGATCTGAGGAGAACCGTCCGCACGCGCATGGCCGAACTCGGGGTGACGCCGTTTGTTGGCGAACTCGTGATCGCCCACACCCAGAAAGGCGTCCACGCGATCTACGACCTGCATCGCTACGAGAACGAGAAGCGCGACGCGCTGGAACTGTGGGAGAAACGGCTTCTCTCCATCGTCGCACCACCCCCGGCAGACGACGGCGGCAACGTCGTGCGATTGCCAAAGCGGGCGCCGGCATGAACAAGCCGCGCGAAGACACAGACACTGACGCGAACTGGCTGAGCCGCGACGACTACGTCGCGAAGCTGGCCGAGGAGTGCCGTCTGTCGCGGGGAGCGGCGGAGGCCGCGGTCAACGACGCGCTCGCCTCGGGCCACGTCCGGCGTCGCGGGTACTACAGCGACGATCACCGAATCGGAGCATACGGACACGGCGAGCCGGATCCTGGCCCCGGACCGTCCGCGCCTCACCTGCCGCTCAAGCCGGCGTGGCTCGAACATAACCTCTATCAGACCGTCGAATACTCGGTCGCCGATCTGGACTATGAGACGAGGAGGTTTCGGCGGGTGCGAGTGAAGGCGCGCCCGAAGCTGGATCAGGAGACGGTGAATGGGCTGCTGATCGAGAAGGCGCGCGAGGAGATCGCGGCCGGCAAGGTGCTCAAGGACGCACGCGGCTTCTTGCGCCAGCACGGCGCGCGAGAAGATCAGGCGCGGACAGCAATCGAGGTCGCCCAGGCGAAGGAACTGATCGGCACGCGCGGACGTCCTCCAAACGCGTAGTACCCAGAAATTCGCGCGCGCGAATTTAGGCGCGCGACATGCGATTTAGGTGACGTCGATAACCCGCGGTAATTTACCTCGCGTATACAGACGGAGGTAATACCCGTGACCCATCGATTCATCAGCTATCCCGACCTTCCGAAGTACGGCGTGCCGCGGTTCAGTCGTAAGCATCTCCTCGACCTGATGAAAGCCGGCAAGTTTCCCTTGGCGCGGCAGATCAGCTCGAACCGCGTCGGCTGGATCGAGGCCGAGATCCTCGACTACGTCGCGTCGCGACCGGTCGCGAAATCGCTGCAGAGGGCGGCGCCGGCATCAAGCGAAGACCCGCCACGAATGCGCCGCGGCGTGAAGGGCCACGCGGCGGCATGAGGATCACACCCAGAAGGAGAAAACAGATGTCTAAATTGTGGGACGATATCGGCGACGCGCTGTGGGCTCGTGAGCTTGCGGTAGCCGAAAGACGCTCGCGGCGCGCAGCGAAGAAAGCCGGGCTGGTCGCGAGAAAGTCACGGGTCCGTCTGCCCTCAATGAACAATCAAGGCGGCTTCGTGCTCCTCAATCCATGGAACAATCAAGGCGGCTTCGTGCTCCTCAAACCATGGAACAACTATGTGATTGACGGTGCCAACTTCGAGTTGACTCCGGAGGACGTGATCGAAATCTCCGAGGCTCGATCATGAGACGACGTAGCAGCAAGAGATCAAACCGCCTCGTTCGGATTGGGGGCAAGCGCACCAACGAGACATCCAAGTGGATGCCGCTGTTCGATCTCGATGCTGTCGAGAAACGCGCGTCGGGCCCACGTAAGGCTGTCGCGGCCACAAAGAACAAATGGTCATGATTCAAAAAAATGGCAGCCAAAAAAATGGGCTGCCCACAAGGGAGCAGCCCACCAATGATCGCTTTTCCAATCTCAACAACGACGCGGTGCTGCGACAACAGCACGACCGCGATCTATCTAATATACCATCGCGGCGTGCGCAAGTTCTTGCATCGCGTCCTCCATCGAGGAGGACGTCGAAATGTATTCTCAATCTCTCCACCCACTCGTCGTCTCGTTCGAGCCGGAAGACGGCGACCTCTTAAGCCGGCGTGATCGTCAGTTTCTTGCGAAACTGGCGTCGCGAGCGTTCGTCACCCCAGCGCAAGCCAATCGACTGCTTCGGATTTGGGGCGCCCTCCAGGTGGCAAAGGGGGCGGTGTCGTGAATGGGGTATGGACCGCCGCAGAGATCGACGATATCGAGCGCGCGTTCGCGCCTCGTCGATGCGCGGGTATGACCAAGCCGAAGCCGGACAGACGCGGCGACGACATCGAATTCGTCCATAAAGCCTGCCAACGCCCCTTCATCATCGTCACCAATCGGATGGTCGATCGCCTTGGATTACCGCTCGCCGCCTATCTTGGGCTCCTCCACAGCGAGGCGAGAAGCCGAAGCGGCTATGAAATCAGTGCAGGCTTCCCGGCCATCGAGGATGATGGAACGTTTGGGGTCGAGGCATCGCATCTCGCCGCGGTACTCGGGCTCGGCACCGCTCGCGTCGCGCAATACGACCAGTGGCTCGTGAAGCATCTTTTCGCCTGCATCGAGCGGGAACGGGGCTCCGACGAAAAGACGGTGAGGCTCAACCAGCGCGTCTTCAAGCACCGGCTTGGTGCCCCGACGGACGGACCCCACGTTCGACTGCCTCACGCCCTCACCCGTGTCATGGGCGTTGGGAGGGGCGCCACCCTGGCCGTCATGCTCGACCGGCGGCAGTGGCTCGCGGGTCGGAAAAGGCTCGATCCCGACGACAGCTTTGCCATGCGCCAGAGCACCATCGCGGACCGGCTGAGGCTCTCCCTCAACACCGTGGGCAAGTACCAGCGCGAGATGGCGGAGATGGGCATCCTCACGATCCGGCGGGATCGAACCCCGCCGGCCAGAAACCGCATCCGGATCAACGCTGCCGAGCTGGCGAAACTGATCGGCCGGAACGACAGCGAGATCTGAATTTCTGCGTCATGGGACATGGCCGAAGATGGCCGGCATCCACCGGCGGATTGCAAAAATTTTTGCGTCACCACATCTAAGTTTTTGCGTATGACATCTAAATTTTTGCGTCACCACATCTAAATTATTGCGTCATGGAGAACCAAACGGAACCGTATACAGATCAACGTATTAGACAGGTTCACGCAAGCGATGAAGTCTTCTCTTAGTTTCTTAGAGATCTTATCTTAGGCGCAACTTGCGTTGCGCGAGAGCGGGAGAACATTGTTTTGGTGAAAGGATGACCTCCTGGAAAAACATCCCTCCGTCTCTGGAAAATGGATGCCTGCCGTTCGCTCCTTGGATGGGAGATCGTCCCTGTCGCCCGCCCCAGCCCGGCCGGAGTTAGAGAGATCAAGATCGGAGAAGAGCCCGCTCCAGCGCGACGCCGCCGCCCCCATCGGACTCGCGACAAAATTACTTCCCAAAAACGATAGTGCCGCGTCCTTTTCCATCCCGAAATCTGCCGAATAGAACGTGAAGACCGTCCATGCTGGTGCCCCACACGCGGCCAGCCTTAGATACGACGGTGTAAATCCTGCCCCGTGTTGGGCGCAATGTCTCAGTGCCGCGTGGAGGAGTGGGACGTTTCGGAAGCGGCGGGGCTGGGGGCGGTCTGTTCGGATCGGTCATTGATTTGACTGCGGCACTAGCACCAACGAGTGCGGCAGAGCCAGTTACGGCGCCCCCTGCACCAATCCAGATAGCCGCTGGGAGGCCAATGCCGCCAGTGGCAACGGTTACGGTTGCGATGGCCCCTCCACCAACGAGGGTTCCTCCGACAATCGACTCCGCACCCGCGACCCATCCCCAAAAGGGGTCTTTTCCGAATTTGATGACTTGGCGAAAGTTCATCTTTGTGTGACCCCGAGCGGCCGGATCATATAGCCAGTCGGACTTGCCGTTGACCTGGATCGTCTCGTCTCCTATCCGACCAAAGCCAGAGTACGCAATGAGCCAATCGTGATTGGCTTCTCTCCAAAGAAACCCAGAAACCCTGAGATGCACCTCACGCCCGCGTGCCATCCCCGTTTCTGTGAGAACCCAGTTTGGGTCGGAGTAAGTCGCAGACCAGGATAATTCTCGAATCTCCTCGCGAACTCGATCTTGAATGCTCGTTTGTGTTGCCAGTGAGCTTTCCGCGATCGTTGATATGATCGCTGCGGTCTGTAATTGTGAAGAGGCGCGTGCTGAGGTTGATGCTAACAGAGTCGCGACGCTTATCGTGAAAACAGCGGCCAGAGCCGTAGCAGTGTTCCTCATTTTTTGCCCCCCCGAGATAAGCCGATCTCTTCTGTGATGTGGAAAGGCGCCCAACCGTCGCACCACCTCGTCATCTAGCAGGGCACTGAATTTCTCGACGATAATTCTGACATGCGGAGTTCCCGTTTGGCGCGGTAAGCCACCCTACTCCTGCGACGGGTTCATTTGAATTACCAATAATATCGATCAAGCCCTGGAAGAGAGCTGAAGCGCCACCGAATTTCAGCCGCCGGCTGACCGCGCACATCCTCAATAATCGGACGCCCAGGAAAAAACAGGCCCTGCGCCAGTCAGTCTCTGGTCGGCCCCCATGCTTGCGCCTGCGTCCGCGTCATAATCCTCTCGCCCACGTTGTGATCTTTGGTTACGCTAACCAAAGCCCCAGTGATCACGCGCACTTGCAAATAATTGCAATCGCTTGCTTTTTAGACGACTGTGCGCTATGTTGCGCCCGATTTTCAGAGTTGGGCTAACAACTGGCTAACGAAAGGTGATTTTGGATGGTCGCGACCGCCGCGAAAACTGCCCACGAGATAGGCCCGTATTCGCGGCCCCTTGCCCTGGCGAAGCTCGACGGAAGGACCAGGGAAGCGGCCCTGATGCGCCGGGTCCGCGCCGAACTCACCGCGCACGTGGGCGGATCGCCGACCTTTCCCCAGCGCCTCTTGATCGAACGCTGCGCGGTGTTGTCCCTCAGGCTCGCCAAGATCGACGAGGCGATCCTCGCGGGTGACCAGCTCACGCTGCACGATAATCAACACGCGATAGCCTGGCACAACGCCCTCCGGCGGTCCCTGGACGCTCTCGGCCTCGAACCGGCCGCCTCCCCACCTGAAGATCCGATGGGCCGGCTGAACGATTATCTGCGCCGTGCCGCGGCCGAGCGCGAGCGCGAGCGCTCCGAGCCGGTCATGGATCGGCTCTAGCCGATGAACCGGGGGGCGCGTGACGTGGCCGTTTTCCCGCTGCTACAGCGCATCCTCGCGTTGCCCGCCATAGCGCCACGCCCTCGCTGCGAGATCGCGCCCCACGGGCCTGCGACGGCCTGCCACGGTCGGTTCGCAAGGAGTACTGCACCATGAGACGGGGGACGCCCCGGCCAGCACCTTCGGGCACCGCCGCGATCACGTCGAGCGTCGGCATCTCGCAATTTATCACCGACGACAATCTCCTCGGCCGCGACTTCGCCGGTCCCAGTTGGATCAACTGGCGCACGACGCTGAAGGGCGCTTTCGGTGAACCGATGACCAGGACGGAGCGCGCGCGTTTCCGTGAACTCGCCGAGCGCAATCCCCCACGAAAACGAGTTAGGGAGTTATGGCTGGCGATTGGCAGGCGAGGCGGGAAGGACAGCATTGCCAGCGCCATTGCCGCCTACGCTTCCGTGTTCGGCGATTTCTCGCGCTACTGCCGGCGTGGCGAACATCCGGCCGTCCTATGTCTCGCGGTGGATAAGAACCAGAGCCAGATCGTCTTTGCATATACCTCGGCGTATTTCGAGCAGATCGAGTTGCTCCGGCCCTTCGTAAAGAAGATCACAGGCGAAAGCATCGAATTGACCAACGGCGTCGAGATCATCGTCGCGACCAATTCGTTCCGCGCGCTGAGAGGTAGGACGGTGGCGCTGGCGATTCTGGATGAATGCGCCTATTGGCGTTCGGAAGAATCCAGCAATCCCGATTTCGAGGTCTACGCCTCCTTGGTTCCCGCGCTCGCGACCCTGCGCCAGGCTGGCTCGATGATCGTTGGCATCAGCACCGTTTATCGTCGCGGTGGTTTGTTGTTCGACAAGTG
>JBJKQL010000104.1:0-18089 GCA_046705265.1 Ferrovibrionaceae bacterium
TCGTCTGTGGCACGACCTTCATCCAACCTGACGGACAAGATTTCACATAGGGGTAATATTTTCTCGCGTCGGCGCAATAGTACCAATATTGGTTCGATTGCTCCTTCTCTATATAGACCGGCGGCGGGGGCGGGGTGACCACCACGGGCGGCGGATAGTACGGTGAAGGATAATAATACCCGTCATACGGGTAGGGCGGATAGCCGTAGTAGTATTGCGGGTAGACGAAGCCCGGGCTGCCGATCACGATTCCAAAGTGGACACCGCGGTCTCGATCCCAGGCAAAGCTCGGGTTGGTGCTGAAAACCATGCCGAGCCCGATCACAAGAGCCAACAGCAATTTTTTTGTCATACCAAATTCCATGCTGAGGTATTGCGAAATTGGATGTCCAGTGCTGGCCGAAGCCTTGATCCGGCTATGCCACCGCGCTGATTGCATCCCGCTAGCGCCTTTTGCCGCTATTCCGTCCGACAACATCTCATGCGGCCCTCTCTCGTGACGACCCTGACTGCACGGCATCAGCCACCCCGTCACGGCCGACCGCACAACTCATCCACGGCTGGGACGTCAAAATCCTGCTTTTTCGTCTTGCGCCCCAAGATGAAACGTGCCCTTCGCGCGCGGCCTGCCAGCGCATAAAAGCCTGCAACCACGGCGCCTCTCAAGCGACTGAATCGCTAACTCTTACGTAGGGACGAGGCGAGGAAAGTTCAATCAGTACCGCATGACCGCATCACGAACTCGGGTCTATGCGGCACCAACCGGTGCGTCCTGATTGCTGGCCGCGAGAAGTACAGTTTTGGCCCTAGTCACCGTAGCGGTTACGGTCTGAGGCCTCCAGCCGCGGGCGACTTCCCGTATCAGGCCATCTTCCCGTCCAGCGTAGGATGGGATCGTTGGCTGTTGCCGATCCGCGGCCCGCTGATACGGCCTCAGCCTGCTCCAGATAAACCGCGGCGACGCCGTCTTGGCTGCAAGAAACGGATACGGATGCAACCGGCTGCTCTTGGCTGGTCCCTTCTTGCTGCGAGCGTATCGCCGGGCGTGCATCCTGCACTGATCGGCCACAAGAATGAACGGTGCCGGTTTAGCATCGACATTCCGAAATCGGAGCTGGACTCCGTGAAGATGGGACTTCTGGTACGCGAAGCAAAATGATTCGGTGACGCCCCGGTGCGGTTTTTCTGCTCGTGCTTGCTTTCGTTTCGCTTCTGTCGAGGCCTGCCAAAGCCGCGCGGCCGGCTCAATGTCGCGTCAATGTCGTTTCCTTGCGTTTTGGCCGTTACAATGTCTCTTCAATGATCGATACGATGTCGACCGGAACAATCGCCTACCGGTGTACTGAGAGCACGCCGTTGACGATTACCTTGAGCCGCAGTGATTTCAGCACCTTCAATGCTCGGCAAATGCGCTTTGGCAATCACGTCTTGGATTATAATTTGTATCAGGACGCGTCGGGCAGCGTCATTTGGGGCGCCGGTGCCGGCGGGACACAGGCCCTGGTGATCTTCAATCCGTCAGCCAACACCAATGTCCGCCTTACGATCTACGGCCGCATCCCCCGCGCGTCAGACGAATGCCTATGTCGGCAGCCATTGTGATAGGGTGCTGGCGACGCTGATTTTCTATACCTCGTTGCCGCGATGCGGCCTCTGGACTAAGGGCGCGACCTCAGACCGGATCCGCGCGGCCGCAGTAACGCCGGAACGCAGTGCGCCCTCGATTGTCGCTGGCAGGCCACTGTCGGTCCAATCGCCCGCAAGGAAAAGGTTGCTCCACGCGGTGCGCGGTCCGGGGCGCTTTCTAAGCTGATCCGGGCTGGCGACAAAGGTCGCGCGGCGCTCCTTTACGACGCGCCAGGGTGGAAGCGCTGTGGATTGCAGATGAAGCGCGCGCGCGACGTCGCTCCAAAGCGTTGCCGCGAGTTCGTCGGCCGGTCGGTCGATGACCGAATCCGCTGCGCTCACAGTCACCGAGATAACGTCGCGCTTGATGAAAACCCATTGAGCGAGGCCGCCGACAAGGCCGAGGAAGAGCGGTGTGCCTTCGGGGGGCGCCGCGCGGTAATGAGCATTGAGGATGGCACTGAAGCGGTCGGGAACCACGACGCCAGGCAGAAGCTCGGCCGCGACCGGGGCGGTGACCGCAAGGATGACGACGTCATCCGGTGTCAGCGAAATGGTTTCATTACCGAAGTCGAGCGTGGTGACGCGCGTGTCGGCGATCCCGAGAACGCGAAGCCGGCTTCCGAAGCGTATTTCGGTGCCGAACCGGCGCAGGAAAGTCAGCGCGGGGTCGACGAAAGTCTCGGAAAGGCCGACCTTTGGCACCAGCGGGAGACAGGCGCGCCCGCCGCCGCCAAAGCTCTCGCGCATCACCCGCCACAACAGTTGCGCCGAGCCTTCCGCCGCCTCGGTGTTGAGGGCGGCGACGGCAAAGGGTTCCCAAAGCCGGTGGAAGGCCGGGTTCGCTCGATCAAGGCGGTCGGTGACGCGATCCTCAAACGTTGCGGTCGCAAGCTTCAGTGGCGCGAGATAATCCACGGCGCGGGTCTCCGGCGGGCGCCGCGACGGGCTCAATATCCACCACGGCAGGCGCCCGCGGTTAAGATGCAAATTCCAGTTTTCGCCGCTGTCGAGATCGACAAAAGGGAAGATCGGCCGGTCCGGCCCGGTCAGGCTGTCGGTGGCGCCGATGGCCTGGAGATAACGGGCCGCCGCTAAATTGCCGGCAAGGAGGAGGTGATTGCCGTTGTCGAGGCGGCAGCCGAGCTCGCGGTCGAAATAAGAGCGGCAGCGTCCGCCCGCATAGGGGGCCGCCTCGTAAAGCGCAACCTTGCTCCCGGTTTTGGCAAGCGCCACGGCGGCGCCAAGTCCGGCCAATCCGGCGCCGATGATGTGAACCCGCCCGCCCTCGCTCACGAGATCATGCTCACAACAAGCCGTGGCGCAGCACCAGTCCAAGCTTGACCAACGTCGGCACTTTGACTGGCGGTTCGAGATGCTGCCAATCGTCTTCTTTAAGCCGCTTCAAGGTTGCGTGGTAGACCGCATGCATGATGCGGGGCGGACGCAGGGCGCCGCGCGGTTGTCCTGCCATCGCCATCTCCGCGGCGGCAAAGTGATCCTCCGCGACGCGGGCAAGCGCTCGGCATACGCTGGGCAGCGCTGGATGGTGCAAGACCGTGGCCGGGTCTCCGGTTGTGATGCCGTGCGCGGTGAGAAGCTCGCGCGGCAAGTAGAGCCGGTTGCGTGCCGCGTCCTCGGCCAGATCGCGGAGGATATTGGTCAGTTGCAGAGCCCGGCCCAAGGCGTCGGCGAGCGCGATGCCAGCCGATCCTTCGATGCCGAAGACCTTGACCGAAAGCCGGCCCACCGCGCAGGCGACGCGGTCGCAATAAAGCTCGAGTTCGGCCATAGTCGGTGCCTGAATGTCGCCGTCCGCGTCCATTTCCATGCCATCGATCACGGCGAGGAAATCGTCGCGTTGCAAGCCGAAGCGGCGTACCGGCGTGAGCAGGCTAATGGCTACCGGATGGCTAGGGTGGCCGGTGTAAAGCGCGTCGATCTCCGCGCGCCAGGTGGCAAGCGCTGCGCTCTTCTGATCCTGGCTTGCGGGCTCGTCGGCGATATCGTCGATTTCGCGGGCGAAGGCGTAGATGCTATACATCGCAAGCCGCTTGGCCTGCGGCAGTACACGCATTGCCCAATAGAACGAGGTGCCCGATGCCTGCACCCGCTCGGTCACGAGCCCGGTCGGTTCGAGCGCGTCCTGCGCGCCAACGGGCGTCGTGGGCGCTGACTCTACCATGGGAAGACCATGCGCCAGACGCCGATGGCGGCGGCGGCGGCGAAGTTGCTTTTGTTGAGCGCGACGCGGCCCGCCACGGGATCCTCGCGCCGCAGCTTGGCGGCCAAGGTTTCCGCCAGGGTGACGATGGTGGCGCATTCCGCGCGAAGCCGGAGATCCGGCACCGCGGCGGGAAGCCGCCTGGCGCTGACCACGAGACGATCAACGCCATCGAGCAGAAGATCGACCGTCCGCCGGAGGCCCGCGGAGGCGGCGCGGGCGCGAAGATCGTCGATCGTGCCGCCGCAGGCCGTGAGTTCCTTGTCAGGTAGGTAGACGCGGTCAAGGCGGACATAGTCGACGGTGCAATCCTGCAGATGGTTCAAGACCTGCAACGCCGCGCAAAGCGCGTCCGACGGCGATCTCGATTCCTCCGGCGCACCATGAAGGTCGAGGACTTGGCGTCCCACCGGTGCCGCCGAGTAGCGGCAATAATCCATCAGGTCGTCCCAGTCGACGTAACGCAGCTTGGTGGCGTCGCGGCGGAAGGCGATCAGAAGATCGCAGCAGTTATCAGGGGCGATGCCGGTCTCCGCCAAGCTACGGCGCATGGCGGCGGCATCCGGCGCGTCGTCGTCCGGCGCGCCCAAGAGCACCGCTTCCATGCGGTCGAGGCGGCGTACTTTGTCTTCGGGCGAGAGCACGGGGTTGTCAGCGATGTCGTCCGCCGTGCGGGCGAAACGATAGAAGGTATGGACGTGCGGACGCAGATCGGCACGGATCAACCACGAGCCGACGGGAAAATTCTCGTCGCCCGACGTCTTGCCTGAAGGGGTTTCTACGGTCGCCGTCATGCCGTTCCGCTCATGCCGTTCCTTTGAGCGTCGTGCGGCCCTTCCATTGGCCGCCCTGACCAGCATGATAGCGGCGCGCGGATTCCAAGGTGGCGATAAGGTAGAACAAGGCGATCAGTGGCAGCGCTGGGGCCCAGAAATAGGAAAGACGGCAGCGTCGCAAGGTCGGGACATAGGCGAAGACCATCAGTGCCGAGGCAAGGAGGCCAAGCAGGCTTGCGATCCCACCGGCGAAAATGAGAAGCGGCGGGACAAGAAACGTCAATCCCATGCCAACAACCGTCGCGAGAAGCCGGATCGGCGAATGGCGAAGTTCGGTATAGGCGCTGCGCACGATCATCGCCCAAATCTCGCCCATCCGGGGATAGCGGCGCAAGCTTCGCGTCGCCTGGGGTGCGAGACCGAGCCAGATCGGGCCGTTCTTTTTCAGGGCCTTGCCGAGGGCGCAATCGTCGATCAAGGCGTCGCGAATCGCCGCGATGCCGCCAATTGCCTGCAATGCCTTGACGCGGACCAGCATGACTCCGCCCGCCGCGGCCGCGGTGTGTCGCTTGCGGTCGCGTACCCATGCGAAGGGATAGAGCATGGCGAAGAAGAACACGAAGGCCGGAAGAAAAGCTCTTTCGGCGAAGCTTTCGTGCGGCATCTCGACCATCAAGGAAACCAGATCGCAAGTGCTGGCTTGCGCGCGTTCAACCAGCCGCCGCAGGTTGTCCGGCGCGTGCGCGATGTCGGCATCGGTGAGAAGAAAATACTCGCTTCCGTGAAATTGCCGCGCCGCATCGGCGATCCCTTGCGACACCGCCCAAAGCTTGCCGGTCCAGCCGTGCGGCGGCGGTTCGCCGGAGACGACGCGAAGCCGCTCTTCCGATCCGGCGTCGCGCGCCGCCTTGGCCGCCATATCCGCCGTGCCGTCGCTGCTCCCGTCGTCGACCACGACGATGGAATAGGAGCCGGGATAATCCTGGGCAAAAAGTGAGGCCAGCGCCTGACCGACGACCGCTGCCTCATTCCGCGCCGGGATCACGATGCTGACGCGGGGCCAGTTCGCCGGCCCCTCGCTTGCAGGAGGCGGCTGTGTGGCCTCGCGCCAAAAGCCGCCGCGTCCCCATAAAAGAAAAACCCAGATGCCAATACTGATCACGGCGAGGACAAGGGGGGCGGTCACCGGCAATATCCCATCTTGCGGAACCACGCGATGGCATCGGCGAGGGCGTCCCGTGCGGGCCGCGGCGCATAGCCGAGTTCCCGTATCGCCTTGGCCGAGGAGAAGAACATTTTGTGTCGCGCCATGCGCAGGCTGTCACGGGTGACCAACGGTTCGTGGCCGGTGATGCTCGCGATAAGTTCGGCGCCGATCGCGACCGGCCACACAACGGCGATGGGGAGGCGGAGACGCGGGGGCTTTTTGTCGGCAAGCGTGGCGATTGCGGTGAACAGACGGCCGAGGTCGATATCTTCGCCGCCAAGGATATAGCGTTCGCCGATACGGCCCCGGGCGGCGGCGAGGAGGTGGCCCCGCGCGACGTCGTCGACGTGCACGACGTTGAGCCCGGTGTCGACGTAGGCCGGCGTGCGTCCGGCCGCGGCCTCGAGGATCATGCGGCCGGTCGGCGTCGGCTTGATATCGCCGGGGCCGACCGGGGCCGAGGGATTGACGATGACCGCTGGCAGGCCACCAGCGACCATGCGCTGGACCTCCGCCTCGGCGAGAAACTTCGAGCGCTTGTAGGCGCCGATCATGTCAGTTTCGGTGCTCGGCGTGGTCTCGTCCGCCGGGCTGCCGTTCGCGGTATGGCCCAAGGTCGCGACGCTTGAGGTATAGACGACACGCTCGAGTCCGGCCGTGAGCGCCGCCTCCATCAATTGGCGTGTGCCCTCGACATTGGCACGGAACATCGGCGCGGGATCGCGCACCCAAAGTCGGTAATCGGCCGCGACGTGATAGAGCATGCGGCAGCCAAGAAGTGCGCGATCCAGTGAAGCGCGGTCCTCAAGCGCACCCTCGGCGATCTCAACCGGGAGATCCTTGATATTTTGCCGGTCGCTTGTCGGTCGCAGGAGGACTCTTACCCGGGCACCGTCGCCGACCAGCGCCCGCGCCACGGCGGCACCGACGAAGCCGCTCGCTCCCGTCACCAGAATAGTATCCGCCAACCTGTCTGCCCTCGTGTCGTTGCGGCCCGACTATAGCGGATTTGCCCGACGGCGGCATAAGGCGCGATTGGCGAGGTTCAAAAGCTCCTGCTTTCCTTGGTGAGGCGGCAGGGGCACGGCATCCCGCCCGTATCGTGGAACCGGGAGAAGGCGTCCAAGTGTTGCCGGATTTCGGCTATTGGCCGTGATCCGTTCGTATTTCTGGATCGACGCTCATGTCACGATCATTCCCTTGCCGGCGACACCCTGGAGAATCGGCATGATGTCGTGTTCCATCTCGTCGGGGGGCTGAAAAATCTCTCCGCGAACGTCATCGCGGTGGCGCCGGCCGAAAGCGCGTCGGTGTGGCCCGATATTTCGGCTGCGGTGAGGCCCGGAGTGATGTAAGAGCTTTTCACATGACGTGGTCGAGGAACAGGCACCGGCAAGGGCATGGGCACGGCGAGGAAGGTCACGTGGGCGTCGGCCGGCGCGGCTATCACCACGGCAATCTGCGCGAAGCGCTGATCCAGGCGGCGCTCGATCTCATTGCAGCCAAGGGTCCGGCCGGCTTTACCTTTGCCGAGGCGGCGCGCTCCGCCGGTGTCAGCCCGGCGGCACCCTATCGCCACTTCCGCGACCGCGACGCCTTGATGGCCGATGTGGCGCTTCAGGGCTTTGGACGCTTCGAGGCTTTTCTTAGGGCGGCGTGGAATGGCGGCCGGCCGGAGATTTTCGCCGCTTTCCGCAATGTCGGACGGGCTTATCTGGCTTTTGCTAGAAGCGAGCCCGCCTATTACTCGGCGATGTTCGAGGCTGGGATTTCGCTCGACCATTATCCCGAGCTTCGGCAGGCGGGCGATCGCGCCTTCGCCATTCTACGCGCTGCCTCGGAGGCACTGTGCGAGACTCTGCCCAAGGCGAGCCGGCCGCCACCGCTGATGATGGCATTGCACATCTGGTCGCTCTCGCATGGCATTGCCTCGCTCTTCGCCCGCGGCGATGCCGGCCGCCGCAAACTTCCGATGAGCCCGGAAGAACTTCTCGAGGCAGCCGTTCTCATCTATATCCAGGGTCTTGGGCCTGGCGGCAATCAACCGTGATGCGGGATCGACGGCAGCGCTGGCGGGGCCGAGAGTGGATTTTGTTCTCGTTAGGGTGTTGGCCGCTTGACAGATGGCGCGGCTTTGCCTAACCATGTAAATGTCATTTACATTCACATCGCGTGGAGAGCGCGGGATGAATATCGCAGCGAGACTCGACGACATCGGCAGGCCGGTCTGGATTGGGTTGATGGTGCTTGGTTTCATCGCGTACTGGCCGGTCGGCCTGGCAATATTGGCCTTTCTCATCTGGAGCGGACGCATGAGGTGCTGGAAGCGGTTCGACATGGAGCAAATGCGCAGAGTGCGCGGGCGCTGGCATGGGCCTTGGCAGGGGCCGGGTGCGGGGCCCAGGTGGCGGCGTTCGGATTCGAGCGGCAACAGTGCTTTCGATGAATATCGTGCCGAAACTTTGCGGCGGCTCGAAGAAGAGGAAAGAGAATTTCACGAATTTCTCGACCGCCTCCGTCAGGCCAAGGACAAGGCGGAATTCGATCAGTTCATGGCGGCGCGCCGTGGCGCGCATGGTGGACCGGTGCCCGAAGGCCCGAGGCCTGAATCTCAGGATTGACGCCGTGCCCGACCTGATCGAACGCATAAGACGAATAGCAGACTAGCCTTGGCGCGGCATGCCGACCCAAATCGCGTTGCCGTCAGCGGCGAAAATCGCCGTGCGCCGTTGAAACGGCGTCGGCTTGGCAACAACCCTCATCATGAGCTCTTGAGACCCTAGAAGCGATAAACGCCCTCGATCCCAGTGCCGTTGCCGACTTTCATCGCCTGGATCGAAAAGTAGCCGCCCGGCGGCGGATGAATGCGGGCGAGAAAAGCGCCGGTGAAATAGCCGATTGCCGCGCCAAGAAAGACGTCAGAGGCGAAATGAGCGTTGTAGTTGATGCGCTCCAGCGCAACCAACGTGGTGGCGCCGTAGGTAAGCGGCGCTACCCAGAACTGATCCGGATATTCATGCGACATCGCTCTCGCCACCGACCAGGCGACGACGGTATCGCCTAAGGGCAATGAGAGATGGCCATCGTTGCGGAAGCTTGGGCCGCCGAACTTGTAGGCCGAAGTGGACTGACCCGGCCGATAGCGATCGAACGCGAATTTGCTGATCTCGACGATGGTTCCAGCGAGCGTGAAGCTTTCGATGCTCACCAGCGTCGCTTGCTGCAGATGCGGGTCGTCCGTAACCTTGCCGATAAGGTAGCCGCCGACCAGGGGCGGAAGAACATAAAAGCCATCGCCGAACGGATGCACCTAGCTCGAAATGCTGTTAGTGGTCGAGGAGCGATGGTTTTGCGCGAAGTGGCGGATTTGATTGTCGAAGGCGAACAGCCGTGCCGAAGGTGGCGAGCGCCGCTCCGGTGGTCAGCCAATCGCGCGTGTCGAAGCGAAGCAGCGAGGTGACCATCCGGCCGCCGTCGCGGAGATAGCCGAACCGATACGATGTTCCGAATGGCGACAGCAATACCTTGCCCCGTTGACCTGGATTTCTGATTTGGGCAAGAAGGGGGGGCAGCCCGGTGGCCTTGGCAGCGTATTCTGCTACCGTAGGCGACGGCGCTGCAACGCCAGTTACCGTGCTCGCCGAGAGCACCGCGCGGTACGCTTGATCGACTCCAGCCGAGACGCCGTCCTGCGATTCCGGCTCGCCGGCGGCGTACCCACGATCGGCGATCAGAAGCAAACCAATCAGCAGTAATGCCGCCGCTCGATGGTGCGTGAGGCCCATCCCCGCGCCATCGACCTCCCCCCTTACCTCTGTTCTCTGCCAGGCGGATTATCGCGCGCCGACATGCCTGCTCCCAAACACCTTATGCTGTCCGTCGCGGATAGCCACCATAGGCCATCCGCCGGTCGGAGATCCCCATAATGCGCGATCGCCTCGAACCGGACGCATGCGGCGCTCGAGCCAACAGCGACGATCACAAGAGCGACGAACAGCATGGCTCCCGCGATCAAAGCAAGGACGCCGAGGGTGCCGCAACGTCGCAACAGGGCGCAACGATGAAGGCGGGGGAAGGGCACGGATTGTTTGACGATGGCTGACACGTGATCGGCACCCGATGTCTTTACGTCGCAGGAGGGACAAACCACCCCGGTTCGCGGCGGGGGCGGTTGATCGGTCGATGGATCGAAACTAGAGTGAGCTTCGCCACCGCTGACATCCGGAGCCGCCCTGCCGATGCCCCACAATCCGCGTGATGAGGCACTCCCGCTTCCGCTCGCCGGTATCCGTGTGCTCGAATTCACCCATACCGTCATGGGGCCTTGTGCCGGCTTGATGCTCGCTGATCTCGGCGCAGAGGTCATCAAGATCGAACCGGCGCCGGAAGGTGATCGCACACGGCGTTTAGGCGGCTTCGGCGCGGGTTTCTACGATTATTTCAACCGCAACAAGCGAAGCCTCGCGGTCGATCTGAAAACCGATCGGGGGCAGCGGCTTATCCATCGCGTGGCGATGCGTGCCGATGTGGTGATCGAGAATTTTGCACCGGGCGCGATGGCGCGTCTGGGCTGTGACTACGACATGCTTTCGACATTGAATCCTCGATTGATTTATTGCGCGCTGAAGGGCTTTCTCTCGGGTCCGTACGAGAACCGTCCGGCTTTGGACGAGGTCGCGCAGTTCATGTCCGGCCTCGCCTACATGACCGGTCCGCGCGGCGCACCGCTCCGCGCCGGCACCTCGGTTGTCGACATCATGGGCGGTACTTTTGGCGTGGTCGGCATTTTGGCGGCATTGCACTCGCGCGCCGTGACCGGAAAAGGGTGCCAGGTGAAGAGCGCGCTTTTCGAATCCGCCGTATTCATGATGGGTCAACATATGGCGGGGGAGGCGATCACCGGTGAAAACACGCCGCCCATGCCAGAGCGCCGCAGTGTATGGGGCATCTACCAGACCTTTGCTACCGCCGATAACGACCAGGTATTTCTCGGCGTTACCAGCGATCGTCAGTGGCTGCGCTTCTGCGAGCAGTTTGGTCGTCGCGATCTTCTTGCCGATGCACGCCTCAAGACCAATGAGGGCCGCGTCCAGGCGAGATCTTGGCTCATCGCAGAAATTGCCGCCTTGGTGCGCCGCTTCACACGCGCGGAAATTCTTGCCATGGCAGAGGCGGCGGAAATTCCTTTTGCACGGGTCGCTCGCGTCGGCGATCTCTTTGACGATCCGCAGTTGAACGCAGGCGGGTTGGTCGAAGTGGAACTTTCCTCCGGGCTTTGTGCCAAGCTGCCCCGCCTGCCGCTTGAACTTGACGGCAGAACGCTGGGCTTGCGGCGAGAAGCGCCAGCAGTCGGCGAAGACAGTGCAGCGATTCTTGCCGAGATCGGCATGACGGCTGCGGAAATCCACTCGCTCGCGACCGACGGAATCATCCTCGCTAGGGAGCGCGGCGAAGGGTGAACCATCGGGTGTTTTCCGCGGTTTTCAGCGAGACAGGGGCCGTGGTCAAACAAAGGAGATGACGATGACGGCGAATATGACGGCTGATCCCGGCGGTCAAGGACCGGAGCTCATCTGGCAGTTGCAATTCTCATTCGCCGCCTCGCGTGTGCTTACGGCGGGGGTGCAACTCGGCATTTTCGATTGTCTTGCCCGCGGGCGCGACAGCGCCGAGGCGGTTGCTGGCGATCTTGGCACCCATCGGCGTGGAACCCGCATGCTGCTGGATGCGCTGGTCGTTCTCGGCTTGCTCGGGAAGTCCGGCGGCCGCTATGTCCTCTCGCCGCTTGCCCAGCGCTATCTCGTCTGTGACAGCGCCGATTATGTCGGCGGCATTCTCGAAACCGACATGATCTACCAAAACTGGGCCGGCCTCGTGCCGGCGGTACGAACCGGCCAGCCGGTGCAGCGGGTGGAGCAGAAGGAAAAGGCCGAGGCGTTCTTTCCGATCCTGGTGCGGAGCCTGCACGTGATGGCGCGCGAGCCTGCGCGGCGGATGGCCGAAGCGTTGGGCGCCGGAACCCGCGAGCGGGGCTTGCAGGTGCTCGATGTCGCCTGCGGTTCTGGCATCTGGGGCATCGCGGTGGCGGAAGCGGATGCCGAGGCCCGGATTACGGCGCAGGATTTTCCCGGCGTGCTTGAAACCACGCGCCGGTATTACAATAAACACGGCATCGCAGGGCGTTGCGAGTTTCTGCCGGGCGATCTCCGCACCGCTGATTTTGGCTCGGCGCGCTATGATCTCGCGCTTCTCGGCAATATCGTCCATTCCGAAGGCGAGGCGTCGTCGCGTGCGCTCTTTCGCCGTCTCTTCCAAGCCCTGAAGCCCAGCGGACGCATCGTCGTCCTTGACATGGTCCCGAATGACGATCGCACCGGCCCGCCGTTCCCGGTGCTGTTTGCGCTCAATATGCTGGTCAACACGGCGGAGGGCGATACCTATACCCTTGCGCAATACCGCGACTGGCTCGGCGAAGCCGGATTTTCTGCGGTAGAGGCGGTTGATATCGGATCCCATTCGCCGATGGTTCTTGCCGTCAAAGCGAGTGCTTGACGGGATCTCCCCGGCACACCGGAGCAGGCCGGTTTGGCCCTTGGCTCTCTTTGGAATTATTATGGATTTTAAAGGTAGACTACGGATACCCACTCCAAAGCCATACGATATGACTCGACGATATGGGAAGCCCATGATAGATGCGATGAGCATTCACCGCGGGTTCCGGTTGAACCCGTGAGTGCCGGTTCAACGGGTTAGGGAGGAAACGATGCCTGAAGGCAGGAAGCGGAGTCTCAATCGGCGGCATGTTCTGAAAGCAGGCGCCGCCGCAAGCGTTTTGCCGTTTATCCATACTGGAAAGGCCTTTGCCCAAAAAGCCATCGGTACTTGGCCGGCGGGTGTATCGGGCGATACTGCCTTCGTCGGAATTACCATCCCGCTGACGGGGCCCTATTCGGCCGATGGCCACGACTTGCTCAAAGGCTACGAGCTCGCGATCGAGGAGCTCAACAACGGCGGCGGCGGCGTGGTCAGCAAGCTGCCGAATCTCACCGGCAAGGGCGTGCTCGGCAAGAAGATCATTTACAAATACGCCGATACCAAGACCCAGCCAAATCCGGCGGTGCAGGCCCAGACCAGCTATATTAGCCAGGACAAGGCGATCATGATCACGGGCAGCCTATCGAGCGCGACAGCGGTGGCGGTCGAGAAGCTCGCTCAACGCGAGAAAGTGCTGAACATGGTCGGCTGCAGCGGTGCCAACGAGACCACCGGCGCTGATTGCGTGCGCTATGGTTTTCGCAATCAGCCCTCGGCCTACATGGCCGATCTGGCCTTAGCTCCGGTGCTCGGAAAACATCTCGGCAAGAACCTCAAGGCCGCTTACCTGACGCCCGATTATGTTTATGGCCATTCGGTGTTCAACACGTTGTCCGAAATCATGGATAAGAAGTACGGCTGGAAGGTCGCGACCCAGCAGATCGCGCCCTTGGGCACTGCCAACTTTAGCTCGTACCTCTTGAACATCGCGAACAGCGGCGCCGATGTCTTCGTCAACATCACCTTCGGTGCCGATGCCGTGTCGTCGACCAAACAGGCGGCGCAGTTTGGCCTGATGAGCAAGATGAAGCAGGTGCAGCCGAATATATCTGCTTTCCTGCCGGATGGCATCGGCGCGGAGCTGATGCAGAATACATATGGTACACTCGACTACTGGTGGACGCAGGAATACCACGATCCGATGGCGAAGATCTTCAATGCCGAGTTCAACAAGAAGTTTGGGCGCATGCCACGCTGGGGCGCTCATATCGGTTATACTCAGATGATGTTCTGGGCCGAGGCCGTGGAACGGGCAAAGAGCTTCGACCCAGTCAAGGTCATCAAGATGCTGGAGAGCGGCTTCAAGCTCGACCTGCCGGGCGGCGAGACTTGGTATCGCTCGTTCGACCACCAAGCCGTCCGTGCGGTTCCGGTGGTGCTTGGCAAGAAGCCGAGCGAGATGAAGTCGAAGATCGACTACTTTGACATCCTGGAACTGGTTCCCGGCGAAAAAGTAATGCCGCCGAAGGGCTTCCAGAACTGCAAGCTTGGCCCCTACGTTTGATCGGTGAGGGTGGCTAGGTAGACAGAGGAAGCCATGAAGACGCCTACCAATCGCAAGGAGGCCTAACTCTGTTCACCTGGCCACTCCTCTGGGCGCAGCTCTTCAACGGCCTCGTGCTCGGGGCACTGCTTGTTCTTGTGGCCATGGGGCTCACGATCATATTCGGCGCCTTGGGCGTGGTTAACTTTGCCCATGGCGCCCTCTATATGATCGGCGCTTACGCCGGTTACGTGGCGTTTGCCCACACCCATTCCTTCGTTCTTGCGATGATTTCCGGGGCGGCAGTCGTGCTCTTGGTCGGTATCGCCCTGGAGCGAGGGCTGATACGCCATTATTACGCGCGACCGCCGGAGGATCAGATTTTATTGACTTTCGGCGTGTCGATCGTGCTGGTCGAAACCGTCCGTTTGATCTTCGGCGGCGTCTCACGCCGGTTCGGCGAGCCGATCTGGGGGCAAGGCATCGTCAATCTCGGGCTGCTTTATTACCCTCAGTATGAGGTCGAGGTCCTCGGCATCGTCGTCGTCACGCTGATCGTGCTTTATTTGATCCTCTATCGCACCAAGATCGGCTTGATCGTGCGCGCCGGCATTGAGGATCCGTTGATGGTCAACATTCTCGGCATCAATGTGACCCGAACCTTTCTTCTGGTCTTCGGCCTCGGGGCCTTGGCTGCGGGTTTTGCCGGTGTCATCAACGCGCCGATTGTCAGCGTCGATCCGGATATGGGCTCGCTTATCCTGATTCAGTGCTTTGTCGTCATCGTGATTGGCGGCGTCGGCTCTTTCTGGGGCGCGGTGGTCGGTGGCCTGATCGCCGGTGAAACCCTGTCGCTTACTACAATGGTGGCGCCCGACTATGCCCAGGTCATGCTGTTCGCCGCAATGGCGTTCGTTCTGATCGTGCGTCCCCAGGGTCTGTTCGGCATAAAAACCCGACAATGAGCGGACCTTCTCCAGGCGCAGCGAAGCGCGTCTCTCATATCGTGCCGCTGACCGCGCTGGCTATTGGGCTTGTCATCTTTCCATTTGTATTTCCGTACATTGCGGGCACGACCGACATGGCGGATCGCATCCTGGATTGGGGCCTTTTCGGTCTCGGCTTTGACATTCTATTCGGTTATAGCGGGCTGCTTTCCTTCGGCCAGGCGGCGTTCTACGGTGTCGGCGGTTTCACCACCGCCTTTCTGCTCATCAGCGGTGTCATATCGAACACGCTTGTTGCCCTTCTTGCCGGCATTGTGGCCTCGGTCATTCTCGGCGTTGTGATCGGTCTCCTCTCGCTCCGGCGCTCGGGAATCTATTTCGCCATGCTGACGCTGGCATTTGGCGAGATGGCGTTCTTCCTCGAGAACTCGCCCTTGAGCCATTGGACCGGGGGTGAAAACGGGTTGCCTGGCGTGCCGAAGCCGAACGTCTCTCTCGGCTTCATCGGCGTTGAGCTGCATTCTTCGCTCGCCATCTACGCCTTCATTGCGGTGCTTTTCTTTCTTGGCTTTTGGTTCGCGCGGCGCATCATTTATTCGCCCTTTGGCATGGTCCTGCGCGCAATCCGCGGAAACGTCGAGCGCACAGCCGCCGTTGGCCATGACGTGCTGCGCTATAAACTCACCGCCTTTGTCATCGCGGCGGCCTATGGGGGCCTTGCGGGCAGCCTTCTCGGCCTCCTGCAGGGTTATATGCCGCCGGACGCGTTTTATCTCGGTACTTCAGGCCAACTTGTCATACAAACCGTGATCGGCGGCGCCGGCACGCTGATCGGGCCTTTGGTCGGCGCTTGGATATGGATCTATCTCTACCAAGTCCTGCAAATGATTCCGGGCGTGGGCGGGGCGTGGGAACTTATTCTTGGTCTTGTCTTCGTCGTTCTCATCACCTTGCTGCGCCAAGGTATTGCAGGGGGCGTTATGCAACTCTGGCGGATGTCGCGGGGCAAGCTGGAGGCCGCCGCGACGACCGAGGAAGCGCCGGTTCCCGAGATCGCGCTGCCGGCCCGCGCCAAGCCTGATTTTACCAAGCCGCCGATCCTCGAAGCGCGTGATCTTTCGAAACATTATGGTGGCCTGTTCGCCGTCGACAAGGTTTCCTTCTCGGTGGTCGAGGGCGAGACCCGCGCGGTGATCGGCCCCAACGGTGCCGGCAAAAGCACCTTCTTTAAAATGCTGGCGGGCGCCGTGACGGCTACCGAGGGCGAGGTTTACTTCGACGGGGAACGCATCACCGGCCTCAACGACGCAGAGGTCTGTCAGCGCGGTATGGTGCGGAGTTTCCAGATCACTCAGATCTTTCTCCACCTCACGGTGCGCGAGAACGTTATCATCGCGGCCTTGGCGCGCCAGCGCGGCAAATTTCGCCCCGACCTTCTTGGCCGCATTGAGAACGTGTCGGGGCTTGAGGAAGTGGTAAGGGAGACGCTTGAGGCGGTGGCGCTGACGGCAAGGGCCGGGGTCGTGGCGAGCCATCTTGCCTATGGCGAAAAACGTCGCCTTGAGATTGCGCTGGCGCTCGCCACCAAACCCCGAATTCTGCTGCTCGATGAACCGGCCGCCGGCATGAGCCCGTCTGAGCGCGCCGATACCGTCCGTCTTCTGAAGCGGATTGCGGCAGGGGTAACGATCGTGATCGTCGAGCACGACATGGACGTCGTGTTCGGACTTGCGGATCGCGTGACGGTGCTCTCGGAGGGCCGCAAGATCGCCGAGGGGGAGCCTGCGGAAATTCAGAATAATCCTCTTGTGCGGGCAGCCTATCTAGGCGGCGAGACAGCCTATGAGCTTGCTTGAAGTCGAGGGCATCAACACCTACTACGGCGAGGCGCATGTCCTGTTCGACATCTCGCTGCATGTCGAGCAGAACGAAGTGGTGGCACTTTTGGGCCGCAACGGCGCCGGCAAGACGACGACCTTAAAAACCATTATGGGCGTCGTGGCGCCGCAGTCTGGCGCCATCCGCGTCGACGGCAATCCGGTCCAGGGGCTCGCGCCGTATCAGATTGCCCGCGTCGGCGTGCAACTTGTGCCGGAGGAACGGCGCATAATTGGCGCCCTGACCGTCGACGAGAATCTCGAACTCGCGGCACTCTCGGCACCGCAGCGCTGGAGTCTTTCTCGCATCTACGAAATCTTTCCGCGGCTTGCCGAGCGACGGAAGAACCACGGTAACGAGCTTTCCGGCGGCGAACAACAGATGCTTGCGATTGCCCGCGCCCTGATCCGCGATGCGCGGCTCATTCTGTTAGATGAACCCTTCGAAGGGTTGGCGCCTTTGATCGTTCGTGACCTCCTTGGCGTCTGTCGCTTTCTCGCGGAGGAGGGCCGCACCATCATCATCGTGGAACAGAATGTGGCAGCCGCCTTGAGTCTCGCTCAGCGCTGTTACGTCTTGAACAACGGTCACATGGTTTGGGAAGGCACCAGCGCCGCGCTAAAGGCCGATTCCGACACCATGCACAAGCATCTTGGTGTTTAGAGTGTGTTTGTTCCGGATCGATCTATCCGGAACGATTCTCGTGCGCCTCTTCGAATAATGAGAGTTGTCAGCCTAACTAATGAGAATGCAGGCCGCGTTTCACATCGAACCAACGTGAAACGATTGCGCTCTCGCCGATCAATTTTCCGCGTTCGTTACTTTCGTTTGGCATCGGCAATTGACACAATTGGCGCGAAATGGGTCAATTCTTCGTCGGCGGGATGTCGCGAACGTCGTGTTCCGGCCGTGGGGTCTCGTGCCATCAGTCCGTAGCGTGGTCAGTTCTTTTTGCCGAAGATGTTTTCCTGATCTGGGTATTGATTGTTGCGAAAGCAGGATCGCCCAAGCGGGGCCTGCACGAGAGAGGAACGGTAAATCCGATCGTCTCCCGCAGAAGGTTCCGCTCGTTCGTCGCATAGGAGCACGCGTTCGTTGCCGTATTTTTCCGCTCGGAAGCCGGAACGATCCGATGGGAAGAAAAACGACTCGGGTGATTCCATGCGGAAGCGGGTGAGCAAGCCACAGCTTTGGGACATCGGAACGCGGACAGAAACAAAAAAATAAAGGGTCTTCCGGAAATAGTGTGGGCGATTTGGGGTCATTTTAGAGGGGTGGGAGCATGCAGGTGAGGATCTTGAGCCGGAAATAATCCTCGTCGCGCAGTCCGTATGCCCGGCGTTGGAAGACACGG
>JBJKQL010000105.1:0-3204 GCA_046705265.1 Ferrovibrionaceae bacterium
CGCCGCCACACCGCGTTTCCGAAGTTCTGTCAGTTCGTCGTGAGTCAGCTGACGCGCATCTGTTCGCATGAGCCATATTATACATTCCCTCATACAAACGTCGAGACAATTCTGAGAAGATTAGTAATGGCAAAGAAAATTTGGCAGTCACGGAGGGATTATCGGATAGGGCGCCGCCTTGATATAGGCTGATTACAGAAGAGAATCGACTAGACGTGGGAAGTGTGACAATTGCGACCCCGGCATACGGCGTCCAAAGTGTCCTAGGAGACGAGTATGTTCCTTTCTCTTCGATTGGCGCGCAGTTTTTTCCAACCGCAGTGGGGTTACTCAGCAGTGAGATATTTAAGGAAGGAACGGTATCGTTTGCGTAATGGCGTCAGGTTTACTCAACGCGATCCACGACCTCTCGGGTATGCAGGAAGTGACGCTGAAAGTGGGGCTACGTCCCCAGAGCTGAGGCCAATTCGTCGAAGGGGCCTACGAGCTAGAGATCGGGGATGGGGTGCCGCCGCTCGTCGGACACTTGTTCGATCGAAAACTGCCTTAGTCTGTCGAACCTCCGGCCATGAATTGACGTTGGGCGACGGCCTCGGTGCGGTGTATCTGATAGAGGATTTCCTCCCGTGCCACGGGGCAACCCCGCGCAATGAAATCGCGTTCCAGCTTCTGAATCAATGTCTTGGCCCTGCCAGCGGCATCGTCGGCTTCAGCGACGCTTCGTGCGTAATCTCGAAGCGCCCGATCCGAAAGACCGAACTGTCGGCCTGCCCATAGACCAAGATAGAAATTCCGGCGTGAAACGACCGATTCCCTGACCGCGACATCGGTGCCAAAGATGGATAAGTTTGCGCGCCGCTGTTCATGTTCCATATCCTGCTCCTAGAGTTTTCTAATTGATGAAAATCATCGCCTTTCCATCACGGTGCTCGGTCTTCATGTGATACCCTGGGTCAGTCGGATATCATGAATTGTTCAAGGGCATTCGCCTCGCTGCGGCGCAGCGCGCTCTCGATTTCATCGCGCTCCACCGGGCAACAGTGGTCGACGAAATCACGCTTTAGCCTTTGAATCAGCACCTCCCGACCTGGGGTTATGTAATCGGCTTCTACGATGCTCTGAGCATAGTCTTGAAGCGCCCCACCTGAGAGACCGAGTTTGCGGCCGGCCCAAAGGCCAAGATAGAAATCACGACGCGCGAGTACGCAGCCCTCTATTGCTTCGTCGAACACTGGGCCTGCAGGCGATGCGACCCCGACCGTCCTTATTGACCCCATGAAAGCTTCCTTTCCGTTTTCACCCGCCCCACGGTGTATGCGAAAAATGTGAGTGTCTTTTTGCTGACATGATGACCGTTTTGATAATTTTCCATGTCCACCTGCCCGATATCGACCTTGACGCGCGTGAGCGCAACCGAACATTGCCACCAACTATCTTCTTTGAACAACTGATCCTCCTTCTTATCGTCTTCCGTTCGCACCGCCAGTAGTGCGCTTCGCTGTCTGATTTCCTGGCTTGCCGAGAAGCGCTCGGGGAATTTCAAATTTTCCGGTGGAACAACACCAGCAATGCTGGGTGCCTTTCCTTCTGCCGTCGCTCGAGAGGATCGACGCCAGACGACGGTCATGGCGTGGGTCAGCGACCCGGTGGCCGATAGGCGGCGCTCTTCTTCAACGCGGCGTCGGCCTCCCGAGTGGTAAGCAGTGGCGTTACCTGGGATCGAACTAACCCACTCGCCGATAAGGTAATCGCCACCGAAGCGGCGACATTGGCCGGTATATCGGCGATAGCGGACGACATCGTGACCGCCGAAGGCCAAATAGAAGTTATCCAGCTTGCCGCGAGCGGTTTCCGCGGCGTGCGCTGCGGGGATCGCGGCGCTTTAATCCCCCTCCGTCTGGGTGCCCTGCAGGCCGTGAGAGGTATATGTCGCGTCAATCAGATATTTCGCCATGAATGGCTTCCTCCCTATGGCGCGATGGGACCGCCAGAGCGTCCATCGAGGCGTTGCGACTTCATTGCAAACTGCGGCAATGTGGTGACCCATGGCCATAGGTATTTGACCGCGATTGTCGCCTATTAACGCGGGCTGAGCGTTCGACTCTTCTAGCTTCCGTCGCATCGAGGGCGGGTGGCGGCGAACCGGATGAAGGCTCCTTGACTGAAATTACCGACGCGCAATGGCTTAACCTGGGTCCGGGTGTCATTCGTTGCATTGCGGTTATTGCTGCCGCGGTACGTTCCACCTGTGGCTCGTGAGGCCCGTGAACTTTCTCGGCGGCGCTGCGGTAGGCCGGGACATAAGTCATCTCGCGGGATCCAAGGTCAGCGCCAAACACGAGCCATGCTGGATGGCGTTGTACGCTCTCTCTGGACCCGTCCATCCCGGTTAGCTTTGTCTCAGGCCTCACTCCGCGAGAGCATGAATTCCCCTCGAAACCCTTCCCCTCTTCCGCGCATCGCAGAAGGACGTACCAGGTGCGAGGACTCGCACTCACGTCGCCGCCCGTCGTAATCCGAAAGAATGACTTCCGCCTGAAAGAGAGCTTGACTTGGATATTCGCGTGCCTCTTTGCCCCGCGAGTCGAAATAACTACATCAAAGGCAGGGACGTTTCTGACTGGGCAAGAGGCTCGGCTATTTGATAGCGCACATTGGCGAGCCCACGTTTTTGGTGCTTCGGCGTTCCAGAGGGTTTTGAAGTGCTCGTTGAGTTGGGCGGAGATACAGCCGCTCAATTGATTTACCTCAACAGCTGTCAGAGCAGGCGCCATATTATTGGGTCCGACATGCATCCGATCTGGGTGTCGAACGTGAGAAAGTTGGGTATTCTGGCAGTGATAACGGCCCTGTCGATCTTCACTGTCGCGAGCACCGGGCTTGCGCAGCGCCGTGCCGGCGGATGGCACAGGGGGGGCTTCCACAGCCGCAGTTTTCACGGCGGCATATACTTCGGCACGGGTCCCTGGTGGAGCCCCTGGTGGAGCTATCCCTACGCGTATCCTTATCCCTATCCAGGTTATTACAGCTATCCCCTGCTTTACCCCAATCCCTATACATATGGATATTTTTATGCGCCGCCGCCGGTCTATATAGAGAAGGAGCAATCGAACCAATATTGGTACTATTGCGCCGACGCGAGAAAATATTACCCCTATGTGAAATCTTGTCCGTCAGGTTGGATGAAGGTCGTGCCACAGACGA
>JBJKQL010000106.1:0-15436 GCA_046705265.1 Ferrovibrionaceae bacterium
AGATCATGCGGCGTGTTCTCGCCGCGATCTCCTCAAACCAGGATGCGGGTGACGTCTCGACCCTTGCCAATCCCGAGATCGTCGAAGAACTCCGCAAAATGGCGAAACGGTAACGCGACACCCGCTGTTCACGGAATTCCGGCCGGCGGTTGCGCGCCGGCCGGCGAACCGCTAGATAGAACGAAGCCGCCGGAAGCGGGAGTATCGCGGACTGTCCTGACGAGAGACGGCCACGCTCTCTTCGATTTTCTTTCGTGCGGCATCGTTCTTCTCCGCGGTGGGAGATCGGATGGCATCCGTCCAGTACGTCTATGTGATGAAAGGTCTGACGCGGACCTATCCGGGCGGGCGTCAGGTGCTCAAGGACATTTGGCTAAGTTTTCTGCCGGGAGCGAAAATCGGCGTCCTCGGCGTGAACGGGGCCGGAAAGTCGACCCTGCTTCGCATCATGGCCGGGATCGATGGCGATTTTCAGGGAGAAGCCTGGGCGGCCGAGGGACTGGCGGTCGGCTATCTGCCGCAGGAGCCGGCGCTCGATTCAGATAGCACCGTCCTTGCCGTGGTGATGGAAGGCGTGAGGGAGACCGCGGCGCTGCTCGACCGCTTTGATGCCATCAGCATGAAGCTCGGTGAGCCGATGGACGATGACGCCATGGCGGCGCTGATCGCCGAGCAGGCGGAAATGCAGGAAAAGATCGAGGCGGCGGGCGCCTGGGACCTGCAACGCAACGTCGAGATTGCCATGGATGCGCTGCGATGTCCGTCCGAAGACGCGATCATCGGCACGTTGTCGGGCGGCGAGCGGCGCCGGGTCGCGCTGTGCCGGCTCTTGTTGAGCCGGCCCGACCTCCTGCTCCTTGACGAACCGACAAACCACCTCGACGCCGAATCCGTCGCATGGCTCGAACGCTATCTCAAGGAATATCCCGGCACCGCGGTCATCGTGACCCATGACCGCTATTTCCTCGACAATGTCGTTGGGTGGATTCTCGAACTCGACCGTGGCCGCGGCATCCCGCACGAAGGCAATTATTCGAGCTGGCTCGAGGCCAAGGCGAAGCGGCTCGAGCAGGAGGTGAAGACGGAGGAAGCGCGCCAGAAGAGCCTTCAGCGCGAACTTGAATGGATACGCACCGCGCCCAAGGCGCGGCACGCCAAGGGGCAAGCTCGCATCAACGCCTATAACACGCTCTCGGCCGAGGTCGTCGAGACCGCGCCGCAAACGGCGCAGATCGTTATCCCACCAGGCCCCCGGCTCGGCGACGTGGTGGTGCAAGCGGAAGGCCTCGCCAAGGGATATGGCGATCGGCTTCTGTTCGAGAACCTTTCGTTCCTCATACCGCCCGGCGGAATCGTTGGCATCGTCGGCCCGAACGGCGCTGGCAAGACGACGTTGTTTCGTCTCGTCGCCGGCCAGGAAAAACCTGACTCCGGAACCCTCCGTCTTGGCGATACGGTGGTTCTCGGCTACGTCGATCAATCGCGCGAGACCTTAAATCCAAAGGCGACGGTGTGGGAAGAGATTTCGGGCGGCCTCGACGTCATTACGCTTGGCCGGCGCGAGGTGCAGAGCCGCGCCTATTGCGCGACCTTCAATTTCAAGGGGGCCGATCAACAGAAACCCGTCGCCGATCTTTCGGGCGGCGAACGCAATCGCGTTCATCTTGCCAAAGTGCTGAAGTCGGGCGCGAACCTCCTCATGCTCGACGAGCCGACCAACGACCTCGACGTTGATACGCTGCGCGCGCTTGAAGAGGCGCTGCTTGCCTTCGCCGGGGCCGTCATGGTGACGAGCCACGACCGCTGGTTCCTCGACCGTATCGCGACGCACATGCTGGTCTTCGAGGGCGAGAGCCATGTGGAGTGGTTCCAAGGCAATTTCCAGGATTACGAGACCGACAAGAAGCGCCGTCTCGGCGACGAGGCGGAGCAGCCGCATCGTCTCCGCTACAAGCCCCTGCATCGAAATTGAACACGGTGAGAGGGAGACCGGAAGGGCAGAAAATGGCCACATTGGGTGGAAAGATTGCCTGGATCACCGGAGCCGGGAGCGGTATCGGCCTCGCTGGCGCGATGGCTCTTGCCAAGGCCGGAGCCCAGGTGGTGTTGTCAGGCCGGCGGTCTCAGCCGCTGGATCAGGCGGTGGCGGAAATCAAGGCGACCGGTGGCAGCGCCGAAGCGGCACCTCTCGACGTTGCGGATTCGGTCGCGGTCGGGCGGGTCGCCGAGGATATACTCGCCCGCCATGGCCGCGTCGACATCCTGGTTAACAGCGCCGGCCTCAATCTGCCGCAGCGCCGCTGGGCCGATATGGGCACCGAGGGCTGGGACCAGGTGATAGCCATCAACCTGAACGGCACTCGTTATTGCATTGCGGCGGTGCTGCCGGCGATGCGGACGCAACAAGAAGGGTTGGTCATCAACGTCTCGTCGTGGGCCGGGCGTTTTGTCTCGGGCCTCACCGGCGCCGCCTATACGGCGTCGAAGCACGGCGTCGTCGCGCTCACCATGTCGCTCAACATGGAGGAGTGCCAGAACGGCATCCGTGCCACCGCGCTCTGCCCAGGCGAGGTCGCGACGCCAATCCTGAGGAATCGGCCGAAGCCCCCGCCGCCCGAGGATATCGCCCGCATGCTGCAAGCCGAGGATATGGGGCGGACGATCCTGTTCCTCGCCGAAACGCCGCCACATGTCTGCTTCAACGAGATCCTGGTGGCGCCGACCTGGAATCGCATCTTTCTCGGAATCGCAGAAACCGGACGGCAGCCGTAGACGTGGGGCCGACGCATCGGTAGTTCGATTATCGCAGGAACCCGGCGCGAATCAGAGGAGGAAAAGCCAGCCATGGCCGAGTCCGTGATCTATCGCCAAGAGGGCCGCGTCGTGACCCTCACCCTGAACGAGCCGGAGACACGGAACGCGGTATCGCCCGCGATGATAGAGGGGCTGGTTAAGGCCTGTGAGCGCGTCAATGGCGACATGAGCGTCTCGGCGGTGATTTTGACCGGCGCCGGCGAGGGATTTTCGTCCGGTGGCAATGTCAAGGAGATGGAAAAGCGCGCCGGCGGGCTGTTCTCGCCCAGGGTGGCCGAGACCCGCCGCGGCTACTGGCACGGCATCCAACGGATTCCGCGCGCGCTCCACGATCTCGAAGTCCCCTCTATCGCGGCGGTGAACGGCGCCGCCATTGGCGCCGGCTGCGATCTCTCGCTCATGTGCGACATCCGCATCGCCTCCGAGAAGGCGGTGTTCGGTGAAAGTTTTCTTCGGGTCGGTTTGGTCTCGGGCGATGGCGGGGCGTGGTTTCTGCCGCGCGTGGTTGGGCTTTCGCGCGCCTATGAAATGACGTTCACCGGCGATTTCCTCGACGCCGAGACGGCGGCGCGCTACGGCCTCGTCTCCAAGGTCGTGCCGCACGAGACGCTGCTCGAGGAAACGAACAAGCTCGCGGCGCGCATCGTCCGCCATCCGCCGCATTCGCTCCGCCTGACCAAGCGCCTGCTCAGGAACGCGCTTGCCGTGAGCCTTGACGACAGCCTGGAAATGGCGGCGGCGCTGCAGTCCATCGTGCAGCAGACCGAGGACCAGCATGAGGCGGTCAAGGCGCTGAACGAAAAGCGGCCGGGGAATTTCACCGGAAATTGAAGGCAAATCCTGCATGTTCGCGCCGCCTCCCATCATCGAAACCCAGGTCTTCGCGAGGCTACCCGATCGCTTCCGCGACAAGCGCCGGAATACCTGGGCGGACGCGAACAAGGCCGGTCAGGCGGTTGATTGCTTCCTCGAAGGCCCGTCTTTCGATCGCGACGGCAATCTCTATGTGGTGGACATCCCCTTCGGCCGTGTTTTCCGCGTTTCGCCTGAAGGCGAGTTTGCCTTGGTCGCCGAATATGATGGCGAGCCGAACGGGCTCAAGATTCATCGCGACGGCCGCATCTTCATCGCCGATTACCGCCGCGGGCTGATGTGTCTGGACGCCGCAAGCGGCGAGGTGACGCCGATCCTCGAACGGCGCTATTCCGAGCGCTTCAAGGGGCCGAACGATCTGATCTTCGATCGTCACGGCGATCTCTATTTCACCGACCAGGGCCAGACCGGCATGCACGACCCGACGGGTCGGGTTTATCGACTACGCGAGCCCGGCGCGCTCGAACTTCTCGTCGGTACGATACCGAGCCCGAACGGCGTCGCCCTCAATCCGGCCGAGACTATTCTTTACGTCGCGGTGACGCGGGGGAATTGCGTTTGGCGCCTGCCGCTTCATGCCGACGGCGGCACCTCAAAGGTCGGGGTTTTCATTCAGCTTTCAGGCGGGCTCGGCGGGCCTGACGGCCTCGCGATGGACGAGGCCGGCAATCTCGCGGTCGCCCATGCCGGCCTTGGCACGGTGTGGCTCTTCAGCCCCGTTGGCGAGCCGATCTTTCGCATCAGATCCTGCGCCGGACTGATGACCACCAATGTCGCCTATGGCGGACCGGGCCGGCGCACGCTGTTCATTATCGAATCCGACACAGGAACGATTCTTACGGCGACAGTGCCGACGCCGGGCCTCGAGATGTTTTCCCACCGCGCCTGACGCGCGGCGGCTGAACCCGAACCTCAGATTACCTTGCCGGGGTTCATGATCCCCTTCGGGTCGAGCACCGATTTGATGCGGCGCATGAGGTCGATTTCGAGCGCCGATTTGTAGCGTGTGATCTCTTCCCGTTTCATCCGGCCGAGCCCGTGTTCCGCGCTGATCGAGCCGCCAAGCGCGGCGGCGAGATCGTGCACCATGTGGCTCACCGGCCCCCACTGATCGAGGAAGGCCTGCTTGTCGCCCCCCTCCGGCTGACAAGGGTTGAAATGAATGTTGCCGTCGCCGAGGTGGCCGAAGGCAAGCGGTCGCGCGCCGGGGATCATCTTTTCAACGGCGCGGCTCGCGCGTTCGATGAATTCGGCGATGCGCGAAACCGGTACCGAGATGTCGTGCTTGATCGAGCCGCCTTCGGGTTTTTGCGCTTCCGAGATCGAATCCCGGAGCTTCCACAAAGCGGCCGCCTTTGCCTCGCTATCGGCGATCACGCCGTTGAGGACAAGATCTTTTTCCATGCCGAGGCCAAGAATGTTCTCCATCGTGCGGCGAAGTCCGCCATCGCCGCGCCCGCCTGAGAGTTCGATCAATACGTGCCATTCGTAGCGTGTCGGCAATGGGTCGACGGTATCCGGGATGTGGCACCGTACGAAATCAATTGCTAGGCGCGGCATCAATTCAAAGCTTGTGACGCGGCGGCCGCTCTCGTCTTGCGCGAGGCCGAGAAGTTCGACCGCGGCCTTGACGTCGCGCACGGCGGCAAAGGCGACCTGCACGTCGCCCGGCTTCGGAAAAAGCTTCAGCACCGCGGCGGTGATGATGCCAAGCGTTCCTTCCGCGCCGATGAAAAGTTGCTTCAGATCGTAACCGGTGTTGTCCTTGCGCAAGCCGCGAAGCCCATCCCAGATGCGGCCGTCGGGAAGCACCACTTCGAGGCCGAGCACGAGTTCTCGGGTGTTGCCGTAATGAAGCACGGCCGTGCCGCCGGCGTTGGTGGAAAGGTTGCCGCCGATCTGGCAACTGCCCTCGGAGCCGATGCGCAAGGGAAAAAGGCGGTTGTTTTCCTCGGCCGCCGCCTGTACCGAGGCCAGCACCACGCCGGCTTCGACCGTGATGGTGTCGTTCAGCAGATCGATGGCACGGATGCGGTTCAAGCGCGACAGGTTGAGCACGACCTCATCGCCGCCTTCGAACGGAACGCCGCCGCCGACGAGGCCGGTATTGCCGCCCTGCGGCACAATCGCGGTGCCGCTTTCAGCGCAGATTTTGACCACGGCCGCGACCTCGGCCGCGGTCGCCGGTCGCAGCACAAGAGCGGCCCGGCCGTGATAGAGGTCGCGGTATTCGTTGAGGTAAGGCACCATGGCTTCGGGCTCGGCGATCCAGCCTTTCGGTCCGACCGCGGCCTTAAGCCGCTCGATAAGTCCGGGAGCAAGGTTCGTCATAAGCAAAAGAGTGGGGTAATCAAGCCAAGGGTGCAAGAGATTGGCGTCGTCACGCCCGGTGGTGGCGGGCATCCGGGCGGCCGAAGGATCCTGCCGTCAGAGCCGGATCACGCCCTGCATGAAGGGGGCGCATTGGCCCGCGATCTCGACCCGTGCGCCGTGGTCCTCGCACCAGAGCGTGCCGCCCCGCTTCGAGATCTGGCGGGCGGCGAGACGTGTCTTGCCGAGCCGCTTTGACCAATAGGGGGTGAGCGTGCAATGGGCCGAGCCGGTCACCGGGTCTTCATTGATGTTATGCTTCGGCGCGAAAAAGCGCGAGACGAAGTCGAAGCCGCCGCCCGGCCCGGCTGGCGCGGTCGCGATCAGGCCGAGGCAATCGAGCGCCTTGACCTTGGCGAAATCCGGCGCAAGCGCGGCAACCTCCGCCGCGCTTGCGAAGACGGCAAAACCGTCCCGCGCCGCGAGCACTTCGTCCGATGTCGCGCCGAGCGCGGCCGGGACATCGCCGAGGCCGGGCCTTGGCTCCGGTGGACGGGCGGGAAAATCCATCGCCAGCTTGTCGCCCCGCCGATTTACGGTGAGGACACCGGATTCCCGCGTTTCGAAACGCACGTACTCGCGCGCGGGCGCGAGGATTTCGAGAATCACATAGGCGGTGGCGAGCGTCGGGTGGCCGGCAAGATCAATTTCCGCGGCCGGCGTGAACCAACGCAGTTCGAAGTCGTTTCCGCGCGGCACGAAGAACGCGGTTTCCGAAAGGTTGTTATCGGCCGCGATCGCCTGCAGGGTTTCGTCGTCGAGCCAGCGTTCGAGCGGGCAAACGGCGGCAGGATTGCCGCCGAAAACACGGTTCGTAAAGGCGTCGATCTGGTAGCGCGGGATATCCATTGCGTCAACTCCTTCGCAAGCGCCGCGCGCTTCTAGCGCTTCGCGGCGCGGCGGAGCCGGTCGTTGATGGCGCGCCCAAGCCCCCGTTCCGGAATCGGCATCACCGCGATGGCGGCGAACGCCGGCCGATCCAGCGCGTGCAGCGCGGCGAATAGGTTCGCCGCCGCTTCCTCGAGATCGCCGGCTTGGCTCAGGTTGAAAACATTCGCGCCTTCCGGCGCGTCCGGCCCGAAGGCGAGCAAGGCTTCGCCGGGCTGCGCCCTGATTGCGTTCAGGCGAACGGGAAGCCCTGGCGCGTAATGGCTCGCCAGCATGCCGGGCGAGTGAAGCGCCTCGGTCGGCGGCGCGAGCGGGCCGATGATCGCTTCGATCGCCTCGGCGGCAACCCCGCCGGGCCGCAGCAGCCTTGCCCTGTCGTCGAGAAGGCCGATTACCGTGCTTTCGACGCCGACACGGCAGGGCCCGCCGTCGAGCACCAGCGCGATTTTGTCGCCGAGCGCCGTCGCCACGTGCTGCGCCGTTGTCGGGCTGACATGGCCCGACGGGTTGGCGCTGGGCGCCGCCAGGGGCTTGCCGCAGAGCTGCAGGAGTTGGTACGCGACCGGCGCGGCCGGCACGCGCACGGCAAGCGTCGGGAGGTCGGCCGAGGCGAGGCCCGAGACCTTGCAGCCGGGCTTCCGCGGCAGCACCAGGGTCAAGGGGCCGGGCCAAAAGGCGGCCGCCAGCTTCTCCGCCCGCTCGTCGAACGCGACAAGATGCCTTGCCGCGGCGGCATCCGCCACATGGATGATCAGCGGATTGAAGTGCGGCCGCTCCTTGGCGGCGAAAATCGCGGCTACCGCGCGCTCGTTTTCCGCGTCGGCACCGAGGCCATAGACGGTCTCGGTCGGAAAGGCGACAAGGCCGCCGGCGCGGATGATTTCGGCCGCGCGGCGGAGCGCCGCCGCCGTCGGCTGCAGGATCGGGCATGCTGTCATGGCGGCGCAGTCTAGCCCTCGGTCCCCGGTTTCGCCAATTGCCGTTGCCCGGGGCTGGCCGGGTTGGGATAGTAGCGACAACGGAACGGGAGGCAGGAAATGGCTGATTATCGGGCGCCGCTCGGCGATATCGGATTCGTGCTCGAACATATCGCGGGATTGCAGCGGATCGCCGGCTATCCGGCCTTTGCCGGCATCGAATCCGATATGGTCAAGGCGGTGCTTGAGGAAGCGGGGCGCTTCGCCGCCGAGGTGGTGGCCCCGACCAATCGGCCGGGCGATCAGCAGGGCGTCAGGCTCGAAAACGGCCGCGTGGTGACGCCGGAGGGCCTCGGTGCCGTATACCGCCGTTTCGTCGAGGGCGGCTGGAACGGCGTCGGCTTCGCGCCGGAATGGGGCGGCGGCGGTCTGCCGTGGGTGGTGAGCACGGCGGTGCAAGAGATGATGACCTCGGCCAATATGGCATTCTCGCTCTGCCCGCTGCTTACCCAGGGCGCGGTCGATCTTCTGCTCCACCACGCCGATGACGCGCAGAAGGCGATCTATCTGCCGAAGCTCGTTTCCGGCGAATGGGCCGGCACCATGAACCTGACCGAGCCGCAGGCCGGTTCCGATGTCGGTGCGCTGAAAACGCGCGCCGAGCCCCGGCCGGACGGCGCCTACGCGATCACTGGCTCGAAGATCTTCATCACCTATGGCGAGCACGATTGGACCGAGAACATCATCCACATGGTGTTGGCGCGAACCCCCGGCGCGCCGCCCGGCACCAAGGGGATATCGTGCTTCATCGTGCCGAAGTATCTGGTAAATCCGGATGGCTCGCTCGGCCCAGCCAACGATCTCCGCTGCCTCTCGCTCGAACACAAGCTCGGCATCCACGCGAGCCCGACCTGTGTCATGGCCTATGGCGAGCGGGGCGGCGCCACCGGCTACCTGATCGGGGCCGAGAATGCCGGCATGCGGTATATGTTCACGATGATGAACAATGCGAGGCTCAGTGTCGGGCTCGAGGGCCTCGCCATCGCCGAGCGCGCCTACCAGCAGGCGGTGACTTACGCCAAGGAGCGTCGCCAGGGCCGGCCGATCCGCGGCAACGAACCGGCCGATGCGGCGATTCTCGCCCATGCCGACGTCCGGCGCATGATCATGACCATGAAGGCCGAGATCGAGGCCATGCGGGCGCTGATCTATCGTAACGCCGCCGCGCTCGATCAGGCGCGCCACGATCCCGAGCGGCAAGCGGCCAAGCTGGCCCAGGCGCGTGCCGATCTGTTGACGCCGGTCTCCAAGGGCTGGTGCACGGACTTAGGGGTCGAGATCGCGTCCACGGCTGTGCAAGTGCACGGCGGCATGGGTTTCATCGAGGAAACCGGCGCCGCGCAGCATCTGCGCGATGCGCGTATCGCGCCGATCTATGAAGGCACCAACGGCATCCAGGCAATGGATCTGGTGATGCGGAAATTGCCGACGGAAGGTGGCGGCGCCATGCGGGCGCTTTTGGAAGAGACGCGCGCAACCGCGACGCGGGCGAGCGCGGTCGAGGGCGCGCTCCAAGTCATCGGAACCGCGCTGCAATCTGCCGTGGCCGCGCTTGAGCGATCTGCCGCCTTGCTCACGGATGCGGTGGCGAACGAGCCGAACCGCGCGGCTGGCGCGGCGACGCCGTTCCTGAAGCAGATGGGCCTCACCCTGGGGGCCGCATTTTTGACTGAGGAAGCCATGGCGGCGGCTGATAGGCTGGCCGGGGGTGGCGGCGAAAATGCCGATTTCCTGCACGCGAAAATCGCCACCGCGCAATTCTACGCCGAGCAGATTCTGCCGCAGGCCGCCGGCCATGCCGCGGCCGTCGCCGCGCCGGCGGAAAGCCTTTACGCGATCCCCGCCGAATTGCTCGGTTCCTGAGTCAGGCGGCGAGCGGAATCCACAAGGCGACGCCGCCTTCGCCGCTAAGCGGATCGAAGGCCGGGTTGTGGCGCTCGATCACCGGCGCGTCGGCGACGGCCCTCCCTGAGCGCTGGCAGTGCCTCGTTCCAAATCGCGCGGTAGGTTTCCGGCAGGGTCGAAACGTGCCGCCGATGCTGGAAAACGGCGTACCGCCGCGGTGGAATCTCGAGCCGTGTCAACTCCGGCGGGGCATCGGCGAAACGCGCCACTTCGACGCCGCACAGATAGTCGAACTGGCCCTCGTCGCCCGCCGCGCGGCTGATGCCGACCGGCGGCTGGCCGAGCTGCGCCGAAATCGCGCCCATATAGGGCATGAAGCGCTGCCATTGCGCCGGAATCTTGATCGCCGCCTCCCACGAGCAGGGCGCCGCGAGGCCGACGACGCGAAGCGCCTCGCAGTCGATCGGGTCCGGCGGGTCGAGATCGGCGCTTGCCGTCGGCTTCGGCGTGATCGGCTCAGTCAGCGCGAGGCCGTCGAGGCCGCGGCGCTAGCGCAGCGCTTCCGGCGTCAGGCCGAACTGGTCGCGAAACGCGCGGGTAAAGGCCTCGTGCGAGCCATAGCCGGCGTCGAGCGCGACCGCGAGGATGTCTCGGGGCCGGGCGCGCCGGCCGCGATGGTTCGCGCCGCCTCGCTCAGCCGCCGGCCGCGCAGATAGCGCATGTGTCGCCGCGCCGAAGGCGAACGAAGGCAAGATGCGAACGCGATACGCCGCAGGCCTCGGCGACGGCGGACAGCGTGAGGTCCTGCCCCGAATTCCGTTCGATGACCCAAAGCGCCTTGTCGCAGATCGACATCGGTCCCTCCTTCGCGGCTTGAGGAAGGCTAGCATCGGCGGCTCGGGCCGGCTTGATCGATCGTCCGGTGGTGCCGCGGGTCAGCGTGCCGTGGCCGAGCCGGGATTTGACGGCGCGGGCGGCTCGGGCGCGATCGTGGCGGTGCGGGTCCAAGTGGTGGAGCGGCCGAACAGGGGAATGCCGATATAGCCGCGCAGCTTCAGCGTGTCAGCGCCATCGAGCCGCATCTCGGCCTTGTAGGTGTCGCCGCTTTCCGGGTCATAGACGCGGCCGTGCCGCCATTGGCCGGGCTCTTCCGGGTCGGGCTTCATGCCGGAGACGATCTCGAGCCCGAGCACCGGATGCATTCGCTCGGCCTTCACCGGGTTGTGGCTGTCGCGCTTCGGCTTGCCGCTCTTGTCGTATGGCTGCTTGAGCCAGACGATGCGTCCGCAAAGCGCCGGCCCGCAGGGCGCGATACTGATCACGGATTTGCCGCCCTCGGTGGTCCACAGGCCGACGGCGCTTGCGGCCAGCGCGCGCCCGGCAAAGAGCGTCGCGCTTATGACCAGAGCCGCGCCAAGCGCGAAGCCGCGTTTCATAGTCATGCCCCCTCCGGCGGCCGGATTCTTTTTTTGCATCATAGCAGGACCCGTCCCGGCCATCGCACCTTCGTCATAACCGCGCCCGATGCCTCGGGGATGGGCGATCGCTAAAGAATGCGCTGTCCGAATTTCTTCACCGCCGCTTCCGAAAGCGTGAGGCCGAGCCCCGGCGCCTCGTTCAAGGTGAGCCAGCCGTCGGCGATCGTCGGCGGGTTCTCGAACAGCTCCGCCTGCAAGGGATCGCGTTCCGGATCGGTGAAGGATTCGACGATGCAGCCGGCCGGCGTCGCGGCCACCAGATGGGCGTGGATGAAGCAATCGTGGTGCGGCGCCACCTGCACATGATTCAGCTCGCACAGCGCCGCCATCTTGCGGCCCTCGGTGAAGCCGCCGAACATGGTGCAGTCGAATTGCAAAATCTGGATCGATTGTTCCTCGACTAGCGCGCGGCAGCCATAGCTTGTCAGCTCGCTCTCGCCGGCGGACAAGGGAATCCGCGAGCGCTGCGAGAGAAGCTTCAGCTCGCGCCGGTCGTCGGCCCAGCGCACTGGCTCCTCGAGCCAGCGCGGGCGCAACGGCTCCAGCGCCCGCACCGCCTCATAGGCGGTATCGAGGCTCCAGCCGCGGTTGACGTCGACCATCAAATCCCTGTCGTCGCCGATTACAGAGCGCACCACTTCGAGCCTCCGGATATCTTCGTTCAACGGCAGGCCGCCGACCTTGGCCTTGAAGCCGTGATGGCCTTGCGCCTTCAATCGCGCGATCTCGTCCTTCAATTCGGCGTCGTCCTTGCCGTCGCGGTAATAGGCGCAGGTGACGTAACAGGGCACGCGCTCCGCATAGCCGCCGAACAGGCGATAGAGCGGCAGCCCCGCCGCCTTGCCGACGATGTCCCAACAGGCGAGATCGACGGCGGCGGAAATGCGGATCAGGGCCTCGCGCGCCCATTTCCGCTCGAAGGCGAGCCGGCTCGCCGAAAGCCAGAAAAGCTTCTGGTAAAGCCGCTCCGGCGCCAGCGCGTCCGCCCCCAGGATCTCCTCGGCGATGCCGTTCTTGAACGCCGCGACGATGGGATCGAGCGAAGCATAGACGGTCGATAGGCCGAAGCCCTCGATGCCGTCCTTGGTGCGCATCCGGGCTAGCACCTCGTTCGCGCGCGGCACGATGAAATTGCTCACCCAGTGCGGCCTGCCGGTATCCGGCGCTTGCAGGATGAAAACTTCGAGGCCGGTGATGTCCTGGCGCATCCACTGATCCTTCTGCGGGCGGACGTTGTTGACGCGGCGCAAAGGATAGTGAGGCCGCCCGCCGCGGTCCATCGCGAATCGGCCGAAGGGCTAGAGCAGGCTTGCCGCGATGTTGACGCTGAGCGCGAGGACGATGGTGTTGAAGAAGAAGGCGAGAATGCTGTGCGCGAGCGTGAGCCGGCGCATGCGGGGCGTCGTCACCGCGGTGTCGGAGGTTTGCGCCGTCACCCCGATGGTGAAGGCGAAATAGGCGAAATCGAGATAGCGCAGGGCGCTCGGGCTGCCGGAAAACTTCAAGCCGCCGCGCTCGGCTCCATTCGCGCCGCCGCCGTAATATTCGTGGGCATAGTGCAGGGTGAACAGCGTTTGCAGGAAGAACCAGGCGCAGACGATGGTGAATGCGACCAGGGCAAGATGCGGCGTTTTCAGGCCCGCCGGCAGATCATGGAAGTCCGATAGCAGCCCGATCAAGGCACCCATGCTGGCCGTGGCCGATGCGGCGCTGAGAATCAGGATGGTGAAGCCGCTCTCGTCGTTGATTTGCGCGCGACTGCGGATGCGCTGCTCCTGATCCTTGAGCATGATGGCCCAGGTCAGGGCGAGATAGAGCACGGCCGCCGCGTCCCAGCCGGTGACCATGCGGGTGATAAAGCGCCAGCCGGGCGGCAGCGCCAAGCCCACCGCGACGCCGAACGCGGCCCCGATGAAAAGCTGGGGATGGGCGCGGATTGAGACCGGCAAAGCGACGGATTTCGCGGACGCCATGAGACGCCTCCTAGAAGGATGCGACGCCCGGATAGTGCATGGGTGGGGCGAGAGGGGCAAGGTGGAGGGCGGCGGATTAAGTGGTTCGGTTGTCGGAACTGGGGGGCCGCTGGCTCCAGCGCCGGGGGGCATGCGATTGACACGTAACGGTGCTAAGCGTGAGGCGCTGACGATGCCTGAACAGCGGTCTTGATCTCTTGTAGGGACTCTTGCGCCAGCGGCATCATGATAAGTCGAATTCCGGTGCCGACAGCGCGGAGCAACAAGTGGCCAAGACGTGGGGTAGGAAGAGAGGTGGTGAGCGCCTCCGCAATGATCCACGGACGAAAATAGATGCGCTCGCGGCGCGGCCCGTGCTGCGCGACTGCTACCGAGCGCAGATCCGGCTCACGAAGGCGGATAACATCGTTGATTGGAGGCTGGCATGGGTCCTTGCCGTGACCCTATTGCGTACCGTCGGACATGTCCTTCGGAACGTGGATGGAAAGCGATCGCCTCATCTCGCTGCGGCGATACGAACGCCTACGCAGGGTGGCGTGCGCGCCCTGCAATGCATTCGATCTTCCGTGGGTTCATTGAGAAAGAGCGCAACGAGGTTATCAACGAGCACCGGATACCGCGAGCGGTCGCAGCAAAGACGACTTACCAGACGCTCGCGATCGATCTGCTCCTGATCGCGGACCAGGCAGTGTCGGCGGACGCAGCAGTTGCCGTCGCGATAAAGTGGTGGGAAGGACAGCTCGAGGATATTGAAGCCGCAGCAGCGTCGGCGGTCGCTGCAACGCTCGCGCCAAACTCCAGAATATGCGAGAACACTCGCCGCCGCACAAACGACGTGACGTAGAGTCGCAGCGCAGTATATTGGCGTGCCGGCACCACCGGAACCAAGTACTGGCGAATTTAGGGTCACCGTTTCATGCGATACAAAAGCGTATAGTCGCTGCTCCCAAGTTTTGGCGGCATTTAGCCACCGTCTGCACGCCCTTGCTCCCGATATTCGATATAGCGTAGATCGCTGTGCCTGCCGTCAGGGCCGGCCCTCCTTCGGCTGCTGAATAAATGAACGCCGCGATTCCAGCCCACGCTTTCTCATCCGAAAACATCAGCTTCAAGAAGTTCTTGACTGCCGCCTTACCCAGAGAGAGGAGCGCCTGGATTTTCCTCGACTTCTCGACGAATGTGCTGCGCGATGCGCTTCTGCAAGTTTCGATATTCCGTTCGCCGCTGAGTTCCTGGGGAAGGCTGAAGCAGCGTCTCTTTAAGGCGGCCATATCAGCCAGGTGGTGCTCGAGGATCCGCATTATTTTTTTAACGGTGGCCTTGTCCAATGGATCAATGTGGACCGAGGTTAGTATAGCGATTCCTTGAAACCAATCATTTCGAGTGATTTCCCAACAGCCTCAACGACGTGCATTTAACAACGAAAAACTGCTTATCCATCGTGTCCCCCATATAGGATTCGAACCAAGGAAGCGGTCTACTAGATCGACATCCTCCCCACTTTTCGGCGCGCGCTCCGCTTCGACAGGAAGGGACCCGAGAAAACGGACCATGTTTGGATTGCTGAGGAGCACAGCCGGCAACGCTTCTAGAGCCCGAAGCCGAAACATGTACGCGGTGTTGAGGTTATCCCGCAAGCTGTTCGCTATAAACCGAATGTCGCAGTACTCGTAGAGCGCACGCCAATCGACTGCCCTTTTCCAAGGCATTTTTCCGGATCGGCAACGGGATTCGCGCCCAAGTCCTGCGGTTCCCGTTCGCTAAGATCGCCCGCGTATCGCTCTAGCATCTGCGAGCTGCCGGAACAGGATGATGGCGTGGCAAAGGGCATACACGCGCGGATCGGCAAAGCGCAGTCCTGAAGCGCGTTGACGCCCGGCTGTCACTGGGCTGTTGATGGCCTGGAATATTTCCTCCGTGAGCATGCAGTCCTGGCTGGGGCGCTCGACTTCGAGCAGCCGGCGATTGGCCGCAAAGCCGATCTCACGCGGCTTCGGCAGATTGTGCAGGCGCTTGCCGGTGCCGAAGTCGTAGGTGTTGTTGATGTTCGTCTCGGTCCGCAAGGTGCGGTTCTCCTCGTAGTACTGCTTGATCCGCGCGTTTTTGTAATAGACGTTGAGGGAAGGGGTAACGTCGTGGGTGACGATGCGGGTGCGGAAGCGTCCCGGCGTGCGGCGAGTGATCGTGCGATTGAAGATCAACCCAACCTGCTGCGGGC
>JBJKQL010000107.1:0-21257 GCA_046705265.1 Ferrovibrionaceae bacterium
CAATGCGCGCGCCTATACGCGGTTCGACACGATGCGAACCGTCCTCTTCCTCATCGCCGGAAAGCTCGACTTCACGCGGATCAATCCACATGCCGCGTAACCCACTCAATTTTCAAAAGAGCCAAAATTTTTTCCAACGGCTTAAAGAATTTCGCCGTATCGCCACCCGCTACGACAAAACTGACACAAGCTTCACCGCCGCGATCTATCTCGTCGGCGCCTCGCTTGCTCTTCGATGAATGTCTACAGACTCTAGTAGACAGGCAAATTCCTTGCCAGTTGCAGCCTCAATCCTATCACCGTACAGTCGCCCAGAACTCGGCCTGCTTGCTGGTGCATCTGAGTTTAATCAGGCCGAGGTGTTAGCATTAGGGCGCAGTGGATTGAACCTCGTGACCTGAAGTCGCAATCCTACACGGGTTGCCGCTCTATTGACAGTCACGATCCGACCCTACCTACGTAGGCGAGTTCTTTGGCGACGATGTGCCGCGGAGACAGCGGCAACGGTGGGCATCCTTCGGCAAGCACTTTTCGTAAGCTTGGGCAATACCGGATTGCGGTCGCCAAATAAGGTCGCGTGCCTCCAGGGTCGCATCTTCGGCACCCAAATGTCCTTGAAAAGTGAAATATCTTTTCGCTTAATGATGTCCTCGACGAATTTTTCCAGGCCGTGAGCCACGAGTTCCGGCCGCCACTGCGAGGAACCCATGGGAATAGCACCGCGACTGCCGACTGCCACCGAGGTGATGGAAATTGCCGCGCAATTTGGTATGACTCTGACGGAGGCGGATGCCGATTCCTTTCGAGGTTTGATGGCAGGTTCAATGGCCTCGTACGCGCGGCTCGACGAACTCGCCGAGCCGAAATTGGTAGTCAAATATCCGCGTCTGCCCGGCTACCGGCCTGCGCCAGAGGAGAATCCGCTTAATGCTTGGTACTGGCGATGCGACATCAAGGGTGCGAATACCGGCCTTCTAGCGGGCAAACGCGTCGCCATCAAAGACAACATCTGCGTCGCTGGCATACCGATGATGAATGGTTCTCGTGTTCTCGAGGGGTACGTTCCCGAGGTCGACGCGACGGTCGTAACGCGCGTTCTGGATGCTGGAGGAACAGTGGCTGGCAAATCGGCCTGCGAGGATCTCTGCTTCTCCGCTGGCAGCCACACTTGCGCCACGGGCCCGATCCGTAATCCGTACAATCCTGAACATTCAACGGGCGGGTCCTCGGGTGGCAGTGCCGCGCTCGTCGCTGCGGGCGAGGTGGAAATGGCGCTGGGCGGTGATCAGGGCGGGTCGATCCGAACGCCATCTGGTTGGTGCGGGGCTTACGGCCTTAAGCCAACATGGGGTCTCGTCCCCATGACCGGTGGCATGCCGATTTCATATTCTGTCGATCACTGTGGGCCGATCTGCAACAGTGTCGAAAACGTGGCGCGTCTCCTGACCGCTATCGCTGGGCCCGATGCGGGAGATCCCCGCACTATCGCGGCTCGAGTCGGTGATTACATGGCGGCGCTCAAGAGTTCGGCTAAGGGTCTCAAGATTGCTGTGCTTCGGGAAGGTTTCGGTCATCCTACCGGCAACCCCCAGGCCCCCGAGACCGACCGCAAGGTGAAACAGGCCATCGGTGAATTCGCCAAACTTGGCGCAACCATCGAAGAGGTGTCGGTGCCGATGCATTATGACGGTCCGCACATCTGGACGGGGATCATCCTCGAGGGCGCGGCCGAGATGATGATCAAAGGCTTCGGCATGGGCAATAACTGGCAAGGTTATTACACGACTTCGCTGCAGGAAGCCTTCGCTCGAGGTTGGACGGCCCGTCCCGATGACGTGTCAGAAACGGTCAAGCTCGTTCTTTTGCTTGGCGAATACATGCATCAAAATTATCACAATCGTTATCACGCAAAGGCCCAGAATCTTCGTGTCATCTTGCGTGCCGGCTACGACCAAGTACTCGACGACTACGACATCATCGCAATGCCGACACTGCCTTTCCCAGCCACGAAAATCCCGCCGGCCGATTGCTCGCGCGAAGAATATGTAGATCTTGCCCTAAATATGCAGCAGAACACGTGTCCATTCGACGTTAGCGGTCATCCCGCTTTCACGATTCCATGCGGTATGGTCGGCGGTCTACCGATCGGCATGATGTTGGTGGCAAAACACTTCAATGAAGAAGTCCTGATCCGTGCCGGGCGGGCCTTTGAGCAGTTGGGTGATTGGAAGCAGCGTTAGCTCCTACCTCGCTTCCGGTAGTTGCACGGCTTGCTATACTCGGGCAGAACTGGAAATGATCCGACGTGGAATGAGAGGGACGCGCACGGACCTCGTCCAAGCTCTGCAATAGGCCGGACCGGTCGGCATTATCGAATTGTCCGCGGGTTCAGGCGGTACGTTGAATAAGTCCTTCAAGAAGGCGCTTCAATTGCTGCGCCTCGCGATCGCCGCAAGTTTCGATGATCTCCGACTGATGTGAGTTGGCAAGACGTGTAAGGCGTTCCGTCAGGGCTCTGCCATGATCAGAAATGAAGATCAGAACCTTGCGCCCGTCGCCAGGGTCGGCGCGACGATATACTAATGCCTGCGACACCATCCGGTCGATCGTCTTTGTCAGGGTCGGCCCATTTAGAAGGGCAGCCTGGGCTAGATCGCCCATTGCCCGTCCGTTGCTTTCCGCGAGAAGTTTGAGAATCCGCCATTGTTCCACCGGCACACCTTCAGCCCGAAACTCCACGTCAAGCTGGTCGTTGATCTGACGGTTCGCTTGGGCAAGCAGGTAGGAAAGGTAATCGTTAATCGGGCGGATCCGCGCCATAGGGTTCAGGGGTGCATGTAGGGTTACTCGCCGCTTTGCATAGATTGATAGTGATGATACCGTCGTTTTGCAAGAGGCGATCGCTTACAGAGGCGACGGCTCTGGAGCCTGGGTCGCGCCAGCGGCAAGAGGTATCGGCATTGAGCTGCTCGAGCGACCATCTTTTCGGGGGACCGCATGCCTCTGTTGGACAGCGTGCCGATGATAACACGGCGTCCACCGTTCCATTTCCCGCGAATTCGCCAAGGCCGGGAGTGGGAAGGAGAGTTGCTTCGTCCTCACCGGCGGGGCGACAGGCTTCGGATTGCATTCCTAGTTCCGTTGAGTGGCCCAGCTGGCCTTTGGGGACCTTCCTGTCAGGCGAGCGCAGCGCTTGCCACCCAAGAGATAAATTCACGGGCTGGGATCCTTGGGCGGGAAGTGGAACTTGTCTTCATGGATGCGGGTGGTGAACCGGGAACAGTTGCCGATGCTACCCTTGACCTAATCGCTGAAGGCGCCGCCGAAGCGGTGATTGGCATGCATATCAGCGCCGTGCGCCTTGCCCTTGTGCGTGCCTTACGCGGACGAGTTCCTTACGTTTATACCCCTGTTTACGAAGGGGGCGAGCAATCCTCCAACGTCTTTCTCACCGGCGAAACCCCGGCATTGCAGCTGCGTCCTCCGATCCAGTGGTTGTCCGAATACCGGAGAATCAGGCGTTGGTATTTGATCGGCAACGATTATGTTTGGCCTCGGGTTTCACACCGCGCGGCCCGGCGCTACATAACTGCGAGCGGCGGCACGGTGGTAGGAGAGGCTTACATTCCGTTTGGCTGTGAAGACTACGGCTCCGTTCTCGACGCCATTCGTCGAGTGCAGCCCGACACCGTCCTTGTCTCTATGGTCGGTAACGATTGCATTGGTTTTAACCGCGCATTCGGCGAAGCGGGGTTAGGGCGGCAGGTGCGCCGACTTTCTACCGCGACCGAAGAGAACACGCTTCTCGGCATCGGTGCGGAAAATGCGGAAGGCCTTTATTTTTCGGCTGGCTACTTGGCCAACCTCAGAACGCCGGATAACGTGGCCTTTCTTGATCGCTATTACAAGGTCTTCGGACGGGACGCACCGATGCCGAACACCATCGGTCAGTCGTGCTACGAAGGCCTCCAGCTTTATGCGGAGATGGTCGCTCGAGCCAAATCAACGGACGTGCGCAATCTATTACGAGCGTCGGACGGGCTTTCGTATCAAAGCGCGCGTGGGAAGGTCACCGTGAGGAAACGCCACTTACGGAGCGATATTTATCTCGCCGAGGCTGACGGCCTCGAATTTCGGGTTATTGACCATTTTCCAGCGTAGGCGAACGCGCTGTTAAAGCGCAGCCTCCCGATGACTACTTGAAAAGTAAAATAAATTCCCGTTAAATGTAGCTTCTCTCATGTGCGTGTGGACTGGATGGCAATCTGGTCGCACGCAGGGTGAGGAAGGGTCGCGGCCCTTTGAGGGTTGCGTCCGAGGCGTTCGCTGCCCGAAGCATAACTACAAACTAACGGGAGGATAACCAAATGTCGATTTCGCGCAGGCAATTTATCCGAGCGAGCTCGGGCGCCCTTGCTTATGCTAGCTCGACAGCGCTCCTCGAGCAGGCGGGCATCGCGGCAAGCAAACCGATCAAGCTCGGGAACGTCCTCGATAAAACCGGCGGACTGAACATCTACTGCCTGGGACAGATCGATGCGATTGCCATGGCCGTTGACGACATCAATGCCAAGGGCGGGCTGATCGGGCGCAAAGTTGAGCTTGTCTTCTATGATTCCCAGTCCAGCAATCAGCTTACCGCGCAGTATGTCACCCGCGCATTGCTACAAGATCGCGTCGACGTGCTGATGGCGGCGGTAACCAGCTCAGCACGCGAGGTCATTCGGCCGATCGTACACCGATACAACGGGCTATATTTCTATAACTCTTTGTACGAAGGCGGTGTCTGCGACCGCCTCTTCTACTGCACGGGCATTACGCCCGGCCAGCAGCTTCAGAAGCTCGTTCCGAGCGCTGTCAAGAAATTCGGCAAGAAGGGCTATATAATCGCCGCCGATTATAATTACGGTACAATCTCGGCGAAATGGGTTCAGAAGTTCATTCGAGAATCCGGCGGACAAGACGTTGCGGTGGAATTCGTTCCCCTTGATGTCAACAACTTTAGTCCACTGATAGCGCGCATTGAGCAAAAGAAGCCAAATTTCGTATTCTCGGCCCTGGTCGGGGCGGCACACATGTCGTTCTATCGACAGTACGCAGCGAGTGGCGTGAAGAAGGACATTCCCATTGCCTCTTCTACCTATGGCCTTGGCTTGGAGAATACACAACTGACACCGGACGAAAATGAGGGAATCCTGATATGTGCGTCCTATATTCCCACTATCTCCTCGCCAGCCAACGCGGCATTCCTGGCTGATTTCCAGAAGCATTATCCAAATAAGTACAGTTACGTGCCCGAGTATGCTGAATACGGTTATGACGGTGTGCAGCTTTGGGCCAAAGGGGTTACAAAAGCGGGTTCCGTCGGCCATCCGAAAGTCATACGCGCGCTTGATTCACATATGAGTATCCAAGCGCCAAGCGGCTTGGTCACCATCGATCCACAAACCCACCATGTATGGCGCGACCTTCACTTGGCGGTAGGGAATCGCGAGCACAGCTTTACCGTCCTGGAAACCTTTCGTCATGTGCCGCCGATCGACACGCAAGAAGTTTGCAACCTGATCAAATATCCGAATACAGACAAGCAGTTCGTCATCAAGCTTTAAGGGTGGGGTCGAAGCAAGACGGGCGACTGCCGTCAGAATGAATGTCGTAAAGGGGCGTGGAGCGGACAGGAAGCGCGGACGGATGACGGCGTGGAACAGACCGTAATTATCGCGTATCAGATCGCATACTCTTTTTCTATCCTGGTGCTGATAAGCCTGGGGCTTGCTGTCATTTTTGGCATGATGGGTGTCATCAACTTGGCTCAGGGCGAGTTCATGATGCTCGGTGCCTACGCCTGCAATTTAGCCGTGCGGGCAGGTATGAACCTCTGGCTTTCCTTTCTATTCTCGGCAGTCTGCGTCGGCGTCTTCGGTATCATCATCGAGCGCGTCCTGATCCGCTTCCTGTACGGACGCATTCTCGACACGCTTCTCGCGACGTGGGGCCTCAGTCTCTTTCTGGTTGGGGGGGTTACTTTGATCATGGGGCCGACCACCGCGAGCATCGCCGCTCCGTTCGGTAACGTGGCTATCGGCACCTATGGCGTACCGGTCTACAGCCTTATCCTTATCGGCTTTGCCGTTGCCCTACTGGCACTGACCTACGGCTTGCTCCGCTATACCAAGATCGGCCTGATAGCCCGGGGTACGATGCAGGATCCCGTGATGGCGGCGGCACTCGGCATCCCACCGAGCGTTGTCTATATGCTCACTTTCGGCTATGGCGCGGCTATCACCGGTCTCGCGGGTGCGGTCATCGCGCCATTGGCCGGTGTCGCACCAACCATGGGAGCGTTTTACATCGCCAAGGCGTTCATTACCGTGGTGTCCGGCGGCAGCATGATTCTCATCGGGACCCTCAGCGCTTCAGCGCTCTTTGGGAGCATATCCGGGGTCGTCGAATATCTCACCTCACCCGTTCTCGGCGAGGTCTGCGTTCTTCTCGTCGCCATCGTGCTTCTTCGCCTGTTGCCACTCGGTATTACCGGACGTATGCGTCGGGGGCTGTGACATGCTCCGCACGATGTCACGGACATTTTCACCCGCGCCCTCGAAAGCGTGGTGGGTAGCCGTCGGCGTGGCGCTCGCGGCGATGATGGCGCTGCCGAATGTGATTGGCCCGTACAGCCTGTTGCAGCTCTCCGTCATATGTATTCTTTCTTTGGTCGCGTTGAGCGAAGGATTCCTCTGGGGCTTTGTCGGTATCCTGAGCTTTGGTCAGACTGCCTTTTTCGGACTTGGCGGCTATACTTATACGATCATCGCGCTCAACATTGGACACACTGCCTTCGCGCTGCTAGCAGCGCTGGCGCTGCCAGCACTGTTCGCTGCGCTCGTAGGGTACTTTATGTTTTACGGCCGTATCAGCGACGTCTATCTCGGCGTCATCACACTGGTGATAACTCTAATCCTGGAGAAGCTAATGCGGGCCACGTCGAGCGATGTATGGGTGATTGGAAGCGTTCGCCTCAACGGTCAGAACGGCATTCCGACGGTGCCTTCGTTAAGCATTCCATTTGCGCACGGCGCCACGCTCGGGCTTGGTGGAGTTTTCTATCTCGCGGTGATTTGCCTTGCGGCTGTCTATGTTGGATTGAGACTTCTGCTCAGAACTCATTTCGGACGAATATGTATCGGCGTTCGGGAGAACGAAACTCGTGCCGAACTCCTTGGCTACGACAGCCGCATCTACAAGCTCGCCTCTTTCGCGCTCGCGGGCGCTCTAGCGGGGTTTTCCGGAGCACTGTTTGGTGTCTGGGGAAATTTCGTCTCGCCCGACATGTTCAGCTTGTCGGAAAGTGCGCAAATCCTGATTTGGGTGATCGTCGGTGGCCGCACGACACTGATCGGCCCCATTATCGGCTGCGCTCTCGTCCAGTATCTTACGACCTACCTCGGCACGGCCGCCGTCGGCCAAGTGACCCTTATCCTTGGCTCGATCTTGATGCTCGCGGTACTCGCCTTTGAGCAAGGTATCGTACCGAGTCTTGCTCAACTCGGCCCCCTGTTGCGTCGCCGGCTTGCCCCGGACAACACACCATGACCCGAGTGGAGCAGGAAGACTTCGTCCTTGAGACCCGTGGGCTCGAAAAGCGCTTCGGCGGTGTGCTGGCCATCAACAATGTGGACTTCCGCCTCCGCCGTGGTGAGCTGCGCTGCCTCATCGGGCCGAACGGCGCGGGAAAAAGCACATTTTTCAAAATTCTGACGGCTCAGATTCGTCCAACTCGGGGAGTCATTCTGCTTGATGGTATCGATATCACGCGGGCCGAACGGCACCACATCGCTAGGCTCGGCATCGGTATAAAGAATCAGGTGCCGAGTGTCTTCGACGGTATCCCTGTTTACGAGGGCCTTTGGCTCGCGGCTTCCGCCGCACGCGGGTCGCAGGCAAATGCCGGCGCAATCGTGGACGAGATCCTCGAACGCCTCAATCTGACGGCAGTTGCCGACAGGCAGGTTGGCCTTCTCGCTCATGGGCAGCGGCAATGGGTCGAACTTGGTATGGTTATGGCGCGCAACCCTAGTGTTATCCTCCTCGATGAGCCGACGGCCGGCATGAGCGTCGAAGAGGTCGTCCGCACGGCCCAGCTGATCCGCGAAGTCAACCTCACCAGCGCTATCGTCGTCGTCGAGCACGACATGCAGTTTATTCGCGATATCGCCAAGGTCGTGACAGTCTTCCATCAGGGAGAAATCCTGATGGAAGGCACGATGGAAGAGGTGCGGCAGGACCACCGCGTGCGCGCCGTATATCTCGGGACGACGGCTGATGCTTGAGGTCGAAGGACTGTGCTCTGCTTACGGCCGGATCCCGATCCTTAACGGCATAAGTCTCTCGCTCGCGGCGGGCGAGGTGGTCGGCGTTCTGGGTCACAATGGGATGGGAAAGACGACTCTGCTGAAGACACTGATCGGTGAACTCCGTGCCACGGCGGGGACGATTCGCTTTGACGGGGTCGATGTCACGCGGCGGAGTATGGCCGATCGGGCACGGCTCGGAATCGGTTATGTGCCGCAGGGAAGGCGCATTTTTCCTCGTCTTTCAGTGCTGGAAAATTTGGAAATCGGTGAGGTGGCGCGTCGCGGTCCGAGCTCAATTTCGGATCTCCTTGATTACTTTCCTCCGCTCCGCCCGCTTCTCGACCGGCCTGGTCAGGCTCTGTCTGGGGGCGAGCAGCAACTTCTTGCCCTCGCGCGGGCTTTGGCCGGACGCCCAAAGGTTCTCCTGCTTGATGAGCCGACCGAGGGCATCCAGCCTTCCATCGTTGACGAGATCGGAAACACCTTGAAACACCTCGTTGCAGCGCTGAACCTGACCGTTCTCCTGGTGGAACAGGATCTCCACTTTATCGCTGCTCTTGCCCAGCGGATCTTGATCATCCAGCGGGGACGCATCATCGCCCAGGTTTCTCCAGGGGACCTCAGGAACCGGGCTATCGTCGACGAGTATCTCGGCATTTAACGAGCGGGGACCTAGGGCCAGGGAAAAATTCCACAGATCGATAGAACACGCCCTTCAAGGTGCGCCGCCGTTGTGTAGACGTCTCTCGTATTGAATGAGCGGACTTTAACATCTCACTCAGGAGGATTCATCATGCCTGTGAAGCGTCCGACCCCAGCGCAGCTGCGCACCATTGCCGAAGAACTCGGTCTGCATGTCACTGATGCGGACATCCAGTCGTATCTCGGCCTTATGGCTGCCAATTTCACGGCGTACGACATGATCGATGCGAGCCCGGATTATCTCCCCCAATCGAGATATCCACGCACCCCCGGTTATCGGCCAGAAGGGGAGGAGAACCGCTACAACGCATGGTACGTAAAAAGCACGGTAAAGGGTGCCTCCCGCGGCAAGCTCGCCGGCAAGACGGTGGTCCTGAAGGACAATGTCTGCCTCGCGGGAGTTCCGATGATGAATGGGGCCTCGACTCTTGAAGGCTATGTGCCTGACGTCGATGCCACCATCGTGACGCGTATCCTCGATGCTGGTGGAACCATTCTTGGGAAGGCTCATTGCGAGTATTTCTGCCTTTCGGGTGGCAGCCATACCAATGCGGTTGCCCCGGTTCACAACCCGCACAAGATGGGCTACTCCGCCGGCGGCTCCTCATCTGGCAGCGGCGCGCTTGTCGCAGCCGGCGAAGTCGACATGGCGATCGGTGGCGACCAGGGCGGCTCGATCCGGATTCCCTCATCTTTCTGCGGTATCGTCGGCATGAAGGGGACGCACGGCCTTGTACCTTATACGGGAGTGATGCCGATCGAATCGACCATCGACCACACGGGACCCATGACGGCAAACGTCGCCGACAACGCGTTGTTTCTCGAGGTACTCGCGGGCGCTGACGGGCTCGATCCACGCCAGTATGCACCGAAGACGTCGGCCTATACCAAGGCACTAGGGAAAAGTATCTCCGACCTCAAAATCGGCGTGGTGCGCGAAGGATTTGACCACGCCAATTCTGAAAGTGACGTCGACGCCAAGGTCAGAAAAGCCGCCGAACGTCTCGCAGGCCTCGGTGCGAACGTCGACGAGATCTCGATTCCGATGCACTTAATGGGTCCCGCGATCTGGAACCCGATTGGTCTCGAAGGGCTGACGATGCAGATGATGCACGGCAATGGACTGGGCTTTAACTGGCGCGGGCTTTACGTGACCAGCCTCCTCGACGCCCATTCTTCATGGCGGCAGCGGGCAGATGAACTGTCGGAAAGCCTCAAAATCTCGATGCTGGTCGGGCAGTATTTCGTCAAACACTATCGCGGTCATTTCTATGCCAAAGCCCAGAACCTGAGCCGCAAACTGCGTTCCGCATATGATGCGGCCTTGGCCAGACATGACTTGCTCCTCATGCCTACGTTGCCAATCAAGGCGACACCCCTGCCTCCTCCTGACGCATCGCGCGAGCTCTACATCCAGAGGGCCTTCGAGATGATCGCCAACACTGCACCCTTCGATGTCAGTGGCCATCCAGCGATCAGCATTCCCTGCGGCATGAGCGACGGCCTTCCGATCGGACTCATGCTGGTCGGGCGATACTACGAAGAGGCAGCAATATATTCCGCAGCGTATGCCTTTGAGCAGGCAGGGGATTGGAAGACCATGTAGTGTGCCTTGGAAATTGAGGAGCCGCTGGGACGACGGTTATCGCCTGTGCCGGGAGCCGGCCGTGTGGGCGCGCGAGAAGGATCTTCACACATGTGGTCGCGGCCGGTAAACGCGAATGGCCGTAATCTCGCGATTTGCCACGTTGTCGGATCAGAACCCGAAGGACCTTGAAGGGGAAGCGGTGCTATGCTTCAGCGTGCTTCAAATTACCAAGACCTCCGGAAGCGGTTTTCCTGGAGAGTACCCGAGAGCTACAACATCGGAACGGATGTCGTGGATCGCCACGCCGACGCCGGACGGACGGCGCTGATATACGAACGTGATGACGGTGGCGTTGCCGAATTCACGTTTCGCGACATCAGACGGTTGTCCAATCGCCTCGCCAACGCGCTGATCGGCAAAGGGATCGGTCGAGGGGACCGCATTGCCATTCTCCTTCCTCAATCGCCGGAAACGGCTATAGGTCACGTGGCGACATACAAAATAGGCGCAATTGCCCTACCACTGTTCACGTTGTTCGGTCCGGATGCGCTACGTTATCGCCTCTCAGACAGCGGAGCCCGCGCACTGATAACCGACATGACCAACCTCGAGAAGGTCATGGACATGCGAGCGGATTTGCCCAGCCTCGAGTTCGTCATCGTTACAGACGGCCATGCGTCCGCTGGGGTGGAGAGTTTTGACGTCCTTTTGGACAAGGCCCGGGACGAGATGCGCCCCATTGAAACCCGCGCTGATGACCCAGCTCTGATCATCTATACATCTGGGACGACCGGAAATCCAAAAGGCGCCCTTCACGCCCATCGTGTGCTTCTCGGCCATCTCCCCGGTGTTGAATTGCCGCATAATTTTCCGCCGCAGCCGGGCGACCTCTTCTGGACTCCGGCAGATTGGGCATGGATCGGCGGGTTGCTCGACGTGCTGATGCCCGCGTGGCATCACGGCATACCGGTGCTGGCCCACCGCCCCGGAAAATTTGACCCAGAGCAGGCCTTTCACTTGATGGCAAAGCACCATGTAAGGAACACCTTCCTTCCGCCGACCGCATTGAAATTGATGCGCCAGATAAGCCATCCGAAGGATCGTTACGCCTACGCCTTGCGCAGTCTGGCGAGTGGGGGCGAAACGCTGGGGGCAGAGCTCATGGAATGGGGCCGTGCCACGTTTGATCTCAATATCAATGAGTTCTACGGGCAAACGGAATGCAACGTTATTGTTGGCAACTGCGGGGAACTCATGGACACACGTCCAGGATCCATGGGATGCGCCATTCCGGGTCATGATGTGAGAATCGTTGATGACGCAGGAAACATTCTGCCGTCGGGCGTTGCCGGCAATATTGGCGTGCGTAGCCCGGATTCCGTTATGTTTTTGGAGTACTGGCGAAAACCAGCGGCCACTCGGGAAAAGTTCGCTGGTGATTGGCTGATCACTGGGGACACGGGCCTTCAAGATTCAGACGGCTATTTTTGGTTCAAGGGCCGGAATGACGACGTCATTACAAGCGGCGGATATCGTATCGGTCCGACGGAGATCGAGGACTGCCTGATAACTCATCCCGCAGTTTCCATGGCGGCGGTTGTGGGCCGGCCCGACCCCGTCCGAACTGAAATCGTAAAGGCCTTTATTGTTCTCGCCGAAAGCTATTCTCCGAGCGATCAACTGCGTGCGGATATCCAGACCTATATTCGAACGCGCCTCGCCGCGCACGAGTATCCCCGCGAAATCGAGTTCATCGACGAACTTCCCTTGACTATTACCGGTAAAATTATGCGCCGAGAACTGCGGGCGCGGGACAAGTCTTCAAGCTAACTCTCATAATGCTTTGTGGATCGGGCATAGAGAAGACAGCGGAGTATCCGGTATTATGGCGCAAGCGCCACAAGCACAGTGGCGCTTGCGCCATAATACCGTGGACCGCTGGCTGGGGGACTAGGATTCGAACCTAGACTGGCGGAGTCAGAGTCCGCTGTCCTACCATTAGACGATCCCCCAGCAGATCGCGCGACGGGTCGGCACCTTAGGTAGCCGGCATTTTCTTGTCAACTGCGGCTCACGGCTTCGTCGAGGCGGATCTCGGTCAGCGATATAGAGACGATATAGATAGACGAGGCAGCGATTTCGTCTTTCCGCATTTGGTGCCGGTATCCGCACTTCCTTACAGGCCATGCGTTTTGAGGGGCGCCGCTTTAGCGTTGACTGGCCTTTCCCTCGTCACGGGTCACACGCATAATGAGCTATGGTGCCGACCCGTTTGATGTTCTCGACCAGGAGCGGCTCCGTGAGCCTCAGGTAAGCGTTCGAACCGAGACGAGAGGGGAGGGCCCAGGCCATGAGCTTCGCCGTCGTCGAAATCAATCCGGGATTTGGCTTTGCCGCCCGCATCACCGGCGTCGATCTCACTAGGCCGCTCGCGCCCGGCATCTTTCGCCGCATCCTCGAAGCCTTCAATCGCTACGCGGTTCTGGTTTTTCCCGACCAGGCGCTGAATGACCAGGCGCAAGTGCGCTTCAGCCGTCTTTTCGGTCCCCTAGAGATGAGCCTGACCAAGGATCGTGCGCGCGCGGTCAAGGACAAGCACATCTCGGACATCTCGAACATCGACGAGAAGGGTAACAGGCTCGATCCCCAGGATGAGCGCGCGGTCTACAACCGGGGCAACCAGCTCTGGCATTCCGACAGTTCGTTCAAGCCGATCCCGGCGTTGGCATCGCTCCTGTCGGGACGAGAGATTCCGCCTACCGGCGGCGAAACCGAATTTGCCGACCTGCGCGCCGCCTATGATGCGCTCGCGCCGGCGATGAAGGAAAAGCTCGAGGATCTCGTCGCCGAGCACAGCATCCTCTATTCGCGCAGCACCATGGGCTATACCGGCTTCAGTGGGGCGGAGCGGGAGGCCCTGCCGGCCGTTCTGCAACGGGTCGTGCGTCATCATCCGGCCACCGGACGGCGTTCGCTTTATGTCGGCTCGCATGCTTCGCACATCATTAATTGGCCGGTCGAGGAAGGGCGCCGGCTTCTTCGCGAACTCTTGGAGCAAGCAACCGCGCCGCGCTTCGTCTATAGCCATTGCTGGACAGCGAACGATCTCGTCATGTGGGATAACCGGGTGGTGGTCCATCGCGGCCGGCCCTGGGACGAGAGCCGTTTCCGCCGCATCATGCACCGTACGACGGTGATGGGCGACGGGCCGACCGTGCCCCTCGAGCGCATGACCGCCGGCGCGCAAGCCAGGGCGCGGGAAATGCTTGCCGCCGCGGCGTGAAGCTGCCGCGGCGTCAAACCTTCAGAAGCGTTCTGAGTTCCGCCGTCCTCTGTGGGATTGAGATCGGCGCCACGCCGGTGAGAGCAAGCGCCGTGTCTTCCAGGATGTCCCGGCCGGGATAGCGCTCGCTCCAGGCGGCGATCACGTCGTCGCGCTGCCGGAGCAAGGCTTCAACCTCTGGACGGAACAGCCGCAGCATCGCCGTGATCCAGCGATTCACCGGCCATGAAGGATAGGCATGATCGATGCGGAAGAAATCGATCATGCTGATAACAGCCGCAGCGGGATACCAGGTCTCTCCCGTCACCCAGCGGTTGGCGGCGAAAAGCGCGAGCGGCTGGCCGCGGAAACCCATCGAAATTCCGACGATATGGCTGATGGCATCGTCGCCAAGCGGACGCTTCGCTTGGCCCCGGTAGGGCACGGGCGCGGTTCCCGCGGGCATGCCGGGGCGGCGGAGAAACACATGGAAGTGTCCGTGCTCGGCTGGCTGGTTGTCATGCGCATGGTAATAATACTGTGAATGGGTTTCGGCGTCATAGACGTCGCCCGCCGGATAGTGCGTCCATTCGTAAAAGGTGTCGGAGCCGCGCAGGAGGTCGCTGACCAAGTTGCCGCCTCCCTTTGTCACGACCCGCTCGCATTCCGCCACTTCCTTCGCCGCCTCCCACATGATGGGGAGGCGTGCACGCCCTTCCGCGCGGAGATCGGGTATCTTGGGCGCGGTTGGCTGATGCAAGTGCGGGCTCGGAAGTGCTTGGGCGGACGCGCTTTTCAAGTGCTGCTTGATAAGGCCGCGTCTTAACGGCCCCCACGCAACACTTGGTTAAGCATAACGAAGATGTGCCGTCTTTTCCAGTCCGTGGCTGCGTGCGGCGGCTTTGCAGCGTTTTTCTCGGTCTCGCCGGCCGCTTTGTTGCCGGCACACTCACGAAGCTGCAGGAAGGCCTTTCGTGCACGGTTCGGTTGCGCCCCGAGAGTGGGGCATAATCGGCATCCATTATTCGCTTGTTAACTTGTGGCGCCTAGAGATTAGCACGCAGGCTCAAAGGTCGGCCGGGTTGCGATCCTCGACACCAGTAGAAGAGCCGACAACAACAAGCGATAGCGTAGGTTTCCGTGAGTGCTCAACGGCAACATGGTGCGATCGATCGGGATCAAGCTGCCCCTATGGGGCGCTTGCGGGTTCTGCTTGCCGAAAACGGGACATCGCGTTCCTCCCCCTTGGCGGCGGCGCTCGGCGGCAGTGAGTTTGATCTCGTCGTCGACAACGTGGAAAATTTCGCCGAGGCGTTGCGCGCCCTTGATGCCAATGGTTACGACTGTGCGGTCATCGACAGCACGTTGGTAGACTTCGACACGCTTGCCACCGCGATGGCGTTGCGTGGCAATGGAATAGTTACGCCTGTCGTTCTTGTGGTTGAGAATGACGATTTGAGCCGGTCGCGGCTTCTTCTCGAGGCCGGTGCGGCCGATTGTGTGTTCCGCGATGAATTGTCCGGCAATCGCCTGGGCTTGAGATTGTGGAAGACCGTCAACGCTCACCGTTCGTTGCATCAACTCGCGGCCTCGCAGCGGACTCTCTCCGCCCGGCTCATGCATGATGATGTCACCCGGCTGCCGAACCGGACGTTGTTCTTTGATCGGCTCGAGAACGCCGTCGCGCTCGCCCGGCGCGGGCATGCACCGATCGCGCTGTTGCTGCTCGATTTCAAGGATTTCAATCAGATCAATCGTACCTTTGGTCATGTGGTCGGCGACCGGCTGCTTGAGGTGGCAGCGGCACGGCTCGTTACCGGCATGCGCGAGTCCGACACGCTTGCCCGAGTCGGCGACAACGAATTTGCCATCCTTTTGCCGACCGGCGCGACACCCGCTGGTGTCGCTACGGCAGCGAACAAATTGCGCGATCTGGTGCAGCGCGCTTTTACTATCGGTCAGCACCAACTTCATGTCATGCCGGTGATTGGCGCTGCGATCTATCCGCTTCACGCCGCGACCTCGAGTGAGTTGATGCGTGCGGCTGAAACAGCGCTTTGGGAAGCCAAAGCCGAGGCGCATGGATTCGCCGTCTATGCCGGCGGCGAGAGCGATGACAATCGGGAGAAGTTGAAACTCGCGGGCCAGTTGCGTCAGGCAATCGACCGAGGTGAGCTTCGCCTCCATTATCAGCCGAAGATCGATATAAGCCGAGGCCGGGTGTGCGGAGCCGAAGCGCTGGTGCGCTGGCTGCATCCTCTCCATGGCTTGCTCTCGCCGGACAACTTCATTCCACTCGCGGAACAGATCGGTCTCATCGGCGATTTGACCGGCTGGGTGTTGAACGTGGCCTTGCAGCAAGCAAGCGATTGGCATCGGCGCGGCCTCGACCTTTCGGTTTCGGTCAACCTGTCGCCGCTCTCGCTTCACAACCGCGACCTCGCGAATCTGGTTGAAAGCCTGCTCGAAAAATGGAGCGTACCACCCTCGCGTCTCGTGCTTGAGATCACGGAAAGCGCCATCATCTCGCACATGATGCGAGCGAATGAGATTTTGCGCCGGCTCTATGAGCTTGGCGTCGGCATTGCAATCGACGATTTTGGCACCGGCTATACCTCTCTTGCGTATTTGCGCAAGCTTCCGGTGAGCGAGCTCAAGATCGACAAGTCTTTTGTCACTAATATGTGCCGTGCCAACGACGATGCCGTGATCGTCCGCACGATCATTGAGCTGGCGAGAAACCTCGGCCTTAAGACGGTGGCGGAAGGGGTGGAGGAGCGAGAAACGTGGCAAGCGCTTTCTCGTCTGGGTTGTGAAATTGCTCAGGGCTATTACATGAGCCGTCCGGTCGAGGCGCAGATCCTTGAGCGTTGGCTCGCGGAATCCGCTTGGTCGCTCGCTGATCGGGCGTTGCCCCTGTCCTCGGATACGGCGTTGCCAAGCTCATCCATAGCGCGCACGCCTTTTGCCGCCGGCCGCGCCTAAACGCTAAATTTCCTGCCTCTGCTCTCGGCCTTGGGAAGCTCGCCGCCCATCCCTGGTTGCGGCAAACTGCCGCAAATTAAGTGTTAGACAGGGAAAAACGGAACCTGCTATTGATCGGAGTCAAGATCGCGAATAGCCAGACCTGATAAGTTAGCCCGGTAGCTTAGTCGTTCCGGGGGGGTCAAAAGGCGGAGATGGATTACGAAGGGATGTTTCAGGCAGCGGTTGCGGCCCTGAAAGGGGAGCGTCGCTACCGTGTGTTTCAGAACCTCTCCCGTTTGGCGGGCCGATTTCCGCGCGCTGTTTGGCATGTTGATGGCGAGGCGCGGCAAGTCACCGTCTGGTGCTCGAACGACTATCTCGGCATGGGCCAGCATCCGGTGGTCCTCAAGGCCATGGCCGACGCGCTATGGCAGCACGGCGCCGGTGCCGGCGGGACACGCAATATTTCCGGCACCCATCACGGCTTGGTCGATCTTGAGAACGAACTGGCGGCCTTGCACGGCAAGGAAGCAGGGCTGCTGTTCAGTTCGGGTTATGTCTCGAATTCGGCGACGCTTTCCACCCTTGGTCAGTTGCTGCCCGGGTGCGTGATTTTCTCCGATGGCCTGAATCACGCCTCGATGATAGACGGTATCCGCCAATCCGGGTGCACCAAGAAGATTTTCCGCCATAACGATCTTGATCATCTGGAATCACTTCTCCGCGCCACTGGTCGCGGCACGCCGAAGCTGATCGCCTTCGAATCGGTTTATTCCATGGACGGCGACATGGCGCCGATCGGCAAGATATGCGATTTGGCCGACCGCTACGACGCCATGACCTATCTCGACGAGGTGCATGGCGTCGGTCTTTACGGCCAGGGCGGCGGCGGTGTTGCCGAGCGCGACGGCGTCATGGACCGCCTGACCGTGATCGAAGGCACCCTTGCCAAGGCTTTTGGGGTCGTTGGCGGCTACATCACCGCCTCGGCCGCGCTTTGCGACGCAATCCGTTCCTATGCGCCGGGTTTTATCTTTACCACCTCGCTGCCGCCGGTGGTGGCCGCCGGCGCCCTCGCGAGTGTCCGCCACGTGCGCGCCACTGATACCCTCCGCCAGCGCCTTCACGAGCGAGCGGCGACCGTCAAGAGGAGGCTCCGCGAGGCGGGACTTCCGGTGATGCCATCGGAAAGCCATATCGTTCCGGTCTTCGTCGGCGAAGCCGGCCTCTGCAAGCGGGCGAGCGACATACTGCTCGATGATTACGGCATCTATATTCAGCCGATCAATTACCCGACCGTCCCGCGCGGTAAGGAGCGGCTTCGTCTCACACCATCACCGGCTCATGACGACGCCATGATTACCGAGCTTGCCACCGCCCTGGCCAAGGTCTGGTCGCGTTTGGGTCTCCGCAGCGCGGCCTGAAATCGACACTTTTCGTCGCATCGCTCGCCGGCTTTTGGCTCGCCCTCGCGGCAAGCCCGGCATGGCCGGGCGGCTTCCCTTATGGCAAAGTGGCGCCATCGTGCCGGGGCGCGAGAGCTCAGGCGGTCCGGAGGGAGCGGCGTGTCGCGGGGAGTGCCATTGAAATGCTCGACCTTGGCCGCAGTCTGATCGCGGCGGTTGAGCGTAGTCCGGCAACGCTTGCCATCGTCGAGGGCAACCGGCGGCTCCGTTATGACGCCTGGTTTCAAGAGATTGTGCAGCTTGCCGCCGGCCTCGGCCGGTTGGGTCTCAAAAAAGGCGATCATCTCGCAAGCGTGCTGCAGAACCGGATCGACGCCGCGACCCTTCATTGGGCCTGCCAGCTTCGCGGCATCGTCGTGACCCCGCTGAATTGGCGCGTCAAAGCTGACGAACTCGATTATTGCTTGAAGGATGCAGAGGCCAAGGCCGTGGTCTTCGAGCCGGCCTCCGAGGCGGCCGTGGCTGGCGCGGGCGAGACCCGCCGAATGCCGCGTGTCGCCGTGGGCGAGGCCCGTGGTAGCCACAGTTTCGCCGATATCTTGGCCGGGAAAGAGGCGGCGCCAGAGCCCCGCGCGACGCCCGACGATATATCCCTCATGCTCTATACCTCGGGCACCACCGGCCGGCCGAAAGGCGTGCCGCGCAGCCACAGGGCTGAACGCGCCGCGGCGCTCGCCCATGTGGCGCAGAATCTCTACCGGCGTGGCGAGCGCACCCTTGGCGTCATGCCGCTCTATCACACCATGGGCGTGCGCTCGCTTCTCGCTATGGCGCTGATTGACGGCTGCTTTGTCTGTCAACCGCGTTTCGACGCCGGCCAGGCGCTCCGACTGATTGAGGCGGAACGCATCACCAACCTCTATCTGGTACCGACGCTCTATCACGATCTTCTCGGCCATCCGCGTTTCGCAACGACCGATCTCACCACCTGCCGCAAGCTCGGTTTCGCTGGCGCCGCCATGCCAGACGGCTTGCTGAAACGGGTGGTGCAGGCCTTCAAGCCCGACCTTCTGGTCAACCATTATGGCTCATCCGAGGTCTATACCTTCGCGATCGACCAGAACGCTGCTGCGAAGCCAGGATCGGCCGGCAAAGCCGGCCTGAACGAGCGGCTTCGTGTGGTGAAGATCGGCACGAGCGACCCGTCGGAGTGCTGCGGCCCCGCAGAGGAGGGGCAGATCATCGCCGAGCTTTCGAGCGACGAAGCCTTCGAAGGCTACTGGCGCCGCCCGGATGCCGATGCCAGGGCGCTCCGCGACGGCTGGTATTTCACCGGGGACACCGGCTATTTCGACGCGGACGGCGATCTCTTCGTTACCGGGCGCGTCGACGATATGATCATCACCGGCGGCGAGAATGTCTCGCCGGGTGAAATCGAGAGCGTGCTGTCGCTTCATCCGGCGGTGGCCGAGGTCGCGGTCGCCGGCATCGAGGACGAGCGCCTCGGACGGAAGGTTGCGGCCTTCGTGAAGCGCCGGAGCGGCGCTGATGGAGCCGCGCTCGACGGAGCCGCGCTCGATTCCCATTGCCGCGGCTCGGGGCTTGCCGATTTTAAACGCCCGCGGGCTTATGTGTTCGTGCGCGAGGTGCCGAAATCGCCGGTCGGAAAGATTCTCCGGCGCAAGCTGGTCGCAGGGGAATTCGAACCCGAGGCGGAGACCGCTTCCACCGCCCTCAAGAAGGAGATTACGCCGTGATACCTTATCGGTTCGAGAATGCCCGAGCCTTCCTCGATCAGCTTGACGGCTTTCGCGTTGAGTTCGATCCCGAGACGGCGCGCGCCGATATCATTCTCGACCGCCCGCCGTTCAATATAGTGTCGGTACCGGAGCGCAGTCAGCTGCGTGCGGTCTTCGAGACACTGGATCGCGATGCCGCCGTGCGCATCATCGTCCTGCGGGGCGCAGGCAAGGACTTCTCGAGCGGCGGCCATATCGCCGGCTTCCTTGATGCGAGCCCCGAGCAGCTGTCCGATCTCGCTAACAACATTGCAGCGCCCGAGCGTTGCTCGAAGCCGGTGATCGCCATGATCCGTGGCTACTGCTTCGGCGTGGGTTTCGAGGTTTCGCTGGCCTGCGATTTTCGCATCGCGGCGGACACGGCGGCCTTTGCGCTGCCTGAGATGCGGCTCGGTATGATGCCGGGTTCCGGTGGCTCGGCGCGGCTCTTGCGCATGATCGGCATTACCCGCACCAAGGACATGACCATGCGCGGCAAGCGCATCACGGCAAGACAAGCCCATGACTGGGGCATCCTGACCGAATGCGTCTCCGACGCCGATCTCGAGGCGACCACGGCGGGGCTCGTGCAAGAGCTTTGTGCGCTCTCGCCCTTGGCCCAGAGGACCATCAAGCGGGTGCTGAACCGGGGGCAGAACCTCTCGGTTTCAGGTGCGATCGAACTTGAGGGCGAAGCCTATGGCCGGCTTCGCTCCTCCGACGATTTTCGTGAAGGCGTCACGGCCTTTCATGAAAAGCGCAAGCCGAATTTCCGCGGCACGTGAGCGGGGCGGCGAGCGGACAGGGTGGCGTCGGGCCGGCTCCCTCCAAGCGGTCTTCTCTAGGGCCGCCACAGGGTCACGGCCTCGGGCCTTTGGCCGCGGCCGAGGACGGCCTTGAGATCGAGGACAAAGCCCTTACCCTCTTTCAGAAGCGAGCGTACCAAGGGCCAGCCCGCCTCGCGATAGGTTGCATGGGCAACGGCGAGGACGACGCCATCGGCGGGCTTAAGAGCCTCGGGTGCGACCAGCGTCACGTCATAGATCTCCTTGACCTCGTCCCGGTCGGCGTTTGGATCAGAAACCTGGACAGTGACGCCAAAGCGGGAAAGCGCGCTGATGATGTCCGCGACCTTGCTGTTCCGCACGTCTGGCACGTCCTCCTTGAAGGTGACGCCAAGAATGGTGATTACGGGATCGC
>JBJKQL010000108.1:0-5683 GCA_046705265.1 Ferrovibrionaceae bacterium
ACGGCTGTGGATATGACGCTTCGCTTGGACAACGCTGCCGCGTTGCCCACATCTCCACAGCCGCCACAGCAACAAGAAAGATTTATTGCGGGAATACCTCAACGGTCACGAACCGTGATGGACCTCAGGTCCGGTCCATCGTCAAACGTGACCAGAAATCTGCGCCTCCCCATCAGATAGGATGGCCGTGCTCACGCGGGAACAGGAAAAAGTACGAAAGCGCAAGCTCTAACCAGATACCGGTCCCTGCGCGGCGATCAAGGCGCCAACAGTAAGGTCGGAACATCTTGAAACCACGGCGCCGCCATCGGCCAATCCCGTCACCTCGGCCGCGACCGCCGGCTGATGCGAGCGCAGCTTGACAGTGACCGTGAGCGGCCGCATGGGCGCGCCTTCGGAGCGCAGCCAATTGACCTCGCGCAGCCGGACGCGGCTCGCGAACAGCGCCGCCCGCGGCCCGACCACGGCGCGGCGCGCGGCCGCCTCGATGCGGATGACGCAGCGGGGCTCCGCCTCACCGCCGTTGAGCCCGCGGCGCTGCCCGATGGCATAGCCGATCACACCCTGATGACGGCCGACCACACGGCCCGAAGGATTGATCTGGACCCGGAAAAAGGGACCAGGCGGTTAATTGGAGCGCAAGCCGTTCCGTCGTGCTAGATGGAGCGGACAATGACCCAGAAAACGAGACGGAAGATCGATGCGGCGTTGAAGGCGCGGATCGCCTTGGAGGCGCTGCGAGAGCAGTCGACGGTGGCTGATTTGGCGCAGCGTTACCAGGTGCATCCGAATCAGATCTACGCGTGGAAGAAGCAGCTTATGGAGCAAGCGGCGCGGGCCTTTGAGGCCGGAAGTGTCCCTGGCGCCGACGCTCGAGACCGCGAAATCGAGAAGCTTCACGCGAAGATCGGCGAGTTGATCGTGGAGAAGGATTTTTTATCACGGAGGTCCGGAAGATGAGCGCCCCGGACCGGCGAGCGCTCGTGGACGGCGGGCATGGCAAGCTGTCGATCCGGCGGCAGTGTGAGCTTCTGGGGATTGCGCGTTCGGGGGTCTACCGGCCACCGCGGCCAGCCAACGACGACGATGTGGCGCTGATGCGGCGGATCGACGAGCTGTTCCTGACCTGGCCGTTTTTGGGCTCGCGGCGGATGACGGCGCTGCTGCGGGCGGAGGGGCCGCCGATCAACCGCAAGCGGGTGCAACGACTGATGCGGAAGATGGGCATTGCCGCCTTGGGCCCGAAGCCGCGGACGACGAAGCCGGCACCGGGGCACAAGATCTCCCCGTATTTGCTGCGCGATCTCGTCATCGAACGACCCAATCACGTTTGGGCGGCCGATATCACGTACATCCCGATCGGGCGGGGCTTCCTTTATCTGGTCGCGATCATCGACTGGGCGAGCCGGACGGTCCTGGCCTGGCGGCTGTCCAACACGATGGACGTTTCCTTCTGCGTTTCGGCCCTCGAGGAGGCCTTGGCGCGCTTCGGCAAGCCGGAAATCTTCAACAGCGATCAGGGGAGCCAGTTCACCAGCACCGCCTTCACCGGCATACTCATTGCCGCCGGCGTCCGCATCTCGATGGACGGGCGCGGCCGCTGGATGGACAACGTTTTTATCGAACGATTGTGGCGCAGCTTGAAGTACGAGGATATTTATCTCAAGGGCTATGCCGACGGCCACGAGGCCAAGGCCGGGATCGCTTCTTGGGTTGCTTTTTATAATACCCGGCGTCCACACCAGGCGCTGGGCAACCGCACCCCGATGGCGGTCTGGCGCGAGGGCGTCACGGGCACGCTCGGGGCCACGGCTGTGGATATGACGCTTCGCTTGGACAACGCTGACGCGTTGCCCACATCTCCACAGCCGCCGCAGCAACAAGAAAGACGGATTGCATGAAGACCTCAGGAGATCGGAACGGCAGCGTTTCCAACTAACCGATCAGTTCCCGTGGTCCTATCGTTGGGGTCCGCTTCAGGATCGACAACCTCGCCCGGCTCGCCAGCGAGTTGCTGGCGGAAGGTGATATCGATGACCTTGCGACGTGGAAAAGGATCGTGCGAACAAGCGAGAAGCTGTTGCGTAAAGTGCCCCGGGGAAGGCGAAGTAGTGAATTGACGGCGATTTAAAATTCCGCCCGAGTGCGGCCAGAATTGATCACCAGCGTGTGACTGCATGTAGCCTGGCTCGTCAGATTGAAGCCGAACCCAAGCTGCCTCGAACGCCTTGATGCGCTTCTTCACGTTACGCTTGCCGTCGTGCTCTCCAGCAAGGTCGGCGAGAAGAGGCTGCATCTCGAATTCGTTTAGGGGACGCGCAGTGCGGTCTGTTGCTGCGAGCGCATGCGCGCTTATCAGGACCTGAAATGCGAGGCTATGGAGAGTTCGGCCTTCAAGCTGATCGCAACCTTGCACCTGCATGCCGACCAGTTCGCGATAAAGGTCTTCCGCGGCCACTCAAGTTAACGTCACCGGAAGGATAGACGATGCCTCAATACCGCTTTCGAGCAGCCGCGCAACACGACGCTTCATTGCAAAAGACTTCCCGGTCCAGGACCGGCCACAACTCATAGCCGCGCGTTCGTACAGGATGCGATCTCGTAGGCTGGGGAACCAGGAGCCAGACCGTCGGACCATGCCATTTAGCCAGTCCTCTCAGGAAACAACCCCGGCATCCAGCGCGAGGCAAGAGCTGCGGGGAAGGCGAGTCGTAAAGGCGCGCGCGTGCTCTCGGACGTAAGCACGCCCCGATCGATCAGAGCGGAGACAAAGCGGCTGCTGCTGCGTTCGCTGGCCTCGAAAATCCCCGGTGTTTCCGCGCGCGGAATTTCGCCGCGATAAAGCAGAGCTTCGAGGAGGGCGCCGGATTTAGCCGGTAGCTTGCCCATGCGGATTTCCTCTTCCGCCCACAGCAGGATGCGTGTCCGAAGTTGATCCGGCTGCATCAGGTTTTCCATGAACGTGACCTGATCGATGCAGGTGGTGAGGAAGAAGCTCGTGAAATCCGTCAAGGCTTCTTCGCTCAGATGCCCTCTGCCGTCGAGGTCGTTCCGGCGCGGCAGATCGCAGGCGGCAAGGTGGCGTTTATAGGCATCGACATGGCGGGCGAGCCCGCGCGCGATCGACCAGACGCCGCCCGTGTCGAGCGCTTCCAGCAACGTTGCGTGCGACATCAGCCGGGCGACCCGGCCGTTGCCATCGAGGAACGGGTGAATCCAGACAAGGCGGTGGTGTGCCGCCGCCGCCGCAATGATCGTCTCGGTCTTGCCGAGCTCGCTGTATCCCTCTTCGAAGCGCTTTAGGAAGCGCGGCACGGCGGGTCCGCTGACAGGGATATGGCGGCCGACGGCGACGTCGCGGTCTCGGAATTCGCCGGGTATGACCTCGATCTTTTCATTTGTCGCCGGGTCTTCGGCCCAAAGCAGGTCCTCCGGCAGTTGGTCGCAGAAGCGTTTATGGATTTCGCGGATCGATTCGGCGGTGATGACGCGGCCTTTCAAGCCCCCCCCATCAATCCATTGCTGGACCGTGATATGCGCTTTGGCCTCTAACTGGAGATCGCGCTTCCTCGTGTCCTTGCTGTAGTCGCCCTTGAGGGCGCGCTCTATATCGACCGGGTGCGTGTCATGTCCTTCGATCAGGTTGCTGTAGTAGCAGTTCATTGACCGCACGAGATCGGCGAGCGAGTTGAGCAGGTTTCCGGGCAGAGAACGCCGGAAGCCGGCGCTCTTCGATGCTAGTTCGAAGGCGAGATCGGTAAGCCCCCCTCTTTTAGGTGACCCTTCACCGATCAGCAGCGGTTCCATCAGTCCGATGGACTCGCCCCGGTCTTCGGCCGCTTTTTTGGCGGGTTCTTTGTCTGGTTGCTCTCTGCCCATGTCACATTATATATCAAAGTGTTATCGCTTTGCACGGAATAAAATTGGCGAGTAATTTGGCGGGTTCACTGGCGGATTTAGATAGGGCTTCATCGTCCTGTTTCAAGGGTTTAAGCGAATCCGGATCCCCTGCCAAATCGGGCTCGAGGCTTCAGCCCGAGCCCCTTTAGGGGCCTCGCCCGTCCGGGTGACGAACCCTTGCGCGGGCCCCATCGGGCCGCCGTCAAGGCCAAGCCCACAGGCAATAATCCCGGGATCGTGCCTCGCCGGAAGAAGCTCCGGTTGCGCTATCCGGCCGATTTCCGGCCAGTGAAGGATTTCCCCGCCCTTAGGGGCACCAAAGGGACACGGCCGCCCGCTAGAATCCGAGGAGAAGGCACAAGGGGGCGGCGGTACCGCCGCCGATATCGGCGGCATGGTGGGCGTCAATCTCTGCGGCGACACGGCCGATGGTGATGGCCGCCATGGCGGTGATGATAATGACGATCAGCAACGGCCACCTTTCGTGAATAGCGACTTTCGGTACGACTCAACTCCTCCCACACTCCAGGGCAGAAAACGCGGAGGCGTCGCACTGCAATATCTTTGGGTTGATCTGCGTCCAGCGTTAGACTCGCGTGGTCCGGCATCCGAAAGAGTACCACTATCGTCTTGGGCTCGGAGAAGAGTGTCACCGCTTAAGTCGGCAATGGGGCGAGATGCTGGCGCAAGCGCTCTTCGAGACCGCCGCGGCGGCGCGCGCCATCGATCCGAACCGCCTGTTGCAGGGATGCCTCCTGGCCGATGACGATAGCCTGGCCCTTGCCGCGGGAGAGCGCGGTGTAGAGAAGATTCCGCGTCAGCATCCGCCGAGCCTCGGCGGGAAGGCAGAGCACGACGGACTTCCATTCGGATCCTTGCGAACGGTGGATCGTGATCGCGTAGGCAAGCGCGAGCTGGCCGGCGGCTTCAGAAGCGGCATAGGGAACGTGGCGGGTGTCGAAGAGGACAACGATGCGGGGTTCCCGAAAGGGTTCATGTGCGATCTCGACGATACGCCCCTGATCGCCGTTGAAAACGCCCTTGTCGTAATCGTTCTCGAGCTGCTGAACCTTGTCGCCGAGGCGGCCGGTGCCGCCGGCGAGGCGGCAGGTCGGACCTGCCGGATCCGGGCTGGGATTGCAGATCGGGGCCAGGATCTCGTTCAAGGCATAAACCCCGTAGCTCCTCTCTTTGGTCGGGGCCAGGACCTGGAGATCGAGGAGGGGGTTGTGGCCGGCCTGGACAAGATCCCGGACGACGCGGGAGGCTGCCGCGGGCAAGTCCGGATCCGGCGCCTTGAGGAGGCGGAGTTCGGCCTCCTCCCCATAGGGAACGAGACGTGGGGCCTGTCCGTTCCGGATTGCGCGGCAAGCTTCCGGGATGGCCCTTCCCTCGGATTGCCGCAGGATCTTCGAGAGCCGCGCGATCGGCAATCGGCCGCAGGAGAGCATATCGGCGAAGGGCTGGCCGAAGGCGACGGGCGGCAGTTGATCGGGATCGCCGACAAGGACGAGACGGCACCCCCGAGGGATGGCGGTGAGAAGATCGGCCTTCAGGACGAGGTCGATCATGGAGGCCTCGTCGACGATGATGGCGAAAGCCTCGAGAGGGTTGCCCTCGTCCCGGGTAAAGCCGCCGGCCTCGGGTGACCAGCAAAGCAGCCGGTGAATGGTCTGCGCCGGATGTTTCGCGGCCTCCGAGAGCCGCCGCGCCGCCTTGCCGGTCGGTGCCGCCAATAGAATAGCCTTCCCTCGCGAAATCCTACCCAGGGCGTCCACCGCCG
>JBJKQL010000109.1:0-3867 GCA_046705265.1 Ferrovibrionaceae bacterium
GAGGCTTATAGCGCATGGCATCGACGATCCAGAGCTTCACACCCTGCAAAACATCGAATGCTGCCTCTGGCAGCTTTACAACGTCGTTCGAATAAGCGGCATCGCCAAAACGGAAACCAAGCGTGCGCGCACCAAATCCATGATCCTGCTCGAAGGGTTGGAAGTGGATATCGCCCGCCGTGAGAGGGCCGGAAATCGCCGCGGGATCGACGATAGCTGGAGTACGAGTGAACGTCGGGAAGATTTGAGACGTCGATCTTGACGGATCACGAGATAATATGGTATTCTTGTACCGATTTATCGAATTGACCATCCCAAGCTGAAGAGGTTCCTCCGTGATCCTCGACGCTCAAGGCCCCGGCGAGCCGCTACTCTCACAAGTTTTCGAGAGAAGGCCTCGACGCGCTTCAAAGCCGGCTACAGACTTTGGTGGCGAGACATGACCCGTTTTGTCATGGTCATCGATCTTCGGCGCTGTATCGGCTGCCAAGCCTGCACCGCGAGCTGTCGGCTTGCTAACGCTACCCCGCCCGGGATCCAATGGCGGAAGGTGCTGGATATTGAGACCGGCGCCTATCCGAACACCCGCCGGGTTTTCGTCCCCGTCGGCTGCATGCATTGCGGCGAGCCACCGTGCCTGGACGTCTGCCCGACCACGGCGACACGAAAGCGGGCCGACGGCATCGTGACGATTGATTACGACATCTGCATCGGCTGCGGCTATTGCGCCCTGGCCTGCCCTTATCAGGCGCGCTACTTCGCGCATCAACCACGCTACGCTTATGGCAAACTGCCGCTCGAGTCGGAGGATGTCCGCGCCGACCCGTCGAGCATTGCGGTTGCGACCAAATGCAGCTTTTGCGTTGGGCGTCTCGACGAGGCACGCGCAGCGGGAAAAACGCCCGGCAGCGACCCCGAAGTAACGCCGGCCTGTGTCAATTCCTGCGTCACGGGCGCGCTGCAGTTCGGCGACCGGGATGATCCCGAGAGCAACGTCGCCCGCCTGCTGCGAGATCATAAGGCTTTTCGGATGCACGAGGAGTTGGGCACCGACCCCGGCGTCTACTATATATGGGATAGCCAATGAACCCGGCCGCGCCCGTACGACAGAAGCGCTGGGACTGGCGCGCGATGGCAAATTTCATCGGCGGCTCAGGCGGGGCCGTTCTTTTCTGCGCAGCTCTTGCCAACGGCTTGGGTACACCGGCACCGGGGACCGCGACAATCGGCCTCGCACTTGGCATCGTCATGATCGCTGGTGGTCTTCTTTTCGTCTGGCTGGAGATCGGCCGCCCCTGGCGCGCCTTCAATGTCCTCCGCCAGCCACGCCGATCGTGGATGAGCCGCGAGTCATGGGTTGCGCTGGCGCTTTTTTGCACTGGCGCTTGGGCCCTTTGGTCCGAGAACTCTTTCGCCATCACGATCACTGCGGCCCTCGGTCTTGCCTTCCTTTACTGCCAAGGCCGCATTCTTGCGGCCGCGAAAGGCATACCGGCTTGGCGGGAACCGAGGATCGTGACACTAATCGTGGTGACGGGGCTCACGGACGGCACAGGCCTGTTCGCCGTCGTCGCGGCAACCACCGGTCCGATCCCAAGTTGGCTGCCGCTTCTGCTGATATTGCTTCTCGGTTGGCGTGAAATTGCCTTCCGGCGTTACCATCGGGCCTTGCGCCAAAGCGGCGCCCCCGAAGCGACGCTCAAAACGCTTGGCCGTTTTGCCAGATTCTTTTTCTTTTTCGGTGGGATCGCCGCTGCGATTCTTGCCGCCGCCGCCCTTCTGCCTTGGCCGGACGCGGTTTTCCTTTTGGCCGTTTCCGGCCTCGCCACCTTCACCACCGGCGCAACATTCAAATACGTGCTCATCGTCCAATCCGCGTTCACTCAGGGCTTTGCTTTGGCCTTTCTTCCCACGCGTGGGGCGGGTCTACCCGGATCGCCAACCAAGCCTGGCTGGCGATTACCGTGAACAAGCCCGGAAAATTTCGGCCGGCTGCAGGGGAGAAATCGCCATGATCGGCAAGGACACGCAGAAGACCCAATGGATTCCGCTTTACTGTTATAACTGCGTTGCCGGTCCCGATCTTCTTTCCGTCAAGGTCTGTGATGGGGTGGCAACCGAGATTGCCCCCAATTTTGCCGCTACCGGGCTTCATCCCGGTTCCGGAAAGCCCTGCGTCAAGGCTTATGGCCTTATCCAGAAAACCTATAATCCGCACCGCGTCTTAACTCCGATGCGGCGGACCAATCCCAAGAAGGGCATGAACGAGGAGCCGGGATTCGTACCAATCTCCTGGGACGAGGCATTGGAGACGATTGCGGCCAAGCTGCGCGACATTCGCCAGCGCGGCACCACCGACGAAGCCGGCTTGCCGCGCGTTGCAGCGACCTTCGGGCACGGTGGCACGCCGGCCAACTACATGGGCACCTTTCCGGCCTTTCTCGCGGCCTGGGGACCAATCGACTATAGCTTTGGCTCCGGACAAGGCGTCAAATGCGTTCATTCCGAACACCTTTACGGTGAGTTCTGGCACCGCGCTTTCACCGTTTCGGCCGATACGCCCTATACCACCTATAACGTCTCCTTCGGCGCCAACAATGAGGTCACGGGCGGAGTTGCGGCTGCGGCACGGCATGCCGATGCCCGCGCGCGGGGAATAAAGCGGGTCCAGATCGAGCCGCATCTGTCGGTAACGGCAGCAGCCTCGGCGGAATGGATTCCGATCAAGCCAAAGACGGATGCCGCGTTCATGTTCGCTATGATCCATACTCTTTTGCACGAACATTCGCGTGAACGGCTTGATCTTACATTCCTTCGCGACGCGACATCGGCACCCTATCTGATCGGCCCACATGGCTTTTATCTGCGTGACCGCGAGAGCTTGAAGCCGCTTTTCTTTGATCGCCGATACAATGCCGCCGTGCCCTTCGATACCAAATACGCCGAGCCGCTTCTCGAAGGCGAGGTGGCGGTTAGAAATGCCGTCGAAATCGGCGTCGACGACGAGCGTTGGCATTATTCAGAGGTCACGGCAAGCACCGCATTCTCGCATTTGATCGTCCATGTCGCCCGCTACACCCCGGAATGGGCCGCAGCCATCACGGAAGTGCCGGCCGCAACCATTCGCCGTGTTGCTGGCGAATATCTCGATCATGCCTGCGTCGGCCAAACCATCGTGGTTGAAGGCGAGCATTTGCCGTTCCGCCCCGTCTCTGTGACGCTCGGCAAAACCGTCAACAATGGCTGGGGTGCCTACGAATGCTGCTGGTCGCGCACGCTGCTCGCAGTCCTCGTCGGCGCACTCGAGGTTCCCGGCGGCACTCTTGGTACCACTGTTCGCCTCAACAAGCCGCATTCCAACCGGCATCAGAGTGTCATACCCGACGTCGACGGCTTCATGCGCGCCAATATCAATCCGACCGGGCGTAACGCCTGGGCCCGCGTGCCAACGGAGCGAAGCGCGCACCGCATGCTGGTACCGTTGTCTGGACATAGCGGCGGCTGGAGCCAGGCGCTTGGGCCAACCCACCTCGCTTGGCTGTTTCAGGATGCCGTGCCCGAGAATTTTCCACCACCGACGAAGCCTGAGATCTGGTTCGCCTACCGCACCAACCCAGCGATCTCATTCTGGGATACCCATGCCGTGGCGGAGACCATTGCGACCTTCCCGTTTACGGTCTGCTTCGCCTATACGCCTGACGAAACCAACCATATGGCCGACCTGCTGCTGCCGGAAGCGACCGATCTCGAAAGCTTGCAATTGATCCCGCTTGGCAAGACCAAGTATGTCGAGCAATTCAGCTGCCACCAGGGCTTCGTTCTGCGCCAGCCTGTGATACAGCCCCAAGGCGATACGCGCGACTTTAC
>JBJKQL010000110.1:0-27520 GCA_046705265.1 Ferrovibrionaceae bacterium
CATGACGGGTGTGGCGCTCCTCGATCAATCCATGACTCCGATTCCCAATCAGAATCATGTGATAAATCGGGAATCTCCGCCACATCCGTCGCCAAAAATTCAACTTGTCACGAATAAGACGGGCTAGGTAAGACGCCGGACAAGGTCCGTCGCGCCGGCTATCCTGATCGAACAGGGATCAGCGAGGGGAGCCTTGGCGATGAAATATGAGCTCTACTATTGGGACGGCATTCCAGGGCGGGGTGAATTCGTTCGCCTGGCGTTGGAGGAGGGTGGTTGTGCTTACTTGGATGTGGCACGGGAAGGTGGCGCGTCGGCGATGTTCCGGCTGATGGAGGCGAATGGCACGCCGCATCCGGCCTTTGCTCCGCCTTTCCTCAAGGTTGGTAAGCTCGTGATCGGCCAAACGGCGAATATCCTGATGTACCTTGGGCGGCGGCATGGTCTTGCGCCTGCGGGCGAAGCCGGGCAGCTTTGGGCGCATCAGCTACAACTCACGCTCGCCGATTTTTTGGTTGAAATCCACGACACCCATCACCCGATCGGCAGCGGCCTCTATTACGAAGAGCAGAAGAAGGAAGCAAAACGGCGTGCCGCCGATTTTCTCGATAGCCGCTTGCCGAAATATCTTGGTTATTTCGAAGGCATTCTGGCGCAGAACAAGAGCGGCGGCTACCTCGCCGGACGGCGCTTGAGCTACGCCGATCTCTCGCTGTTTCATGTCGTCTCCGGTCTGCGTTTCGCCTTCCCGAAGGCGATGGCACGGATTGAGCGCCGCCATCCCCATGTCGTTGCGTTGCACGAGCGGGTCAGCGCGCGTCCCCGGATCGTCGCATTCCTTGCTTCCGACCGTCACCAGGCTTTCAACGAGCACGGTATCTTTCGCCACTATCCGGCCTTGGATGCCAAATAGGCAACAGGAACGAACTCGGCAGCCGGGACCGGCGATTGACCCAGACCGCGAAGCTGCTAGGCTAGGATGCGTTCGAATTCGGACGCGGCCATTCGCAGCGGTGCGGCGGGCGAGAAGAGGGGCTGATGATGTCGGTTGTCGACCTACGTAGCCCGATGGATGACGTGGAGTGGAAATTCCGCCGGGAACTCGCCGGCGCCTACCGCTTGTTCGATCACTTCGGTTGGCATGAACTCATTTATAACCACATCACCGTGCGGATTCCCGGTAGCGGCGGGCATTTCTTGATCAATCCCTTTGGCCTGCTCTATCGCGAGGTGAAGGCCTCCAATCTGGTCAAGATCGACCTTGAAGGAAATATCATCGGCCATTCGGATTATCCGGTAAACCGCGCGGGTTTCGTGGTCCACTCGGCGATCCATCGCGCACGGCCCGACGCTCATGCGGTCGCGCATACGCATTCAACCGCCGGAATGGCAGTAGCCTGCCAGACAGACGGGTTGTTGCCTTTAAGCTTTCCAGCCGTTTTTTTCACTGGCCGCATCGCCTATCACGATTTTGAAGGTGTCACCCTGGATACCGACGAACGCGAACGATTAGCGCGGAATCTTGGGCAGCACAATGCGATGATCCTCCGCAATCATGGGCTTCTCACATGCGGGCCGACATTGGCAGATGCCTTCTGCGAGCTCTATCAACTGCAGCGCGCATGCGAAGTTCAGGTGGCGGCACAGGCCGGCGGCGCGCCGCTCAAGCTGCCGCCTGGCACCGTAGCGGAGAAGGCCGCGCGGCAATACGAAGACAAGATTGCGCGCGGCGTCGAGAATAAGCTCTGCTTTGACGCCATGATGCGGTTGATGACCGAGAAAGACCCGAGCTTCCTCGACTAGCGCCCCTAACGTGGGACGTTGGACCGGCCTGACGCTTCAGTCGCGGGAGCCGGCGGTTTTGGCGGGAGCGGATTTGCTCGGTTCTGAGAGCGTCGGAAGCGAAAAGACCTGACCGGGATAGATCAGGTTCGGATTGCGAATCTGGCTTCGGTTTGCCTCATAGATGATCGTGTAACGGATACCGTGGCCATAAGTGCGACGCGCGATGCGCCAGAGGCTGTTCCCGGGCTGCACCACCACCTGACCCAGGGCAAGATGACCAAATGTCGCGGAGGCGGGCCGCTGGAACGGCACCTCGATGCGGGCGACGACCTTGCCTTTCGGCGTTACTTGATCGATTCTAAGGTCATGGAGACCGGCGGCGAGCTTCTTGTTCAAGGCGAGCTGCCAGTCGCCATTTTTGTTCGCGAGCGCGCGACCAATCAGGTGATCATCGAGATAGACCCGGACCTCGGCCCCTGACGGTGCCTTGCCGGAGAGTGCGAGATTGCCCTGGTCGTCGTAATCGGCGGAATTGAGGCTCAGGCCCTTATTGTGGACGGCCCCCTGATTGGGACCTTGGAGCACGCGGCTCGGTCCGTTGTTTGTGGGGGAGAGAACGGCGAGCGCCTGCTGCGAACTCCCGCATTTCGGCACAGAAACGACTACCACTTCCTGCGACTTGACCGGGGCCTGACCCGGCAGGACCTGAACGAGATGGAGGGCACGCGAACCACTTTCCAGGGGCTTGGCCGGAACTAGGACCCAGGAACCGTCGGTGTCGGTCTTGGCGGTGCCAATAACCTGATCACCGGCTTTCACGGTGACAGTGGCGCCGGGGGCGGCGCGCCCCGCAATCACGGCGTTGCAGTTGTGCGCGACGCGCACCACATCGAAACTCGGCGTCGTCGGGGCCTTTGCCGTTGTGGTGGGTGTGTTTTCGGCTGTCGTTTTGGCCTTGGGCGTGGGGGTCGTCGTCGGCTGCCCCGCCGTCGCGGCGGGTTTTGGGGCTTGACCGGTGCCTGGCTCCACCGAGGATAGCCCTACGATCCTGTAAAGTCCGTACAGCACGGCCGCAGTCACGACGAGCGCGACCAGCAGTGTGACCAGCGTATTGCGGCGCACGGAACTTCCTGCCTGACAAAGCTTCCCTATAGGAACTATACGACGGGGGCGTCGGTACAACAACCGCTGCTTGCGGTTGCCTTTGGCCGCGCATCGCATGCCGGGCTCATCCCGTGTTGCTCTGCCTGATTGGTATCGCGCAGCGGCGCCACGGAAGCCGCACCGAGCGTTGCGCTTGATCGCGGCGACACGACCAGTCGGGAGAACACCTTGATGACACGCAGAGTCGCGTCAGAACAGGTGCGGCACTGCAGGATGCGATTACTGGTTTCATCGCGTCATTGACACGATTAAAGGGAACAGGGACGCGCAACCGATAAAATGGTAAACGATTGCTTTGGCTTTATCCGGACAGAGATCGATGATTTCGAGCCTTTGCGTCTTCTGCGGCGCTAGTGATGGCGTTGCCGAGCAGTACAAAGAAGTTGCGGCGCGTTTCGGGCGGCTCTGCGCCGAAGCGGGGATCCGCTTGGTCTACGGTGGCGGGCGGGTCGGGTTGATGGGGATTTGTGCGGACGCCGCGCTTGCCGCCGGTGGAGCGGTCGTGGGGGTCATCCCTCGCATCCTGCATGCTCGTGAGGTCGCCCACATGGGAGTTCGTGAATTGCATCTTGTGCACGATATGCATGAACGCAAACAGCGGATGTCCGACCTCTGCGATGGCTTTGTGGTGTTGCCGGGTGGCCTTGGCACCCTCGATGAAATGATCGAGGTCGTCACGTGGCGTCAACTCGGGTTGCATCAGAAGCCTCTTGCCATTGTCGATGAGGGTGGCTATTGGCGGCCTTTGCTCAGCCTATTCGAGCATGTCGTCGCCGAGGGATTTGCCAAGGCCGATATCAAGCGCTTCTATAACGTGGTAACAAATGTCGAGCAGGCCATTCCCGCCCTTGAAGCCGCGGTGGTGAGGTGAAATACCAAAAACCGGGCTTCGCCCGAGACCCTTATCGGCCTCCGCTTTGACAGCATGCAAGGTGATGCTTAGGGTTGGGACAACGTCCGTTATTCTTCTGTTTGAGGGTCCTCATGGCGAAAATTAAGGTCAAAAATCCCGTTGTCGAAATGGACGGCGACGAAATGACTCGGGTGATTTGGAAATGGATCAAAGAGCAACTGATCCTGCCCTATATCGACCTTCCCATCGATTATTACGATCTCGGCGTGGAGAGCCGCGACGCAACTGATGATCAGGTGACTGTAGCCGCAGCCAACGCGACGCTGAAATACGGCGTCGCGGTGAAATGCGCCACCATCACTCCTGACGAGGGGCGGGTGAAAGAATTCGGCTTGAAGAAGATGTGGCTGTCACCGAACGGCACCATCCGCAACATTCTCGGCGGCACCGTGTTCCGCGAACCGATCATCTGCCGTAACGTGCCGCGCCTCGTGCCGCATTGGACCGACCCGATCGTCATCGGCCGTCACGCCTTCGGCGATCAATACCGCGCTGCCGATTTCGTTGTACAGGGAAAGGGAAAGCTGACCATCCGTTTCGAGCCGGAAGGCGGTGGATCGCCGATAGAGCGCGAGGTCTTCAATTTTCCGGGTGGCGGGGTCGCGCTCGCCATGTATAACCTGGATGAATCGATCCGCGGCTTCGCGCGCGCTTGTATGAATTACGCGCTGGCGCGAAAATGGCCGCTTTATCTCTCGACCAAGAATACCATCCTGAAGGCTTACGATGGCCGGTTCAAGGATCTGTTCCAGGAGGTCTTCGAGAAGGAATTCAAGACACTTTTCGACGCGGCGGGCACCACCTACGAACATCGCCTGATCGACGATATGGTAGCAGCCGTGCTGAAATGGACTGGCCGCTTTGTGTGGGCATGCAAGAACTATGATGGCGACGTGCAAAGCGACACCGTGGCACAGGGTTTTGGCTCGCTCGGATTGATGACTTCGGTGCTGATGACCCCTGATGGCAAGACGGTGGAGGCGGAAGCAGCGCACGGGACGGTGACCCGGCACTATCGCCTCTATCAACAGGGCAAGGAGACTTCGACCAATCCGATCGCATCGATCTTCGCGTGGACGGGCGGGCTTAAGCATCGCGCCATGCTCGATGGTAACCAGGATTTACGGCACTTCGCCGAGACGTTGGAGCGCGTCACCATCTCGACGGTCGAGAACGGCGCCATGACCAAGGATCTGGCCATCCTCGTCGGGCCGGACCAGGCTTGGCTCACGACCGAGGCCTTCATGAAGACTTTGGCCGATAATCTGCGCCAAGCGGTTGGCTAGAAGATGCATCGCCCTCCTTTTGCGAGATCGGGCTTTCGCCGGTCCGGCTAAAGGTTATCCTCGGAAGGGGCCGTGTAATGCGGCCCCTTCATCCGGTGTTCCGCCTCTCGCACCACGGCGACCCGAAGATCCGGATGACGCTGCATCAGGCTGCGGAAGTCCGAGGAAGCCAGAATCAAAAGGTGGCATTCGTTCAAGGTGACGACCGTAGCGGTGCGCCGCGTGTCGCGGAGCAGCGCGATCTCACCGAAATATTGCCCCTTGCCAAGGCGGACAGGTTCCGGCGAAACATCAACCTCGACCTCGCCCGACATGATGAAGAACATGGCATCGGCGGGACCGCCGCGCCGCACCACGACCTGATGTGCGGGCACCACCTGTGTCCGCAACAGGCGGGCAATTTCAGCGATCTGCGTCGCGTCGAGCCGGGTGAACAGCGGCACGCTCGCCACCGTTCGCCACGAGATAACAAAATCGCGCCGGCGGATTTCCGTCGCGAAGCCGGTGGCGAGAATACCGGCTGGCAGCGCGAACATGATGATGCCCATCACCATGACGAAACCACCGAAGACACGTCCTGCCGCCGTCACCGGAATGATGTCGCCGTAGCCGACGGTAGTCATGGTGATGATGCTCCACCACATCGCCGAGGGGATGCTGCCGAAGGCCTTCGGCTGAGCGTGCCGCTCGATGCCATACATGATGCCGGAGACCAGGATCAAGATGACGCCCATGACCATGAGGGAGGCCATTAGCGCCCGCGCCTCGTTGCGGAAGACGGTGGCGACCAGAGTTAGCCCGCGGCTGTAGCGGATAAGCTTCATGATCGCGAGAAGCTGAATGACGTAAAGAACGTCCTGGTTGATCGGCGTGGCGAAAGCGACGTAGCGCGGCAGTACGGTGAACAGGTCGACGACGCCGAGGAAGGAGATCATGTAGCGCCAGCGGCCGCGCCAGGGGTGGTCCGCGCCGATCGGCGTTGCCTCGGGGGCAGTCCAAACACGCGCGAGATATTCGAGTGTAAAGATGATCAGAGAGGCGTGTCGTCCGTTGGCCAGTATCCGCCGCCAAACTTGCGGAAGGTTCGGCAGGGTGCCAAAAACCACGCTTGAGACGGCGATGGCGATGGCAATGATGAGAAAGATAGAAGTCGCTCTCCGCCCAGGACTGCTGGAATCGCGCCAGGCCAGGACCCGATAGAGGCGTAGCCGCGCGCTTTCCGCCATGCCGTTCCTTTTTCCAGTCAGGCGGCGCGGGTCCTGTCGCGCAAAGCAGCCTCGACAGCCTCGAGCGCTGCGGCAGCACTTGCCGCGTCTGGTCCCCCCGCCTGGGCAAATTCAGGCCGCCCACCGCCGCCCTTGCCACCGAGCCGGGCCGCACCGGCCCGCACCAGATCGACGGCGCTAAAACGTTCCGTTAGATTGTCGGTGACGCCGACGACGAGCGCCGCCTTGCCCTCGTTCACGGCGACCAAGGCGACGACCCCGGAGCCGATTTCCTGCTTCAAGCCATCGACCATGGCGCGGAGGTCCTTAGGCGGCACACCGTCGAGTTTCTGCGCCGCGTAGCGAATGCCGCCAATATCGCGCATCTTCGCGCCATTGCCGGCACTCTTGCTGCGCCGCGCTTCGCTCAACTGGCGCTCGAGTTTGCGACGTTCTTCGACCAGAAGTGCGACGCGGGCCGGAACCTCTTCAAGCGGCGACTTAAGCACAGCAGCGGCGGCACGGAGATGCCGTTCTTCCTGGCTGAGATGGGTTTCGGCCGCTTCACCGGTCAGCGCTTCGATACGGCGCACACCAGCGGCGACCCCAGACTCGCCAGTGATCTTGAACAGCCCGATATCGCCCGTGCGGCGCACATGTGTGCCGCCACAAAGCTCGATCGAATATGGGCTCTCGGCGGATGCGCTTTCCGCACCCATGGCGACAACCCGGACCTCCTCGCCGTATTTTTCGCCAAACAGCGCAAGCGCTCCGGCGCTGATCGCCTCGGCCGGCGTCATCAGCCGTGTGGTAACGTCGGTATTGCGGCGGACAACCCGATTGACGTCCGCCTCGATCGTCGCAATTTCTTCTTCCGTAAGCGGCTTCGGGTGCGAAAAATCGAAACGAAGCCGCTCCGGCGCGACGAGCGAGCCCTTCTGTGTCACGTGCGATCCGAAGGCGCGCCGGAGCGCCGCATGCAGAAGGTGGGTTGCCGAATGATTGGCGCGAAGCCGTATCCGTCTGTCGCCGTCGATCTCAAGCTCGACCGCCTCGCCGACCGCGATCCGGCCCTTCGCGACCACTCCCTGATGGACAAAAAGATCGCCGAGCTTCTTGACCGTATCCCGAACGTCTACCACTGCGCCGCCCCCGCCTCTAATGGTGCCGGTATCGCCCATCTGGCCCCCAGACTCGCCATAGAACGGAGTCTGATTCAGGATGACGCTGACTTCTGATCCGGCCTCGGCCTGCGTCACACGCTCGCCGGCGATCACGATGGCTTGAATCTCTGCGGCGGCGCGGCCCGAGTCGTAACCGAGGAATTCTGTGGCGCCGACGTCCTGGCGAATTTCGAACCACACGGTTTCCGTCGCCGCTTCGCCCGAGCCTGCCCAGGCCCTGCGAGCGTCCGCTCGCTGGCGCGCCATCGATGTGTTGAAACCCTCGAAATCAATATCGTGGCCCCGACCGCGAAGGGCGTCCTGAGTGAGGTCGATGGGGAAGCCGTACGTATCGTAAAGCCGGAACGCGATCTCGCCGGGAAGCGGTGTGCCCTTGCCAAGTTTCGCCACTTCCTCGTCCAGGATCTTGAGGCCGCGCGCGAGCGTTTGGTGAAAGCGGGTTTCCTCGAGGTGAATGGTTTCAGTGATGAGTTCTTTCGCGCGCACGAGTTCGGGAAAGGCGTGCCCCATGTCGTCGGTCAAATCGGGCACGAGGCGATAAAGAATCGGCTCCTCGCAGCCGATGAGATGGGCATGGCGCATGGCGCGGCGCATGATGCGGCGCAAGACGTATCCGCGGCCATCGTTCGAAGGCAAGACGCCGTCGGCGACAAGGAAGCCCATGGCGCGCAAATGATCGGCGATAACTCGGTGCGAGATCCGGGCCGGTCCATCGGGGTCGGTCCGGGTCGCCTCCGCCGACGCTTCGATCAGATTGCGCAGAAGGTCGGTGTCGTAATTGTCATGCTTGTCTTGGAGGACCGCCGTGATGCGCTCAAGCCCCATGCCGGTGTCGATGGAAGGTCTGGGCAGCGGAACGCGCTCGGATTGTGAGCGTTGGTCGTATTGCATGAAGACCAGGTTCCAAATCTCGACATAACGGTCGCCATCCGCCTCTGGTGATCCCGGCGGTCCGCCGGCAAGCGCGGGTCCGTGGTCATAGAAGATCTCGGAGCAGGGGCCGCAGGGTCCGGTGTCGCCCATGGCCCAGAAGTTGTCGCTGGTTGCGATGCGGACGATGCGCGATTCCGGTAATCCGGAAATCCGCCGCCATAGGCCAAAAGCCTCGTCGTCATCGTGGTAGACCGTGATCCAGAGCCGATCCGGCGCGAGGCCGAATTCCTTGGCGACAAGGCCCCAGGCAAGTTCGATCGCGCGCTCCTTGAAATAATCGCCAAAGGAAAAGTTGCCCAGCATTTCGAAAAAGGTGTGGTGCCGGGCGGTATAACCGACGTTATCGAGATCGTTATGCTTGCCGCCGGCGCGAAGGCACTTTTGGCTGGTCGTAGCCTGGGTATAGGGCCGTACCTCAGCTCCCGTAAAGACATTCTTGAACTGCACCATGCCGGCATTGGTGAAGAGCAGCGTCGGGTCGTTGCGCGGCACAAGCGGGCTTGAAGGAAGCGCAGTGTGGCCGCGCTCCGCGAAATAATCGAGAAAGGCTTTGCGAATATCGTCGCCGGTCTGCATCGTTTCTCCGTGTCGGTCAGGCCACGCGCCGCCGCCAGCGCGTGTTCCGGCCAAGAGACTCAAACGATCCGCTATTTAGCGTTTTACCGATCCTGCGTCCAGCACCCGCAAGGCTGTGTCCGGGACGGCGGCGTCAGAATTTCTCGATCCAGGGCCTCAGGTCGATCTCGTGGGTCCAGGCGTTTCTCGGTTGCAAGTGGAGTTGCCAATAGGCTTCTGCGATCGCCTCGGGGGCAAGGAAGGCGTCTGCGGGTCGGCCCTTGAACCGTTCTGGATAGGTGGCGCGGCCGCGTGCGGTGTCGATGCCGCCGTCGATCACGACATGGGCGACGTGGAGTCCAATTGGTTGCAGCTCCCGCGCCATGCTCTGGGCCAGCGCGCGAAGGGCGAACTTGCCGCTTGCGAAAGCGGCAAAATGTGCGCCGCCGCGAAGTGATGCGGTGGCGCCGGTAAACAAGAGGGTGCCCTCGCCACGCGGTACCATCCGCCGCGCCGCCTCGCGGCCGAACAGAAAGCCTCCAAAACAGCAGACCTCCCAAGCGCTTCGGTACTGGTCGGCGGTGAGGTCGAGGATACTGGCTCGGGGAAAGCCCGCGGCGTTGTAAACGGCGATCCGGATCGGGCCGAGGTCGGCTTCGGTTCGGTCGAGAAACTGGCCGATTGCATCTTCGTCTCGCGCATCGACGCCGCAGGCAAGGACCGTGTGACCAGCGGTGCGGAGGGGGGCTGCGATCTTTTCAACTTCCGCCTCGCGCCGCGCCGCTGCAGCGACGGCAAGACCACCCGCGGCGAAGCGCCGGACGAGCGCGGCACCGAGTCCTGCGCCGACGCCGAGCACAACGGCACTCCCGTTCCGTGTCTGTTGCGAAGCCATCAAGCGAGCTTAGATGAAAGTCGAGGCACGTGCCAGCACCGCCCGTCGGCGGTCGCAATCCCACCCGCGCCGGGCTATAGTCTTGGATGCGAAAGAAATTTCAGGGACCCGTTTGTGATGACCGATGATCTCGCCTTGACCGCCGCCAGTGAACTCCTTGCCCTCTACCGGGCAAAACAGGTCTCGCCGGTCACGGTGGTCCAGGCCTGTCTTAAGCGCATTGCGATTGGGAATAGCCTCGTCAATGCCTACTGCTTGGTGGATGAATCCGGCGCCCTGAAGGCGGCCCGTGAATCCGAGATGCGGTGGGCCAAAGGGGCGCCTCGCGGCCTGCTCGATGGTGTGCCGGTCTCGATCAAGGACCTGATCCTAACCCAAAGTTGGCCCACGCTGCGCGGCTCGAAGACGATTGACGCTGACCAGCCTTGGAACGATGACGCGCCGGTGACGGCAAGACTCAAGGAACAAGGTGCCATCATCCTCGGTAAGACCGCAACGCCGGAATTTGGCTGGAAAGGTGTCACCGACAGCCCCTTAACGGGGATCACCCGCAATCCCTTCGATCTGACGAAGACGGCCGGTGGCTCTTCGGGGGGCGCTGCCGCCGCGGTTGCTTGCGGCATGGGGCCGCTTGCGATCGGGACCGATGGCGGCGGGTCGATCCGTATTCCGGCGGGCTTCAGCGGCATTTTCGGCCTGAAGCCGAGCTATGGCCGCGTGCCGGCCTGGCCGCCGAGCATTTTCGGCACGCTCGCCCATACTGGCCCGATGACCCGCACCGTGACCGACGCGGCGCTTCTCCTGAACGTGCTTTCCGTGCCCGACTGGCGCGATTGGTCCGCCCTGCCGGCGGAAAACCGAGACTTCATAGCTGGTCTGGAGGATGGCGTCGCCGGGTTAAGGATTGCCTTTAGCATGAAAGGTCATGGCGTCCCGGTCGATATGGAGGTCGCGGCCCTCGTGCGTGCCGCAGCCGAGGCGCTCGCTGATCTTGGCGCCGAGGTGGAAGAGGTCGATCCTGACATAGAAGACGCGTTCGCGATCTTCCGCACCCATTGGTGGGCTGGCGCGCGACAGGTGGTGCGGTCAGTCCCAGAAGAGAAGCGTTCATTGATCGATCGCCTGTTGCGCTGCATGGCCGAAGCCGCTGCGGCGATTTCCATTGATGATTATTTCAAAGCCACGCAGGCACGCGGCGTGTTCGGCGCTCGGCTCAAGAAGTTCGGTGCCGATTATCCGATTCTCGTTACGCCGACCTTGCCGATTCCCGCTTTCACCGCCGGTCTGATCGCGCCCGAGGAGTTGGGTGAGCCGGAAGCGTCATGGCCGATCTGGACACCCTTCACCTATCCCTTCAACCTGAGTCAGCAACCGGCGGCGAGCGTACCCTGCGGCTTGACCAGGGCCGGTCTGCCGGTCGGGCTCCAGATCGTCGGTCCGATGTGCGGCGATGCCCTTGTGTTGCGCGTTGCCAGGGCCTTCGAGAAGACGCGACCCTGGGCCGAGAGCTACAAGCGGATACCGGGCATTCTTCACGCCGCGGCCAAAGCGTCGAGCGCGACGGCCTGATCCGGCCAATAGCGGAAGCGGTTGGGGGACCGGGGGCAGGAAGGTGCATCTGGCGGGCATCGTCAGCCGCTTCAATGAAAAAGGGCTCCAGGATTGTTCCAGAAGCCCTTGTTCTGATTTGGCTCCCCGGGCCGGACTCGAACCAGCGACGCGGTGGTTAACAGCCACCTGCTCTACCACCTGAGCTACCGGGGATCAGGGGTGTCTTTGAAGGAGCCGGGTTATAGCAGAGCCGGACGGCCGGCGCCAGCCCCCCGGGTGGGGTTTCAGGCCTTCTGTGCGGGATTGCCTTGACTCTCGCCGTATTGCGAGCGCGGCCGCCAGCACGTTGCCGGCGTGACCAGCTAAGGTTTGCGGTCCGCCAAGACGCAGGCTATGGTAGCGGCCAATTTTCGGACGGTCGACGATCGATAACGCGCGGCCGGCGGCGATGGGCGTGCCTCGCGCCTTGTGGAGCGGGGTGTGGGGCATCATCAAAGTGCAACAGGGCGAAGGCCGGCCGGAGTAATGGCGCGACCGTGAGAGGCGCAGGCGGAGTGATCAGTGGCCGACTTTATCCGTGAGATCGAAGAGGATATTCGCCGGGAGCGCCTGGAAAAGCTGTGGAATCGCTATGGCGCCTATATCATCGCCATCGGCGTTCTGGCAGTTGTTTTCGCCGGTGGCTGGACCGGATGGCAGCACTACCGCAGCCATCAGATTTCAGAAGATAGCGTGCTGTACGCCAAGGCCGCGAGCGTGCAGCGCGCAGGCCATCCCGCCGCGGCCGCGGCCGCCTTTGCCAAGATCGCCGCCGAAGGCCATGGCGGCTATCGAGTTTTGGCCGCGTTGCGCGCTGCGGGCGCCTATCTCGCCGCCGGCGATCGCAAAGCCGCGATCGCCACTTACAACCGGCTGTCTCGGGATTCTTCGACCGCTCCCCGTTATCGCGACCTCGCCCGTTATCTCTCGGTGCTGAACCGTGCCAACAGTGGCAAACCCAAGGCGCTCGAGGCTGAGCTTCGGCCGCTTCTTCAGCTTGGCGACCCCTGGCGTTATTCCGCTCGCGAGCTGATGGCCGTGCTGGAGTTGAGAGCCGGCGACAAGAAGGCGGCGGCGAACGATTTCGGCGCTCTCGCCAATGATCCTGAGACGCCGGTCGGCATCCGCGAGCGCGCCGCGATAATGCACGCTGCTTTGACCGAGGCGAAGTAAGTTGCCGCGTCGGTGGCGTTCAGCGGCGGCCCTTTGCTTGGTCGCCGGTTTGATTTCCGGGTGCGGCCTGTTTCCGAGCTACTTCGGCACCTCGAACAAGGTGCCGTTGCCCGGCAAGCGCGTTCCTATACTCGCCAACGAGACCTCGCTTAAGCCTGATCCGAGCTTGGCCTCGATTCCGGTCCTGTTACCGGTACCTTACGTGAACCCAACTTGGCCTGAGACCGGGGGATATCCAAGCCACGCCATGTACCATTTGGCGCTCGGACCGGCACCCCACAAGGTCTGGAGAACATCGATCGGGGAGTCAGGCTACAGCAACACCGGCCTGTTCGCCGAGCCAGTGGTGGGCGGCGGTCGCGTCTATACGATGGATGCCTATTCCGATGTCGATGCCATCGACGCCAAATCGGGGCGGCATCTTTGGCGTGTCGATCTCAAACCTTCCCGCATGCAAAGCGGCACAGTCGGAGGCGGCCTAGCTTATAATTACGGAATTCTTTATGTAACAACAGCTTACGGGCAAATATTCGCGCTTTCAGCGAAGACCGGAAAGATGCTTTGGCACTATACCGCAGGGGTTCCGTTCCGGACGGGGCCAACGGTGGATGGTGCCCGCGTCTTTGCCGTTACCAATGACAACGTGCTTTATGCTTTGTCAGCGAAAACCGGCGCAGTGCTGTGGAGCTACGTCGGCGTGCCGGAACCGGCGGTGATGGTAGGTGGCGCCAGTCCTGCGGTAGCGGGGGGAATCGTTATTGCGGCGTTCTCCTCGGGCGATCTCATGGCGTTTCGGGCCGATGATGGCGGCGTTATGTGGACCACGCCTCTGGTCCGCCCGGAACGCTCGAGCGCCGTCGGTACGATTACCGATATCGATGGCGAACCTGTTATCGACCGCGGTCGTGTGTTCGCCATCAGTCACGCCGGGGTCATGGCTTCAATCGATCTCCAGACCGGCGAACGTATCTGGGTCAAGGATATTTCGGGCATCCAGACTCCCTGGACTGCGGGCCAATTTCTTTTTGTGGTAACGACAAAGGGAGATGTCCTTTGCATTTCCGCCAGTGATGGGCGCGTCAAATGGAACACCAAGCTCTCGCTGTATCAGCATCCCAAGGATAAATCGGGACTGATTGTATGGCATGGCCCTGTGCTCGCTGGGAACCGGCTGATTCTTTTTTCAAATTATGGCTATGCGGTCGTTCTTTCGCCTTATTCTGGAGAATTGCTGGGCGAGATGAAGTTGCCTGGCGCGGCGTCTCTCCCTCCGGTGGTGGCAAATAAGACGCTTTACGTCCTAACCAACAACGCGACGCTCATCGCTCTTCGGTGACACCGACAGTCGCCATCGTCGGCCGGCCTAATGTGGGCAAGTCGACTCTCTTCAACCGGCTCGTCGGCCGCCGCTCGGCGCTGGTCGACGATCAGCCTGGGGTGACTCGCGACCGCCGGGAGGGCGATGCGAGGCTTGGATCGCTCGCTTTTCGTGTTGTCGACACCGGCGGACTCGAGGAAGGGCCTGACCGGAGTATCGCCGCCCGAATCAGACAACAAAGTGAAACCGCGGTTCGCGACGCCGACGTTACCCTCTTTGTTGTCGATGCCCGTGCCGGCGTAACCCCGCTCGATCAGCATTTTGCGCGATGGCTGCGGAGGACTGGCCGGCCGGTGATTCTCGTCGCGAACAAATATGAGGGTCGCCTTGGCGAGGCCGGTTTGGCGGATGCTTTCAGCCTCGGGCTTGGAGAAGCGGTGCCGATCTCGGCCACCCATGGCGAGGGCATGGCCGATCTCTATCAGGCGCTGCAGGACAAACTACCGGATGAAACGGGAACGGCGAGGGCCCCTGAAACCGATGCAGTGAAGCCTGACGGCCCGATCCATCTCGCCATCGTCGGCCGGCCCAATGTCGGCAAATCTACTCTGGTGAATCGTCTGCTTGGCTCCGAGCGAGTCCTCGTTGGGCCGGAGCCTGGCCTAACGCGGGATTCAATTGCGGTGAATTGGCGCTACAAGGATCAGGCGGTCCGGCTTGTGGACACTGCGGGACTGCGGCGTCGCGCCAGGCTCCACGACCACATCGAAAAAGTCGCTGCGGCCGATGCCCGACGGGCCATGGATTATGCCGACGTCGTCGTCGTCGTTATCGACGGGACACAGCCGATCGAGAAACAGGATCTTGCGATCGCAAGCCGGGCGGTGGAAGAGGGCCGTGCGGTCGTGCTCGCCGCCAATAAATGGGAACTCGTCGCTGACCGCGGCCGAGCCCTGGCCGCGCTCGAGGATCGGATTGAGAAGAGTCTGCCGCAGGTGCGGGGGCTTGCCATCGTGACGCTTTCAGGTCTGACCGGTTGGCATGTCGAGCGGCTAATGCCGGCAGTCACGCAGGCTTTCGAGCGCTGGAATCGCCGGGTGCCGACTTCGCGTCTTAATCGCTGGCTTGCGGCGGCGGTAGAAAGCCATCCACCTCCGGCGGTTGGCGGCCGGCGCCTTCGACTGCGCTACGCCGCGCAGGTCAAGGCGCGGCCCCCGACGATTGCGATATTCGCCAATCATGTCGAGGCGTTGCCGAGCGCCTATCTGCGCTATCTCGCAAACAGCCTGCGCGAGGCCTTCGATCTTCCCGGCATGCCGATCCGCTTTCATTTGCGGAAGGGTGAGAATCCTTACGCTGAGTCGTGACGGCGAGGTGCGGTCGAGCCGCTCACCTCCTCCGCGCATAACAACGTAGCTAACTAAGGTAGCTAACTAAGAATGCGTTATCGTCTGCGCCATGGCCAGTCCGTCTGTTGGCCATTCGTCCGCCGCGACCCATTGACCGTGGAGGGTCGAACTGGCTTCGGCGAGTGCGACGAAGGCCTCGGTCACCGCCTCAGGGGGCTTTAGCTTTTCCCGGTCTTCGCCCGGAAAGGCCTGGAGCCGCATCGCCGTTCGTGTCGGACCTGGGTTGATCAGATTGACACGCACCTTCGTGTTCGCCGTCTCGGCGGCATAGGTCATCGCGAGCGATTCAAGGGCAGCCTTGCTCGCCGCATAGGCGCCCCAATAGGGTACGAAGCGCCGTGTGATCCCTGAAGTCACGAACAGCACGCGGCCAGCGGGCGAGGTGCGGAGCAACGGGTCAACGGCCCGGATCAGGCGCCAATTCGCTGTCACATTCAAGTTAAAAACCTTCCCCCAAAGGTCTGGTGGATAAAGTTGAATTGGGGTCAGCCGGCCGAGAATGGCGGCATTCCCGACGAGAATGTCGAGACGTCCGAAGCGCTCTAAAAGTGGTGCCGCCAGGGTATCGATCTTTTCTGTCTCGCCTAAGTCCATTGGTACCAGGGTAGCGCTTGCCCCGATACTTCGGATCTCGTCGTCGATCTCCTCGAGGCCGCCCACAGTGCGGGCGATAAGAATAAGGTGGGCCCCTTCGGCAGCGAAACGCCGTGCTATAGCAGCGCCGATGCCACGCGAAGCTCCGGTGATAAGCGCAATGCGGCCCTCAAGACGACGGGAAGGAGACGCGGACACGGACGGATATCCTTTTAGCTCTTTTGAGGTTTGGGACGGCGGCCCCGAAGCTACACGTGCTCGGTCAGTAGCGAAAGCTGGCCGTTCGGCGCGCCTTCCTCGTGGTCGATAAGAGGGATGGGATACTCACCAGAAAAGCAGGCATCGCAGAATCGCCTGCTGAGGCCGTCGCGGCCCGGCTCGCCCATGGCCCGGTAAAGACCGTCGAGGGAAATGAAGGCAAGGCTATCGACGCCGATCACCTGGCGCATGGTCTCGACGCTGTGGTGTGCGGCGAGAAGGTCGTCGCGGTCCGGAGTGTCGACGCCGTAGAAGCAGGAGTGGGTGGTAGGGGGGCTAGCGATCCGCATATGGACCTCGCGCGCGCCAGCTTCACGGACCATGGAAACGATCTTGGTCGACGTGGTGCCGCGCACAATGGAATCGTCCACCAGGATCACTCGCCGGCCCTCGAGGTAAATACGGTTGGCGTTGTGTTTGAGTCGCACGCCGAGATGACGGATCTGGTCCTCGGGCTCGATAAAGGTGCGGCCGACATAGTGATTGCGGATGATGCCGAACTCGAAGGGAATCCCGCTTTCCCGCGAATAGCCGATCGCTGCGGGCACGCCGGAGTCCGGTACCGGTACGATGACGTCCGCGGCAACCTGATGCTCGCGTGCGAGTTCGTGTCCAATGCGCTTGCGGGCCTCATAGACACTTCGGCCCTCGACCAGAGAATCGGGGCGGGCAAAATAGATGTACTCGAAGATGCAAAAACGTCCGTGGCTCGGCGGGAAGGGATGATGGCTGGTGATGCCGTCGGCGTCGATGACGACGATTTCACCAGGCTCGATGTCGCGTACGAACTCGGCTCCGATTATGTCGAGGGCGCAGGTTTCCGAGGCCAGGATCGGCACGCCCTTCAGTGTGCCGAGCACGAGCGGCCGCACGCCATAGGGGTCGCGAACCCCGATCAATGCCGTCTCGGTCAGCGCCACAAGTGAATAGGCGCCTTGCACTTGGCGCAGCGCGTCCACTAGCCGTTCGACGATGCCATGGCGCGGACTGGTGGCGATCAAGTGGATAATCACTTCGGTGTCCATGGTGGATTGGAAGATGCAGCCACGCCCGACAAGATCGCGGCGCAACGCATAGGCATTGGTCAGATTGCCGTTATGAGCGATCGCGAGACCGCCGCCGACGAGTTCGGCAAAGATCGGCTGGACGTTGCGAAGTACCGTTTCGCCTGTCGTGGAATAGCGCACGTGTCCGATGGCGCAGACGCCGGGCAGCTTGTTCATCACGGTTTGCGCACCGAAAATCGAACCGACATGGCCAACACCGCGGTGGCTGTTAAAGTGACGGCCTTCGGTGGTGACAATCCCTGCGGCCTCCTGGCCGCGGTGCTGCAATGCGTGTAGGCCGAGAACCGTATGGGCGGCAGCGTCGGGATGGCCGAAAATGCCGAAAATGCCGCATTCCTCGTGCAGCTTGTCGTCGGCCAGTGGGTTGGTGGTAAATGGCAACTCGTTCATTGGCCCCCGTTATTCAGGATCAGATTGTCGAGAGCCCGACGCTCGGCCCCTTTGTAGACCGGTGGCGGCACAACTTTCGCCTGAAAAGATGGTGCTAAGTTCGGGCTTGTCAAGCTTGATTCACTTCTGAAGGCGTCGTGCCGGATAGCCTTGATCCCGGGTAACATGTGAACGATGAAAACGCCGCCATCGCGGACCAAAGGCACGAGCTTGGCTTGGCGCACCCAGGGCGGCTGCTCGGATGGCGGCACGATGGTGGCGGCAAGAAGATACGCGATCAGAACCACGACCACGCCGCGGACGATGCCAAAGAAAAAGCCGAGGATGCGGTCGACTGCACTCAACCGGCTGCGCTGCACCTTGTCGGAAAGGCTCTGGCTGATCAGGGACAAAAGGACCAGTGAGACGATGAAGATGACGACGCCGGTGGTGAGGTCGGCGAACAGCTCAGAATGAATATAGCGGCGGGCGAAGGGCGACAGCGGCTGGAACAGATACAGGGTTGCGATAATCGCGCCGAGCCAGCCCATCACCGCCAGCACCTCGCGCACGAAGCCGCGAAAATACGCGAAAATGGCCGACACTAGAATGATGAGCACGATCGCAAGATCGAGCGGATGCACGGGTAGCCACGTGGCGACGGCGTTCATGCCTGGACTCGTTTCTCGACCGGCGGAAACAGCGCAAGGAGGTCAGAAAGCCGTTCGATCTCGGTCAGGCGGAGCGGCGGGTTGCGAAGTCCGCTGCCAAAGGGGACCAGAGCCTGGGTGAAGCCAAGCTTCGCCGCTTCCTTGATTCGGGCTTCGGTATGGGCAACGGGGCGCACCTCACCGGCAAGGCTGATCTCGCCGAATACGACGGTGTCTTCGGGGAGGGGCTCGTTTGCGAGCGATGAAACCAAGGCCGCCGCAGCGGCCAGATCGGCCGCCGGCTCATTGACCCGAAGTCCGCCCGCGACATTGAGGTAGACGTCGCGGCCTGACAACGTCATGCCGCAGCGAGCGTCCAGAACAGCGAGGACCATGGCGAGCCTGCCGCTATCCCATCCGACCACTGCACGGCGCGGGGTGGTGAACGACGAGGCGGCGACGAGCGCTTGGATCTCGACCAGAAGCGGGCGGCTTCCTTCAATTCCGGCAAAAACCGCGGCGCCGCTTGCCCGGGCGTTGCCTTGGCCAAGAAAAAGCGCCGACGGATTGCCGATCTCGGCTAAGCCGCCTTCGGTCATGGCAAAGACGCCGATCTCGTCAGTCGCCCCGAAACGATTCTTGACGACGCGAAGGATGCGGAAACGGTGGCTGCGGTCGCCCTCGAAATACAGCACGGTATCGACCATGTGCTCGACGACTCGGGGGCCGGCGATCTGGCCGTCCTTGGTGACGTGGCCAACGAGAAAGACGGCGGCGCCACTTCGCTTGGCATAAGCAACGAGTTCTTGCACGGCCGTCCTCACCTGGGCAACGGTGCCTGGTGCTGAGTCGAGCGTGTCGGAATGAAGGGTCTGGATCGAATCGATCACGACCGCCTGGATCGGGCCAGCGGCTGCAAGCGAGGCCAGGATATCGCGAAGATCGCTTGCGGCGGCGAAGCCAACCGCGGCTTCATTCATCCCGATGCGCCGGCCGCGCATGGCGATCTGATCCGCTGCCTCTTCGCCCGAGATATAGACGCATTTGGCGCCCCCCTTCGCAAGCGCGCCGACGGTCTGCAGGAGGAGGGTCGATTTGCCGATGCCGGGATCACCGCCGATCAGGACGGCCGATCCGGAAACCGTGCCGCCGCCGAGCACGCGATCAAGTTCGGTAATGCCGGTCGAAAGCCGGCGTTCCGGATTTGCCGTGCCTTGCAGCGAAACGAATTCGAGCTTATGGCCTCGACGGCCACCCAGAGCTTTGGAGAGAGGCGCCTTGGCGGTTTCTTCGACCACCGAGTTCCAGCCGCTGCATTCGTCGCAGCGACCCTGCCATTTGGCGTAGACGGCGCCACAGCTTTGGCAAACATAACGGTCCTGCGACCTTGCCATTTCAGTCGTTGTCCCGAACGCCGCTCAAGACCGCCGAACCTCCATCCGGATCGGACCTTCGGCGCGGCCGTGGATGAACTGATCCACGTAGGGGTTGCCGGAGTGTTCGATTGTCGATGCCGGACCTTGCCAGATGATCTTGCCGTCGAAGATCATGGCAATCCGGTCCGCGATCTTGCGGGCCGACGCCATGTCGTGGGTGATCGAGAGCGTGGTCACGCCGAGCTTTTTGACCGAGGAGACGATGAGTTCGTTGATTACGTCGCCCATGATCGGATCGAGACCGGTGGTCGGCTCATCGAAGAAGATGATCTCTGGCTCGGCGGCAATGGCACGGGCAAGCGCGACACGTTTTTGCATGCCACCCGAAAGCTCCGCCGGGTTGAGTTCGCCAACCTCGGCTCCAAGGCCGACTTCGGCGAGCTTGGTGAGCGCCACCTCCTTGGCCTTGGTTCGCGGCATGCCCCGCCCATGAATCAGCCCGAACGCTACATTCTCCCACACCTTGAGGCTGTCGAACAGGGCCGAACCCTGAAACAGCATGCCGAATTTGCGTAGCACCCGTTCCCGCGCGCTGCCGCTGATGCGAATGACCTCCTCGCCGTCGACCCGGATACTACCGCTCTCAGGGGTGAGCAGACCGAGAATCGATTTCAACATCACCGACTTGCCGGTGCCAGAGCCGCCGATTACGACGACCGATTCACCGGTCTTGATGGTGAGATCGATGCCGTTCAGTACCTTTTTCGGCCCGAAGCTCTTATACACGTCACGAAGCTCGATTTTCGGCGCCTGGGTCATCGGGCGAAGAAGAGTTCGGTGATGAGATAGTCCGACGTCAGAATAAGAATAGAGGCAGAGACCACGGCGTTGGTCGCGGCGCGGCCGACGCCTTGCGCCCCACCCTTCGAAAAATAGCCCTGATAGGCGCCCATCAGGGCAATAATGAATCCGAAGACCGCTGCCTTGACGAGGCCCGAAACCACATCTTCCGTGTGAAGATAACTGAAAGTGTTCTGAAGATAGGCGGCGGGATTGAAACCCAGGGTTTGGGTTCCGACGAGGTAGCCACCGAAGACGCCGATAATATCGGCGACAATGACCAGAAGCGGCAGCATGGTGATGCCGGCGATCAGTCGCGGTGCTATTAGATATTTGAACGGGTTGGTCGAGAGCGTGATCAAAGCGTCAATTTGCTCGGTGACCCGCATGGTACCGATTTCGGCCGCCATGGCGGCGCTAACACGGCCAGCGACAATGAGGCCGCCCAAGACCGGTCCGAGCTCGCGCGTGATGCCGATGACGACGATCGATGCGACCGCGCTCTCGGCATTGAAACGGGAGCTTCCGACGTAAATCTGGAGCGCGAGCACCATGCCCGTAAAAAGGGCGGTTAGGCCGACCACGGGCAGAGAAAAGTAGCCGATCGTCAACATCTGGCGGCCGACGGCACGCGGATAATAGGGCGGGACAAAAGCGTAACGAATGCTGTCGACGGCAAAAATCGTGAGCCGGCCGGCAGCGGCCAGGAAATCGAGAAAGATGCTTCCGATGAGCGCGAGGGGGTTGGTCATTCGGCACAACCGAGATATATCCGCTCAGGCCGCCGCCCGAGGCCGGTCAGAATATTATGGGGGACGGTGCCGGCGAGGGACGCGACCCGGTCAAGCGCGGTATCGATCCCACCGCCGATGACGTCGACGAAGGTTCCGGGGACGATGGCCGCCGCCGGCAAGCCGGTAACATCCACTGTCATGAGATCCATCGACACCCGTCCCACTACCGGCGCTCTCATCTGGCCGAAATAAGCGAAACCGCGGTTGCTGAGCGCTCTCGGATAGCCATCGGCGTAGCCAATCGAAACCGTGGCGATGCGGGCCGGGCCGTTCAAACGATGCGTGGCACCATAGCCAACGGTCCGAGGCGTGTCAACGTCACGGATTTGCAGGACTTTTCCTTTCAGGCAGGCGACTTCTTCCATTTCGTTGGGATGTCCAGGATGGGGGTTCGCGCCATAAAGCGCGACACCCGGCCGTACTATGTCGAAATGGTATTCGGGTCCAAGAAAGATGCCGTGCGAGGCAGCGAGCGAGGCCCTTGGCCGTGGCAGACCCGGAAAAAGCTTCGGCAAGAGCGTTGCAAACGCACGTCGTTGAGCGGAATTTTTCGGATGTTGCGGCTCATCGCCACAAGCCAAGTGACTCATCACCAGTTTGATTTCGAGGCCATCACAATCGCCTGCGGTCAAGCTTAGCGCTTCGTCTGGCTCAAGCCCGAGACGGGTCATGCCGGTATCGATTTGAATCCCGACCGGAATCCGGCCGATCCGGCGGCCGAGCACCGCCATGGCGCCGATGTCGCTGCGGTTGTGCAGAACCGGGATCAGACGAGCCTCGATGGTTTGCGCTGCGGCCTCAGCAGGCAAGCCGTGTAGAAGATAGATATCAGCCTTCGGCAGGAGCTGCCGTAACGCCAAGCTTTCCGCAAGATGGGCAGCAAAAAAAACGGTACACCCCGCATCGGAGAGGGCAGGGGCGACTTTCGCCAGCCCAAGGCCATAGGCATCGGCCTTAACCACGGCTGCGCAGGTCGCCGTTCCGACTACCTTCTGGAGCTGCCGCCAATTTCGGGCGATCTTCCCGAGATCGACGATGAGACGGCAATCGCCGCCAACGAAACCTGCGGACGCCTCGGGCGGCGAACCCAGCGCAGGATTACCGGGCGTTTGCGCCATCAAAGCGGCGGCGGGAGCCGTTCCTCCGGCATCAGGTCTCGGAAGCGCGTAAACTCGGGCTCGAAATAGAGTTCCACCTTGCCGATCGGTCCATGGCGCTGCTTGCCGATGATCACCTCGGCGACATTATGGATACTTTCCATCTCGGCCAGCCATTTCGCGTGCTCGGGGGAATCGATGCGAGGTTCCTGGCGACGCTTATAGTATTCTTCTCGATAGACGAACATGACGACGTCGGCATCTTGCTCAATGGCGCCTGATTCGCGCAAATCGGCAAGCTGAGGCCGCTTGTCGTCTCGCTGCTCGACGGCGCGGCTCAATTGCGACAAGGCCACAATCGGCAAATCAAGGTCCTTCGCGAGCGCTTTCAGGGCTTGGGTGATCTCGGAAATTTCCTGCACTCGGTTGTCATTCGCGCGGACACTGGAGCCTCGCATCAACTGCAGGTAGTCGACGACAACCAGACCGACATCATGCAGGCGCTTCAAGCGGCGTGCGCGCGTCCGCAACGCGGATATGCTGAGCGCGCCCGTGTCGTCGATAAAAAGCGGCAGTTTGGCGAGCAGTTGGCTAGCTGGCACCAATTTGCTGGCAAAATCCTCGTCATCGATCTCGCCTCGCCTTAGCTTGGCCGAGGAAAGTTCGGTCCGCTCGGCGAGGATGCGGGTCGCGAGCTGCTCGGCCGACATCTCGAGGCTGAAGAAGCCAACCACAGCACCATCTTCGCCCTTGGTGTCGAGATGGCGTTTCGCCGCGTTGAAGGCGAGCATCGTGGCGAGCGCCGTTTTTCCCATCGATGGTCGGCCGGCAAGAATGATGAGATCAGAGCGGTGCAGGCCGCCGAGCTTGCCGTCAAGGTCAACGAGCCCAGTCGACACGCCCGAAAGCCCGCCGCGATGGAATGCGGCATCGATCATTTGTATGGACTGGGCTACGGACGCGGTGAACGATTGGAACCCACCCTCAAACTGTCCCTTTTCGGCAAGCGTGAACAACTGCTGTTCGGCGTCTTCGATCTGTGCCGCGGCGCTTTGGTCGACGCGGCTGTCATAGGCTGTATTGACCATCTCTTCGCCGATCTGGATCAGCTGCCGGCGCAGCGCCAGATCATAGATCAGGCGGCCGTAGTCCTCGGCGTTGATGATTGCGGTCGCGGCGGCCGCAAGACGCGCGAGATAGCCAGCGCCGCCGATCGTCGCCAGGGCCTCGTCACGCTCGAAATAGGTCTTCAGCGTGACCGGACTTGCGATCAGTCCCTGTTCGATCAGTTGGAGCGCCGCCTGATAGATTCGACCGTGCACCGGTTCGGCGAAGTGTTCCGGTGCGAGAAATGAGGCAACCTTGGTCGCGGCATCGTTATTCACCAGCATGGCGCCGAGCAATTCTTGTTCGGCTTCGATGTTGTGCGGTGCGACGCGATAGGCGGGAAGGTTCTCTTGCTCGCTTCGCGGCGCGAGGGTGATGAATTCCGAAGCCGAGCTCATGACCGTCATATTGCCGCAATCTTTGTCTCAATGACACAGCAAACTGGTATCGACATTCGGGGATATCGGGGATAACTGAGAAGAGCCCGCTGCCACAGGCGGTTCACCGCTTCTTGACGATCGTGCGGGATCGTGCCCACGAAACAAGGCAACGCGCGCCGGCGGAGTAAGTGGGTCGATTTGCGTAGGGCCGAGTCGCAACGCGCGCTTCCGCGGAAACGGGCAGCGTCCGGGCGGCCATGGGGTTTGGGCCTTGCTGGGGCTCTGTCCCCTGTCTACCATCTTTCGACTCGCAATGAACTCGCAATGAAGATTCGCCGCGAGATCGGCGCGTGGAAATGGATCGAGAAGGCGGTAGCAAGCGTAGTTTTTTACGGGAGGGATCGATGCGTATCTTGTTTCCCGACGCTCGGTTCAGCAGCGGGCCGGATATCGAGCAGGCGGTGGCTGGGCCGGACGTCGAGTTCGACATTCGCATGCTAGAAAAAGTCGACGACATCACGCCGGCGGACTGGGCCAAGGCCGACGCGATTATCGTTTACAACACGATGCTTATCACGGAGCGGGCAGCGGAACTCGCGAGCCACTGCCGCATCCTGGTGCGCGCCGGCGTTGGCTTCGACAAGATCAGTCTTGCCGCTTTTGGTCGGCGCGGCATTCCGGTTTGCAATACGCCGGATTACGGTACCAGCGAGGTGGCCGACCATGCCATTGCCATGATGCTCGCCCTGGCGCGCGGCGTAGTAACTTACGATTCTGCGCTTCGGGTCGATCCCCTCGGGAATTGGCGCTTTGCCATCGCTCCCGCTGTGCGGCGGTTGCGTGGGACGGTCTTTGGCGTTGTGGGGCTGGGGCGCATCGGCACTGCGGCAGCCCTTCGTGCCCGCGCCTTCGGCATGGAGGTAGTGTTCTTCGATCCCTATCTTCCGAACGGAACCGATCTTGCCTTGGGATTCCGCCGGGTGAGCAGCCTCAAGGACCTGTTGAGCCAAGCCGATGCCGTAAGCCTGCATACACCGCTGACGGCTGAGACGAAGGACCTCATCAATGCCGAGGCGGTGGCCGCCATGAAGCCCGGCATTATTTTGATTAATACCGCTCGTGGCCCGGTATGCGATCTTGATGCCATCTGTGACGGTATCAATAGCGGGAAGATCGCGGCCGCGGGCCTTGATGTTCTGCCGGACGAGCCGCCGGATGTCGCTTCGCCCCTGATCCGCGCTTGGCGTGCGGCGGAACCATGGATCCAGGGCCGCCTGATCCTTTCGCCGCATGCGGCGTTCTATAGTGCCGCCTCATTCGAAGATATGCGCCGCAAAGCGATGGAGACCGCTATGCTCTATCTGCGGGAGGGCACGCTGCAGAACTGCGTTAATGAGGCTTGGTTGGGGGAGAAACGGTGATGGGCGAGCGTCTTCAAGGCAAACGAATCTTCGTCACGGCGGCGGCGCAAGGCATAGGACGGGCGGCGGCGCTTGCCTTCGCCAACGAAGGAGCCAGCGTCATCGCAACCGACCGCCAAGAAGACAAGCTCAACGATCTCGGCGCGACGAAAGGCATTTCGCTTCGCAAGCTCGACGTGTGCGATGCAGCAGCGATTGTTGCGGCAGCAGAGGAGGCGGGAGCGGTCGACGTGCTTTTTAATTGTGCCGGCTTCGTGGCGCATGGGAGCGTGCTGGACGCAACCGAGGACGAATGGGTTTTTTCCTTTGATCTCAACGTACGGAGCATGTTTCGCACCATCAAGGTGTTTCTGCCGACGATGCTCAAGAGGGGCGGCGGCAGTATCCTCAACATGGCCTCTGTTTGTTCGAGCATGAAAGGCTTTCCCAGCCGCTTTATCTACGGCGCGACCAAGGCCGCTGTGATCGGCCTAACCAAATCGGTCGCGGCCGATTTCGTGAGCCGGGGCATTCGCTGCAATGCGATTTGCCCGGGAACCGTCGAGACCCCGTCTTTGCAAGAACGCATCAAGGCATTCCCCGATGTCGAAAAGGCGCGCCGCGACTTCATCGCGCGGCAGCCCATGGGTCGCTTCGGTACGGCGGAGGAAGTTGCCGCTCTTTGCGTCTATCTCGCGAGCGACGAAAGCCGCTTCATCACCGGCCAGGCTTGGGCGATCGACGGCGGCATCACGACTTGAGCGCGATGGGCATCGTGTTTCGGTTCAGCTCCAGACAGGAATGAGATTATGAGCGGAGTTCTTTCTGGTCTTCGGGTATTGGATTTCGGCCGTTATATTGCGGGCCCGTACTGCGCGACCTTGCTTGGCGATTTTGGCGCCGATGTGATTCGGATAGAGAAGATCGGCGGTAGTGAAGACCGCTATCTCGTGCCGCTTGCCGAAACCGGCGAGGGGGGTCTCTTTCTGCAGATGAACCGGAACAAGCGTTCGCTCACTCTTGATCCGATGACGGAAGAGGGTCGTGAGATCGTGCGCAAGCTGGTCGCGACCGCCGACGTCGTGGTCGCCAACCTGCCGCCGCCGACGCTGAAGGCAATGGAGCTCGATTACGAGAGTCTGAAGGCGACGAAGCCCGATATTATCCTCACGACGGTTTCGGCATTTGGCGCTGGCGGACCCTATAGCCACAAGGTTGGATTCGACGGCGTCGGCCAGGCGATGTCGAGTTCGGCGTATATGTCCGGCGATGAACGCGGGCCGCGGCGCTCCTTGGCCCCCTGGGTCGATTTTGGTACGGCGCTCGGCTGCGCATTCGGGACGCTCGCGGCACTGTTGTCGCGCCGCGAAACCGGACAAGGCCAGATTGTGGAAGGCGCACTTCTCCGCACCGCCATGACCTTCACCAATTCACTCCTGATCGAGCAAGCACTTACCAGTATCAACCGCGTGCCGACCGCCAATCGCGGCCAGACCTCGGCCCCAGCCGATATCTTCAAGACCGAAGACGGCTGGATCATGGTGCAGGTGGTCGGTCAGCCGCTTTTCCGCCGTTGGGTCAAGTTGATCGGCGAGGACCATTGGCTCAGCGATCCTCGCTTCAAGGACGATATCTCTCGCGGCGATCATGGCGAAGTTATCAGCGCCCGCATGGCGCAATGGTGCGCAGAACGCACCACGGCCGAGGCGCTCACGGCGTTGGGAGATGCGCGCATTCCCGCAGGTCCTGTCTATACCCAGCAGGAGATCCTCGACGATCCCCACGTGGCGGCGCTTGGTATGTTGCGTCCGATGGGCTTTCCCGGCCTTGAGGGCGAAGCGCCGATTGTGGAAAGTCAAGTCAAGCTTTCCGTGACGCCGGGCCGTCTTTACGCGCGGGCGCCGCTGCTCGGTGAACATACCGAAACGATTCTTGGAGAGATCGGTTATGGGACTGATGCGGTTGCCGCGCTGCGCTTGCGAGGAATTGTATAAAGTTGGCTGATTTGTCCCTGATTTGGTGAGACCTTGAGCCCCCAAGAGTGCGGTATTAATTTTTGCTTGATTAGGCTTGTGGGGATGGAGGGGAGGGTCTATAAGGACGCCCTTGCCTTGGGGTCTGGGGTTGAGCGGGCACGGTTGGATGGTGCCTATGGCTGGGCTTTCGGGGTGGTTTGGT